>NZ_JBMLSK010000167.1:0-1732 GCF_049240545.1 Roseateles sp. | reverse complement strand
GAGAGATGCCAACACTAAAGCCCATGTCATCCAGCCATTGATTGATGTCGGCGTTCAGCAGTGATCCGTTGGTGATCACTGAAAAGCCAGCGTCTGGATACTTACGACGAAGGGCGTTAGCGAGCGGACGCAGGGTCTTGGTGTAAACCAGGGGCTCCCCGCCCCAGAACTCAATACGCTCTGGCGGCACGGTCACCCATCCATCTAGCCCCGCAACGAAGGCGTGAACTTCAGCAGGATTCGTCTCAGCCGCGCGTGGCACAAAGCGCTGAGAACAGTACTCACACTCGTAATTGCATGACAGGCCAAGAGAGATCTTCAAGACCCGAGGCGAATCTTTTCGAGCCGGGGTGTCTTTGCTGGTGGCGAAAGGTTGACTTGCGGGCTGGACGGCCGCAAAGGACCTCACAACCGGCTGCCCGGTTTGCAGGTTGGTGAGTTCCGAGGTCTGGTTGTCGTATCGGAGGGTTGGACCAGCTGGTCCGCCCGGAATGACGGTATGAATGACAAAAGTACTCATGGTTTCCTATTGGTAGAAATTGACTGCGCGCATCACGCAATCTCCATTTCGAAGTGAACCTCGACGCTTGGTGTCGGCGCACGGTAGACGTGGCCAAAGTGCACCAGATGGCTTGGAAAAACCAGTAGGCGATCAGGCATCGGATCGATGAACCGAACCCTCTCCTCAGTTGGCAGTACCTTGGTGCCAAAGGGGCCCACTGGGCTTTGAAGGACCAGCGATCCGTTGTGATCCCCACACGCATGCTTGGGTTCAGCTGCGGCATCTATCCAGTAGATGGCAGACAGCATAGATGGCTCAACATGCGGAGGGACAAAATCGCCATCAAACTGAACCAGTTCGCGACCGGTGATGGATACGACACGGACCCCAAATGCAACTTCTGCCGCCCTAGCGACCATGGCAAAGAGAGCCTCAAAAACCGGCTCTTGGACTGCCAGAGACTCCCGGTTAGCTCTAGACCAGGGTTTCCCGTTCGTGTTGTTGGCCCGGTATGCGGCCAGGGCACGCTCGCAGAGAACGCTGCGTTCGCGTTCAGATATGCCCAGTTCCGTTACGAGGACTGGGACCGCAAACAGCGCTTGGAGCATCAGACAACCTCAAGCGTGATGTCGTCCACGCCGGGAAAGTACTTCCAGCCTGCTTTGATGCGAACCTGCTCACCTGGGCTCAAACCAGTGGCAAATACAGGGACGGCGGCAGTGCCCTGAATGGTGGTGACCCTGGCCCGAGGTAATACACCTGAGACCGCTTCCAGATAGACGGTTGCCTGCCTTTCAATCGGGTGTTCAGCAGCGTCCTCAAGCTGAATAGTGATCGTTGCCTGGCCATCGGCTGCGATGGTTGACGGAGCCGACAAGCGCAGGTGCGGCAGCAATAAGGTTCTGTGTGTTCCGCTTGAAGCCGCCTGGCTCCACTCAAGAGCCAAATCACCGTCAACTGAGATATCAGCGTCGCGGCATCGCTGGTTCATGTTGACGGTCAGAAACAGCTCGTCGTCCGTGGCGTCGGCAAACTGCACATTGATTCCCAGAATCAAACTCTGCTGCGACATCGTTGCAAACTCAGTTGCAGCAAGACGGGCAGGAAGCGTAGCCACAAAGAGGGAGAAAAGCGGCCCCAAACGCCCATCCTTGAGCGACACGAAATAGCACTGGTGGTCGCACCAGTCGGGGCGGTTTCTGAGCGCTGCCAGATTGACCCGCACCTCCT
>NZ_JBMLSK010000166.1:0-1012 GCF_049240545.1 Roseateles sp. | reverse complement strand
GCGTGGAAGACGCGCGCAACGTGCTGAAGGAAGGAGACGACGTCTCCGTGATGGTGATCAACGTGGACCGCAAGGCCCGCTCGATCCAGCTGTCCATCAAAGCCAAGGACGTGGCCGACCAGCAGGAAGCCATGCAGCGCCTGTCGCAGAACAACGAGCGCGAGAACGCCGGCACCACCAGCCTGGGCGCCCTGCTGCGCGCCAAGCTCGACAACAGCAACAACGGCTGACGTCCATGACCCGTTCGGATCTGGTGCTTCGTCTGGCCGAGCGGTTCGCGCAGCTCACGCAGCGCGACACCGAGTTCGCAGTCAAGACCATTCTCGATGCGATGTCCGACGCCCTGGCGCGCGGGCACCGCATTGAGATCCGCGGGTTTGGCAGCTTCTCGATCAGCCGTCGGCCGCCGCGTTTGGGGCGCAACCCCCGCAGCGGCGCGCAGGTGACCATCCCCGAGAAGCTGGTGCCCCACTTCAAGCCGGGCAAGGCCCTGCGCGAGGCGGTGGACGCGTTGCCGATGCCTCCGGAACAGGTGCCATCGCGCAAGCAGCCGGTGCTGTCGGACCTTCAGAGCCGCTCGCACTGAGCCTGTGGAAGTGCCCGAGAGGGCTTGGACGGGTCTGTCTGTACTTGCTGACAGGAAGACGTTGCTGCCGCCACCCACCAAGCCGTTCGCACTGAGCTTGTCGAAGTGCTCGCGAGGGCTTGGACGGGTCTGTACTGAGCGAAGCGCTTGCGGGGGCTTCGACAGGCTCAGCCCGAACGGGATTCTTTGCGATCGCGGGCTTCTTCGCGAAAGCCGGTTTCTTCCCGAGAGCCGGTTTCTTCCCGAGAGTCGGCCTCCGCGCGAGCGCCCACCGCAGCCATGGGGTGTGGAGGCTGACAGGAAGACGTTGCTGCCGCACCCGCCAAGCCGTTCGCACTGAGCCTGTCGAAGTGCCTGCGAGGGCTTGGACGGGTCTGTACTTGCTGACAGGAAGACGTTGCTGCCGCACCCACCAAGCCGTTCGCA
>NZ_JBMLSK010000165.1:0-59807 GCF_049240545.1 Roseateles sp. | reverse complement strand
TTCAAACCTGGCTGGAAGACATTCGCTTGATGAGCGAGCTGAACTTTCAGATCGTCGAAGCCGTGCGAGCGCTGCTGAAGACGCAGTACCAGCCCCTGAGCGAGGAGCTGAAGTACGGTGGCATCTTGTTCAGCTCGGGGCTGCAGTTCTGTGGCGTGTTCGCCTACAAGGCCCACGTCTCGGTGGAGTTTGGGCATGGCGCCTTGATCCAAGACCCTTGGGGCCATCTGGAAGGTGAAGGCAAGGGGCGCCGCCATCTCAAACTGCGCAGCCTGGACGACATTCAAAGCAAGTCGCTCGCCGGCTACTTGCCCTTGGCCTTGGCGGCCGCCAGCCAAGCGCAGGCTTGATTGATCGGCTTGCCTTCGCCGCTCAAGAGTCTGTGCCGGCTTTGCTTTTTTGCCTCATGGGCGACTGAGTAAGATCCGGCGCATGTCTCTTCTTGGGGTCCGAATGCGTAGGACAGAGTTGTTGCGGCGGAAGGCAGTTGCAAGGGCGCTTAGTTTTTGTGCGCTGGCGCTGGGCCTTTCTTTCCCCGTCGCGAAGGCCCAAGTGACTTCGCCGAGCTATGAGCTTGTGGTCGATGGCAAGGAGCAACGCTGGACCTTGCTGCCTGCCGCCAGCAACAAGGCTTGGCGAATCTGCGCTTTGCTACCCAATGGGCGGGACCGGTATTGGTGGGGTGTGTCATGGGGCTTGGCGGAAGAGGCCAAGCGCCAAGGCTTGCAAATGGGTATCTACCACGCCAACAGCTATGCCGACCTGCCAATGCAAAAGAAGCAGTGGGCGGATTGCGTCGCGCTAGGTGCGCAGGCCTTCATCATCGGAGCCATCAGTGCAGATGGCTTGAACCAAGAAATTGAGGCAGCCATCAAGGACGGCAAACCCGTGATCGATTTGATCAACGGTGTCAGCGCCCAGACCACCAGTCGTTCACTGGTGAGTTTTGCAGACATGTCCAGGCAGGCGGTCGACTATTTATTGCGCCACGCCGGGGAGCGCAGGGTGCGAGTGGCCTGGTTTCCCGGGCCAGCCGGTGCAACTTGGGTGCAGGATGGCGAGCGCGGCCTCAAGAGCCGGCTTGTCGGTGAGGCGGTCGATCTGAGTTTTGGCGGCTACGGGCCGACCGACGCGGCTTCGCAGTCAACCTTGGTGCGCAAGCATCTGGCGGAGTTCGGCTCACCGGACTACATCATTGGCAATGCGGTTGCCATCGAGTTCGCGGCCCGCTATTTGAGTCAGCGGCCCGCAGCACAGCCCAAACTTTTGGCCTACTACGTCAACGAAGAGATCGTGGCCAACATCAGGAAAGGTCTGGTCTTGGCCGCGCCCACCGATAAACCGGTGACCCAGGCTCGCATCAGCGTCGATTTGGCCGTGCGTGCGCTGCAGGGTCAGGTCTTGCCGAAACGAGTCAGCCCGAAGATCGAGATCTTGGATCGGGCGCGTTTGGACAGCATGGATTTGTCAGAGCTTTTGCCGCCCAAGGGCCAATGGCTGGTGCGGCAAGCCTTGCAGCCTCTGTAGGCGCGGTTTTCAAGCCAGCAGGCTTTGCCGCAAGACCGGCGTGGCTTGCTCCACCGGACCCAGTAGCAGCGGCCAGATGCGCTCGCCCAGGTCGCGGCGGAACATGCCGAAGTGGCCAATGGCGCGTAGGCCGAGTTGCTGCGGGTCCAAGGTCAGGCGCTGAACCTGGGCGCCGCTGAATTGCCGGCCCAGGTGATCGACGGCCGGGCCGGGGCCGAACAAGGTGTCGTCCGTCACATTCCACAAATGCACCGGGCCGGTGAAGCGGTCGTAGCCCAGTTCGGCGCGCAAGCTTGGGTCGGTGAACAAATAGCCTTTGCGGCGGCCCCAGCGGGCCCAGTCCAGCGCGGCCGCTTTGGGCAGGCCCTGGGCGCGCGGGCCCAGCAGCCAGCCCGGCGCATGGCCCAAGGCATGGCCAAAAGCCGGCAGCAGGGCGTGGAAGAACAGCGCCGCCTTGATGCGCTGCAGCCCGGCCCAGAAGCGCCAGTCGGCGGCCTGCGCGGCCACGCCTAGCAAGGCATCGGCCTGCTCAAAGCCCTCGGCCAGACCAATCGCCTGGCCGCCAAAAGAGTGGCCAATCATCAGCAGGCCGAGCTTCTGGCCTTGCGCTTCTTGCGCGGCCAGCCGGCGCTTGTGGCCGGCGCGCAGGGCGGCGGCCATGTCCAGACGCGCCCAGTCGCGCAGCCCGGCGGGTTCTTGCCGCACATGGCCTTTCAGATTGGGGCCAATGCCGCGGTAGTCATAGCTGAGCACCGCATAGCCGCGTCCGGCCAACCACTCGGCAAAGCCTTTGTAAAAGGGGCTGGCCACGGCCATGGCCGGGCTGATCACCGCCACAGCCCGCACCGGCCCAGCCGGGTTGTGCCAGCGCGCCTGCAGCAGCCGACCATCGGCGCAGCGCAGCTGGATGGCGTTGCTGTGGCCGCTGCTCGGGCTGTCTGGCGTTGTTGATGCTTGGGACATGGCGCGTTTCTCTTCAGGGGGCTGTTCAATGGCGCTCAGTCTAGATTGGCAATGCGGGAGCGAATAGACTGCATCAAAGCCACACATTGGTATCAATCAGTTGACAATCAAGCCGCCCCCCAGCATTCCGCGCAGCCGCCGCACCGCGGCCGACCAGGCCTTGGACGCCAATGCGCTGGAGCTCTTCGCCCGCATTGCGCAGGCCGGCAGCTTTGCGCGTGCCGCGCGCGAACTGGGCCTGACGCGGGCGGCAGTCAGCCGCAAGGTGGCGGCCATTGAGGCGGCGGTAGGCCTGGCCTTGTTCGCCCGCAGCACCCGCAGCTTGAGCTTGACCGAAGCCGGCCGGCGCCTGCAGGCCAAGGCCCGCGCTGTCTTGGAGGCCGCCGAGGGCGCCCGCCTGGCCTTGCGCAGCGAGCGCGACCAGCTCAGCGGCACCTTGCGCATCAGCACCGCGCCGGTGTTTGGCAACCATGTCTTGGCGCCTTTGTTGGCGCGCTTTCAGAGCTTGCACCCGGCGCTGCGTTATGAGTTGCTGATGACGTATCGGCGGGTGGATCTGCTGCGCGAAGGCGTGGACCTGGCTTTTCGCGCCACCGCCCAGCCGCCCGAGGACTGGGTGGCGCAGCCGCTCATGCGTTATGCCGTGCGCGCGTATGGCGCGGCAGGGCGGGTGCCGCTGGCCGGCCCTCAGGACTTGGCGCAGCAGCCTTGTCTCTTGATCGGCACCCATGAAGAAGGGGGCCATAGCGTTTGGGTGCGGGATAACGCGGCCGAGGCCGACGAGCGGCATGAGCTGCATTTGCGCGCCAGCGCCTGGGGCAATGATCTGGACACCTTGCTGGCGATGGCACGTCATGGCGACGGGGTGGTGCTGTGCCCAGACTTTTGTGTTGGCCCGCAGTCCGGCCTGGTCGACCTATTGCCGGGCTGGCGCATGGTGGTGAAGGAGGGCGAGTGGATTCAGGCGCTGACCTTGCCCATGCCGGTGGGCTCGGAAACCGCGCGGGCGCTGGTGCGCTTTGTGCGCGAGGCGCTGGCTTCGTCGGCTTGAGGTGCGGATCGCCTGATCCGCTCAAATCTGCTGTTGATGACAAGGATTCTGCAGCTCGGCGCCTGAGGCCTTCGCGACAGGAGGGGCCTGGATATTCTGCCGACCATTCCTTTCAAACCCTGTGGAGCCGCAGCTTGATGAACACTTCGTCCTCTCACTTTTTCAGCCCTCTGACCGCAGTTGCCTCAGCCGCCTTGCTGTGCGCTGCGAGCTTGGCCGCTGTGCCCGCCTTGGCACAAACCGCAACCTCGACAAGCACCACGGCTGCGGCGCCAGCCGAGCGCAAAGTCATCACCAGCGCCGATCAACTGCCGCGCCGCACTTACACCCTGGCCCAGCTGCCCAGTGCTTATCTGAGCGCACCGCTGGCTGCGCTGAAGCCCCTGGGCGCACAGTTGGAAGCCGACATTCAGGCCGATCTGGCCGCCTATGACATCAAGGACGCCGCCACCCTGCGCGAAGCCTATGGAGCACTCGCCAGCCTGGCGCAGCTGCGCGGTGACTGGGCTGCCGTGCCGGGCTGGACCGCCAAGGCCCGCGCCCTGCAAGAAAAGCCCGCCGGCAAGCAGACCAGCGGCGTGCTGACCGATTTGCTGGCGCAACAGCAATTGGAGAAGCGCGACGCCGCCTGGCTCAGCGCCGAGGTGGCGCGCCGTTATGGGGCAATGAACTGGGCCGAGGTGCAAGACACCATCAAGGCCAATCGCGGCGGGGTCGAGACCTTCAACCCCGAGCTGATGATTGGCAGCTTCAAGGCCCAACTCGATGTGATGGCGCAAAACGGCCAGATGGTGGTGCCCGCACAGCTGGCGCAGGCCATCGTTGGCACCCGCATGCAGATGGAATTGCTCGGCCCCAACAAGGCCGCCATCGTGGCCGGCCTGCAGCAGGTGCTGGACGCCAATAGCAAGACGGTGGCCAAGGCCGATATCTGGACGCCACGCACCTTCAGCATCCCCGCCGATGCCAAGGCCAAGCCGGTGCTGATCGGCGTGTGGGATTCGGGCGTGGACTTGGCCTTGTTCAAGACCGGCGCGGCCAAGGGCTTGGCCTTCACCGATGAAGGTCAGCCTTCCAAAGACCTGCTGCGCCCGCTGGGTGAGGCCGAGCCGCGCTGGCCGCAGCTGCGCAGCATGATCAAGGGCGCCATGGACCAACGCGCCGCGCTGGACACCCCCGACTCGCGCCAGTTCCGCGCCACCCTGGGCGGCTTGAAGGCCGAGCAGGCCAAGGGCTTTGGTGAGGACATGGCCTTGGCCGGCCTCTATGTGCACGGCACCCATGTGGCGGGCATTGCGGTGGACGGCAACCCTTTCGCCCAGGTCTATGCCGCCACCATGCTGTGGAGCCACAAGACCGAGCCGTCCAAACCCTCGGAAGCACGCTCGCGCCTGACGGCGGCCAACTACGGCACGCTGGTGCAAGGCTTCAAGAGCGCCGGGGTGCGCGTTGTCAATATGAGCTGGCGCTATGGCCCCAGCGCTTACGAGATGATGATGGCGTATCACAACCTCGGCGGCACGCCCGAGCAGCGCAAGGCCGAGGCGCTGCGCTTGTTCAAGATCGAGCGCGATGCTTTGAATGCGGCCATCGCCGGCGCGCCCGAGATCTTGTTCGTGGCCGGGTCCGGCAATGAGGACAATAGCGCCGACTTCGAGGAGTACATCCCCGCCGGCCTGTCCTTGCCCAACTTGATCACCGCCGGCGCGGTGGATCGCTCGGGCAGCGAGACCAGCTTCTCGACCTTTGGCAAAACGGTGGTGGTGCATGCCAATGGCTTTGAGGTGGATGCACCCATCCCCGGCGGCGTGCGCATGAAGCTCAGCGGCACCAGCATGGCCAGCCCGCAGGTGGCCAATCTGGCCGCCAAGCTGATCGCCTTGAAGCCGGAACTCAAGCCCGCCGAAGTCAAGGCCTTGATCCTGCAAGGCGCCGAGCGCATGAGCGGCGCCGATGGCAAGCCCGGCCGCGTCAATCTGATCAACCCACGCAAGAGTGCGGAGCTGGCGGGTATCAAGCTCTGACTGGAGCCTGGGCCGACCTGAGCCCGATCTAGGGGCTCGGTTCTAAGGGAAGTTACCCCGAACTCTATAATTGCCGCTCTTCTCGAACAGCCGCACAGCAAGCCTTGCTGTGCGGCTGTCTAGTGTTTGGGCTCATGAAAAGCATGGCTCTGCCTTGAGGCTTCGTGCCGCAGAGTCCATCGATTCACCCGCTCTTTCCCAGCGTTCAAAAAAAGAAAGTCGCCCCGCAGAGCCAGGCTGCAGGGGCCTGTTCGATGAGTTCCGCCGACCACCCCAAGAACAAGCCGCCCAAGATTCAACAACGCTTGCTGCATGTCGATGCCATGAAGGGCTTGGCGGCGCAGCTGATCGTCTTGCACCATTTGTCGGCCTACGGGCCCATCTCTGAAAGCCTGAGCGTGGTGCTGCCGCAGCTGATGGACTGGCTCTATCACTACGGCCGCATGGCGGTGCAGGTCTTTTTGGTGCTGGGCGGCTTTTTGAGTGCGCGGGCCTTGTCCGCCCAAGGCCAGTTGCTGGATGGGCGCGTGCCGGACTTGCTCTGGCGCCGTTATCAGCGCCTGGTGCTGCCCTTCATGGCGGCCGTGGTGATGACCTTGCTGGTCTCGGCCCTGGTGGCGCCATGGCTGCCCGAGTTGGTGCCGGCCTCGATCAGCCTGCCGCAACTGCTGGCCCACGCCACGCTTTTGCACGGTGTTTTGGGCTATGAGTCGCTGACGGTGGGGGCTTGGTATGTGGCCATCGACCTGCAACTCTTCGCCCTGTTGCTGGCCCTGCTGTGGGTGGCGCGCCAGCTGGCCTTGCCACGCGCCTGGCGCCGTGTGATCGGCCCGGCCTTGGTGGTGTTGGTGATGCTGGCCTCGCTGTGGTTCTTCAATCGCATGGCCGGCTTGGATAACTGGGCCTTGTACTTCTTCGGCGCCTATGGCCTGGGCGCGATGGTGCATTGGCTGGGTCTGATCCGCCACCAGCGCCTGGGCCTGGCTTTGCTGAGTGCGGCGGTCTTGATCGCTTTGGTGCTCGACTTCCGTGAGCGGGTGCTGCTGGCGCTGTTCACCGCGCTGGTGCTGGCCGCTTTGCAGCAGCGCCATCACATCGGCCGCTGCCTGCTGGCCGATCGCAAGAGCGCGCCCTTGATTGCGCATCTGGGCACGCATTCCTTTGCGCTGTTCCTGGTGCACTTCCCGATCTGCTTGCTGGTCAATGCCTTGTTCGAGTATCGGGACCCCGAGCATGGTTGGCAGGCCTTGATGGCGCTGCTGTCTGCGTGGATCTTGAGCAATATGGCTGCTGTGCCCTTTTATCGCTGGATTGAGGCGCCGGCGGGTCGGCTGCGCCTCCTGCCCTTGCTGGCGCGCTTGCTGTCCAAGGCCTTGCGCGCCTGAGGGCAGAGCCTTGCGCGCTTCACTCCAGCGGCTGGGTCTGCGGCGTGCGCTGAAAGGCCTGCTTGTTGAAGCCCAGCTCCGCAGCTCGGTCCAAGAGCTTTTGCAGCTGCGCTTCGTCCATCTGCGGCGTGCGTGACAAGACCCAGGCGTACTTGCGGCTGGGCTCGCCGATCAAGACATGGCGGTAGTCTTCATCCAGATCGAGCACCCAGTAGTTGCCATAAAACGGCCAGAAGAAGGTGACGCGCAGCTTGGCATTGCCGCTGCTGTCCACGGTCTTGGCATGGCCCGCCGTGCGATCCACCTCGCCATTGGAGGTGCGGCAACGGTTGATCACCTCCACCCGATTGCCATCGAGCCGGTAGCGCGCCTGCGTGTCGGCCACGCATTGCTTTTGGAAGCGATTTGGCAATAGCGCGATCTCATACCAAGCGCCGGCATAGCGCTGCAGATCGACGGCAGCCACCGTCGGCAAAGGCGCGGGCTCGGCCGCTTGCGAGGTGCTGACGAAGGCGCTCAGGCAGAGCAGGGCCAGAAGGTGTCGGTTCATGGATCGGTCCGGGGCTTGCCTTGATCGGCAAACCCGCACCCTAGCAGAGCCGACAAAAGCCTGGCGCTTACTGGTCTTTCATCGAGCAGGTGTTCATGCCCAGCAAGGGGTAGGCCGGGCAGAAGCGGAAGATGCCGGTCAGCAAGGGCACGATGCCGATATAGCCCCAAACGCCCACGGTGCCGGTGGCGGCCAGCACGATCAGCAGCAAGCCGGCGCTGATGCGCAAAACACGATCGGTGGTCCCAACATTGATCTTCATGGCAAACCTTTCAGAGGGAGCCGAGTCTGGCTCTAAGGCTCATTTTGAACCTCGCCTCCTGCATGGGCTTGCGCCAGATCAAGCCTGTTGATTCCTTTGCCTAGCCTTGTTCAAGGGCGGTGGCGCGCCTCATATCGGCCAAGGTCTTGCCCGGCTCATCGCGGAAGCGTTCGTCCAGCACCTGCAAGGCCTGGATGCGGTCAACCCGGAAGCTGCGGAAGTCTTCACGCAGCTCGCACCAAACCGCCAGCGTCCAGACCTGGCCCCAGAACAAGCAGGCCAGCGGCCGCACCCGGCGCTGGCTGCGCGCCTCGCTGAGGTCCAGATAGTCCAGCTGCAAAACCTGGCGGCTTTCGGTGGCCTCGCGCAGCAGGGCCAGGCGTTCGCGCATCTCGGGGCTCAAGCCGGTCAGCGGGGCGAACAGGGCCAGGCTTTCGGCGGCGGCCCGCTCGGCGCTGGGCAGCACGCCCAGAATCTTCAGCATCGCGTTCTCGGCCTGGCGCGCCAAGCCGCTGTCCAGCTGGCCCTGGGCCAGGCGCACCGCGGCCACCAGCGCCTGGGCTTCGTCCTTGGTGAACATCAGCGGCGGCAGGTCGAAGCCGGCGCGCATGCGGTAGCCCACGCCGGCCTCGCCCTCGATCGGCACGCCTTGCCCTTGCAAGGCCGCCACATCGCGGTAGACGGTGCGCGGCGACACCTCCAGGCGCTGGGCCAGGAAGTCGGCGGTGGACAGGCGGCGTCCTCGGATCAGGTGGACGAGTTGAAACAAACGATCGGCGCGGCGCATGGTCGCCATTGTGCGGCCCGTCTTGAAGACATGGCACGCCAATTGCGTGTCGTGTTCATCTCCAAGCGCCCATGAAGAGAACCACCTTGGCCATTTTTGCTGTCCCCGCTGCGGGCGAAGCCCGCCCTTATCTACCCCTTGGACTGGGAGCATTGCCCATGCGTACCGCCTACACGGGTTCCCCTCAAGCCTTGCATGTGAACCAACGCTGCCCGGGTCAGATCTGGGTGGCAAGGGCCAGCGACAGCGTTGGTGCTGTCCATTCGCAAGTCCGGATTGAAGCCTTGGACTCAAGCAGCCGCAGCGATTTGGCCGCCTTGCTGGCCGCACTGAATGACGCTGAAGCTGGGCATTACCCCTGTGCCAATCCGCTGGCGCAACGGCATCGCGATGCACTGGATCGGCCCAATTTGCGCTTGGCCGTGGTGCGCGATGCACGTCAGCGTGCCCTGGGCCTGGCCGGTTTGCAGCTCTTTGATGAGAGCGCCGAGCTGAGCAGCTGGGTGGTTTCGCCCAGCCAGCGAGGCCAGGGCCTGGGTGCCGCGCTGCTGGCAGAGTTGGAGCGCGAGGCCTTGCGCCAGCGCCAACCCTTGCTGCGGGTGCAAGTCGCGGCCTCACAGCGCGGCGCGCAGCGCCTGCTGGAGCGCCATGGCTATGGCCGCTGCGGACCCTTCTCGGGCCGGCGCGCCGAGCCCTTCAGCGTATTTTTCGAGAAATTGCTCGGCCATTGAGGCCGTGCAAGTAGGCTATGCCTTGAATCGCAGCAGCCATTCCAAATGGCTATCAGCAGGGCTGAAAGAACCCGGCTGGCGCGGGCCAGAATAGGCGCATGAACCCGCCCCGCAGTTCTTCATCAAGCCCGCGCCCGCGCGTCCTCATCATCGGTTGTGGTTTTGGCGGCTTGGCTGCCGCGCGAGCCCTGGCTGGCGCCCCGGTCGATCTGATCGTCATTGACCGCAGCAACCACCATCTGTTTCAGCCGCTGCTGTATCAGGTGGCCACGGCAGGTTTGTCGGCACCGTCGATCGCCGCGCCCATCCGCCATATGTTGCGGCGCCAGGCCAATGCCACGGTGCTGATGGCTGAAGTGAGCGGTATCGACAAGCAAGCGCGCTGCGTCGACTTGTCGGACGGTCAGCGCCTGAGCTATGACTTCTTGATCGTGGCCAGCGGTGCCACCCACAGTTATTTCGGCCGGGACGACTGGGCCGAGCATGCGCCTGGGCTGAAAACCATGGCCGATGCCTTCAAGCTGCGCGCCCAGGTGCTGACCGCCTTTGAGCGCGCCGAAGCGCTGGCTGAAGAGAGTGAGCGCCAAGCTTGGCTGAACTTTGTCGTCATCGGCGCCGGGCCTACCGGGGTGGAGATGGCCGGCACCTTGGCGGAAATCGCGCGTCACACCTTGCGCAATGAATTCCGCCGCATCGACCCGGCCAAGGCGCGGGTGATCTTGCTGGAAGGGGGCGAGCGCGTCTTGGCTGCCTTCAAGCCCGACTTGTCGGCTCGCGCGGCTGAGCAATTGCAGCACTTGGGCGTGGAAGTGCGCTGTGGCTGCCGGGTGGTGGAGATTGATGAAGAAGGCGTCGAGGTCGAAAGCGCGAGCGGACGCCAGCGCATCGAAGCGCGCACGCGCGTCTGGGCCGCCGGGGTGGCGGCCTCGCCGCTGGGCCGCATGCTGGCGGTGCCTTTGGACCGGGCCGGCCGCGTGCAGGTGGATGGGCGTTTGAACATCCCGGAGCACCCGGAGCTTTTCGTCATTGGCGACCTGGCCGCCGCGCTCAGCCATGAGCCCGATGGCTCGACCCGGCCGGTGCCGGGCGTGAGCCCGGGCGCCAAGCAGATGGGCGCGTTTGCGGCGGCGCAGATCCTGGTCCAACTACGCGCAGAGGCTCGTGGCTCGGCTTCTCGGGGTCAGGTCTTGCCTGCCGCGCCCAAGTTCCGCTACCGCGACTACGGCAATCTGGCCACCATCGGGCGCAAAGCGGCGGTGGCCGATGTCGGGCGCCTGCAGTTCTCGGGCTATCTGGCCTGGTTGTTCTGGCTTTTTGTCCACGTTTACTTTTTGATCGGTTTCCGCAACCGATTGGTGGTGCTGATGGACTGGGCTTGGGCTTACTGGAGTTTTCAGCGCTATGCGCGTGTGGTGGCCGAGCCCGCCAGCGCCGACAGCCCGCCCAAGAGCGTGCGCTGAGCGCACAGCGTTGCCCCTGAACGCCGAACCGCGTTGGACCGTGGCTTTGGCGGGCTTGCCCGGCATCCTCTCCCTTGTTTGAGACCAGGCGAATCTGCTGACGTAGTCCGTTTGGTCCTTTGCTCGTCATTTTCACGACCTATTTCCTCAATAGATTGAATGGATTCCACAACAAGGAGGATTCCGGTGAGGAAATTTGTGTTTTCAATGGGCAAGGTCGCTATCGGCGCCGCCATGCTGGCCGCATTGCCCGGCGCGATGGCGACGGTTTTGAACTTCGATGATCTGCCCGACGGCGTTGTCAGCGCCAACTACGGCGGCCTCGACTGGTCGGTGGGTGGCTGGACCGCTTTCTCCACCCCGGTTGCGCCTTACACCGCCAAATCCGGCCAGGGCCGCATCACCAATGACTTCCTGGGCAGCGACGCCGCCAGCCTGATCCGCTTTGGCGCGGCCGGCCAAACGGCGCGTTTCGACGGTGCCTACTTCGCCGGCCTGGGCGGCGCTCTGCTTAGCTTTGAGCTGCTGCTGAAGGGCCAAGTGGTCGCCACCAGCGCCACGCTGGACCCGTCGGCCACACCGACCTTTCTGGCCAGCGGCTATGCCGGCCAGGTCGATGCCGTGCGCATCAAGAGCCAGAACCACGGCGAGTTCGTGATGGATGACTTCAGCTTCACCCAAGCCGTGCCTGAGCCCAAGAGCTATGCCTTGCTGCTGGCCGGCCTGATGGTTGTTGCCCGCGTGGCTCGCCGCAAGAGCGCGGCCTGAGCCGCCTGCCCCAATTTTTCGAAAGCACACACCATGACTCAGCAAGATCGTCGCGGTTTTCTGCGCACCGTGGCCTCGGCCGCCGGCGCCTCGGCCGCCCTGGCCAGCTTCCCGCCTGCCATTCAGCGCGCCCTGGCCATCCAGGCCAATAACCGCAGCGGCACCATCCAGGACGTCGAGCACATCGTCGTGCTGACCCAGGAAAACCGCTCCTTCGACCATTACTTCGGCACGCTGAATGGCGTGCGTGGTTTTGCCGACCCCTTCCCGGTGCCCGTGGCCGACAAGACCGGCATCACCGGCCGCACGGTCTGGGTGCAGCCCAATGCCACCGCCTCGGTGCCCGGCCGTCCGCCGGTCGGCCCGGTCGCGATTGCGCCTTTCCACCTGAACACCACGCAGAACTTTGCCTTCATGCGTGTCTCGGGTACGCCGCACGCCTGGGCCGATGCCCAAGCCGCCTGGGACCAAGGCCGCATGAACGCCTGGCCCAAGGCCAAGAACAACCACTCGATGGGTCACTTCAAGGAAAGCGATCTGCCTTTCCAGTTCGCGATGGCCAATGCCTTCACGATCTGCGACCACTACCACTGCGCCACCCAGACCGGCACCAACACCAACCGCCTGTTCATCTGGAGCGGCAGCAATGACGGCCTGGGTCTGGGCAATGGCCCTTCGACAGACAACAGCCACGAGTGGTTCAACCCGAACCCGCTGGACGACTACACCTGGACCACCTACCCCGAGCGCCTGCAAGCCGCCGGCATCACCTGGCAGGTCTACCAGAACCTGAACGACAACTTCACCGACAACGCGCTGTTCGGCTTCCGCCCCTTCCGCGACGCCTATTACAAGCGCCCCGGCTACTCGGCCGAGTTGGCCGAGCGCGGCATCAACACCCGCGACTTGGACAAGCTGCGTGAAGACGTGTTGGCTAACAAGCTGCCGCAAGTCAGCTGGATCGTCGCCACCGCCGAAGGCTCCGAGCACCCCGGCCCCTCCAGTCCCGCTCAGGGCGCGGACTACACCGCCAAGGTGCTGGATGCGCTGACTGCCAACCCCGAGGTCTGGAGCAAGACGGTCTTGTTCATCAACTTCGACGAGAACGACGGCTTCTTTGACCACATGCCGCCCCCGGCCGCGCCCAGCTATGTCAAATGGGATGCCGACCCGGCCAAGGCCGAGCTGGCCGGGGCCTCCACCGCCGACACCGCCGGTGAGTACCACCACATCCTCAACGGCACACCCGCCACCCACCAGCACAAGCCTTACGGCTTTGGCCCGCGCGTGCCCATGTATGTGATCTCGCCCTGGAGCAAGGGCGGCTGGGTCAACTCCGAAGTGGCGGACCACACCTCGGTGATCCAGTTCATCGAAAAGCGTTTCGGCGTGATGGAGCCCAATATCAGCGGCTGGCGTCGTGCCGTGGCCGGCGACTTGACTTCGGCCTTCAACTTCCGCGACCCCAACGATGCGGCCTTCTTCGACAAGTTCCCCAAGACGCTGGAGCTGGCGAAGCGCGCCCGCGCCTTGCCCGGCACCAGCACGCCGCCCACGCCGAGCAGCCTGCAAGCCCCGGTGCAGCTGAGCGGCCCACGCCCGGCACGCGCACTGGCTTATGAACTGCACACCACCGCAGCTGTCAAGGTGAACCCCGGTCGTGTTGGCTCCAGCCGTATCGAGCTGCAATTCGCCCACACCGGCGTGACCGAGGCACCCGCAGCAGTCTTCCATGTCTATGACCGCCTGAACCTGGCTGCGCTGCCGCGCCGCTACACGGTGGAAGCCGGCAAGCAGCTGAGCGGCACCTGGCAGCCCAGCAGCACCGGTGCTTATGACCTGTGGGTCTTGGGCCCGAACGGCTATCACCGCCATTTCACCGGCAATGCGCGCCGCGTCGCCGCGGCCGCCCAGCCTAATCCCGAAGTGCGTGTGACACCGGACGCGGTCAATGGCGAACTCATCATCGAGCTGAGCAATACCGGCAGCTTCGCCTGCAGCATGACCTTGGTCGCCAACAAGTACTACGCGGTGGACCCGCAAACGGTCAAGCTGCCGGCTCGCGCCAGCGTCACCGTGCGCTTGCCGCTGAAGGACAGCGCCTACTGGTACGACTTCAGCGTGCGCGTGGTCGGCCAGGCCGACTACAGCCGTCGCTTTGCCGGCCATCTGGAAACCGGCGAGCCCTCGATCACCGACCCGGCCATGGAAGGCCCGGCTCAGCTGAACCAGTACCGCTTGCCGGTCTGAGTTCCCGCTGCAGCTCTTACCTCACTGTTCACTTTGTTTGATTCACGGAGATTTTTCATCATGACTACCAAGACCCTGATCCGCGGCGCTGCCGCCCTGACTCTCTTGGCCGCCAGCCTGGCCGCCCACGCCACCAGCTTCGGCAGCAACCTGATCATCAACGGCGATGCCGAAGCCGGCGCGACCGGTTGGACGGCCTACGACGGCACCGACCTGTTCCAGTCGGTCAGTTACGGCAGCAACTGGGTGCTGCCGACCCAGCCCGGCCCCACGAACCGTGGCAGCAAGATGTTTGCCGGCCAAAGCTCGGCTTTCTCGGCAGGCTTCCAGTTTGTCAACGTCAGCGATCTGAGCACCAGCATCGCCAGCGGCAAGGTCGCCTTCGACCTGAACGGTTTTCTGGGTGGCTGGAAGGACCAAGGCGACAACGCCCAGCTGATGGTGACCTTCATTGACGCTGCCAATGCCGACATCAGCAATATCTCGCTGGGCCCGGTCAAGGCAGCCGACCGCAGCAACCAGACCGGTCTGCTGTTCCGTCAAGTCAAGGGCTTTGTGCCAGTGGGCACCGCTCAGATCAAGTTCGATCTGACCATGGAGCGCCTGGCCTCGAATGACAACGACGGCTACGCCGACAACCTGGCCTTCTCGCTGACCAATGTTGGCGCCGTGCCCGAGCCACAAACCTATGCCTTGATGGGCCTGGGCCTGGCGTTCCTGGGCGCCGCTGCTCGTCGCCGCAAGGCCTAAAGACAAACCCCAGTCTGGCGCGTAAGCACAAGCCCGCGTCACAAAATCCCTAGTCGGCAAGGCCCGAGCTGCATAAGCTCGGGCCTTGCCTTTTTTTGAGCCGGGGATCCGTGATGCGTCGTTGGAATGGTTGGGGTGAGGAAGGGGTGGCCAGCGCCCTGAACGAGGGCGCACTGGACTTCTTGCATGCCCAGGTCGGGGTGGCCGAGGCGCCGCAAGACGCGGCTTTGGCGGCGGCCTTGGCGCAAATTCCGCCGTCCCGCCTGCCCGCGCATCCGGGCCTGGACACCAGCGCCGAGGCCCGTTTGCGCGCCAGCTTCGGCCAGAGCCTGGGCGACTGGTTGCGCCTGCGCTTTGGTCGCGTCGGCCCGGTCAGCGACGGCGTGGTCTGGCCGGAGAGCTCGGCCCAGGTGCGCGCATGGCTTGACTGGGCGGCCCAGGTCGGCGCGCTGGTGATTCCCTGCGGCGGCGCCACCAGCGTGGTCGGCCATCTGACCCCGCCCGCCGGTGATGCTCGCCCGGTGCTGACGCTGATGCTGGGCCGCATGCGCAGCCTGCTCAGCCTGGACCCGCTGGCGCAGCTGGCGCGCTTTGAGGCCGGCGTCTTGGGCCCCGATCTGGAGGCGCAGCTGCGCGCGCGCGGCTGGATGCTGGGCCACTATCCGCAGAGCTTTGAATACGCCAGTCTGGGCGGCTGGGTGATGACCCGCTCCTCCGGCCAGCAGTCGGCCCGCTATGGCCGCATCGAGGCGATGTTTGCCGGCGGGCGACTCGAGACCCCGCAGTGCACGCTGGAGTTGCCCACCTTTCCGGCCTCGGCTGCCGGCCCCGATCTGCGCGAACAAGTGTTGGGCTCGGAAGGGCGTTTCGGCGTGCTGACCGAGGCCTCGGTGCGCATCAGCCGCCTGCCCGAGCGCGAGGACTTTTTGGCCTTTTTCCTGCCCGACTGGGCGGCCGGCGAGGCGGCGGTGCGCGAACTGGCCCAGGCCAAGCTGGGCCTGTCGATGATGCGCCTGGCCAATGCGACGGAGACGCTGACCACCCTGGCCCTGGCCGGTCACGCCAGCGCCATCGCCTGGCTGGAGCGCTATCTGGCCCTGCGCGGCTGTGCGCCCGGCGCCAAGGTGATGCTGATGCTGGGCTTCACCGGCGGCGCGGCGCAGGTCCGCGCGATGAAGTCGCTGGCGCGCAAGGTTTTGCGCCGCCACCGCGCGGTGGGCACCGGCGCACTCTTGGGCAAGAAGTGGCAGACCAATCGCTTCAAGGGCGTCTATCTGCGCAATGCCCTGTGGGCGCAAGGCTATGCGGTGGACACCATGGAAACAGCAGTGGACTGGCCGCGCGTGCCGGCCATGATGGCCGCCATGGAGTCCGCCGGCCGCGAGGCCCTGGCCGCGCAGGGCGAGCGCTGCCATGCCTACACTCATCTCTCACATGTCTATGCGCAGGGCAGCAGCGTTTACAGCACCTTTGTCTTCCGCATCGGGCCCGACTTTGAAACCGCGCTGGCGCGTTGGCAGGCGCTGAAGACCGCCGTTTGTGAGGCCATTGTGCAGAACGGCGGCACCATCACGCATCAGCACGGCGTGGGCAAGGACCACGCACCGTATCTGGCGGCCGAGAAGGGCGCGGCCGGCATGGCGGCGCTGCAAGCCTTGGCCCAGCACTTTGATCCGCAGCGCTTGCTGGACTCGGGCAATCTGCTGCCCAGTGCACCGCGCCAAGGGCAGGCGCAGTGAAGCGCGCCGAAGATCTGACGCGGCTGCGCGCGCTCGGCCGTGTCGATGTCTTGGTGATCGGCGGCGGCATCGCCGGGGCCGGCGTGGCGCTGGAGGCGGCGCGGGCCGGCGCCTCGGTAGCCCTGGTGGAGGCACGCGACTTTGCCAGTGGCACCTCCTCGCGCTCCTCCAAGCTGGTGCATGGCGGTCTGCGCTATCTGGCCCAGGGCCGCATCGGCCTGACACGCGAATCGGTGCGCGAACGCGAGGCCTTGCTGCGCGATGCGCCGGGCTTGGTGACGCCGCTGCGCTTTCTCTTGCCGGTGCGGGTGGGCGACAAGACCGGCCGGCGTGTGCTCGGCATCGGCTTGGCCTTGTACGACGCCTTGGCGCGGGCGCGCTCGCGTTGCTGGTACAGCGTGAATTCGCTGTTAGAGCGGGCGCCAATTCTGGGCCTGCAGGGCCTGCTGGGCGGCTGGTCCTATCTTGACGCGCAGACCGATGATGCCCGCCTGGTCCTGCGCGTCTTGGCCGAGGCGCGCAGCCTCAGTGCGCTGACGCTCAACCATCTGGCGGTGCGGTCCTTGAGCCGCGGACCCTCCGGTGTGGACGGCGTGCAACTGCAAGTCGCGCTCAGCGGCGAGTGCTTCGATGTGAAGGCGGCATGCGTCATCAACGCCACCGGCGCCTGGGCCGATCAGCTGCGCGCCAGCCTGGGCTGTGCGCCCAAGCTGCGTCCTTTGCGCGGCAGCCATCTGATGTTCAATGCCTGGCGCTTGCCGGTGGCGCAGGCCCTGGCCTTCTTCCACCCCAAAGACGGCCGGCCGGTGTTCGCCCTGCCTTGGGAGGGC
Source organism: Roseateles sp. (assembly GCF_049240545.1). Lineage (GTDB taxonomy): Bacteria > Pseudomonadota > Gammaproteobacteria > Burkholderiales > Burkholderiaceae_C > Paucibacter_A. The sequence goes on along the minus strand of NZ_JBMLSK010000165.1, from coordinate 42,730 downwards.
GCCACCCTGGTGGGCACCACCGATCTGGACCATGCGCCCGACTTGGGTGAAGAGCCCGCCATCAGCCGCGCCGAGTTCGACTATCTGCTGCAAGCCTTGAACCATCAGTTCCCGAGCTTGGGGCTGGGCGAGGCCGATGTGCTGTCCACTTGGTCGGGCGTGCGGCCGGTCTTGGCGGAAGAGGGGCAGCAGGGCGCAGACCCCTCCAAAGCCACGCGTGAGCACTTCATCAAGGACGAAGACGGGCTGATCACCGTCACCGGAGGCAAGCTGACCACCTTCCGCGCCAGCGCCGTCGAGGCTTTGCGTTTGGCGGCCAACCGGGTTCCGGCCCTGGCCCATGTGCGGCCCGATGCGGCGGTGTTGGCTCCGCAAGCGGATTTGTCGGCCCATTGGCCGGCCGACTGGCCTTCCGACTTGCGGGCCCGCTGGCAGGCGCTTTACGGCATCGATGCGCTGGCGCTGCTGGCCTGCGCGAAAGCGCATCCGCAAGAGTTGGCCCGCATCGGCCGCAGCCCGAGCTGCTGGGTCGAACTGCGCTACGCCTGCCGCGCCGAGGCGGTGGCGCACCTGGACGATTTGCTCTTGCGCCGCAGCCGCCTGGGCCTGTTGCTGCCGCAGGGTGGTGCCGAGCTGCTGCCGCAGCTGGAACCTATCGTGTGCGAAGAGCTGGGCTGGTCGGCCGAGCAATGGGCCGCTGAAGTGGCACATTATCTGGACCGGGTGGCGCGCTGCTACGCGGTGCCTGTGGAGGAGGGCCTGTGAGCACGGATCATCATCCATCCACCCGTCGAGCCGAACTCTTGCTCGCCATCGACTGCGGCACCCAAAGTGTGCGCGCCTTGCTGGTCGATTTGCACGGGAACATCCGCGCCAAATGCCAGCAGCCGCTGGACGACTACATCTCCTTGCAGCCCGGCTGGCTGGAGCATGATGCCGAAGCCTTCTGGCAGGCCGCAGCGTCGGTGTGCCGGGGTTTGTGGGCCCAGCATGCGGACTTGCGGGCCTGCGTCAAAGGCGTGGTGGTCACCACCCAGCGTGGCACCTTGGTGCCGGTGGATGCGGCCGGCAAGGCGCTGCGGCCCTTCATCATCTGGCTGGACCAGCGCCGCGCCAGCCGTGCGCCGCGCGTCAGCCCCTGGTGGGCGCTGGCCTTCAAGGCTGCCGGAGTCAGCGCCACCATCGACTATTTCGGCCGCGAGGCCGAGCTGAACTGGATTGCCGAGCATGAGCCCGAACGCCATGCCTTGACGCACAAGGTGCTCTTGGTGTCCGGTTGGTTGAACTACCGCCTGACCGGCCGCTTTGCCGATTCAGTGGGCTCGCAAGTGGGCTATCTGCCCTTTGACTTCAAGCGCCAGGACTGGGCCCCGGCCTGGGACTGGAAGTGGCAGGCCTTGCAGGTGCGGCGCGAGCAAATGCCCGAGCTGCTGCCGGTGGGCAGTTTGATCGGCGGGCTGACGCGCGAAGCCGCTGAGGCGACCGGTTTGGACGAGGGCTTGCCGGTGATTGCTGGCGCGGCCGACAAGGCTTGCGAGATCATCGGCGCCGGCGCCATCAGCCCCGAGATCGGCGCCATCTCCTACGGCACCACCGCCACCATCGACATCACCACGCCGCGCTATGTGGAGGCCACGCCTTTTGTGCCGCCCTATCCGGCGGTGCTGCCCGGCCAGTACAACACCGAGGTGCAGATCTTTCGTGGCTATTGGATGGTCAGCTGGTTCAAGGAACAGTTCGGCCACCCCGAGCTGGCCGCCGCGCCTTTGGAGGGCGTGACGCCCGAGGCCTTGTTTGACCGCATGGTGTCTACCGTGCCGCCCGGCAGCGAGGGCCTGATGCTGCAACCCTACTGGACCCCCGGCATCCGCCACCCCGGCCCGGACGCGCGTGGCGCGGTGATCGGCTTCTCCGATGTGCACACCCGCGCCCATCTGTACCGAGCGATTCTGGAAGGCCTGGCCTATGCGCTGCGCGAGGGCAAAGAAAAAATCGAGGCGCGCAGCAAGGTCAAGCTCACGTCCTTGCGCGTATCAGGTGGCGGCTCGCAGTCGGACGCCGCCATGCAGCTGAGCGCCGACATTTTCAATCTGCCCACCTCGCGGCCGCACACCTTTGAGACCTCGGGCCTGGGCGCTGCAATCGCCGGTGCGGTGGGCCTGGGCCTGCACCGCGACTTCCCCTCGGCCGTGGCGGCGATGACGCGCCTGGGCCGCACGTTTGAGCCCAAGGCTGCCAACGCGCGGCTGTATGACGAGCTTTACAAACGGGTCTATTTGCGCATGTACGAGCGGCTCGGCCCACTGTATGGCGATCTGCAAGAGATCTTGAATACAGCCAAAGAGGGCTGATCCTGGGGTGAGCAAGGATGGTGACCGCACTGGGCCTGCGGCACACTGCCGGCCATGTCCGTTTCTTCTCCTGACACTCCTGTCCAGCACGAGTCCTTGAGCAGCCTGCCGCCGCCCGCGCAGGCCCGCGTGGTTGGGGCCTATGCCAAGACGGCGGTGGACACCGCCCGCGAACTGGGCGCCGATATGGCGCAGCTGGCCGAGGCTTGCGGCCTGCCGGAGATTGCCCAGCCCGGCGCGGCCTTGCCGGAGGCCATTCCGGTGCAGCGCTACATCGCCTTGCTGAATGCCGCCGCGCTGCAATTGGACGATGTGTTCTTCGGCCTGCATGTCGGCCAGCGCATGGGCCTCTCGACCTTTGCCAGCTACGGCCTGGTGCTCTGCACCTGCGCCAACTTTCGCGCCGCCGCCGAGCAGACGCGGCGCTTCGAGGGCCTGGCCCATGATCTGGGCCGCTCGGAGATCGTGGTTGAAGATCCTGTCGATGGCAGCTTGGCGCTGGCCCACTACCGCTGGCATTCGCCCTGGTTGGATCAGCCGGGCGCGCGCCATCTGAGCGAGAGTGTGATGGCCGGCATCCACACCTTTGTCAGCTGGTTGGCCGGCGGCGCCAGCGTGCCGGCTTATGCGCTGGCCTTTGTTCACGCCGCACCGGAGGGCGCCGATCTGGCCGAGTACCAGCGCGTGTTTGGCGCGCCGGTGCGCTTCGGCGCCTCGGTCACCGAGGCCAGCTTCCCGGCCCTGGTGCTGGACCTGCCGCTGCCGAATGCCGATGTCGGCATGTTCCCGCCGCTGCTGCGCGCCGCCGAGGAGCGCTTGGCTCAGCGCTTGCATGAAGCCGGCTTGGTTGGTGCACAAAGCAGCCTCACTGCGGCCGCGTCCGAGCCCGCCATCGTGCAAGCGGTGCGCGAATGCATCCGCACCCAACTGCGGCATGACCGCGCGCAGTTGCCGGCGGTGGCCACGGCCCTGGGCCTGAGCGTGCGCACCCTGCAGCGCCGCCTGGCCGAGGCCGAGGCCAGCTTCACCGCCCTGGTGGAAGCGGTGCGCCGCGAGCAGGTGCAGGTCTTGCTGCGCGACCCGCAGCTCTCGTTGACCGAGATCGCGTTTTTGCTGGGGTTTAGCGAGCAAAGCAATTTCAACCACGCCTTTCGCGGCTGGTTTGGCTGCACACCGGCGGCCTGGCGCTCGCGCGCAGTGGGCTGATTTGACGGCCTGTCGCGGCGACTCTGCAGTTCGTCGCAAGCACAGGGTCAGGTTTTGCGGGCTTTCCTAGGATGCAGGCATCTGCTCACAAACCTTCAGGAGTCTCTTTCCATGATCAAGACCCGTCTCAGCGCCTTTGCCGCGTTTGCATTGGCCGCAACTCTCAGCGGCTGCGCCATCCACATCAGCACCAGCAATGACGGCGAAAGCGTCTCGGTCAAGACCCCAGGCTCGGCCAAGTTTGAATGCGTGGCCAGCCCGAGCGGCGAGTGCAATTACGCGCTCTATACCAGCCGCTGTGAGTCCGTGGGTGCCGAGAGCAGCACGCCCACCACCACCTGCACCCACCAGGTGTTTGAGCAGTTCAAGCTCAACGTCGGCCAAACGCGCCAGGTCAATCATCTGCCGGCCGGCTACAAGCAATGCATGAAGTCCAGCGGCAAGCCGGAGGTGCCGAGCTGCGCTTGATGGGCGTCAGATCTGACCTCAAGCTCACCGAGCGCAGCGCTCATTCCCAGGCAAGGGCTTGAAGGCGTGTTCTGGATTCACCTCATGCCAGGGCGGCGTGCCCTGGCTATGCTGGCGGCATAACGATTTAAATGCTTGCCATGAAACATCGCCTGCTGAAGTCTGAACTCCTTTTCGGCCTGCTGTTCCTTGCTGCCAGCCTGCACAGCGCCAAGCCCGCCTGGGCGCAAGACAAAGAAGCCGAGTTCTCGGTCCCGGCTGATTTACAACAAAAGCTGGATGCGCAGGTGAAAGGGATTGCTCCAGCGCATTCCTTACTCGCCTACACCTTGGTGGAAGAAATTGATCACAAGACGAATTTCTCCAAGGTGTATGTCGATTCAAAGTCTGAATTCTTGCGTTTGGACAATGGGCTGATCGGCGCGGCATCCAACACGGTTTTTCGCAGTGGCGCCGCGAAATCAATGGGGCGCGGCCTGACGATGTGCGGCCTATTACCCCTGGTGAATGAATCTCAGGCGGTGACCGACAACTCGTCGACGGCCGTTCTTCCCATGGGCAAGATGTTTTTGCCGCTGGGCGTGAAGTCAAGCATTGATTTCAATAATCGGTTTCGCCTGACCCGTTTTGATACCAGCACGCCGAGCCTTTGTGCGCCGCAACCGGGGCAAGAGTTCAGTTTTCAATATGAGGCTGAACATACGATCAAGACTTCGGGCCTATTCGTCAGCGGCACCAAGCTGATTCAGCGCAAGAACAACTCGGTGTGTAAGGCTGCGGCAGAGTATTCGCCCGCCAGCAAAATCAACCCGAATCTCTCGGGTGAAGCCATTTCCGTGGTTTGTGAATCCGAAGATCAGAATAAAAAGAAGAGCAAGGAAGAGTATTTTTATCTGAAAGACTTTGCGCAGTACTTGATGGTGGGGCGTGTGGATGAATGGCAGCGCTCGGTGATCAGCTATTCAGCCATCCAGACCCAGTGAGCCTTGCCGGCCTTGAGGCCTCACAAAAACTCCGCCCGAATATCCACCGACGACTCTTTTCCCACTTGGGCAATATGCGCCTCCAGCCAGGCCTGCGCCTGCTGGCGGCCGGCGTCGCGCAGGCTGCACAGATAAGGCCAGGCGGTGTCCATCTTGCTTTCTACCCGTTGCGCGGCCATCAGTTCGTCGCAGCGGATCGAGTGGATTCGCATGCGGCGGGCGTCCTCGGGATTGAGCTTGCCGCGGTCGATCAGGCTGGTGACAAAGGCGATGGCGCGCATCTCGCGCATCAGCGAAGAGTTAAAACTGATCTCGTTGATGCGGTTGGCAATCTCGGTGGAGGTGCGCGGCACGCCGGGGCGTAACACCGGATTCACATGCACGATCAAGACATCGGCCGAGACCTTTTCATAAATCAGCGGAAAGATCGCCGGGTTGCCCATATAGCCGCCGTCCCAGAAGAACTCGCCGGCGATCTCCACCGCCTGGAACAGCGTCGGCAGGCAGGCGCTGGCCAGCACCGCGTCCACGCTGACATCGGCGCCGCTGAAGACGCGGATCTTGCCGGTCTCGACATTGGTGGCGCTCAGAAACAACTGGATCGGTGAGTCCTGCCTTAGCGCTTCAAAGTCCACCTGCGCCTGCACGATCTGGCGCAGCGGGTTGAAGTTCAAGGGGTTGAGCTGATAGGGTGAGAACAGCTGGGTCATGGTCTGGGCCCACAGATGCACGGGCGACCATTCCAGCGGCACGGCATGCTGCGCACTGTGCTGCAGGCCCTGCATAAAGGCATCGAACCAGCTGGGTTGCAGCGGGTGCACCCGCCCGGCGCCGGCGACCGCACGCCACAGGTCTTGCAGCGCCTGGCGTGCGCCATCGGCGCCCCTCTTGCGCCAGCCATCGGCCAAGGCCACCGCATTCAGGCTGCCGGCGCTGGTGGCGCTGATCGCTTGCGGCTGCAAGCGCCCGTCTTCCAGCAGCGCGTCCAAGACGCCCCAGGTGAAGGCGCCGTGCGAGCCGCCGCCTTGCAGGGCCAGATTGATGGCTTTGGGCGTTGGCTGAGTGCGGGCCGGGCTGGTCTTGAGGCTTGGGTTTCGCGGCATGGGCAAGGCTCCCCGGGACTTGTTCGTCAAGCCCCCTTCCGCAGTATGCCTTCGAGCCGCTGCTCAGTTCATGAAGGGCGGGGGCAAGTCTTGGACTTGGCGATGCTGCATGTGCAGATTCACTTACCTTCCAGCAGTTCGATTTCTCGCTCGCGCGTCAAGCCCTGCGGCGCCGCGCCGACTTGCGTCTTCAGCCAGTCGGCCGTGTCGGCGAGGGTTTGCAGCAGCGGGCGGTAGTGCAAGCCGGCGGCTTCGGCCTTGCGGCTGCGCAGGTCCATCATCGCGTTGTCCGCCTCGGGCAACCAGTAAGGCAGGTCTTGGAAGGGCTGCACCCCGGCGGCCAGCAAATCGGCTTCGCTGCGCCAGACCAGCTGGCTTGGTTTTGCGCTGGCCTGTTGGCAGGCGTGCAGCAGCGCACCCATGGTTTGGCCATCGGGGCCGCTGGTGTTGAAGACACCGCCACGGCGGGTCAGCGCCATCGCCAGACAAAAGTCGCCGATGTCACGTGCGTCGATCAGGCGCACGCTGCGCTCGGGCCGGCCCGGAGCCAGCACGCGGCTGCCCTCGGCCATGCGGCTCAGCCAGTAGGGCAGGCGCGGGCTGTAGTCGTAGGGGCCGACGATGAAACCCGGCCGCACGATCAAGGCGCGTTCGCCGAAGACGGCCTGCACTTCCTGCTCGCACAAGGCCTTCAGGCCGCCATAAGCCGCGCCATAGCCGCCACCTGAGCGTGAGCCGCCGCTCAAGCTCAGTTGCTCGGCGTCTTCAAGCTGCTGCCCCGTCAGCTGAGCCTTGGGCGAGTCCTCGTCGGTGGCCGCGCTGATCTCGGGAAAGACCGAGATCGTCGAGATCAGGCCGTAATGCTCGGTCGCGTCACGCAGCAGCTCGGCGCTGCGTCTGGCCGCACTGGGCAGGTAGCAGCTGGCGTCAAACACGGCATCCCAGCGGCGCCCGCGCAGCAGGGTCAGGTCTTGCGTGCGGTCGCCCTTCAACTGCTCGACATCGGGGAACAGAGACGCGCCATGCAGGCCGCGGTTGAACAGGGTCAGCTCATGGCCGGCGGCCAGCGCCGCTTCGGCGACATGGCGTCCCAGGAATTGGGTGCCTCCGAGGATCAGGATTTTCATGGGCGGGCGACTAGAGGCATGGGTTGGCCTTGATTGTTTCAGCAATGCAAGAGCGGGCGATTCGTCATGGGGCCTGCCAGCTGCGGACTAAGATGCAGCGCCCTGTGTCAACTTTGCTCATGAGCTTGACTCCTGCCGAGCCCCCCTACGACCCGCGTGCCTGGGTCACCCCGGAAGACTTGAATCTGGCCCCCGAGGTCTTGGGCTTGCCCTTGGCCACGCCGCGTCAGCGCACCTTGGCCATCGGCATTGATGTGGCCTTGCTGGCGCTGCTCAACGAAGTGCTCAATGTCTTGCTGGTGATCGCCATCGGTCTGGGCCTGTGGTTGTGGCTGCGCTGGCGGCGACCGGACTTGTTCTCACGCGAGGGCTTGGGCCTGCGCCGCAAGCAGCAGGCCGCGGGAGGGGCGAGTCGTCCCCAGCCCGGGCGACCGCCGCATTGGGCGGCTTGGCTGTTGGTGGCCATGTTTGGCGTGCTGGGCCTGCTGGAGATGGCTGATGAGCTGCGCAACGGCCATGCGCCCAAGCCAGAGCTTGCCCTTACGCAAGACGGGGGGGCCGACTCCTCGGCAGCCTTGCCGGCGGATGCCGCCTCTGCTGTCGCCGCGGCCCTGGCCGCAGAGGACAGCGAGCTTCATCAGCAGTCGCGCCGCATCCGCCAACTGGAGGCCGAACTGGAGCGCGCCAAGGCGCCGCGCAGCGTGGCCTTGATGGAGGAGTACCGCTACTGGCGCGACAAGTTCGGTTTTCTGATCTTGCCGGCGCTGTACTTCACCTTGCTGCCGGCGCTGTGGCCCGGCCAGACCCTGGGTAAGCGTCTGCTCGGTTTGCGCGTTTTGGAACTGACCGGCAAGCGCCTGACGCCCTTGATTCTGTTCAAGCGTTATGGCGGTTATGCCGCCGGCATGGCCACCGGCTTCGCCGGCTTTGTGCAACTGATCTGGGACCCGAACCGCCAGGCCATCCAAGACAAGACCGCGCACACCGTGGTGATCGACACCCGCCGGCCCGTGCGAACGATTGTGGCCTTGGCGGATCAGGCAGCGCCCACCGCGCCCGCCGATCCCGCGCCGGCCCTTGGGGCGCCGAAGGGCCCGCCATGAGCGACGGGGTGCTGATCGGCCAGATCTGTCGCCTCACCGGCGCCACGCCCAAGGCGGTGCGTCTGTATGAAAGCCTGGGCTTGTTGCCCCCCGCGCGGCGGCGCGGCAGCTACCGGGTCTTTGATCAAGAGCATGTGGATGCCGTGGCCTTGATCCGTCAGGCTCAGCAGCTTGGTTTCAAGCTGAAGGAGCTGCAGAGCTTGGCTAGCCAAGGGCCTTTGGTGGAAGCCGTCAGCCTGGGCTTTGCGCGTCAGGCCGTCGAGCAAAAGCGCGAAGCCCTGGCGCAGCAAATCGCTGACTTGCAAGCGCAGGCCGGGCATCTGGCCGCGTTTGCGGCGGTCTTGGCCGGTGCCCATGAGCTGGCCTGCGCCTGCCCTCAGGTGCAAGTCCGCAGGAAACAAACACCCGGGGCTTGACTCTGCCCCATGGGGCAGACCGCAGACTGCAGGCTTTCTTGTCGACCACAAGGCCTGCATGCCCCAGCCTCAGTCCCAGCTCCAACGCATTCTCATCATCAACGGCAACCCCAAGCCAAGCAGCCTGTGCCGCGCGCTGGCCGAGCGCTACGCCCAAGCCGCCGCGCAAGCGGGCCACAGTGTCGAGTTGATTCATCTGAGCGAACTGCAGTTCAAGCTCAACTTGGAACTGGGCTACCAAAGTGAACAAGCGCTGGAGCCCGACCTCCAGCGTCTGCAGCAAGCCATCCAAGCGGCCGAGCATCTGGTCTGGGTCTATCCGGTCTGGTGGGGTTCGGTGCCGGCGCTGCTGAAGGGCGCGTTGGACCGCATCTTGTTGCCCGGCTTTGCCTTCAAGTACCACGCCGGCAAGACCATCCCCGAGAAGCTCTTGAAGGGCCGCAGCGCGCGGCTGCTGGTCTGCATGGACACGCCGCCCTGGTACTTTCGCTGGTTTCAGCGCTCCCCAGCGCACCACATGATGCGCCGCACCGTGCTGGAGTTCTGTGGCATCCAGCCGGTGCGCATCAGCGAGTTTGGGCCGGTCTTGTCCAGCCAGCCGGCCCAAAGGGAGCGTTGGCTGGCGACTGTTGCTCGGCTTGGGGCCGACGCCCGATGAGCCGGGCGGGTTCGGCTTGATCGGGCGGCCTTGGCCTCCTCAGTCCAGATCGCCGGGCCCGCTCATCTCAAAGCGATTGCGTCCCTCTTGCTTGGCGCGGTACATGGCATGGTCGGCCTGCTGCAAGAGCTGGGTCGGGTCCAGCTCTCGTTCGCCGGGATAGCAGGCCACACCGAGACTGGCGGATACCTGCAAGCGCAGGCCCTTCCAGGTCACCGGCAGGCTGGCCGCCTCGAGAACGCGCTCCAGCAAGGGCTCGCAAGCCGCCTCGCTGGGCAAATCCGCCAGCAGCACGATGAACTCGTCGCCGCCCAAGCGGGCAAAGGTATCGCCCTCGCGCAGCACCTGTTTGATGTGCTGGGCCACGCCCACCAGCAGCGCGTCGCCCGCGGCATGGCCGTATTGGTCATTGATGGCTTTGAAGGCGTCCAGATCCACAAAGGCCAGCGCCAGATGGTTGCCACGTCGCTTGGCCTGGGCCATGGCCTGCTGCAGGCGGTCTTGCAGCAAGACGCGGTTGGGCAAGCCCGTCAAGGCATCGTGATAGGCCAAGGTGCGCAAGCGCAGCTCATGGTCTTTCAGCGTCGTGATGTCGGAGAACAGCGAGACGAACTGGGTGATGCGGCCCGCTTCATCGCGGATGGCGCTGATGGTTTGCATCTCGGCATAGATCTCGCCCGATTTGCGGCGGTTCCAGATCTCCCCGGTCCAATAGTCTTTCTCGAGCAGGCGGGTCCAGAGGGCCCGGTAGAAGGCCTCATCGTGACGCCCCGACTTGAGCAGGCGCGGGTTCTGCCCCAGCACCTCCTCACGCGTGAAGCCGGTGATCTCGCTGAAGGTGGCGTTGACGTCGATGATGGCGCCGTCGGCGGCAGTGATCATGATGCCCTCACGCGCATGGCTGAACACGCTGGCGGCCAGCCGCAGCTGCGCCTCGGCCTGTTGGCGCTCTTTCACTTCGTGGCGCAAGTCGCTGACCAGGTCCACCGCCATCGCGTCGAAGTGACGCGACAACTCGCCGAACTCGTCATCGGTGGCGGTGGCGCTGCGCACGCTCAGGTCGCCCTTGGAAATGGCCTCCACCGCCAGGTTCAGGCGCCGCAGCGGGTCCAGCACCCGCTTGAACAAGAGTACCGCCAGCGCGCCAAACAGCAGCAGCATCAGCACCGGGATGGCGATGGACAGTCGTGTGGTCAGACCGTCCAGGTGTTGGCGCTGCTGATCGGCGGCCAGGCTCCAGCGCTGCACCGATTCGGTCACGGCGCGCGAATCAGCCAGCAACTGACTCAAGAGCAGCGCATTGCGGCGGGCTTGCAAGGCTTGCGGTGCGGGCGCCTCGGTAGCGGCCTTCAGCGCTTCGGCCTTCGCCAACAAGGCAAAGGTCTCGCCCAGCTGCGCCACGCCGGCGGAGGCTTCAACCGGCGCGGGCAGGCGTGAATTGGCCGTGGCCGCCAAGGCCTGGCTGATCTTGCCGTGCAAGGCCTGCCATTGCTGCACCGTGCGTGGCTCGCCGTGCAGACCGAACTCATGGGTCAGTACCAGCAGCTCGCTGATCTGGGTAACGGCAAGATGCGCTTCGCTCTCCAGCTGACGCATGGCGTGAGATTGGCGCGCCAGATACGCCAGACTGAGCGCCAGGCCCAGCGTCAGCAGCAGTGCTGAAGAAACAAAGCCGACCAGTGCGGTACGCAGGCGCATGGCGGGCCCTATTCGATCAGGCTCACCGCGGCGGGCGCGACCTGCCGCAGCGGTTTGGAATAGATCAAGCTCAGGTAGTTGAGCGGCCGCTCGCCGGTCACATGGCCTTCCCGCTGGGCCCAGCGTGCCTGCGCTTCCAGCGAGGCCAGCAGCGCCTGGTCGAGGCTGAGCCGGTACTGATAGCTGGGCCAAACCCAGTCGATGAAGCCTTGGTCGAGCTTGAGCCGCTCGCGCAGCAGGGCCTGGGCCTGGGCGGGCTTGTCGGCGATGAAGCGCTCGGCCCGTTCCAACGCCCGCAGCAGGCGTGCCAACTCCTCGTCCCTGGTGCCGATCAGCGCCTGGCCTGCCACCAGATTGAAGCTGAGTCGGTAGCTGATGCTGCTGGGCAGCACCCGGCTACCCGGCACCGTTTGCAGAATCTTGAAGGGGTAGGGCTCCCAGGCGGCCACGGCGTCGAGATCGCCGCGCTTGAGCAGCTCGGCCATATGCTCTGGCTGGGCATGCTGCACCTTCAGCGCCCGTGGGTCCAGGCCGGCGGCCAAGAGCGAGGTGTCGAGCCAGTAATGGCTGGCTGCGGCCTGCACCGTGCCAATGCGCTTGCCGGGCATGTCCTGCCACTGGGCGATGCCGGCGCCGGCCCGCACGATCAGCTTGCTGTCCTTGTTGCTGCTGGCGAAGCCGCCCAGCACCGCAAACTGCCGTGACTTGAAACTGTTGAAAACCAGCACCGTTTCCGAGGCGGTGGCCAAATCGGCCTGTCCGTCCAATAGCGCCTGCATGGCGCGGTGCCCGCCCACCATTTCTTGCAACTGCAGCTTCAAGCCTTCGTCGGCAAAGTAATTCAGCTTGTCGGCGACAAAAATCGGCAGGCTCAGCGGCGTGGCCGAGACGGCCAGACGCAAGGTTTCGGCGGCGCTTGCCTGTGGCGCGCAAACCGCCCAGCTCAGTGCGATCAGCAGGGCCAGTCCTGAGCTTTTCGGCGCACGCAAGCCTTGAGCCCGGCGCTGCGGCGCCGACCCGGCAATTGGCCTCTGGGTTTGATCGCGATCCATCATCTCGTCCCTGATTTTTAACACCCTCACTTTTGATTCTGGCATGAAGCGCTGTTTGGGGCTGAATCAGCTTGTCGGGCCTTGGCCACGGGCTTCGCGGGGCGGGGTGCTCTGGCATGACGCCAATTTGCACGGTTATGGGGCAGAATCGTTCGCGCTTCCATTCCGCCAAAGGTTTCCCATGCAGCTGCGTCGTCGCCCCGTGATTCGGACTTTGTTGGCCGCCTGTCTCTTGGCCCAAGGCCTGCCTGCCGCCATGGCGCATGCTGAGCCTGCGGCCGAGCCGGTTGCCGCGCCTGCTGCAGCCAAGCCCAGCGCCGTCTTGTTTGAGAACGTGCGCATCTTCAATGGCACGGCCGATCACTTGTCTGCGCCCTCGCATGTCTTGGTGGTGGGCAATCAGATCCAAGCCATTTCCCGCACGCCGATTGCCACGCCTGCCGATGTGAATCTGCTCAAGGTCGCAGGCGCCGGCCGCACGCTGATGCCCGGCCTGATCGACGCCCACACCCACATCATGTTCTCCAGCCTGCCGCAAGTGGCCATCCTGACCTCGGATGTCGGCTTTGTGAATGTGGCGGCCGTCAAGGAAGCGCACAACACCTTGATGCGCGGCTTCACCAGCATCCGCGACCTGGGCGGCCCCTCGCTGGGCTTGAAGAAGGGCATCGACCTGGGCCTGGCGACTGGGCCGCGCATCTGGTCTTCGGGCGCCTTCATCTCGCAGACCGGCGGCCATGGCGATTTCCGCCTGCCCAATGACATGCCGGCCCGTCCGGGCGACTTCACGCACAGCGAGCGCGTGGGGGCTGCGGCCATTGCCGACAGCCCGGACATGGTGCGCCAACGCGCCCGCGAGCAACTGGCCCTGGGCGCTTCGCAGATCAAGTTGATGGCCGGTGGCGGCGTGTCCTCCAACTACGACCCGCTGGACGTGACCCAGTACACCACCGCCGAGCTGCGCGCCGGTGTTGAGGCCGCCGAGAACTGGGGCACTTATGTGACTGTCCATGCCTACACCCCGCGCGCGGTGCGCCAAGCGATTGAAGCCGGCGTCAAGTGCATCGACCATGGCCAGCTGCTGGACGAGCCCACCGCCAAGCTGATGGCCGAAAAAGGCGTGTGGTGGAGCTTGCAGCCCTTCATCGATGACGGCAAATCCGCGTTTGCCGAAGGCTCGCCCAACCGCATCAAGCAAAAGCAAATGATGAGCGGCACCGACGCTGCCTACGCTCTGGCGAAGAAGTACAAGATCAAAACCGCCTGGGGCACCGACACCTTGTTCGACGCCAAGGTCGCCGCCCAGCAGGGCCAAAAGCTCGCGCAGATGGTGCGCTGGTACAGCCCGGTGGAGGTCTTGAAGATGGCCACCAGCGGCAACGCCGAGTTGCTGGCGCTCAGCGGCCCGCGCAGCCCTTACCCCGGCAAGCTGGGCGTGGTGCAAGAAGGTGCATTGGCCGACCTGATCTTGGTGGACGGTGACCCGATTGCCCATATCGAGCTGGTGGCCGATGCCGCCAAGAACTTTCTCGTCATCATGAAAGACGGCAAGGTTTACAAGAACACGCTGCGCTAAGGTTCAATCGAGCCGGGTCGATCCAGTTTGCGCCGCACCAGCTCCACATGCTGGCGCAAGGTGTAGACCCGGTCGGTGAAGTCAATCGGGAAGCGGGTGCCCAGCACATCGGCTTCAATGCGGTCCAGGCTCTCGCGGGCCTGGGCCCGCTCCTCCGGGCTGAGCTGGTGGCTCAGCAGGTCTTGCTCCAGAAACTTCAGCTCGCCGTAATGGCGATAGATGCGCCGGCTCTGCCGCCACGTGCGCAGCCAAGGCAGCAGGCGAATCAGCGGCAGCAGCAAGGCCAACACCGGCAGCACCATCAAGACCGTTCGCTGCACCAGATTCGCCATCCAAAAGGGCAGATAGGTCTGCAGAAACGGCCGGCCGTTTTTGAAGTAACGCGCCGACTCCTCGGCCAGCGGGAAGTCGGTGCCTTGCGGGTTCGGGAACTCACCCGGCCGCGCCAGCAAGCTGGGCATGCGGTGGGTTTGGCGCGCCGCCTCCAGCAGCAAATAGGCCAGGGCCGGGTGCAGGTCTTCTTGAATCACCAAGTTGGTGGTGGTGGCCAGCAAGGTGATGTCTTTGTTGGGCCGGTCCAGCAAGGGGCTGACCGAGCCGCGCTTGAGCACCACGGTTTCAAAGTAGGGCAGCCGCCGCGCCAGCCCCTCGGCCTGGTGCAGCGAGGCCAGGCGCAGCCCGTCCGAGGCCAAGAGCTTTTGCACCACCGGCGACTGCACCGAGGCCACCAAGATCAAGGCGTCGATTTGGTCCGCCAGCAAAGCGTCCACCGCCGCCATGCCGCCCTCGGCCACCAGCACCGTGCCCTCAAGCGGGCGGTGGCGATGATCGGTCACGCCATAGCTGCTCAGCAACTCCAGCGCCACCTTCTCGTTGCCGCTGCCGGCCACGCCCACGGCCACGCGCTGGCCTTTCAGCGGGCCCAAACCGTCCGAGAGCCGCAGCGTGCGCGAGAAGATCCACACCGGCTCATGCGCCACCGTGGCCAGCGAGCGCAGCGGGGTGTTGGGCTGCTCATCGTCCTCCAGCGCTTCAAAGTCCGGCAGCTGGCTGTGCGCGGCGATGGCCATGGGCCCCAGGCCGCCTTGCACAAAGCCCACATCGGCTTGGGCCGCGTTCAGCTGCGCCAGGTTTTCCACCGAGCCGCTGCTGGGCTGCAGCGTCAGCGTGATGCCATTGAGCTTGAGCAGCGCCTGGTACTTGAGGCCGAACTGGTGATAAGCCCCGTCGGGGCTGCCCGTCACCATGACCAGGGACTTGGGCGGCGCCGGGCTGAAATGCTTGACGACAAAGTAGGCCGCCAGGCCCAAGCTCAAAACCAGGCCCAGCCAGAGCAGGGCACGCGGGCCGTCGCGAAAACTACGGGTCAGGGAACGGGAGGCAGACATGGGCTGAGTCTAGCGAGGCCCAGTGCCCACCCGCATCGGGTCAGTCCCTTTGCTCAATCTCTTTGATACTCCGGCAGCGGCGCGCCGCAATGGCGGCAAAAGTGCGAGTCGGCCTGCAGGCCTTCGCGCAGGCAGGCATGGCAGGTGCGGGTGGTGGGGGTGACGGCCCGCTCATCGCCCATGCGTTGCGCGGCCATCTCGGCCGTCATGATGCCGGTGGGCACGGCCAGCACGCCCCAGCCCAAGAGCATCATCAACGAGGCGATGGCGCGGCCCAGGTCGGTCTTGGGGGTGATGTCGCCAAAGCCCACCGTGGTGACGGTGGTGATGGCCCAGTACACGCTGACCGGGATGCTGGTGAAGCCATGCTCAGGCCCCTCCACCACATACATGATGGTGCCCATGATCAAAACAATCATCAGCACCGCTGACAAGAACACCAGAATCTTCTTGGCGCTGGCCTTCAGCGCGCGCCCCAGGCTCATATAGGCGTTGATATAGCCCTGCAGCTTCAAGATGCGGAACACCCGCAGCAGGCGCAGCACCCGAATGTCCACCAGCGCATACAGCTCCGGGAAGAAGAAGGCCAGATAGATCGGCAGCACCGCCAGCAAGTCCACCACGCCAAAGAAGCTGGTGGCGTAGCGCCAGGGGTGGCGCACGCAGGCCAAGCGCAGCAGGTACTCCACGGTGAACAGTGCGGTGAAGGCAATTTCGGCCCAGCTCAGCCACGCTTTGTGCGATTCGCGGAAGCTCGCCACGCTCTCCAGCATCACCAGCACCAGGCTCAGCAGCACGGCAGCGATCAGCGCAAGATCGAAGTTACGCCCGGCGCGGGTGTCGGCTTCAAAAATGATGGTGTAGGCCTTCAGCCGCCAGCCTTGCAGCGGTTTGCCAAACTCGGGAGGCTGTGTACTTGCGCTATTCATGCCGCAAGCGTAACCGAGCGCCAGCGGCCTCCAGGGACTTGGGTGGCCGTCGGCTCAGCGCCAAGTCGGGGCGCTAAGGTATTCAGCGCATCTGCGTTTGGCGGCGCTGGCGCCAGGCCAAGCCCAGGCCGCCGAGCAGCGCCAAGGCTGCGCTTGACGGTTCGGGCACGGCGGCCAACATCTCCCCGTTGAGCACAAAAGGCAGTTCCACGCCGACTTGGCTGCCGGCATCCAGGATGGCGGCGAAGCTGCTGCCGGCCGCCGAATACATGGCATTGCCGACGCGGGCGTCCGAGGTGGGCGCCGTCCAAGGGCCGGAGATGAGCGAGCCTGTCATGCTCCAACGCAACCAGTAGTGGCCAGCGCTCAGGCTCACATCGGCGATGTCGGCGCTGGCGCGGTAAATCGGCCGGGTTTTGTCGGTCAAGTTGCTCTCGGTGACCCGGTAGCCGAGCAGGCCGCCGTTGCTCAGCGCGGTGATGCCGCTGGCCACGACCGGGCCATTGTTGGCGTCGTCGGCCAGGATGCTCCAGCTGACGTCCTTCAGTGTGAAGCTTGCGGCGTTGTTCTGCAGCGCAAAGAAATCGATGCTGCTGATCAGCCAGCCCGCGCCTGTGACGGTGAAGTCCTCGGCCAGTGCGTTCTTGGATGCGGATTTCGAGCTGAAGCTGAAGGTCGCGGCCTTGGCGGCCCTGATCGACAAGCCGTTCGCGTCCACCACCGGGCCGTTGTTGTACAGCTCGGCGGCGCTGGCCCAGCCGGGCGCGGCGCTCATCAAAACAGTGCTGAGGGCCAGCGCGGCTGGGCGGAGGAGGGCGAGTTGCTTCATGCGGTCTGCTGCCAGTCTGTGAGCTTGCGTGCGTGCATGCTCGCTTTGCTATGGATGACCGAACTCAAAACGCGAAGCAAAAAAACCACAAGGCTTGCGCTTGTTCGGCGCGCGCAGTATCGCAGCCCGGCAAGTCAGCTCAGCGGACCCAAATCAATCCGGATCGTTGATGATGAGCGGATCATGGCTCAGGCGACGGCCGCTGCCGTCTTCCAGCACATGGATGGTGAAGTTCAGCGTGGCTGCCTTGGAGCAACGGTCGCGCATAAAGACCTGGGTCGCGCTGACCGGCCACAGGTCGGGGAAGTCGGTCGTCGGCTCGCTGAAGACGATGGGCGCCACGGGTTCGAAGCTATAGCCCGGCGTGGCCAGATCAAATTCGATCAGGCCGTTGCTGGTGCTGACGGTGATTGCGGCGGGGACGGTGGTCACCGTGGGCGGGTCGGTGGCGTCGCTGACGTGGACGGTGAAGGTGTAGACCGGTTTGTCGCTAGGTGTTGTCATGGTTTCCCTGTTGGCGGAGCTGAAGAAGTTGGTGCCTTTTGCAGCAGCGCTCGGAGCTGGAGGTAGTCCGGGTGCCGATAGCTGGAGGCCTCCAGCTTTTCGGCCAATCGGCGCGCTTCTTCAATTGCATTCAAGCGGAAATGGGCCAATGCGCTCACGGCCAGCGCCGGCGCATCTGATTTTGTGACATCTGCACGCAAGCGTTCGACGGCCGCTTGCCAATGCAACTGGGCTGCGGTGATTTCGCTATTGCCCAAAAGCTCACCCAAGCTCAGCTCGACTCGGGCCAGTATCAGGCGCTGTTCTTTGTTGATGCGCGTGCCGGCTTGAGCGCGTGCCTGCATATCGGCCAAGTAACTGGTCATCTCGGCGCTCAGCGCGTGGACTTGTGCTTCGCTGCGTTCGATCTGCGCTCGAAGCCACAGCAGGCGACCTCGCAGATTGCCTTGCCACTTCATCTGCTTGGCGTCGGTGGCCAGCAAGAGCGCAATATCGGTCTTGAGCTGGTTCAGCAAGGGGGTCAGGTCTTGCCCACCACGGGCCAGGCGGATTTCGGCCAAGCCTAAGCGCAAGGAGCAGAGTTTTTCCAAGGCCTCAAGATTGCTCCTGTCTGCCGCACTCAGCAGTTCGAATTGCGCGACCGCCTTCTCGGATTCCTGCTGGGCAGCGTCGTTGTTCCCCATGAAGAACAGCGAGCGGCTGACGTCATGATGAGTGTTGGCCTCTTGGTCCTGCAACTTGTGGTCTTGATCGCGGTTGGGAATGCCGCTCAGCACCGCCAGCTTGCTCTGGTCGGCCGCAAGGGCTTCGGCGTAGCTTCCCAGGTATTGATGCGCCCGGGAGATCCAGCCCAGTGTCGAAATCTGGTTCCCCCGCAAATCGGTTTGCGTCTTGGCCAGGGCCTCATAGACAAGCAAAGCCTCTTGGAAGTTTTGCAATGCCGTCTGAGCCTGACCGGCCTGCAGCTGCAAGATACCCAGGTTGCCCCTCGCATGCGCCCGCTCGGCCTGCCAATCAGGCTTGCCCGCCGCCAGCGGCCCCAGCTGCTCGGCCAATTCCAGGTAGCGCTTGAACTGCTTTTCGGCCTGCTCCGCCTGGCCCTGCCGCCTGGCGGCATCGCCGACCCAGAACACGCTTTGCGCATGGTCATAAATGCGCTGGCCGTCTTTGGGTGCGCGCTGCAGCAGTTCGGCGGTGCTGCCGGCGGCCGCGTCATACATGCGGCTGGCTTCGTCGAGCTTGCCGCGCTGCTGGGCAATCTGGCCCATCAGGTGCAGCGCGCGGGCGCGTTGGCCCAGCGCGTCGGCGTCCAGGCGGTCGGTTTGTTGGGCGGCGTAATAGCCCAACGCCTTTTCGCCCACCGCATCCAGCACATCCAGCCGGCCCACCGGCTCCAGCTTTTTGCGCAGATCGCCGAGCATGAACTCGATCAGGCCTTCGGCCTGGGCGCGTTGCGCTTGCGCCTCCTGGCCCTGGCGCAGCGCCACGCCGATGCTGACGCTCAATGTCAACAGACCCAGGCTGCCGGCCGCCACGGCGACGCGGTGCCGCCGCACAAACTTGGCCAGGATGTAGGCGGCGCTGTCGGGGCGTGCGCTGATCGGCTCATGGTTGAGCCAGTGGCGCAGGTCTTCGGCCAGTTCGGCGGCGTTGGCGTAGCGCTCGGCGGGGGCTTTTTTGAGGGTTTTGGCGACGATGGTGTCGAGGTCACCGCGCAGCTCTTTGGCGCGGGCGTGGGCTTCTTTATTGCTGTTGCTGTTTTTGCTGCCGGCGACTTGCTCGTTGTCCGAGCGGCGGGCACTGCGGGCGCGCTCTGAGAGTTTTTTGGGCTCGACTTCGACGACGGTGCGCAGGCGCTCCAGCGGGGTGGTGTGCTCGTCGTCGCGCTGCTGGGTGGGGTGTTGCCCGCCGCTGAGCAGCAGATAGAGCAAGACGCCCAGGGCATAGACGTCGGTGGCGGTGGTGACTTCGCCGCCTTCGACCTGCTCGGGGGCGGCGTAGCGCGGGGTGTAGGCGCGGCCGGCCTGGCGGGTCAGCTCGGTGGCGGCGCCGGAGGAGGCAGACGCGTCGTCTTCGCCGGGCTGGTGCAGCAGCTTGGCGATGCCAAAGTCCAGCAGCTTCACCTCGCCGGCGGTGTTGACCAGGATGTTGGAGGGCTTGAGGTCGCGGTGCAGGATCAGCCGGGTGTGGGCATGGGCCACGGCGGCCAGCACGTCGAGGAACAGCGTCACGCGGGCGCGGATGCTGAGCGAGTGGCTATCGCAGTAGCGGTCCAGCGGCAGGCCGTCTACATATTCCAGCACCAGATAGGGCTGGGCCTGGGCCGGGCCCAGCGCGGTGTTGACGCCGGCGTCGAGCAGGCGTGCGATATGCGGATGGGCCAGCTTGCCGAGGATCTGGCCTTCGCGGGTGAAGCGGCCAGCGTCGCCATGGCCCAAGAGGCCGGCGTTGAGGAACTTGATGGCGACCAGGCCGTCAAAGCGCCCGTCGGTGCGGCGCGCCAGCCAGACGGTGCCCATGCCGCCCTGGCCGATTTCGCGCTCCAGCGTGTAGCTGCCGATTTGCTGGCCGGGGCTGTTGCTGGGAACCGCGGCTTCTGCGGCAGCGGCCGCGTGCTGCTCCATCTGCTCCATCTGTTGCAAGGCCGGGGTGGCGAGGTAGTCGGCGGCTTCCAGTGCGTCTTGGCGGCGCAGCAGTTCTTGCAGATCGGCCGCCAGGGCCGGGCCCTCGGGGCTTTGGGCATGCAGCTCGCGCAGGCGGGCGCCGCGCTGGGCTGCGGGCAGGTCCAGCAGTTCGTCCAGCAGGGGGCTGAGCAGGGGCCAACGGGCTTTGTCGATGTCGCGGCGGGCGTCGCTCATGGGTGGAGGCTCATGTCTTCAAGGCCATGGACAAGAAGAGCCGGGCTTTTTGCCAGTCGCGCTGCACGGTGCGCTCGGTCACGCCCAAGGTTTCGGCGATCTCGGACTCCAGCAGGCCGGCGAAGTAGCGCATCTCCACCACCTGGGCCAGGCGCGGCTCCAGGGCGGCGAGTTCTTCCAGCGCTTCGTGCACGCGCAAGATTTCGTCGTCGCCCTGCGGCGCCAGCTCGGCCACGGCGGTGTTCAGGGTGAGGTGCTCTGCATCACCACCCCGGCGCTGGGCGGCGCGGGCGCGCACCAGGTCGATGACGATGTTGTGCATCACCCGGGCAGCGTAGGCGAGGAACTGGCCGCGGTCTGAAAAGCTCAGGTCGCCGGCCTTCAGCAGTTGCAGCCAGGACTCGTGCACCAGGCCGGTGGGGTCGAGCAGGGTGAGGTGGCCGCTTTGGCGCATGCGGCTGCGAGCCAGGCGCTGCAGGTCTTCATACAGCAGGGTGGCGACTTTTTCAGCGGCCACGCCATCGCCGGCGCCGGCGGCGCGCAGCAGCTGGGTGATGTCGCGGCTGTTCTGATGCGAATTTCTCGACAAGGAAGCGGGCGGCCGGGGCCGAAAAATGGGGAGGCAAACATCACTCTATCTGCCGGGACAGGGCAAGCCGGGGAGCGGGGGAATTATTTTTTGCTTGCGATGTCGGGTTTGTCGAGGCGATTGCGTTTTACCTATTGAGGACATGAGGGAGCGTCGGGGGCGGGGAGGCCGAAACCATGGGTTTCGGGTCGCTGTCGAGACCTTGTGCTCCTCGCCAACGCCTGATCCAAAAGGATCAGCTCAACCCAAGAACTCCAGTCGATTGACATGGTGAATCACAAGCTGCCTTTCTATCCAGCCCCTGTCGGCAAGCCTTTGGCTCAAGACGCGGGAGCGCCGTTTGGACCTCCGCCTCGCGCTGCGCTGGCCCAAATGGGCCGGGTCGCGGACATGGCCGGCTTGAGCCATGTGCTCAGCCGGGAACTGAGTGCGGCCCGACGCCTGGGGACTCGGCCAGCCGTGATGCTGATGGAGGTGGCGGTGCGCGCGCCTCTGAGCGCGTCCTTCACGGGGAGCGAGCAGGCGCTGGCCTTGACGGATGGTTTGACCGAACGCTTGACCGAGCTGTTGGCCGGTCGGCTGCGCAGCCGTGTGCGCGCAGCGGACGTGACGGTTCGGGTGGGTGAGCGCCGCTTGGCGGTGGTGCTGCAGAACGTGGAGCGAGCCAATGTCTTGGCCATCCAGGCGCGGCTGCACAAGGCCTTGTCGGGCCACTATGAACTGGATCAGATGAGCTTGCATGCGGTCGTGTCCATGGGCTCGGCCAAGTGTGAATGCCCGCGCGTTGGCGCCACTGAGATGATTCAGACCGCCGAGGCGGCATTGCATTCCGGCGCTGCCGATGCGCGCTGGCCCGGGGCCGAGACGCGCCGCGGCCTGGATCTGCCATTGCCGCCGCCCGCATCGTCGGGCTCGAATGTCCTGGGCTTGCGGGGGCGTCCCGTCTTCTGAGTTGTGGCGCTCTCGCCGTTCTCGCCGCGCTCGCGGCTGAGGGGATCGAATAAGCTTGGGCCTCGTTTGATTCGATGCCCAATATGAAGAAGTCTCTTGTCCCTTTTGCGCTGCTGAGCCTGTGTGTGGTCGCTTTGACGGCCTGCGGCACCACGGCGGCGCCGCTTGCGAAGTCGCCCGCCGAGTCGAACGCTGCGGCCACGGCGGCGCCGGTGCCCAAGCTGGTCGTCTTCTTGGTGGTGGACGGCCTGCCGATGCGCCAGGTCTTGAGCTACCGCGACCAGCTGCAGCCAGATGGCTTCAAGCGCTTCTTGGAGCGCGGCGCCTGGTTTGCCAACGCCCATTACGGCCACGGCCACACGGTCACCG
Organism: Roseateles sp.; assembly: GCF_049240545.1. Taxonomy (GTDB): domain Bacteria; phylum Pseudomonadota; class Gammaproteobacteria; order Burkholderiales; family Burkholderiaceae_C; genus Paucibacter_A. Next base: position 20,572 of record NZ_JBMLSK010000165.1, on the reverse strand, counting down.
CCGCCGGCCACGCGACCATGTTGACCGGCGCCTACCCCGAGCGCAGCGGCATCATCAGCAATGAGTGGCGCGATGCCAAGAGCTTCGATCCGGTCTACAACACCGGCGACACCGCCTACCAGTACATCGACCGCAAAACCGAGCCGCTGGCCGGCACCAGCCCGCGCAATCTGCGCGCCGAAACGGTGGGTGATGTCTTGCGCGGCGTGCAGCCAGAGTCCAAGGTGATTGGCATCTCGGGCAAGGACCGCGGCGCGATTCTGCCGGCCGGCCACAAGGGCACGGCCTATATGTATATGAGCGAGGACGGCCAGTTCGCCTCCAGCACCTATTACATGGCCAGCCACCCGCAGTGGGTGAAGGCCTTCAATGCGGCCAAGCCGGCCGATGCCTTCTTTGGCAAGACCTGGGCGCCGCTGCTGCCTGAGGCGGCTTATGCCCGCTCGGTGCCGGATGGTCAGCCCTGGCAGAGCAATGCGGGCAATGGCAACAAGCTGCCGGCCGTGTTGGGCGACAAGATGGACGGCCCCGGCCCGCGCTTTTACGGCAATATCTTGCCCTCGCCCTTTGGCGATGAGCTGACGCTGGCCTTTGCGCGCGCCGCTATTGAGGGCGAGCAGCTGGGCGCCGATGCCAAGACCGACATCCTCGCGGTCAGCCTGTCCAGCCACGATTACGTCAACCATGCTTTTGGGCCGGAGTCGCGCCTCTCGCATGACCATTTCCTGCATCTGGACCGTTATCTGCAGGGCTTTTTCAAGTACTTGGATGAGAAGGTGGGCGCGGGCAACTATGTGGCCGTGCTGACCGCCGACCACGGTTTCGCTGACTCGCCGGCCTGGGCCAAGACGCAAGGCCGCGACGCCGATTTGCTGAACCCGGCGCTGCTGCAAGCCACGGTCAACGAGGGCTTGGTGAAGAAGTTCGGTGAGGGCCGCTGGGTGAGGGGCTTCTCGGCAGCGGGCGTTTTGTTCGACCACCAGTTGATCGCCGCGCGCGGCTTGCAGCCGGCCGAGGTGTACGCCGAGGCCAAGCGTTTGATGCTGCAGGTGAACGGGGTGATTGCCGTTTTCACGCCCGATCAGTTGCGCAGCCGCGATGAGAGCACGCCCTTCCTGAAATCGGCGCGCAAGGCTTGGCATCCGGAGGTGTCGGCGCCGGTGCAGTTCGTCATCAAGCCGAACTGGCTGTTCAGTTCGCGGGCGGGTGGCAGCTCGCACGGCACGCCGCACGCCTATGACACCCATGTGCCGATCTTGGCCTGGGGCCCGCAGTGGGTGGGGCGCGGCGAGGTGAAGCAGGCCGTGGAGGTTGTGGACATTGCGCCTTCGCTGGCGCAGATGCTGAGGGTCCGGGCGCCGGCTCAATCTCAGGGCACACCCCTGCCGTGGCCCAAGGCTCCCTGAGCGGTCTGGGCTTGATCTGACGGGATGCGCGCGGTCCGGGGCGGCTGTCATCCAAGCGCCGCATTGCCGAGCGCACAATCCGGCGCATGACATCTCGAGAGCAAACCCTGGGCGAGGAAATCGCCAATGCCATCAGCCATGGGCTGGGTTTCTTGCTGGCTGTCGCTTCGCTGCCGATATTGACCTACACCGCTGCGCAGCAGGGGCAGGTTCGCAATGTCGTTGCGGCCGCGGTGTTTTCGGCGACGATGATGCTGCTGTATCTGGTGTCGACGCTTTATCACGCGCTGCCCGAGGGGCGCGCCAAGCTGTGGATGAACCGGCTCGATCACGCCGCCATCTATTTGTTCATCGCCGGCAGCTACACGCCCTTTGCCTTGGGCGTGCTGCAGGGCGGCTGGGGCTGGATGCTGTTTGGGCTGGTCTGGACCATGGCCATCGCCGGCGTGACGGCCAAGCTCTTCAATCGCCTGCGCCATCCGATCTGGTCCACCGGGCTTTACGTGGCCATGGGTTGGCTGGTCATCATCGCGCTGGGCCCCTTGGTTGGGCGCATGCCTTCGGCCGGCTTGGCTTGGTTGTTGGCGGGCGGCGTGGCCTACACCGTTGGCGCGGCGGTTTTCTTGCTGGATCATCGGGTGCGCTACGCCCACTTTGTCTGGCATCTGTTTGTCTTGGCCGGCAGCGCTTGCCATTTTGTGGCGGTGCTGGGCTACGCCTTCTGAGGCATCTTCAGCCGGGGGCGATGGCGATGCGGTTGCGGCCCTCGGCCTTGGCACGATACAGCGCCTTGTCGGCCCGCCTCAGCAGGGCCTCGGCCGTTTCTCCCCAGATGGCTTGCGCCAAGCCAGCGGAACAGGTGTAGCTGTGATCGGGATGTTCCGGCAAGGGGCGTGACTGCCGCACCCGGCTCAGCAGGCGCTCGACGATGGCCTGGGCTTGCGGCAGGCCGGCTGCGGGCAAGATCAGCAAAAACTCCTCGCCCCCGATTCGGGCGCAGCCATCTTCGCGACGGCTGCCGGCCTGCATCTGGCTGGCGAAGTCGCAGATGACGCGGTCGCCCGCCGCATGGCCCAGGCTGTCGTTGATTTGCTTGAAGTGGTCCAGGTCAAAGGCCGCGACGCAAATTGGCCAGGGCTCGGTCTGGTTCAAGGCGTCTTGCAGCAACTGCATGCCGTGACGACGGTTGCTGAGTCCGGTGAGGTTGTCGGTTTGCGCCGCGGCCAAGGCCTGGGTGTGGGCCATGCGCAAGGCCCGGCTGTCTTGGCGCAGGCTGGTGATTTCGCTGCCGACACAGAGCATCCAGCCCTGGGCCTGCGCGGTTTCGGTCATCCAGAGCCAGCGGCCGTCGCAGAGGTTGGCCTCAAAGGCGCGAAAAGGCTGCTTGCCTCGCCGGGTGCTGATATTGGCAATCCAGGCCTCGATATTGTCGGTGTCGATGGCGGCGCCATGCTTGTGAGCATGGTTGTCGCGCATGATTTCGGCCCAGCTGGGCTCTTGCCCGGGGCCGATGAAATAGGCGCTGCGCCAGGCCGGGTTGGCATGTCGCAGCCGGTCGTGTTCATCAAACAGCGCCACCAGCAAAGGGCTGTCCTCTTGCAGGCGCATCATTATTTCGGCCAAGCCCTGCGGTAGCGGCGATTCGGCTTCGGTCATAGGAAGGGCTCCGGGGCAAGCCTTGATTTTGCTGGATTCGCGGGTGCCAGGGGAAGCCCAGTGATGAAGTCGCTACCATGCGCGGATGAATCAAAGCAGGGGAGCTGATCATGAAATGGGAAGACCAAAGGCAGAGCGATAACGTTGAAGACCGACGTGGTGCGTCATCGGGCAGCGGTGGTGGTGGTGGTGGCAGAGGCCTGCGCATCGGCGGCGGCCGTGGCCTGAGCTTGGGCGGCATTGTCATTGCCTTGCTGGCGTCTTGGGCCTTGGGCATCAATCCGATGACGGTGTTGGGTCTCTTGGGGGGCGGCGAGGTGTCGGCCCCGGTTCAGCAGTCGCAGCCGGGCGCCAAGCCGCAAGATGCCGCGGCGCGCTTTGTCAGTGTGGTCTTGGCGGACACCGAGGACGTCTGGGGCAGCTACTTCGCCGCCAGCCAGCAAAAGTATGCCGCGCCGGCGCTGGTGCTGTTTCGTGGCCGCAGCCCGACCGCTTGCGGCATGGGCGAGTCGGCCATGGGGCCCTTCTACTGCCCGGCCGACCGCAAGGTCTATATCGATCTGGGTTTTTACGACACCTTGCGCACCCAACTCGGCGCGCCGGGTGACTTTGCGCAAGCCTATGTGATCGCCCATGAGGTGGGCCATCATTTGCAGAACCTGCAAGGCACCACCGCCAAGATGGACGCCGCGCGCCAGCGCGTTTCGGAGCGTGAATACAACGCGCTGAGCGTGCGCCTGGAATTGCAGGCCGATTGCTACGCCGGCGTCTGGGCCAATCGCTCACAGCAAAGCAAGGGTTGGCTGGAAAAAGGCGATATCGAGGAAGGCTTGAACGCCGCCGCTCAAATCGGCGACGACACTTTGCAGCGCAAGTCTCATGGCACCGTGGTGCCTGAGAGCTTCACCCACGGCAGCAGCGAGCAACGCATGACTTGGTTCAAGCGCGGCCTGGAAGCCGGGGACCTGAAGGCTTGCGATACCTTCAGGGCCGGGGCGGTCTGATTCAGCACAGCAGCAGTCAGGCGGCGGGCGGGCGGAACTCTTGTCGCCCGCAGGCCCCTTCAGTCCAGCGTGACCTGCGGATAGCGAGCGGCAATGGCCGCAACAGTGCCGTCTCGGCGCATCAAGTCCCAGTGCTTCAACAATTGTTTGGCCAAGCCTTGATTGGCCTCCAAACGCCGCAAGCCCATGTACAGACTTTGCTCAGAGAGTTTGAAAACGGGCTCGATCTGGTTGAAGTCGTATCCGGTTCGCTCCGCCATCACTTGCGCCACCGTGCTATTGGCCGCAATCAACTCATTGCGTTGCATGAATAGCTTTCGCAACATGGCGGCATGGTCCGGGCTGCGGTCCAACTGTTTGCCGATCTCGAAGCCCTGGGCCAGCAATTCCCGTTCGGCCGCATCTTCGCGGACCACGGCGGTGCGGTAGGCCTTGGCGGCTTCGAGCTGCGGGACCTGAATATCGGGTCTGGACTTGAGTCGGTAGAGATAGGCGCGGCGTGCCGCTGTGGGCCCAATCCAATGAAACAGCGCCTCTCGTTCCGGCAGGCGGGCCATGCTGACCACCAAGGATCGCGGCTGGGTCAAGGCTCTTTGATAAATGCCGGCCCAGGAGTTGAACTCGATTTGGGGCGTCAAGTCGCTGCGGCGCAACAACTCATGCATCAGGTCCACGGCATAGCCTTGGGCCCGGCCTTCTGAGTCTGCGTAGGAAAAGGGCGGGACTTGCTCCAAGAGCACGGTCAAGGTGCCCGCCGCCTGTGTTCGTTTAGGCGCCAAGCCCATGGCAAGGGGCGCCGCGGAGGCAAGAAGCAAAGAGCGTCGCTGGATCATGAGTGGCGGCGAGCGGAAGCAGGGCTTGATTGTGGCTTGAGATAAGGCATTCAGACCAGTTTGGCATGAGCCGAGCTGACTTGTTTTTGATGAAGAATGCGTCCACGGTCGGGAGATGAGCCCAAAGAGAAACGGCGAGATCAAGATCGCACGGGAAAATTGCCGTTTTGCTGCAGTTTCCACCTGTTCAAGGGGGGGGCTCCGGTGGCTGGCCCCGGCTTTCTATGGAACACTCCGGGCAAATTAGGTTCGGAGCGAGCTGGGCGCTTGGGTTCAGGTTTGCTTTTCCTCCAGAATTTTTAAGGGCATAGGCCATGAACAACGCTAGCAATTCACAAGATCACTCGAATCCAGCTGCTGATGCGAAGCTCGGCGCCGATGCTCAGGCGAAAAAGCTGGCGGCTCGGCGCAGCCTGCTCAAGGGGGGATTGGCCGCCGCGCCGGTGGTGATGAGCGCAGCCAGCCGTCCGGTGCTTGCCCAGACGCAATGCCACGGCCCGACAGGTTTTCAATCGGCCAATATCAGCCGGATGGTGGGTACCGGTGTGAATTCATGCGGTAGCCGCAAGAATCCTGCGGCTTGGCTGTCCCAGATCAACGATCTGCCCCATCCATACAAGAAAACGGACAAGTTCAACGTTCTCTTTGCGGGCACCACGAAGTTTTCTGAGGACAAGCATACGCTGGGAAGCGTGCTGAATTCCAATGCCACGGGCAACGATATTGCCATCGCTAAACTGGCGATCGCAGCCCTGTTGAACACCGCCTCGACCCAGGTGCCTACCGCGGAAGACATCAGAAAGTTGTGGGCCGGGTATTGCAGCGGCAATTACCGACCCAATGGCGAGGCTGCTTGGCCGACCTCGAAGTTCATCATCTATTTGAACTACACCATGGGTGTTGCGGTTCCCAAGACCTCTTGGTGACATTCGTTTAACGTTCCGCCTTGTTGATGCCCGAGCCCAGGCCAGGCGAGCTATCGCTTTGGCGTGTCCCCCAGGGTTGCGGTTTGCGCTTCAAAACCCTGGATGCTGAAGGCTTGGTCTTCAATGCACTGAGTGGCGATACGCATTTGCTGTCGTCCAGCGGGTTTGAGATCTTGCAGTTTCTTGCGCAGCAGGATGTTCATGCCTGGAGTTCCAGTGCTGCCGTGACCTGTCACTTGTTGGGCGACGCTGAAGTCGAGATGCAGGCCCAGGTCGAGAAGAACCTTCTGTACTTGGCGCAGTTGGGCTTGGTGGAGCAAAAGCCTTCGTGAAACTGAGCGTCTTGGATGAGCGCGAGTTGCGGGAGCGACTCAGGGGGCCGGGTTTGCTTTTGAGGACCGGGCCGGTGGTGACGCGAGTCAGGTCGCAACTGGCCTCGGTGGCCGGAGCCTTGGCGACGCTTTATGCCGACCATACCGTGGTCGAGCCCGACACTTTTTGTGATTTTGATACCCGCATTGATGCGGTGGACGGGATGCGTCGGTGGATTCGTCCGCAAGCGCAATTCTTGTTGGATGGGGTCAGCCCCTTCAAACCCATGGCCTTGCCACATGCATCGGCAATGCTGGAGTGGGGCTTGAATTGGTGCGTTTCAAACCATTGTCACCAGTACATCATCATTCACGCGGCGGTCGTAGAGCTTGGCGGGCGGGCGATGGTGCTGCCGGCGCCGCCCGGTTCGGGCAAGAGTACCTTGTGCGCGGGGCTGGTGAATCGGGGCTGGCGGCTGTTGTCCGATGAGTTGACGCTGATTGATCCCGTCTCGGGCCAGATTGTTCCCTTGGCGCGTCCGGTCAGCTTGAAGAATCGCTCGATCGAGGTGATTCAGCGCTTTGCGCCTCAGGCCCAGTTTGGCCCTTTGACCCGCGATACGGTGAAAGGCACGGTGGCGCATATGAAGCCGCCAGTTGAAAGTGTTCAAGCGGCCCACCGCAGCGCCAGCTTGGCCTGGGTGGTGTTTCCTCGTTACACCGAAGGGGCTGCCTTGACGCCCAGCCCGCTGCCGCGCGGCGAGGCCATGATGGCCTTGATCGACAACGCCTTCAACTACCACCTGCATGGGCGGCGCGGTTTCGACTGCCTGGGTGATTTGATTGAAAAGGCGGATTGCTTGCGCTTTGCGTACAGTGATCTGGAGGCGGCGACCGCCTACTTCACCGAATTGGCGGCGGTTTGATGGCCGGCCCGCAGTCTGTCAGCCTATTGGTTCAGGTGCTGTTGCAGCCTGACAGCAGCTTGTCTTGGAACTCGACCCAGTGGGAGCTCTTGTTGCAACAGGCGCGTCGGGCGAATCTGTTGGCAAGAGTCGGCGTTGCTTTTGAGCGCGCAGATCTGTTGGAGCAGGTGCAAGAAGGCCCCAGGCGGCATTTTGAGGCGATACGGCGGGTGACCGAGAGTCAGCAGCGCGCCGTCTTGTGGGAAGCGCAGCAGATTCACCAGGCCCTGCGAGGCTTGAAGGTCCCGGTGGTCTTGCTCAAGGGGGCGGCTTACGCCTTGTCGGGCTTGACGGCGGCTCAGGGGCGCTTGTTTGCTGATGTCGACATCCTGGTGCCGCGTGAGTCGCTGGACGCGGTGGAGTTCTCCTTGATGGCCGAAGGCTGGCAGGGCGCTCATCATGACGAGTATGACCAGCGCTACTACCGGCAGTGGATGCACGAGATTCCGCCGATGCAGCATCTGCAGCGCGAAACCGTGATCGATGTGCATCACAACATCCTGCCCTTGACCAGTCGGATCAAGGTGGATGCCGCTGCTTTGCTGGCCCACATCGAGCCCATCCCAGGTGGCTCGGGGCTGTATCGCCTCTCCAAACCGGACATGGTCTTGCACAGCGCCTGCCATCTGTTTTTGGACGGCGAATTTGATAAAGGCCTGCGTGACCTGGTGGATTTGGACGCCTTGCTGCGGGAGTTCGGACAAGAGGCCGATTTCTGGCCCCAACTGATGCAGCGCAGTCATCATCTGGGCTTGGATCGCATTTTGTTTTATGCGCTGCGTTATACGCATCGGGTCCTGAAGACACCGGGTACCGAAAGCCCGCCACCGCAACTGTTGGCGCAGGCTCCTTCGGCCCTGCAGCTTCGCTTGATGGATGCTCTGTTTTTGCGGGCCTTGCAACCCGACCATCCCAGTTGTGCCGACCGCTGGACGGGGCTCGCCCGGCAGGCGCTCTATCTGCGCGCCCATTGGATGCGAATGCCAATGCTGATGCTGACGCGGCATTTGCTGACCAAGGCGATTCGAAAGCCGCCCGAGGCCGAGTGAGCCGGGCTAGGCTTGGGTGGTGAACCTGGGCGACGGCTGGGGCGCGTCGTTTATGCTCCCGACATGACCCGACCGAAACCTTTTTCGATGATCCGCGAGTTCCACCTCGCCGATTGGTTCACCCTGGCCAATGCCTTTGCCGGCATGGGCGCTTTGTTTGCGGTGATGAGCTTTTTGCAGACCGGAGATGTCAAGCACATCTACTACGCCTGCGCTTTGATTCCTTTGGCCTTTGTGTTTGATGTGCTGGACGGCAGTGTGGCGCGCTGGCGCCAGCAGTCCTCCATCATGGGCCGGGAGTTGGACTCCTTGGCGGATGTGATTTCCTTCGGGGTCGCGCCGGCGGCCATTGCCTACGGCTGCGGCATGCAAGGCTTGTACGACCGCATCGTGCTGGTCTTCTTTGTGGCCTGCGGGGTCTCGCGTTTAGCCCGGTTCAATGTGACGGCCGAGGCGCTGAGTCAGGGCGGGGACAAGGTCAAGTACTTTGAGGGAACGCCGATCCCGACCTCTTTGGTGCTGGTGCTGATCTTGTGGGTGGCGGCGGCGCAGGGCGCTGTGGGCGAACAACTGTGGGGGGGGCGGGTGGAGATTGCCGGCTTCTATCTGCACCCCTTGGTGCTGATGTTCGCCCTGTCGGGCTCCTTGATGATCAGCCGCATCCGTATTCCTAAACCCTGAACCCCCAAAAAGAAAGGCCGGATCACTCGTCAGAGCAATCCGGCCTTTGCGTGGCTGGCTGACCCGGCTGAAGCTCGGGTTGGCTGGCTTGAGGGTCCCCTCGACCCTTTCCCTCCATCGTTTATGCTGACCATTTTGCGGAGTGATGCCCCAAGTGGTCCTGGTGTTTCCCCTGCTTTGTGCGATCAGCGAACAGCTGATGCGGCTGGTATTACTGGGTAAGACCAGCGAGGTTTGCTGCCTTCAGACCAAGGCGTCGTCGATCAGCTCAATCCAGTGTCGTACCGGCGTTTGTGTGCCACTTTGCAAATGTTGGATGCAACCGATATTGGCTGAAACAATGGCATCGGCATGCAAAGGCGCCAACGCTGCCAACTTGCGGTCTCTGAGTTGCTTGGAAAGCACCGGCTGCAAGACCGAGTAAGTGCCGGCCGAGCCGCAGCACAAATGGCTGTCGCAACTGGCCAGGTTGACCTTGAAGCCGAGTTCACGCAGCCCGGCTTCGACGCCGCCGCGCAACTGCTGACCATGTTGCAGCGTGCAGGGGGGGTGAAAGGCCAGCTTGGCGTCAGGCTTGTTCTTCAGCTGGGACTTGAGCTGCGGCAGCAAGTCAGGCAGCAACTCGCTCAAGTCCCGGGTGATGGCGCTGATCCGCGCTGCTTTGGCCGCGTAATCCGGGTCATCCGCCAAGAGTCGACCGTAGTCCTTGACCGTGACGCCGCAACCGGACGCATTCATGACCAAGGCTTCGATCTTGCCGGCAGGAGTCAAACCTTCGACCAGCGGCCACCAGGCGTCGATATTGCGGCGCATGTCGGCCAGGCCGCCGGCGTGATCGTTCATATGGCTGCGGATGGCGCCGCAGCAACCGGCCCCGTCGGCCACCAAGGTTTGAATGCCCGCAGCATCCAAGACCCGCGCCGTCGCGCTGTTGATATTGGGTGCCATGCTGGGCTGCACACAGCCCAGCAGCAGACCCATCTTGCGCGGGTGGCTGCGGGTCGGCCAGTCATGGGCGCCGGCCGGTGCGGCCGCCGGCACCTTGTCCTTGAGGCTGGCGGGGAGCAAGGGGCGCAGCGCTTGACCTAGCTTCATGGCGGGCTTGAAGGCCGGCGAGGTCAGGCCTTCTTTGAGCAGCCAGCGCACGCTTCGTTCGGCCAGCGGCCGCTCCACCTTGGCTTCCACAATGCCGCGACCGATGTCCAGCAGTTGGCCGTATTGCACGCCAGAGGGGCAGGTGCTCTCACAATTGCGGCAGGTCAGGCAGCGGTCCAGATGCAATTGGGTGCTGCGGCTGGGTTGAGCGCCTTCCAGCACCTGCTTGATCAGATAGATGCGCCCGCGCGGGCCGTCCAGTTCATCGCCGAGCAATTGGTAGGTGGGGCAGGTCGCGGTGCAAAAACCGCAGTGCACACAGCGGCTGAGGATGGCCTCGGCCTGCGCACCTTCGGCCGTGCCTTGGAACTCGGGGGCGAGCTGGGTTTGCATCAGCGCAGCCGGTAGCTGAGGGTCCAGAAATAGTCGAGCTCGGTCCATTCGAACTCAGACACCTGCGCTCCCAGCAATTCGCGCATGCGCGCCTCACTGGGGAAGTTCTTCATCACCTCGTGTTGGCTGCCGTTGGAGAGTTGGCGCATCTGGTAGCCATTGCCTTCGCTGTCGATTCGAAAGATCGGCGTGCTGTCGCCCTCGACATAGCGGTTGTCCATCAGCACCACGCGTGCACCTGCTTGCAATTGCTGATGGAACTGCAGCAGCCACGTCGCCTGCCGCGACACCGGCACATGCGAGAACCACAGCCCTGCAAAGCCCGCATCAAAGGGCGAGGGCGTGCCGGGCGCCACCAGATCCAAGGCATAGGCGTCCGCCAGCCGGAACTTCACCCGCTCAAAGTCCAAAGGCTTGGCCTGGGCCTCGGCCAGCACCTCGGGATTGATGTCGGTGCATTGCCAACTCAGCGCCTCGGCGGTGGCGGCGGGCAGCCAGAAGCCGGTGCCGGTGGCCACCTCCAGAACCTGGCGGCCGGCGAACTGGCCGCGCAGCCAAGCTTGCAGCGTGGCGATATTGGCTTGGCGATGCGGGCGGTCGAACACCCGCTCGTACTCGCTGGCGCGCTGCGCGTAATAGCGCGGCATGTGTTGCTCGGTCGAGGCTTGGGCGATGGGGTCAGAGCTGCTCATAAAGTCGGCCAGGGTTGAACAGAGCTTGCGGGTCGAAAGAGGCCTTCAGCCGCTGGTGAATGCTGAGCAGCGGGCCAGTGAGGGGCGCGAAGGCACCAACGCTCTTGTCGCGGCTGCGGAACAAGGTGGCGTGGCCGCCGTGGCTGGCCGCCGGCTCGCGGACCTGAGCCGCAGGCAAGGCGGTGGTGACCCAACGCTGAGCGCCACCCCATTCCACCAGTTGTTCGCCGTGCAGATTTAAAACCGGCGCCGTCTGCGGCAGCGACAAGCGCCAGAGCTGCGCGCCGCCCTGTACCGCGCGTTCGGCGCCAACAAAGAACTCATCGCTGTGATCGCGCAGCCCACGCCAAAAGGGCAGGGCCAAGGCATCGGGGATCTCTTCACCGCCCAGGGTTTGAATCGCTGAATGCACCGCCGCCTCGGCGCCGGCCAGGCGCAAGACCAAGGCGCCATCCCAACAGGCGCTGGCCTGGATCGGCAAGGGCATGCCGCCCCAGCGGTTCAGCTGGTTCAAAGCGTTCGCCTGACTCAGCTCGAAGCGCAAGGTGGCCTGAGCCACCGGCAGCGGCAGCACTTTCAGCGAGACCTCAAGAATCGGCCCCAGAACACCCATGGCCCCGGCCATCACTCGCGCCACGTCATAGCCGGCCACGTTCTTGATGACGGTGCCGCCAAAGCTGAGCGGCTCGGCTTGCCCGTTCAGCATGGTCAGGCCCAGCAAATGGTCGCGCAGCGAACCGGCGCTGGCGCGGGCGGGGCCGCTCAGGCCGCTGGCCACCATGCCGCCCACCGTGCCTCGTCCGCCAAAGCGCGGCGGCTCGAAGGCCAGATGCTGGCCCTGCTCGGCCAGTGCGGCTTCCAGTTCCACAATCGGCGTGCCGGCCTTCACCGTCACCACCAGCTCGCTGGGCTCATAGCTGCTGATGCCGCTGAAGCCGCTCAGGTCCAGCGGCTCGCCGACCGGTGTTTGGCCATAAAAAGCCTTGCTGCCGTGGCCGCGAATCTCCAACTGGGCGCCGCGTGCGGCGGCCTCGCGAATCTGGTCTTGAATTTGCGTCAGCTGCACGTTTAAAACCTCGGCAACTCAGGGTGGGCCAAGAGCCCGCGACTGACATGCATGCGACCGTACTCGGCGCAGCGGTGCAGGGTGGGCACGGCCTTGCCGGGGTTGAGCAACTGGGCCGGGTCAAACGCGGCCTTGACGCCGTGCATCTGCGCCAACTCGGCCGCAGAGAACTGCACGCACATGGAGTTCAGTTTCTCCACGCCCACGCCGTGTTCGCCGGTGACCGTGCCGCCGAGTGCCACGCTGGTTTCCAGAATCTCCGCGCCAAAGTCCTCGCAGCGGCGCAGCTGATCGGGGTCGCGGGCGTCGAACATGATGAGCGGGTGCAAATTGCCATCGCCCGCGTGGAAGACATTGGCGCAGCGCAGCTGGTACTTCTTTTCCATCTCGGCAATGGCCAGCAGCAGGGCGGCGAGCTGCTTGCGCGGGATGGTGGAGTCCATGCACATATAGTCGGGGCTGATGCGGCCCGAGGCCGGGAAGGCATTCTTGCGGCCGCTCCAGAACTTCAGCCGCTGCGCCTCATCGGCCGAGACCTCGCAGCGCGTGGCGCCGCTGTCCTTCAACACGGCCAACATGCGCTCGACCTCTTCGGCCACCTCTTCCGGCGTGCCATCGCTTTCGCAGAGCAGAATCGCCTCGGCTTCCAGGTCGTAGCCGGCGTGGACAAAGTCCTCCACCGCCGCCGTCATCGGCTTGTCCATCATCTCCAGTCCCGCAGGGATGATGCCGGCCGCGATGATATTGGCCACCGCCGCACCGGCCTGGCGGATGTCATTGAAGCTGGCCATGATGCAGCGTGCCAGTGCGGGCTTGGGTACCAGCTTGACGGTGACCTCGGTGATGACGGCCAGCATGCCCTCGCTGCCCACGATCAGCGGCAGCAGGTCCAGGCCGGCGCAGTCCAACGCCTCGGAGCCAAACTCCACCGCCTCACCTTCCATGGTGAAGCCCCGCACGCGCAGCACGTTATGCAGGGTCAGGCCGTATTTCAGGCAGTGCACGCCGCCGGAGTTTTCGGCCACATTGCCGCCAATGGTGCAGGCGATTTGGCTGCTCGGGTCGGGGGCGTAGTACAGGCCATGCGTTGCAGCCGCTTCAGAAATGGCCAGATTGCGCACCCCGCATTGCACCGTGGCGGTACGCGCCACCGGGTTGATCTGCAGAATTTTCTTGAACTTGGCCAGGGCCAAGGTCACGCCCATTGCATGCGGCATGGCGCCACCGGACAGCCCCGTGCCGGCGCCGCGCGCCACCACCGGCACTTGCAGCTGACGGCAGATGCGCAGCACCGCCGCGACCTGCGCTTCGGTCTCCGGCAGGGCCACGACCAGCGGGCGCTGACGATAGGCGGTCAGGCCGTCGCATTCATAGGGCGTGGTGTCCTCGCCGTGCCAGAGCAGCGCATGCGCCGGCAGGGCTTGCGCCAAGGCCTGAACCACCCGGGCTTGCGCATGACTGCGCTGTGCTGGGTCTCCGGTGCCCGGGCTGGCGCTGGGCGCCGGGGCTGCTGAGAAACTGGGGGTGTCAGGCTTCAATCGGCGTGATCTCCTGGGCTGAGCCGACTGTAGCGCGGCCCGGCTTGCGTCCAGCTGAATGCGCCGGTTCAAACTGTCTTGACTTTGAGCTGCCTATTCGGAACGGGTCGCGGAACAGGGCACCTCAGCTCTTGCGCTTGGCGGCCACCGTGCTCTTGCGCGGCGCCGGCTTGCTGGTGCTGGTCTTGGTGACCTTGGCTGAAACGCTGCTCTTGGGGGCCAGTGTTTTGCTCATGGTGTCGACCATGGAGCCGGCCACCGCGCCCGGCACGGTGGCGGCCTTGCGCAGGGTTTCGCCGGCGGCGTCAAAGGATTGCTTGACGAGGCTGCCGGCCAGATTCTTGGCGGCATCGGTGGCCGTGTCCTTCATCGCATTGGCGGCCAACTGGGTGAATTGCTGACTCAAGGCGCCCCACCATTGCATCGGGTCCACCGCCAAGGCGGGTGCGGCGGCGGCAGGGGCCTTCTTGGCTTTGGCCGAAGGCGCCGCGCTGGCTGCGGGCGCGTCCTTGGCGGCACTTGGGCTTGGCGCTGCTGCGGGCATGTTCATGGATTTGGCCGCAGCCGCCATGATCTCGGGCGGCACGCCCGGCCAGGCGGCCGCCATCGGCTTGGCATCGGCGCCGGGCATCTTCAATGCGTCGCTGAGCTGAGCCAGCGGCACATTCATGGACTGCAATGTGGACAGCGTCATGCGCTGTACTTCGAGCGCCTGAATGGTGGCGCCCAACATGCGACCGTTCTGCTCCAGCCAGAACTGCACCGTGCGCAGCTCTTCAATGCGCTTGCTCAACTCTTCCGGATTCAGGGTCGGCGCGACCCATTGACCCATGCCGGGCAGGGCGGCTCCGGCGTTCTTGACCAGTCCTTGCAGAAAGTCGAAACCGGGGACGAATTTGCTGAATGCGTTGTCTGCCATGGGGTCTCCTGATCTGTTGTGGGGCGGGACTGATGCTGCGCTTGAACTGTACGCTGCGCAGCGCTGCCTAGCCCGGCATCACTTCCATTTGGCGCAACTCGCGTCCGGCTTCGGCCAAAGCTTGTGCGATCTTCTGCAGATGCGGCAACTCGGGCTCAGGCCAGTCTTCCCCAGCTTTTTGCAAGCACGCGGTGGCGGCTTCGCCCAGCAAGGCCTCACGCCGAAACTCGACTTGAATCGCGCCGCTGTGGGGCGCGCCATGCGCTCTCAAGAGCTCGGCAAAGTGGCGGGTTTCATAGGCGCCCTTGTAGGGGCGGTTCAGGCTGAAGTCACTCGGCTCGGCGCCAAGGTTTTCGGACCAGAGCCTCAGCAGCTGGCGGGCACTCGCGCCGGGATAGCTGGGGGGATGGGCCTCATCCACGACTTCGCCTTGCTCATCGGCCAGGGTCCCGAAGTTGACCCAGGCCGGCAGCTGGTCGGCGGCTGGGCGCGGCTGCAGCAGCGCGCCGTCCTCGCGCATCTGCGTGTTCATGGTGTCGTGCAGGCTGATCACCCGCACGGGCTTGCCGGGGCGCGCGGCCATGACCGTCCTCAAGACCTGCTCACAAGCCTGGCGGTAAACCGCAATGCCTTGGCTGATGCACTGGCTGAGCGCGTCCGCCAGCGCCGTCCATTCCTCGGCGTTCTGGGGCTCCAGCAGAACCGGCATGCCGCTGAAGCTGATGGGCCGGATCGCATCAATACCGCTGAAGCTTTGGGTTTGGCCCGACTGTTGAAGCCGCAAACGCCGAAAGAACTCCTGCAAGTCCGCCAGCCAGTGGGGTGGCGGGGCGCGGTTCGCGTCCAGGGCCAAGCGAGCGTGAGGGTTTTCTATATAGATCACGCCGGCATCGGCTTGAGCCCACAGTCGGCCGAGCACGGCGGTGGTGCAGTCGGAAAAATCACACTGTTGCCGACGCGTCAGCGCAGGATTGATGAAGGGTCGCAACTCCGCGGGAAAGGCGGCGCTGGCATGCGGCCCCAAGACCAGGGTGTCGACCGAGGCGGCGCGCGCCTGCAGTGAGGCGCTGCCCTGCCAGTGCATCAACTCGGCTGGCGCAAAGCGCCGCCCAGATTCAATCCAAAGCAAGTGGTCCATCACGGCATCTCAATGCAGTTGCGCCAGGGCCAGGCCAATGGCCACCGAGACGGTCGCAAAGATCAGCACCGGCAGCAAAAAGGAATGGTTGATCACCGCAGCGCCGATGCGGGTGGTGCCGGTGGCGTCCAGTTCCACCGTCGCGATCTGGGCCCCGTTGGTGGGCAGGAAAAACACGCCCACGACCGCCGGCCACATGGCCACCAAGGTGGCCGGTGACAGGCCCAGCGCAATGCCGATCGGAATGATGGAAAAAGTGGCGCTGGACTGGCTGGTGGTGATGGCGGCCACGGCAAACAGGGCCACCGCAATCATCACCGGTGTTTGCTTGGCCAACTCGCCCAGGCCGCCCACGATCAGTGTTTCATTCGCGGCGATAAAGGTATTGGCCATCCAGGCGACGCCAAACAAGGCCACCACCGCCACCATGCCGGAGTCGAACAGCGAACTCTTGACGATCTCTCCTGCCTTGACCTTGCACAGGGCGACGATGGCGGCTGCGGCGCTGAACATGGTGATCTGGATCAGTTGCGACAGGTCCACATCCACCCGTTGGCCTTTGGCCATCACGCTGGGGCGCAGCTCCTCAAAAATACCGGCCGCGATGATGAAGAGCACGCCGGTCAGAAAAATCAAGGCCGACCATCGGCCCTCGCGGGTGACGGCCTGAGCTTCTCGCTCCGCCTTGGGCTCGGCCAACTCGCCGCTGGCCAAGCGACGCAGGTACTCCTCGTCTTGCGCCAGATTCTTGCCGCGCCGGTTCATCACGAAGGCGCCAACCAAGATGGCGGCAATCGAGGCGGGCACGGTGATGGACAGGATGTCCGTGATCTTGAATCCCAGCGGCGCTAGCAGTCCCACCATGGCTGCCGTGGCCGCCGATACCGGACTGGAGGTGATGGCCAACTGCCCGGCTGTTGCGGACAAGGCCAAAGGACGCTCCGGCCGGACCTTGTTGGCATGGGCCACCTCGTAGATGACCGGCATCAAGGAGTAATAGATATTGCCGGTGCCAGCCCCGGCGCAAAAGCCGTAGGTGGTCAGCGGCGCCACATAGGTGATCTGGTTGGGAAAACGCCGGATCAGTTTTTGCGCCTGGGCGACCAGAAAATCAATCCCTCCCGCCAACTGCATGGCGCCGGCCGCCGTCACCACCGACATGATGATCAACATGGCCGAAACCGGCACCGCGCCCGGCGTAACCCCGAACAACAAGACGAACAAGAGGACGCCGACCGCGCCAAAAAGACCGATCGCCATGCCTTTGTAATGCACGCCGACCGCAATCAAGGCCAGGACCATCAAGCCCTGCAAAGTGACCAAAAGCATAGTTGCGCTCCCGTTCTTGCTGAGCGCAGTGTGCCAGAGACTTGGCTAGTTAGGATTTGACACGGGGTGCAATTGCTGAACGGTGAAACCCTTGGCCGCCAGCAGCCGGGGCAAGGCCTGCGGGCCGCTCATATGCAGGGCGCCGACGGCCGCCAAGACTCTGCGCCCGCTGCCGTGCAAGGAGGCAATGCCCGCAGCGAGGTGCGGGTTGCGTGCATCGTTCAGACGCCGCAACCAGGCGCGATCCTCTTCGCTTTGCACGCAGTCGCACCATTGTTCGTAGCGCTGCAATTCGCCCAGGTCGCCGCGCTCCCAGGCGTTCGCCAAGCGCAGCAGGGCGGGGCGCACACGCCCTTGTTCTAACTGCTTCAAGCCCTCATCCAAGCTGCGCAGCAAGGACTTTCTGTCCTTGGGGATGAGGGCGTTCATCTGGTCTTCTGCACGCTCCAGGCCGACGATGGGCAGGCCGCGTGCGCGCGCCTCGCGCGTCAGCATCAGCTCTTGTCCATAGGCCATATCCAGCCCGTCCCACCGCGCCATCAGGATGGTCAAGGTGCTGAGCTGCAGCATCGGATGCATAGGGGCGAGGCTCTGGGCGGGTAGGCAGGCGGCGCGGCTCTGCGCATCCAGCCGGGCTTGCAGTGGGGGCGGCAGCGCCGCGGTCTTGTCGGCACGGCTGCTGCGGGCCAAGGCTGCCTGGGTACGGCTGTCGCTGCCGTCCAACTCCAGGGCAAGTACATCCACCTTTTGCAAGGCATCTTGCAGCGCGGGGCCAGGTCTTGACCAGGCCGGGCGGCCGATATGCATGCTGCCGTAGAGGTAGGACGTTCGGCCATCGCGCTGCAAACGCCAGAGCATGCCGAAGTCCTGCGCGGCTGCCGAGTCCGCTTTGGTATTGGCATCTGGCAAGACCGGTGGCGGGCAGGCGACTTCGGCCGCATGGGCCATTGCAGCGCCCCAGAGCAGCAGGGCGGCACCGAAGGTTTGAAGCCAGTTCATCGACGCCCCGCCGCAATGCGCAACTCACCGTCTTGTTGGCTGAACTCCAGCTTGGACAAGATGTCCATGCCCAGCAGCGGCGCACTCAAGGCGGGCAAGACCGTCACCGGCAACTGCTCGGCGCTCACACCGCCTTGCAGCCGGATGCTGGCACGGGCGCGATAGCCCTGGGTGATGCCGGCGGCGGTGTTGGAGCTGACCTGGCCCTCGGACCGCAGCGCCACCCGCTCGGCCAGGGCTTGCGGCAAGGCGGTCGCGGTGGCGCCGGTATCCACCAAGAAGTCGACCGCGTGGCCATTGACCTCGCCCGGCCAATGGAAGTGGCCGTCGGGCGCCCGTTTCAGAACGATTTCGCCGGCGTTGAGGGCGAAACGGCTTTGCTGGCGCTGTCGCTCCCAGGCCTGGAAACCCAGGAACACCAGCAGAAAGATCAGCGCCCAGATGGTCAGCAGCTTGAGGCTGCTGGGCAGTTCTTTGTGTTGACTCATGCCGCTACGATGCCATGAAAGAGGAGGCTTGATGGGCAAGAGCATTTTTCATCTGGCATTTCATGCGCGAGATCTGGATCTGGCGCGCGATTTTTATGGCCGCCTTTTGGGCTGCGCCGAGGGCCGCAGCACCGCGACCTGGGTGGACTTCGATTTCTTCGGTCACCAGATCTCCCTGCATTTGGGCGAGCCCTTTGCGACCAGTTTGACCGGGCGCGTTGGCGAGCACATGGTGCCGATGCCGCATCTGGGCTTGATCCTGGCCTTGCCGGACTGGCAGGCGCTGGCGGCCCGATTGCAGCAGGCCGGTGTTGAGTTTGTGATGGAGCCGCAGCTGCGCTTTGCCGGTCAAGCCGGTGAGCAATGGACCATGTTCTTCTGCGACCCCTTCGGCAACCCGATCGAGATCAAGGGCTTTGCCTCGCTGGACACGGTGTTCAGTGCTTGAAGCCGATGGAGCGGCGGCTGCGCACATCGGGCTTGAGCTTGTGCTCGGCTTCGAGCTGAGACAAGAACTCATCGGCAGTCAGTGCCTCGCCCAAGATCTCCACTTGCTGGCGCACGGCGGCGAAGTCGCCGGGGGTCAGTGAATCCAGGGCCGCCAACCGGGCGCATTGGTCGGCATCGAGCAACTCGCTGCGGCCGGCCAGCGCTTCTTGCACAAACATGCGTTCGCGCTGCTCGGGCTTCAGCGGTTTGAAGGCGATCTTGAAGGCAAAGCGGCGCAAAGCCGCTTCGTCCAGCTCCTCGAACAGATTGGTGGTGCAGATGAAGATGCCGGCAAAACGCTCCATGCCGGCCAGCATCTCATTGACCTCGCTGACCTCGTAATTGCGCTCGGCCATGCGGCGGCTGCGCAAAAAGCTGTCGGCCTCATCCAGCAGCAAGACCGCGTTTTCGTTGCCGGCGGCCTCGAACATGCGGGCCATGTTTTGCTCGGTTTCACCCACGAACTTGCTGGACAGATCACTGGCCAAGCGAATCATCAGCGGGCGGCCCAAGGCCTGCGCAATGTGCTCGGCCAGCGCGGTCTTGCCGCTGCCGGGTGGGCCATAGAAACACAGATTGCCGCAGCCGCGCCGCTGCAGCGCGCTGACGATGCGTGGGATCTCAAAACGCGATTCGCAGTTGAGCAAGTCCAGCGCATATTGCGTCACCACCGGCCGGGCGCCGCGTTCGCGTGACTGATGGCCCAGGGCTTTGTCAGCGTTCTCGAGCTGGCGCTCAATCATCCGTTCGCAGTCACCGGCCTCTGCGGCCAACTGGGCAAAACGAACCGCGGTGCGGATCTGCGCCGGCGTGAGCCCGCGTCGGTCGGCCAAGCGGGCGGTGAACTCGGCGCTGACTTGCACATCGGCCAAGGCCTTGGTGACCAGGCCCAGGCGGGCACCAGGCGGCGGCGACTTCAGCTCCAGGTGGTACTGGAAGCGCCGCCTGAAAGCGGGGTCGATCTGTTCGATGCGGTTGGTGATCCAGATCACCGGCACCGGGTTGGTTTCCAAAATCTGATTGACCCAGGCCTTGCCGCTGACCGAGCCGGAAGTGGGCGCCTCCAGCGCCGAATCCATGCGGGCAATCAGCTGTGCGGTGTCGCTGGACAGCGGCGGGAACACGTCTTCCACCTCGTCGAACAGCAGGGCGACGTTTTCGCTGGCTTTCAAAAACACCTGGCTGATTTGAAGCGAGCGGTAGCGGTCGCGGCCGGAGAGTGAATTACCCTCGCGGTCGGCATATTCCACCTCGTACAAATCGAGCTGCGCGGCGGCGGCGGCCACCTTGGCCAACTCGGTCTTGCCGGTGCCGGGGGGGCCGTACAGCAGCACATTGACGCCGGCCTCATGGCGCTTCACGGCCTGGCTCAGCAGGGTCTGCAACACCGCCAGGTCTTCGGCCACGAACTGAAAGTCCTCGCGCGACAAGCTGCTCTTGGTGGCGGGCCGGGTGAAGACGGCCATCAAATCATGCGGGCCTTTGTACTCGCGCATCAGTACCGGCGGCAGTTGGTCGCTGACCTTCATCAGGTCGGCCAGATCGGTGATGTTGTGCTCGGAGATCAGGTTCTCCACCATGCCGATGCGCTCCAG
>NZ_JBMLSK010000164.1:0-1851 GCF_049240545.1 Roseateles sp. | reverse complement strand
GCCGCGTGCAAACCCTGGCCGCCGACAACACCGTGGCCGACCTGATAGAAATCGAGTCGGCCCCGGGGCGTGAGCAAATGCAAACCGTCGTCGAGCGGCTGTCCAAGCGCCTGGCCGGGCCGCAGAATACCGAACTGCGCCGCGCCCTGGCCGTGTGGATCCGCCGGGTCGTCGCACAGCGTCTGCCTCCGCAGGCCAAGCTGCCCGCCGTCACTGAACTTTCAGAGGTACAAGCCATGCTCTCACGCAATGTCACCCGCTGGGACGTTCGGGCCATGGAGAAGGGGCGACAGGAGGGGCTGATCGAAGGCCACACCGACCGTGCTCAGCGCACACTCGAACGCCTGCTCACCCGCCGCTTCGGCCCGCTGCCCCCAGAAGCGCAGGACCGCATCCACCAAGCCACCCTGCCCCAACTCGAGACCTGGCTCGACCGCATCATCGACGCGCCCACCTGGCAGGCGGTGTTCGACGAGCACTGATCCGGCATGGCGCCAACCGCTGTAAGTTGGCACGAACTGGCCGCCCGGCATCGGACGCGCAACAGAAGATCACGCTCATGCTGTTCTTCCGCTTCCCGCACACGCCGCACATCGCATGGCTGGGCTAGGGCCAGCCGCGCGACGACAAGGCGTTGTCGTCTGCCGAGGCGGCAGACTTGCTGACCCGTGTGGTGATACTCAAAGAGAAGGCTCAGCGGGCCTTCCCTGAAACTGCTCCATCCGCTCGACCGCAAGGGGCTGGAAGATCGTGTCCCATCGCGTGGTGTAACTCCACAGCCCGGACAGGCTGAGATGCACGCGGTGCTCAGCGCTGCACAGCAGGCAGGCGAGCAGGGGCAGTATCGCTGAGGGTCTGCAGGCCTTCAAGCTGCATGTAGCGGCGCTGCAGGGTCCACTCGTCGCTTTGCTCCAGCAGCATGGCGCCGACCAGCCGCGTGATGGCGCGATCATTGGGGAAGATGCCCACCACGTTCGTGCGTCGCTTGATCTCGGCGTTCAGCCGCTCCAGCGGGTTGGTGCTGTGGATCTGCAGCCAGTGCGCCTTGGGGAAGTCCATGTAAGACAGCACCTCTTGCTCGGCCGCGTCCATGAGGCTGCCGATCCTTTCGAACTTGCCGCGCAACTGGTCGGCCACCACGCGCCACTGGGCGTGCGCTTCCTTGGCCGTTTCCTGGGCGAAGACGGTGGCGATTGCGGCACTGACCATGCGCCGCTGGGTCTTGGGCGCGTGCGCCAGCGCGTTGCGCATGAAGTGCACGCGGCAGCGCTGCCAGGTGGCCTTCAGGACCTTGGCGACGGCCGCCTTGATGCCCTCATGGCTGTCGCTGATGACGAGCTTGACACCGCGCAGGCCCCGGCGCATGAGGCTGCGCAGGAACTCCGTCCAGAACGGCTCTGCCTCGCTGGGGCCGACCTTCATGCCCAGCACCTGTCGCTGACCGTCGGTGTTGACCGCCACCGCCACTATTACCGCCACGCTCACGATACGCCCGGCCTCACGCGTCTTCACGTAGGTCGCGTCGATCCACAGGTAAGGCCAGTCGCCTTCGATGGGGCGCTCCAGGAAGGCGCCCACGCGCTCGTCGAGTTCCTCGCACAGCCGGCTGACCTCGCTCTTGGAGACGCCGCTCATGCCCAGCGCCTTGACCAGGTCGTCCACCGAGCGCGTGGACACGCCGTGCACGTAGGCTTCCTGGATGACCGCGGCCAGCGCCTTCTCGGCCGTGCGCCGGGGCTCCAGGAACTCAGGGAAGTAGCTGCCGCGGCGCAGCTTGGGGATCTGCAGCTCGACGGTACCGGCGCGGGTCTCCCAGGTACGTTCCCGGAAGCCGTTGCGGCTGTTCAGCCG
>NZ_JBMLSK010000163.1:0-1745 GCF_049240545.1 Roseateles sp. | reverse complement strand
CCAGGCGCCAGTGGGCCTACGACGGTGCAATCGCCAACGTGGATGCCCGGTTCCAGATCGCTCGGGAGGATGCACTGCAAGCCGGAGAAATCTACGGGTGGCGCCTCAACGGCTCAACGGCAGGTCTTGACGGAGGGCTGGGCAATCCAGTCTCAAGCCAGACGGCTGGGGTGACCTATGCAGCCGGCCGATATGGCGACGGCCTCCTGGTCAAGGACACCACGCGGGTAGCGTGGTCGGTGAGCATCCCATCGGTGTTCCATACCTCCTTTTGGTTCATCCCCGCTGAGGTCACGACTTGCGTGATCTGGGTTGCAAGCGGCCCGGCAGGACTGCTCCTTGTGGGCTATGACGCGGCCATGTCGACCTTCTTCTTGGAAGACCATCTGTCTCGGCAAGTCAACGTTCCGTTCGCGGTGTCGACGACCGATCGCATTTGCATTGGCGTGTGCCAGACCGCCTCGCAGCGGCGCCTCTTCGTTGGTCGCATGGGCGCAGATGTGGAGTCAGCCAGCGCAGCCCTTGCGCCTATCGGAGCCTTCACCAGTCTGCGTCTGTACTAGACCGAGTTTTTCAAACGCGTTCCCAACTGTGGCGCTGTCCTCGCAAGAGGCAGCGCCATTTTCTTTATCCATTCCATTTCACGAGGACCTTTCATGATCGACGAATCCATGCAGCTTCACGGCGCAATGACCCTCATTCTTCGCCGCGCAAGCGGTGAGATCGAGACGGTCCACAAGGACAACATCATCGTCAACGTCGGCTTTGACTTCATTGCCGATGCGATCGGCAAATCAGTCAGCCGGCCAGGCGTGATGGGCTTCATCGCGCTGGGCACTGGTACCACCGCTGCGGCTGCCACCCAGTCAGCGCTGGTGACTGAAATCGACCGCAATGCAGCCACCTATGCCCACACCGCGGGAACAAAGACTTTCACCTTCACAGCGGATTTCCTCGCTGGCGACAGCACCGGAGCCCTCACTGAGGCTGGTGTTTTCAACGCATCAACTGGGGGAATCATGCTCGATCGGGTGGTGTTCCCCGTGGTCAATAAGGGTGCGGATGACAGCCTGACCGCCGTATTCACCTTCACGATGAGCTGATCGACATGCCCGATACGGTGACAGTCAGTGAGGCACAGGGCGCGAGGTATACCTGGGCATCGGCTGGCTTTACGTGGTCGAGCGCAAGCGCCGGAAAGAACTGGACCACAGCGTATCCAGCCGTCTACAACGTGGCGGTGGCTGTGACCCTTGCCTTGGTCGAGGCGACGGGAAGGCAATGGACCAAGCGCCCCAGCGAAGGGCTTGGCTTTGCCGAGAGAGTCGCCAAACAACTGACCTTGCGAGAATCAGAAGCAGTCGGGTTTGGAGAAACCTACTCAGACCTGATCGCCTTCGTCCTTCGGTGGGTCGAAACGATGGCGTTCACTGAGGTTTCCGGGAAAGCCGCCCGCAAGGAAATCAAGGAGGCATTCCAGGTATCCGACTACCTGACCCGTGCGATCACAAAAAAATCGGCGGAGAACTTGGCTTGGTCTGACGCGCAGCGTCAGAGTAGCGTCAAGCGCCTGACTGAGAGCCTGCCTCTTTTAGAGACGCCTCAACGAGGTGTCACCAAGAGCGCCTTCGAAGCCTTCGGGCTAGGGGATGACTTGGATCGCCTGATAACCAAGCGCATCGCTGAGGCGGTGGCGTTTGCCGAGACCTACACCGATCTGATCGCCTTCATCCTGCGGATCAGCG
>NZ_JBMLSK010000162.1:0-1256 GCF_049240545.1 Roseateles sp. | reverse complement strand
TGGACGTGTGTCCGGTCGACGCGTTTCGCGAAGGGCCGAACTTCCTGGTCATCGATCCGGACGAGTGCATCGACTGCGCGGTCTGCGTTCCCGAATGCCCGGTGGGCGCCATCTATGCCGAAGAGGATGTGCCCGCCGGCCAGCAGCACTTCACGCCGCTGAACGCCGAGTTATCGCGCGTCTGGAAGCCGATCACAACAACCAAGCTCTCACTGCCAGATGCCGAAGCCTGGAGCAAGATAGAACACAAGCTGGCCGAGCTGAAGCGATGAATGCCCCCGTGCGATACGACCACTCATTGGCTGGCGCGCCCTGAGCATGGCGAGCACACGCAAGCTCATCCCCATCGCGCCGGTATCGGATTCGGGCGACGACGGCGCGCAGTTCCTGTCGATGTACCAGAAGCAGGCGGCGATCTACCCACGTGCAGTGAAGGGTTGGTTCGCCACCTGGCGATGGGTCTTCGTCTGGCTCACACAGCTGCTGTTCTACGGCGTCCCCTGGCTGCAATGGGGCGGGCGCCAGGCCGTGCTGTTCGATCTGGAGGCGCAACGCTTCTACATCTTCGGCCTGCTGCTCTATCCCCAGGATCTGATCTTCCTGGCCGCATTGCTGGTCTTGTCAGCCCTGGCATTGTTCTTCTTCACTGCCGTGGCCGGCCGTCTTTGGTGCGGCTACACCTGCCCTCAGACGGTCTACACCGAGATCTTCATGTGGGCCGAGCGACGCATCGAGGGCGACCGGATCGCTCGCATGCGGCTGGACCAAGCACCATGGGGCATGAACAAGATTCTGCGCAAGGGCGCCAAGCAGGGGGTGTGGCTCGCCATCGCTCTGCTCACAGGCTTCAGCTTCGTCGGCTACTTCACGCCGATACGGGAGCAGGCCGCCGCCGCGGTGGCCCTGGACATGTCGGCGTGGAACGCCTTCTGGGTGCTGTTCTATGGCGCTGCCACGTACGGCAATGCGGGCTTCCTGCGGGAGCAGATGTGCAAGTACATGTGCCCTTATGCTCGTTTCCAGAGCGCTTTGATCGACAAGGATTCCTTGGTCATCGCCTATGACGCAGCGCGTGGCGATCCGCGCGGCTCGCGTTCGAAGAAGGCGAACGCCTCAGCGCAGGGCCTGGGTGACTGCATCGACTGCACCCTGTGCGTGCAGGTCTGCCCCACGGGCATCGACATTCGCAACGGGCTGCAGAACGAGTGCATCGGCTGCGCGGCCTGCATCGACGTCTGCGACGACGTGATGGACAA
>NZ_JBMLSK010000161.1:0-1244 GCF_049240545.1 Roseateles sp. | reverse complement strand
GACAGTTGCGGGCCTTCCTCGATGTCTTGCGGTGGGGCCGCCATGTTGGGCGTGATGTCGAAGGCCGGAGAAAGTCCCCAGGCCATGCGCGCCGCGTCATCCCCTACGCGATCGAAGAGCAAGCCTGTGTTCAACGCATGGTCGTCAGTGTTTCCGACCAGGGCGTGGAAAGCCATTCGTTTCCACAACTCGGCCAGCGGTGCTCCCAGGCGCTCGCGATGATCGTCCGCGCCGTCATTCGTCCAGATCCGCAGCCGGTCCGCCAAGCCGAGGTATGAGCGCTCGGGATCGCCCCTGACGGAGTCCAGGCGCAGCCGCAGGACCGTTTGTGCGCTGGCATAGAGCTTTCGCGTCGGCTTGTACGGATCGCCATCCCGATCGAAGCGCTGCACCATCAACACTTGGTGCACGCCAAAGGTGTGCAGCTTCACAGGCGCCACGTTCAAGCCCGCCTGCTCAGCCAGACGCATCGTCACGAACTCGCGTGCCGGCATGGCTTGCCGGTCTCCGCGCGCTTGCATCTTCACCAGCCACAGGCGGCCTGCGTCGACCAGGGTTGCCTTGTGGCGGTCTCCTGTGGCGCTCGTATCCAGGTCGTCGGTCAAGGCGGCGCAGTGCGCGGCTCGAGGGCTCATCCAGCTCAAGCGCTTCGGTGAGCTGCTGCAGATCGCCAAGTTCTCGGGGTCGCCATCGCAGCTTTCTGTCGATGTCGTGGCAAGCCTCGATGGCCCCCACACCGTCGGGAACGCCGAGTTCCAGGAGTTGCAGGGCGTCAAGTTTGTTCCCGTGAGTCGCCTTGAGACGGTCCTCGCCGTATCCGGAGGGCTTGGCATCCCGGATGACCCCGGGCAGACCGTCCGAGCCCAGGATCGCGGTGCCTCTGGACGAACGGGACAGGCGCAGCTCGACGGGGTCCAACGCCAAGGCCCCAGCAGTCTTCAAATACTCCTGTTGGTATGTGAAGCGGGAGCCCGTGCTGGACACGATCTCGCCCGCCCTCGTGGGCTCGTCCTGGCCTGGAAGCCGGACCCAGACGGGCGTGACCACCGTCACCTCGGCCTCAGATGACGCTCGGCGTAGGCGACCGTCTCTGGATCATCGCTTGGATCCAGCAGCTTCTCGATCTGACCCATCAGGCCCAGAGCCTGAAGCACCTTGAGAAGATTGCCCAGCGCGACGCCATCGGCACCTCCTTCCAGGGATCGAACAGTCGAGGTGGAAACGTCGGCCAGGTGACCGAGTTC
>NZ_JBMLSK010000160.1:0-1405 GCF_049240545.1 Roseateles sp. | reverse complement strand
AAGTTGGAGCAACGCCGCGGGCGTGCCGCAGCGCGGCGCAATCGGCTGTGTAGCGGTAAGCGTCCGGCCAAGTCACCTTGAAGTCGTCGCCCTCAGCGGCAAGGATCGTGTCCACGTAACTTAGGTGGACACGATGACAAGCGACAAGACACTGACGAGGCGGCGGTATAGCGAGACGAAGAAGGCACAGGTGCTGGCCGAGTGCTGCGAACCCGGGGCGTCGGTGGCCAAGGTTGCACTGGCCCACGGCATCAATGCCAACATCGTGCACCGCTGGCGCCAACTCGCCCGTGAGGGTGCAGTCGTCACGCCAGCCAAGCCACCAGCATTCATCGCATTGCCGCTGGCGGCGCCGACTGGGCTGCGCACCGCCGCACCCGCAGCCGCGGCGACCGACATCCGCATCGAGCTGCACCGCGGCGCGCTCGCATTGAGCATCACTTGGCCGGTCAGCGCAGCGCCGGAACTGGCCGCCTGGACCCGCGAGTTGCTGCGTTGATCCGGGTCGATGTGATCTGGCTCGCCGTTGAGCCCCTGGACATGCGTGCCGGCACCGAGACCGCGCTCTCGCGCGTCGTCAAGGTCTTCGGCGAAGCCCGGCCGCACCACGCTTACCTGTTCGCCAACCAGCGGGCCAACCGCCTCAAGGTGCTGGTGCACGACGGCATTGGCGTGTGGCTGGCGGCGCGCAGGCTGCACCAAGGCAAGTTCACCTGGCCGCAACCCGGCAGCAGCACCCTGGCAATGAGCCGCGCGCAGCTCGACGCGCTCGTACTGGGCCTGCCCTGGCAGCGCATCGGCGAGGCCGGCGTCATCACACTGCTGTAGTGGGCTGCTTTAAACCGGCGCAATTGCAACAAGTGCCGATGCGCACATCGTGCCAACCCGGCACGATCTCTCTCCGTGATCACCGACGACTTCGACACCCTTGATGAACAGCAGCTGCGCCAGCAGCTCCGCAGTGCGCATCAAGCCCTGAGCGGTGCGCAGCAGACCGTCGCCTTCAAGCAGGCCGTCATCGACAAGCTCACGCACGAGAACGCCATCCTCAAGCGACTGAAATTCGCTGCCAAGTCTGAGGCCTTCAACGCCGAGCAAAAGAGCTTGCTCGACGAGACGCTGGACACTGACTTGGCGGCCGTGGCGGCCGAGATCGAGCAGATGCAGCCGCGCCCGAAGAACGGCGACGGCAAGCAAAGCCCGAAGCGCCAGGCGCTGCCCGCGCACCTGCCGCGCCGCGATGTGCACCACGAGCCCGAGGCCACCGACTGCCGCTGCGGCAAGCCCATGCAGCGCATCGGTGAGGACGTGGCCGAGAAGCTGGACTACCAGCCGGGCCTGTTCACTGTGGAGCGCCACATCCGCGGCAAGTGGGTGTGCCGCTGCTGCGAGGTACTTGTCCAAG
>NZ_JBMLSK010000159.1:0-34272 GCF_049240545.1 Roseateles sp. | reverse complement strand
GCGCCCATCACCATCGGCGCTGGCGCCACCATCGGCGGCGGCTCGACCGTCACCAAACCGGTAGCTGCGGGCGAGCTGACTGTGGCGCGCGGCAAACAGGTGGCCATCCCAGGCTGGACCCGTCCGGCCAAGAAGCGCTGACAAGCGCTCTGCGGGGCGTGATAATTGCACGTGAGCGCGCCAATTGGGCGCCGGCCTCCCCCGGTCTGCGGGAGGCGCTGGCGAACAGAGGCGCCTAAGCTTGGGACCAATGCATTGAAGGCAAACAATCATGGCGCGCAGTACCGCTCGGCTCCCAACATCCACCCCGCAAGGCCAGTTGGATGACAGCATCTTGATCGACAGTCCCTGGCTCAGCCTGGACGAAGAAACCGCCCGCCAAGAGCAGGCGGCGCGCAGTGCTGCCCTGGAAACCCAAGCGCAGTACCACGCCCAATGTGACGACGCGGCGAGTGCTTGCTGGTATCTTTGCCGCAGTCTGGGCCTGGCGCGCCAGATGGAAGCTGGCGGCGAGCCCACGCTGGAACTGCTCTTTGAGTTGCTCGGCGCTCTGGCTGACTTGCCTGCCGACATCCGCAGTGCCCCCATGCCCGAGCAGGTGGGTGCCGATAATTTAGGCGTGTTCGAGCTCTGCCAACAACTGGCGGCCGCCCGCGAAGCCAGTCAGGAAGCCTGGGTCGAGGCCGAAATCGCCGCACCCGAGCACACGCTCAAACACTGAGCGCGGCTGAACCAACCGCAGGGCACAAGGTCTGGTTTGCCCCTTTGCAAACCAGCTCGCTGATGGGCATGCTGCAAGGCACCTGGTTCTGGACTGCCTGCTATGAAACTCGTCAAAACCCTGATCCTGCTGTTCCTGCTACTGGTGGGCGGCCTCTATTTCGGCGGCATGGCGCTGTCGTCCAAGTTCCATGTCTCGCGCACG
Source organism: Roseateles sp. (assembly GCF_049240545.1). Classification (GTDB taxonomy): domain Bacteria; phylum Pseudomonadota; class Gammaproteobacteria; order Burkholderiales; family Burkholderiaceae_C; genus Paucibacter_A. The sequence continues at coordinate 33,347 of NZ_JBMLSK010000159.1, read as the reverse complement.
GTGCAGATCGCAGCCAGCCCCGACAAGGTCTATGCCCTGGTCGCCAGTCCACGCCAGTGGAAGCAATGGAGTGTTTGGAACCAGCGCGACCCAATGATGGTCATCGAATACAGCGGCCCCGAATCGGGCCCCGGTGCCGTCTGGGCCTGGAAGAGCAAGAGCGAGGGCGACGGCAAGATGACCTTCACCGCCGCCGAGCCGCCCAAGCGCATGGGCTATGAGCTTTACTTCCCCGACTTTGGCACCACCTCCAGCGGTGAGTTCCGCTTTGAATCCACTTCCCCCACCGCCTGCAACGTCACCTGGACCATGGATGGCGATATGGGCAGCAACCCCTTGTTCCGCTGGATCGCGCTGTTCAGCGACAAGTTGGTGGGCGGCGATTTTGAAGCCGGCCTGGCCCGCCTGAAAGCACTTGCGGAAAAGTCTTGAGGCCTGGTTTACAAGCTGCCTCAATTTACAGCAAGCCAGTGTTTTTCATGACAAATCAATGACTTGCCGCAGCGGCGGACAGCTTGCCCACGAACTTATCCACAGCTGGCGGGGATAGTTACTTCAAGCCGCGATCTGCGCTCGGATATGGCCTGCGAGAGCTTGCAAGGTAGCCTGCAAGCATTGCTGCAAGGGCGCGAAGCCCGCATTCGGCTCACGGCTGGCTTCATCCATGTAAATCGGCCGGCGGATTTCGATCTGCAGGCTGTGCCGCCGCTGCGCCGGTTGGCCGATTTGGGCAATCAGCGCCACACCCTTGAAGGGATTGTTGCGGGCCACGCTATAGCCATGCGCTCGCAAGCTGGCCTCGATGAGGTCCAGCAAAGCCGGCTCGCACGTCGTGCCATCCCGGTCCCCAAGCACAAAGTCCGCCAAGGGCTGCTCGCTGCTGCGCCCGAGTCGCTCGAAAGCATTGCCCGGCATCGAGTGCAGATTCAGGTGCCAAACGGCGCCATGGGCTTGATGGGCCGAGTCCACCGCCGCTGACAAGGCCTGATGGTAGGGCTGCCAACAGTTGCGGATGCGGGCGTCCACCTCGGCCACGCTCAAGCGCCGCTGGTACATCGGCTGTTCGGCCGACAAGCGGCGCCAGATCAAACCAAAACCGAGGCGCGATTTCTCTCCGGGTGATAGCGGATGGGGCCAAGGCCCATCCAGCAACTCCGGATCCAAATCGCTCAGTTCGCGATTCACGTCCACATAGGTGCGCGGAAACAAGGCCTCGATCAAGGTGCCGCCCAGTGCAGGCACGGCAGACCAAAGCTCGGCCACATGGGTGTCCTCGCCCTGGCGCAGCGCCGCCAGCGGCTGGCAGCTGCCAAAGTCCGCCGGATAGCACACGCCGCTGTGCGGCGAATCACACACCAAGGGCAAAGCTGGCCCGGCCGCCGCCAAAGGCGGATGCACCCGTACCGTATTGCTGGGCTTGAATTGAAAATCGGCTTGCATGCGGCTCAGTCCAGGCTGATTTTGGCCTTGGCCACGATGCGGCGGTACTTGTCCAAGGCCAGCTTGATCTGCTGGCCAAACTGCTCAGGCGTGTTGGCCATGCTGATGCCGCCAATCGCGGCGGCACGCGTCTTGAATTCCTCGTTTTGCATGGCCTTGTGCGCGGCCTCATTCAACTTCTTGATGATGGCCGGAGGAGTGCCGGCGGGTGCCACCAGGCCAAACCAGCCGCCCTCGCTCATCTCCGCAAAACCGAGCTCTTTGTAGGTCGGCACCTCGGGCAGCAACGGGCTGCGCTGCGGCGCCAGCAGCGCCAGCGCGCGCAGCTTGCCGGCCTTCACATGCGGCAAGGTCGAGGGCAGGTTGTCGGTCATCGCATTCACCACGCCAGCCAAGGCGTCATTGGAGGCCTGGGCCGCTCCCTTGTAGGGGATGTGCAGCATCTCAATGCCGGCCAAATCCATGAATAGTTCGATATTCACATGGCCCAGCGAGCCATTGCCGGGTGAGGCGAAGATGTATTTGCCCGGCGCCGCCTTGGCCATGGCTATGAACTCCTTCATGCTCTTGGCGGGCACGCTGGGGTGCACCACAAAGACGCTGGGCACCTGCATGATGTTGGTGATGGGGCTGAAGTCCTTGACCGCGTCATAGCTCAGGCGCGGATTGATGGCCGGGTTGGCGCCGTGGGTGCTGACCGTGGCCATACCGATGGTATAGCCATCGGGGGGCGCCTTGGCCACGGCATCGGCACCCAAAGCACCGCCACCGCCGCCCCGGTTTTCCACCACCAGGGTCTTGCCCAAGATCGGCCCCATCTTTTCGGCAAGCAAGCGCGCCACCATATCGGTCGAGCCGCCAGGGGCAAAGGGCACGATCAGCTTGATGGGCTTGTCCGGGTACTCGGCCGCGCCCACCGACAAAGGCGACAAGAGAAACGAGGCACCGAGAACCAACAAGCAGTTCTTGAACGGGAAGGAGACAGGCATGGCAGGTGAAGAGAAGGTGGCAGAGAGTGAGCATTCTGGAGGCAGCACGCGACGCATGAGGCGAATAGTTTTCACACAGACATGCCGCTAACTCATAGCAAAATGCCCGGATGCGTATCCGCTCCCCTTCCCTGCACGAGTTGCACGCCTTTGCCGCGGCCGCCCGGCATGGCAGCTTCTCCAAAGCCGCCGAGGATTTGTGTGTGACACAAGGCGCGATCAGTCGCGCCATCGCCCGGCTGGAAGATCATCTGGGGCAGACGTTTTTCATCCGACAGGCAAGAGGCATAGAGCTCACCACCAGCGGCCGTGCTTATCTGGACTTGGTGGGGCCAGCGCTGCAGACGCTGGAGTCGGCCGCCATCGCCCAGCGCGTTCCCGCCGCCACCACCCGCCTGCGCCTCTCGGTCGCGCCCACCCTGGCCATCAAGTGGCTGATTCCGCGTCTGGCCGACTGGCAAGCGCTACACCCACAGATCACCTTGTCGCTGGCGCCCTATCAGCACGACGATGACTTCAGCAACCCTGAGATCGACGCCTGGCTGCGCCCGGGCGAGGGCGATTGGCCGAACGGCATCGCCGCCGAATACATCGTCGGGCGCGAGATCGTGGCCATCTGCCACCCCAAGGAACTGCGCGGCCGCCATCCCTTGCGCGAGCCGGCCGACCTGCTCAGCCGCCCCTTGCTCTATCACACCAACTATCCGAACAATTGGCGGGTCTGGCTCGACGCCGTGGGCGTGAGCCCGATGTCGCTAACGCCCAGCGCTGACTTCGAGCAGGTGTCCATGCTGGTGCAGGCGGTGATGGCCGGCCTGGGCGTGGCCATCGTGCAGCGATGCCTGATCGACGAAGAGCTCGGCAGCGGCCGCATCGCCATTCCTTTTGACCACCCCATCGCCATCAAGCGCGGCTATATGCTTTGCACCCGCCGGGCCAGCCACTCCAACCGAGCCTTGCAGCAACTGCATCAATGGCTGAAAGCCCAGGCAGCAAATCACCCCAACCCTCAACCTTGATGCCGGCGCCAGCTATGGAGCGCACGCCCTCGAAGGGCTGAAGTCGCTCAGGCTTGAACGACCGGGCTCAAACTGCGCTCGTACAAAGCCACCAGTCGGCTGACACGTGACACCGACAGGCCAAGTTGCAGGGCCAAGGCGCTCATCGTTTGCGCGCCTTCGGTGTGCGCGAGATAGATGGCTTGCTCGCGCGAGTTGCTGCGTTTGAGCCAATAAGACCAGTCCTGCCGCCGCCCCTTGCCGGAATCGGCCCGGCGCGACCGACCCTGACCTACACCCTGATGCTGAGCCAACATGCGACGCGCAAAGTCTTGATCACCCAGAAAGATCTGGCGTTGAACACGCCCAGGCCAAAGCTGGAAGTCGGGCTCGGCAGCGAGCCAACTCGCATAGCGCTGCGCTGCACGGCGACGCTCGGCCGGCGAATTCAACACGCGGCCAGCCACAAAACGCCACAACCCCTCTGCTTCCAACCAATCCGGGACCGAGTCCAAACCCGCGTGGGCGCGATAGCTCGACCAGGGCCATTGATCGGGCGTCTTCACCCACCCCAGTCTCAAGGGATTGAGCTCGACATAGCGGCAAGCATCGAGGAGGCAGGTCTCACGATCCACCAACAGCGCCTTGAAACGGCCGTGAAACAACTCACCGCTGCCGCCGTGGCGCCGGTTGTAATGCTGGGTATAGACACCGTTGAGGTGCCGCATCAAGCGCGAAAGATTGGCGCCCCGGGTGTAGAGCACCAGATGGTAGTGGTCGTGCAGCAGACAGTAGGCCAAAACCTGCGCGTCAAAACGCTGCATGGCCTGGGCCATCAGATCGATCAAAGCCCGACGATCCACATCATCGGCAAACGCACTGTGACCCGGCTCACAACGGGAGCTGATGTGATACACCGCGCCAGGGAACTCAATGCGTGAAGGACGTGCCATGCCTGAACTTAGGCGAGACAGGGGCAAAAGGCAAGGTCTGACCCCAGGCTTCGAAGGCGCGCGGGGCAATGGCCCCGAAATATGGGGTCAGATCTTGCCTGGCCACATCCACAGCAGCCAGGACCTCATGCACTGCAAGCAATGGGTCTAGCGCTCAAGCACCCGCTGAGCAGCAATCACACCCGGTATGTCTTGCCAAGTAAGGTACAAAGCACGACTGCTTCAACTCATCCGGAAGACTCACACCATGGCGGGCGCAAGTCTGTTGGCATTACTCGACGACATCACGACCGTCCTCGATGACGTGGCTTTGCTCAGCAAAATGGCGGCCAAAAAGACCACCGGCGTGCTCGGCGATGACTTGGCGCTGAATGCCCAGCAAGTCAGCGGTGTCCGTGCCGACCGGGAGCTTCCGGTCGTCTGGGCCGTAGCCAAGGGCTCCATGCGCAACAAGGCGATTTTGGTGCCTGCCGCCTTGGCCATCAGTGCCTGGGCGCCTTGGGCCGTGGTGCCGCTTCTGATGGTCGGCGGTGCCTACCTTTGTTTCGAGGGATTCGAAAAGCTGGCGCACAAATATCTGCACAGCGAGACTGAAGACAAGGCCGAGCGCCAAGGCTTGAACAAAGCGCTGTTGAACCCAGAGCAAGACCTGCGCAGCTTTGAACACGAGAAGATCCAGGGCGCGATCCGCACCGACTTCGTCTTGTCGGCCGAGATCATCGCCATCACCTTGGGCACGGTGGCCGAGGCCAGCTTCGACAAGCAAGTGCTGGTACTGAGCACCATCGCCGTGCTGATGACGGTCGGCGTCTACGGCTTGGTTGCCGCCATCGTCAAGCTCGATGATGCAGGTCTGTACCTGAGCCAACGCGACGGCAGCGCAGCGCAAGCCCTCGGACGCGGGCTCTTGGCCCTGGCACCTTGGATGATGCGCGCCTTGGCCGTGGCCGGTACGATCGCCATGTTCTTGGTAGGCGGCGGCATCCTGAGTCATGGTCTGCACGCGCTGCACGATCTACCGCAGTGGCTCGCGCCACTCCTCGGTCCGGCTGCGCCTCTGGCCTCCTGGCTGGTAGACGGGGCCGTGGGTGTCGCTGCGGGGGCCCTTTGCCTGCTTGCGGTATCAGGCGGTCAGCGCTTGTGGCGGGCTTTGCGTCGGCCCTGAGTCGCTCGGAGCAGACGCCGGAGTTGTCGTGTTGACCCGGCGAGCGTCAAGTCCAAGAATCAGCGTTCAAAACCACACAAGGTTAGGATGACGAGATGAAGACTCACACGATTGAAATCCAGAAGTTCAAGGTCGCCTCGAACAATACCCACGGTCAGATGATGCTCAAGGTCGACGCCTTGGTCACGCCGAAGGCACCCGTAGAAGGCATCGAGCCCAGCACCATCATCACCATGACCGAAGCCAATGCCCGCGTGCTGATGGCCTTGCTGAAAAAACAATTGCTGGAATTCGACAGCAAAAAAGCGCGCAGCCGCTTCTGATTCGACGGGCTGCGACAATCAAGCATGGAATATCCCCAATACGACCCCAAGTCCGACAACCTGCCCCTCTCCGATGAGGAGTTGTCGACACTGGACGATATGCTGGTTCGGTTACCCACCGAAGCCAGCATGAATATCGAAGCCCTGGACGGCTATCTGGCCGGTCTGCTGCTGAGCCCGCAAACCCTGGCCGATCTGCCCGGCGCCACTTGGCTGCCCACAGTGTGGGGCGGCGATGGTGAAGACCTTGAAGCCGCAGGCAAATCCGAGAACTACCCCTTCGTCAGCGGCAAGCAGCGCAAGCGCGTGATGCTGCTGGTGCTGCGTCATCTGCGTTCGATTGCCTGGCAATGGGCCGCCAAACCTGAGCTGTGGGAACCGATCTTCAGCGTGGCCGAAAGCGACGAAGAAGGCCAAGACGATTTGACCGACGCCGAGGAATGGGCCATCGGCTTCCTGACCGCGGTTGACTTGGCCCCAGATGCCTGGGCGCCGCTGTTTGACGACGCGGTCACCGGCCCGCTGCTGGCGCCCATCGCCCTGTTGGGTGGTGACGACTCGCAACTCAGCGAGGCCGATCGCGCCCGCCTGAACGACCCGATTGAGCGCGATGCGCTCAGCCGGGCCGTGCTCGACAACGTGCTGCAACTTTGGGCCGCACGCAGCAAGACCTGACCCTGCAATTTGCTTACGCCGATGGCTGCTTTGAAGTTCTTCCGTCCGCGCCTGCTGGCACTTGGCTTGGCCGCGGGCCTGCTGAGCGCCTGCGGTACCACCATGGTCAATCCGGTCACCGGCCAAGCCGAGCGATCGGTGATGGACGAGGCCAGCGAGATCGCGGAAGGCCGCAAAGCCCATGAGCAAGTGCTCAAGGAATACACGCCGCTGGCCAACCCCAAGCTGCAAGCCTATGTGAACGAGATTGGCCAGAAGCTGGCTGCGGCCTCGCACCGCAGCCATCTGCAATGGCACTTCACGGTCTTGGACAGCCCCGAGGTGAATGCCTTCGCCCTGCCCGGCGGCTATGTCTACATCACGCGCGGCATCATGGCCTACCTGGAGACCGAGGCCGATTTGGCCGGCGTGATCGGGCATGAAATCGGCCATGTCACCGCCCGCCACGGGGCGCAGCGCGCTACCCGACAGCAGACCGCCGGCTTCGGTGTCTTGGCGGCCAATGTCTTGGGGGCGGTGCTGGAATCCCAAGGCCTGGGCGGCGCTGGCCAGATGTTGGGCCAAGCTTCGCAGAGCGTGGCGGCCGGCTACATCGCATCCTATGGCCGAGAACAAGAGCTGCAAGCCGATAAGCTGGGCGCCGAGTATTTGGCTCGCACGCATTACGACCCCAAAAACATGGTCGATGTGATCCGGGTGCTGAAGAACCAGGAACGCTTCGCTGCGGAGCAAGCTCGGTTAGAGGGGCGCACGGCGCCTTCGGGCAGCAACTGGCTGGCCTCACACCCCAGCAACGATCAGCGCTTGGCCCAGATCAGCCAGACCGCCCGCAACTACGCCAGCGACGGCGAAACCTACCAAGACGAAGGCCGCGCCCGCTACCTGGCGGCCATCGAGGGCATCACCTTTGGAGAGAGTGCCGACCAAGGCCTGAGTCGGGGGCAGAACTTCTACCATCCGGAGCTGGGCTTCGCCATCACGGCCCCCACAGGCTGGAAGATTCAAAACAGCGCGGAAGCCCTGCTCTTGGTCAACCCGGAGCAAGACGCGGGTCTGATCTTGCGCCCGGCACCGCCCAAGCTGAGTGGCAGCCAAGACCAGATGTTGAGGCAGCTTCTGCCCCAGGCCGAGCAAATGCAAGTGGACCGGCTCAACCTCAATGGCCTGCCGGCCAGCCACGTGAATGCGGTGGTGCGTAACGCGCAAGGCCAGCGGCAGGGCTTGGAGTTCAGCCTGATCAGCGGGCCCAATAAGAACAACTACCTGATGCTGTTCCGAGCGCGCGACGCCAATGCCATGGCCCGCGCTTCGCGGCGCATGCAGGAGGCGCAAGCCACATTCCGACCCCTGACGGCGGCGGACCGCGCAGCCGCCAAACCCTGGATCGTGCGCACGACCGCGCTGCCCGCTGGCGGTTTCGCACAACTCGCCAAGACCTCTCCCTTGGGCCAGCGTGCCGAAGCGCAGTTGAGGCTACTCAATGGCGCCTTGGATAAAGAACCTAAACCGGGCCATCGGGTCAAGGTCGTCACTCAAGGCGATTGAGCTTTAGGCGCTCTTGCGCCTGCGTTGCAGCATACCGATAGCCAAGAGTCCTGCACCCAAGAGCGCCCAGGTTTGGGGCTCGGGGACCGGCGCGGTAGGTACAGCGAAGTCGATGTAGTAGCTGCCGCCCTGTCGGACATTGTTGTTAGTGCCGAGATTCACCAGCGAGAACTGAGCGCTGTAAACCCCCGCAGCGGCACCCTGATCAACGTAAAAGGTAGGCAAGAAGGTGAATGACTTGCTGCTGCCGAGCTCATAGACACTGCCTCCACCAAAGATGTCCATGGCGTTACCGTTTGCGACCTTGAGACCTGCGCTGGCTGACTCCAACTTCAGGCCGACCTTAACGCCATTGAAGTCGGCGCTCCAACGGTCTCGGCTGCTGTGGAACAAGACATCGGCCTCGCTGCTCAGGCCGTCAAGAGATTGGACCGAAGCCATGCCCAAATAGCTGTAGTCCGCAGCAGGCGCGCCCTCGGGCAAGACGCTGCTGACCCATTTGCCGACCATGGCGCCGTCGCCTTGTTTCAGAGCCAAGGCGCTGCTGGCTTGATCGGTGCGACTGTACAACTCGGGCAAGCGATTATTGGCATTGGTGCTTTGCACGACGGGCGCTTGTGCAGTTCCGGAATAGCTGTAGGCGCCGATGCCGTGATAGTGGTTGCCGTGGTCAAGCAGCAAGGTCAATCGATTGGCATTTGGGTTGGCCAGGCCGGCGAAGGTGCCGCTTGCAATGACGCTTTGAGAGTCTATGCCTACATAGAAGCCAATGCCCTCGGACCAGCGCGAGCCTTCGCTGGCCTGCACGGAAACGCTCAACAGAAAGGTCGCTGCAGCGACAGCAACGCAAGTCATTTTCATCATCATTTACTCACACAAAGCCTAAACAGGCCCCCATATTAAATGCAACTGACTTGCATGTGAAGCGATAATTAATGCACTGCTAAGCAATTACTTACGCGCAATAAAAAAGGCAGAGGGAGCTCTGCCTTTCTTGATTCAACTGAACCGAGCTGAAGCATTACTGCTGGCGACGGCGCACCATCAAACCAACCCCCAACAAGCCCGCAAACATCAGCGCGTAAGTGCCTAGCTCCGGTACCGGAGCGGTCACCAACGCCTCCACCGAACTCTCGAACGCAGCGTCAGCCAAGCCACGGTTGAAGACAATGTAGAAGGAGTCAGACGAGGTGTAATCGGCCGAAGTCAGCTTCATCTCTATCATGTAGGCGCCCACGGCCGCATTGGGTGTGACGGACATCTTCAAGTGATCATGGATGGTGCCGCTGAGCGAGACTTCGGACACATAAGCTGTCTCGCCCGGGGTGACGCCGGACGCATTCCAGGTGGTCAAGGCGTCTTGATAGACATCCGCCACGCTGACACCCACTCCGGCTTGTGCCACATTCCAGGCCGAACCATTCCAGAAGCTCAGCTTGCCCACACCTTCGAAGCTGATCAAGGCGCCGGGCTTGAGCAGATCACTGCCCTGAGTCTGGAAGCCCGGATCTTTGGTCGCCCAAGGGCCGCTGGCCAGATCACCGAAGTCGGCTTCGTAGATATTGAACCCGGTCACACCATGGGTTTCAAAGTGAGCGCCGCCCACCATCAGCTTGCCATTCTGGGCCGACACCGCGATGTCGCCGGCGTGATCGCCACTGGCCAAGGCCCAGGTCGGAAGCAAGAGCGCCGCCGCCAAGGACAAGCCAAGAGACATTTTCTTCAACATAAAAACTCTCCAAAGAATAAACACCACAAGACAAAAACAACACGAGTCCGCCGCACTGAGCTCACGCGCATTATGCAACTAACTTGCATATGTAAAAGGACACCCCCCCTAAATCAAGGGCAGTGGCTGACTCACGCGGGAGGACGAGATTTGCGCCTTGCACGCAACAGCCCAAGCGCCAAGATGCCAATCAAGAACAGCCCAGCAGAGGCCGGCTCGGGCACCACCGAGGCCTGCATCAAGGCCACGCGCGCACGCTGAAACTCAGGCGTACTGAGCCCACGGTTCAACACCATGTGGAAAGGATCGGAGCTTCCATAGTCCGGCGAGCTCAAGCGCAGCGTGATTTGGTAAGCGCCGAGGGCCGCGCCTTCGGTGACCGAGAACACCAAATGCTCATGCAGCTTGCCCGAAGCGCTGACCTCACCCAGCATTTGGCTGGCCCCGTGCGTGACGCCGGCGCCCGTCCAGATGCTGTCGGCTTCGAGATAGTCAGACACCCGCAGCTCGGTGCCGGCTGCTGCCCCGCTCCAACGCACGCCGTCCCAGAAGCTGAGGGCGCCCAGGCCTTCGAATCCGATCTCCACGCCCGGCTTGAGGCGCTCGCTGCCCTGGGTCTGAAAGCCCGGATTGCTGGTGGCCCAAGGGCCATGAAAGAGGTCGCTCAGATCTGCACGATAGATATTGAAACCGGTGGAAGCCTGGATCTCCACCCGCTGCCCGCCCAGCTTCAGCTGCCCTTCGCGCGCTGAAACCGCCACATCACCCGCGTGGTCGGCGGCCCAGGCCGAGACCACCGCACTCCCGGCAAGCAGGCCGACCGCCAGCCATCGCCCTGCACTTTTTTTCATCATTCGAGTTCTCCCTCTTCAGTCACCACACAAAAAACAAACGCGAAGGCTCAGCGGCGTGGCCGCTCCCAGGGCAGCTGCACCGAGGGCGTCCAGGGCGAGGTCGGTGCGCGCGCCGGCAGCAAGGCTTTGCCGGGCGGCGGCTGGCACAGCGCTTCCGCTGCCTCGCTCCAACGCCCCTCGGTGCAACGGAAGCTGGCCGAGCCGGTGTTGGGCACCAAGCTGTCTTGCAGCTGCAGCAAGCTGCCCGCGGGGCTGGCGGGCGCCACCGCCTCGCAGCGCTCCCCGGCCTGCACCCAGCTCAGGGCCTGCGCCCCACAAGGCTTGGGCGGAGGCACCTGGCAGCTGGCTTCGCTGGCGCCACTCCATTGCCCTTGCTTGCAAGCGAAGCGCGCGGAGCCGGTCAGCGGCTCTTGCTGATCCACCGCCACAGTGCTGCCGCCGGTGGCCGTCTCGGGCACGGTGGCGCTGCAGACCAGGCCGCCCACATCCCAGCTCAGCGCGAGGCTGGGGCAGGCCAGTGGCAGCGCTGCGCTGCAACGTGGCGCGGTGGCCGCAGCGTTCCAGCGTCCGTCGCTGCAGCTGTAGCTCGCCTGGCCCATGGTCGGCGCGGCACTGTCCACCGCGGTCTGCGAAGCGCCCGAAGCAGCCGCGACCAAACTGCCCGAGCAACTGGCGCCAGCCTCACTCCAAGTGACCGCCTGCGCGGCGCAAGCGGCCAGCACCTGCGGCGCGCAACGGGCACGCTGCGGTGCGCTCCAGCGCCCGTCTTGGCAGCTGAAGCTGGCGTCGCCCACCGAAGGGCCAGTCTGGTCAAACAGCTGTTGCTCCGTGCCGGAGGCAGCGGCAGCGGCTGCCGCACTGCAGGCCTGCCCGTCCACCGACCAGCTCATGCTCTGCGCCGAACAGGCCGCCGGCGGCGGCATGGCGCAGCTGGCCGCCGCAGGGGCACTCCATTGCCCGCTGCGGCACTCAAAGCGGGCCGCACCGGTGGCCGGCGCCTGACGGTCCTCAATCTGCACGCTCTGCCCAGAATTCGCTGCGCTGGCCGAACCGGAGCAGCTGACGCCACCCACACTCCAGCCGAGCTGCTGAGCACCGCAGGCCGGGGGTGGCGGCGGAGGCGGCACGGCACAGCGGCTGCGGCTGGGCGCACTCCACTGCCCAGCAACACAGCTGAAGCTGGCCTCACCCAGGGCCGGCGCGACGTTGTCAGCCAGCACCTGGCTCTGCCCAGACTCGGTAGCCGGTGCGGTGGCACTGCAGCTTTGGCCCTCCACCGTCCAGCTCAAGGTCTGCGCCGGGCAGACCGGTGGCGGCGGCAAGCTGCAGCTGGCCTGGCTGGGCGCGCCCCAACGCCCGCTGCTGCAGCTGAAGCGCGCGCTGCCGGTGGCCGGCGCCGTGTTGTCGTCCAGCGTGAGCGTGGCGCCCGCAGCCGCTTCGTTCGCAGCGGCCGAGCAGCTGGCTTCACCCACCGCCCAGCTCAGCGTCTCGGCTGCGCAAGGCGGATTGATGCGGGCCGCAAAGGCCTGCTGCATCTGCTGGGTGTTGATGCCCGACTCAAAGATGACGTGAAAGGGCTGCGAGGCCAGGTACTTAGGCTGGCCCGCGGCCAAAACGGGCGACCACAATTCCAGCGTCACCATGTAGGCACCGACCGGCGGTGTGCCACTGCTGGCCGAGATCTTCCAGTCGAGGTGAGAGTGAAAGGTGCCGCCTGTTTTGGTCTCGTCGATCAGGGCGGTCAGCGGGCCGTTGATGCCTTGTGAGTCAAAGCGCGTGCCGGCGGAATAGTAGGCGTACTGGTCCGCCCAGAGCGAGGGATTGGTGCTGTAGCCCAGCACCACTTCGGGCGGAATGCCGCCAAACAAGGTGATCTTGACGCCCGCCGGCGCAGCCCCCCATTTGCCGGTCGTAGGCGACCAGTACTGCAAGCGCCCCAGGGCGCGAAAGTGGATCTGCTCCCCCACCGCGAACCAGCCGGTGAAGGCCTGAAATCCGGGGTTGGCCGTCGCGTACTTGCCGCCAGGGAAGTCGCCGAAATAAGCCGGGAACAAGCGGTAGCCACTCAAACCATCGATGGGCAACTGACCCGCCAGACCCAGGTCACCATAGAAATCGGTGCTGATGCGGCTGCCCGCCACCGGGCCTTTGTCGGTGCGCAACTCCACATCGAAATGCTGCGCCCAGGCCGACGCGCCCAGGCCAACGCCAAGCAGCACCAACAGGCCGGCGAACACGGCGCGAGCCAGTGATTGAACAATGAACATGCAGCAGACTTGAATGCAAACAACTTGCATATAATAATGCAAGTCGTTTGCACGTAACCAAATATCTCAACAGCACGCATTCCCGCAGAAGCGCCCGCTCGTTGTGCAACCCCGGGCCTGCCGCCTTCTGAATCGATGAGAGACTCCTTCGCCACGCCACGCCGGGCGCGCCGCTTGCTGCCCTTGACGCTTGCGCTGCAGGCCCTCGCCAGCTGGGCCCAGACCTCGCCCCCGGCGCCGGCAAAAACCCAGGAGCAGGCGCAAGAAGCGGCTCAGGCCCTGCCCACCGTCAAGTTGCAAGGGCGGCAACAGCGCAACTCCGAGCTGGCCGGGCCCAGCACCCAGCTGAGCGGCGACGAGCTGCGCAACAAGGCCTCGGCCACCTTGGGTGCCACCTTGCAAGATGAGCTGGGCGTGGCCAATTCCAGCTTCGGCCCCAATGTCGGCCTGCCCATCATTCGCGGCCAGGGCGGCTCGCGCGTCAAGGCCCTGGTGGGCGGCGGCGGCGCCCACGACGCCTCCACGCTGAGCGCCGACCATGGCGTGATGGTCGAAGCCGGCCTGGCGCAAAGCATCACCGTGCACCGCGGGCCCTCGGCCATCCGTCATGGCGGTGACGCCATCGGCGGCGCGGTCGAGATCGAGTACGGGCGCATTCCAGAGCTGCGCCCCCCAGGCCTCAAGCTGCAAAGCGAAGCGCGCGTAGGGGGCGGCGGCACGCTGGGCTTGCTGCGCGCCCAAGGTGGCTGGGGCGGGCCCGCGATGCCTGAAGGCAAGGGGGCCGCCAGGCCGCGCAGCGCTTGGGCCTGGCATCTGGACGCCCATGGGCGGCGCAAGGATGAGGCCCGCATCCCCGGCTGGGCCATCGATGAAGAGGCAGTCAAGCAGCAGTTCTTCCTGGTCAGCGGACGCAACACCTGGGGCCATATCCCCAACAGCAACGCACGCAGCTCGGGCGGCGCAGCGGGCCTGAGCGCCGTATTTGATAGCGGTTATGCCGGTGTCTCGGCGGCCACCATGCGCATCAACTATGGCCTACCGCCGGGCGCGCATTCGCACAACCATGGCGGCGGCAGCGCGCCCCCGGGCGAGCCGGCTGAGCCCGCCATCCGCATCCAGGCGGAGCAGCAGCGCCTGGACTTCAAGTCCAGCATCAAACTCAGGAGCGACTGGGCTCGCGAACTCAAGCTGCACCTGGGCGACACCCGCTACCGTCACGAAGAGCTGAACCAGGGTGTGCCAGAAACCGAGTTTCGCAACGAAGTGCAGGAAGGCCGGCTGGAGCTCGAACACAGCCTGGCCCCCGCCCATTGGGGCAGCTTAGGGCTGCATTTGCAGAACCGGCATTTCTCGGCGCTGGGCCTGGAGGCCTTTGTGCCCCAGACCCACATCGCCAGCGCCGCGCTCTACGCCATTCAAGGCTTGAAGTTGGAGGACTGGACCCTGGAGCTGGGCCTGCGCGCCGATTGGCGCCGCAGCCGCCCCCAAGCCCAGGCCTCCAGCTTCGGCATCGAGGTGCTGCTGCCCGAGCGTCGCTTCACCTTCGGCAACCTCTCACTGGCCCTGACCCGCAAGCTCGGCGATGGCAGCGTGAGCCTGACGCACTGGCGCGCCAGCCGCGCCCCCGATGTACAAGAGCTGTACGCCCTGGGGCCCCACATCGCCACCCGCACCTACGACTTCGGCAACAGTGCGCTGCGGCTGGAAACCCTGCGCGGCTGGAATCTGGCGCTGCGTCAGCAATGGGGTGGCCTGGGCCTGCAACTCAATGCCTTCCGCTACGACAGCGAGGACCACATCTACCAGCGCAGCCTGGGTGTGTTCTACGCGGCCGAGAAAAAACAATTTCGCGCCCTGTGTGCGCAGCTGGATCAATGCCTGCCGGTGACGCGCTACGAGCAGGACCATGCGCGCTTTCATGGCTTTGAAGCCGAGCTCAAGCAAGAGCTGCTCGATCTGGGCGAGAAAGGCACCGCCGGCGACAGCCTGCAGCTCTCGCTGCTGGGCGACCGGCTGCGCGGCCGCCTCGACCGCCTGGGCCAAGACGTGCCGCGTCAACCAGCCCCACGCTGGGGCGTGCGCCTGGAGCTCTTGCACGGCCCCTGGCAGGCCGAGCTGCGCCGCATGCACAGCTTTGCGCAAAACCATCCAGGTGAGAACGAGACCGCCACGGCGGCCTCGACCCAGTGGCATGCCACGCTGCGCTGGACCGGTCGCCTGGAAGCCGGCCTGCAACTCAGCACCTATGTGCTGGGCCGCAATCTGAGCAATCAAGAGGTGCGCAACAGCACTTCCTTCCTGCGCAATTACGCCCCCGAACCTGGCCGAAGCATCGAGCTGGGCGCCGAACTGAGGTACTGAACCATGGCCCGCCTCCAAGCACATCCGTCGTTGACGCCGACTCAAGAACGCCGCTTCTTGCCGCGCTGGCAGCTCCCGCCACGACTACGCCTCAGTGTGTTGGCGGGAGCGCTGAGCCTGGTCGCCTGCGGCGGCGGCAACACGGTGGACGAGCCGGCCTCTTTCAAGCTGCTGCCGGACGACTTGGTGGGCGCGCCTTGCGCGGGCTGCCGCGAGGGCTATTTGGTCGGGCAGGCGCATGACGGCGTGGCCCTGGCCGATGCCGAGGTGCTGCTGTTCGATGCGACAGGCCACAGCGCCCGCGGCCGCACCGATGCGCAAGGGCGTTATGCCATCGCCACAGCCGGCCTCAGCGGCCCTTTGCTGGTGCAAGTCAATGGCCTGAGCAGCGGTGAGCCGGTGCAGCTGCACTCGCTGGCCGTGGCGGTGGATGTGGGCAACCGCGCCGTCCATGTCTCGCCCCTGACCGAGCTGATGACGGCCTTTGTGCTTGGCGGTGCGCCGCAGGACTTGCTGAAACAAGGGCGCGTCGACTTCATGCGCATCAATGCCACCAGCTTGCGCAGCAGCCAGGACCGGGTCCGCCATCTCGTCCAGTCCTCCTGGTCGGTGATCGCCGGCGCCAGCGCTGCAGCGCACGATCTGCGCAACGGCGAGCAAGGCCCAGCCCACCAAGGCCTGGGGGCGCTGGCTTCGCTGATCGAGCTGCAACGCGTGGCCTCTGCCTACCGCCTGAGCGGCGTGGCAGGCGATGCCGTAGCCCAGGCCGGCGTGCAGGTGGACCCGGTGGCCTCCAGCGTTGACGCGGTGCTGCCCACCCCCAGCGCAGCCCAAGCGGCGGCACTGCAGGCGGGGCTGGCGGCACTGCCGGGCTTGGAGCAGTCGCTGGCGCGCTTCGGCCAGCTCTTTCAGCGCGGCCAAGCCCCCGATGCCCGCGAGTTGCAGGCCTGGCTGGCGCCGGAGTTCCGCCATACCGGGCTGGACGCAGCGGCCTTCATCGAGCAAGTCTTGCTGCAAGCCGAACCCGGCGAGGCGCCGGGCAGCAGCCTGCGGGGCGTGCGTTTCGAGCGGCCCCGCTTGGTGCAAGTGGAGAGCGCGGATCGGCTGCGGGTGCGCGTGCAGCTGAGCCTGCCGGCCCCCACCTTGCCGCGCAGCGAAACGCTGTGGATGCGCAAGGTCGGTGACCGCTGGCTGTGGGAGGGCGATGGCCTGACTGGCCTGGTGCGCGTGCGCCATCTGTCCATCCTCGGGCCCAAGCCACGCGAGGCCGCCGATCTGCTGGCCCTGCCGGGCATGCGCTGCGCCGCCAGCGGGACGGCAGACACGCGCTGCGCCGTCGAAGGCGGCCAGGGCGATGTGCCCAGTGGCGGCCAGCTGGACTACGGCAGCCCGCAGGGCGAGCAGTTCGGCCTGCTGGCCCATTACCGCTCTGAGGCCGGTAGCTGGCAAGAGCGCCTGCAGATGGCGCGCCAGCGCACGCGGCTCTTGGCCACGCCCAGCGCCCAGGTGAGCCAGCATCTGGCGTTTGAAGTGGACGCCCGCCGCATCGACCCGCGCGTCAGCCAGGTGCGGGTGCAGGGCACCGGCCTGCCCGAGCAAGGCCTGAGCCTGGTGCCCGCGGCCACAGGGCAAGGATTCGAACATCTGGCCCTGGCCGACAGCCCGGAGCAGGACTGGCATGCCCTGCGCACCGACCGCTGCCTGGGCAGCGTCAGCAGCACGGCCGAGCATGCGGTCTGCCAGGCGAACTGGGCCAAAGCCCAGATCGGCGAGGTCTACCGTTTCAGCTTCTTCGATGCCCAGGGCAGGCTGCTGCAAACCCAAACGGCGCGCCTGCCCGCCCCACCCGCGCCGGCGGCCGAGCTGCTGGCCCAAGCCTCGCAGTGGTTCGCGCGTTTCGATCTGCAGGCGGAGCCGACGCAGCAGCCGCTCTACGCCCGCGTGCTGGATCCAGAGCGGCGCCTGCAGGCGCTGGACTACCGCTGGGCCTGGCAAGCTCCCAAGGGTGCCTCACAGCAACTGGTGGGAGCACGGTTGGAGCTGCATTGGGGCCACCCCGACACCGGGGCGCAAGGTCAGCTGCAGCAGCCGCTCAGTGCGGCGCGCCTGCAAGCGACGGGCGGCCAAGTTTTGTCAACGGCGCCCTTGCTGCAGGCAGGAGCCCTGCCAGCGGGCGCCCTGCCCGTCTGGCTCAGCGCCCGGCTGAGCAGCCGCGATGCAAACGGCAATCTGTACATGCACTACATCGCGCCGAACAACCCCTACTGAGGGCGCGGCGACAAGACCAGCGATCAACGAGGGGTCGACGGATCCCGTGAACTGCAATCCGCACATTGACCATGCACGCTGAGATCGACCGCCGCCACCGCAAAGCCTTCGGGCACCGAGGGTTGACGCGGCGGCTTGGACGGCAGGCAATAGACCCGCCCGCAGCCATCGCAATGGAAATGCGCATGCTCCTCGTGGTGTGCGGACGGCTGCATCAGCGCATAGCGGCTGACGCGATCGGCGCCCACGGTCTTGCTCAAAACGCCAGCGTCGGCCAGAGCATCCAGAGTGCGGTACAAGGTAACGGCGTCCATGCCTTGCGGCAAGGCGGCCTCAATATCGGCGTGGCTGAGCGCCCGGGAAGCCTCTTCAAACACCGCCAACACCGCCAAGCGATTGGGCGTGACACGCAGGCCCAAGGCCGACAAGCGTTCGCGCCGAGCTTGCTCCAGCGCCTCTCGCTGAGTGGCGCGTGCAAGGGCAGAAAGGCTGGCTCGGGGCTTGCTTGTCTTCATCGCATCATTTTAGAGCCAGCCACCGGCTCCATTGCTGAAGTCGGCCCAGATGCTGCACCCCTCGGTCTCGCACTCGCGATGCCAGCCCGCGGACTTGAACGCGCAGCCCATACCATGCCCGCCCTCGGGTCGACGATGCCAGAATACGCCCGCCGGATTCCGTGCTCGGAAGCCTCAGTGGATTCACGATGGGCAGCGCAGAGACTTCCGGCCGTGCACTCAGCCTCGCAAGGCCAGCACGCCAAGGCCCAATCACAACCAAGATACTTGTTGACATGAGTACACCCTTGCGAACCGCGATCCACGTGCTGGGCATGGCACTCATCGCCTTGAGCTTAGGCCTTGGAGGCCGCGCACAAGCCCATGTGCATGGCCAAGCCGAAATGACCGTCGCCATCGACGGTGCCATCGTCATGGTGCAGCTCGACAGCCCTCTGGATGCGCTGCTCGGCTTCGAGCATGCGCCGCGCACGCCGAGACAGATTGACGCCACCCGGGCCATGGCCAAGCGCCTGCGACAGGCGGACACCTGGCTGCAGCTGACGCCGGCTGCCGGCTGCACCCTGAGTCGCGTCGACTTGCGCTCCGATGCTTTGGCGCCGGACTTGCTGCAAGACGCCCCCGCCACGCCGCCCAGTCAAGCCGCGACACCGAAAACACAGGCCCAAGCCCATGCCGATCTGCACGGCGAGTTCGAGTTTCAGTGCCAAACTCCAGCGGCGCTGAAGGGCTTGGAGCTTCGAGTTTTCAGCTTCTTCCCGGGCATGCGCCGAGTTGACCTGCAAGTCGCCAGCGGCCGTCGCCAAGTGGCCGCCAAACTGACGGCCCAGCAATCACGGGCCAGCTGGTGATGGCCGAGGTGTCCCCCGATCAAGCCCTGGTGCAGGTCGAACATTTGAGCTTCGCCTGGCGCAAGAACGCTCCTGCGCTCTTGCAGATTGAATCCATGCGAGTGATGGCAGGCGAGCGCGTCTTCATCCACGGCCCCAGCGGCTGCGGCAAGAGCAGCTTGCTGGGCCTGCTGGGTGGGGTGCTGCAGCCCCAGTCGGGACGAATCCATCTGATGGGCAAAGAGCTAACGCGCATGTCAGCCGGCGAGCGCGAGCGCCACCGGGTGGACCACAGCGGCTTTATCTTCCAGCAATTCAACCTGATCCCCTATCTGAACCTGATCGACAACGTGCTCCTGCCCTGTCAGTTCTCCAAGCGACGCGCCGCACGGGCCAGCGCCCATGACGGCTCAGCGCGCCAAGCCGCCCAGCGTCTGCTGGCGGCCGTAGGGCTGGATGAGTCGACCCTGCAGCGTCCGGTCCGAGAGTTGTCGGTCGGGCAGCAGCAGCGGGTCGCGGCGGCGCGCGCCTTGATCGGCAGCCCCGAGTTGGTGATTGCCGATGAGCCCACCTCAGCCCTGGACGCCGACGCCCGCGAGGCCTTTGTCCGCCTCTTGTTCGAAGAGTGCGAACGTGCCCAAAGCGCCCTGCTCTTCGTCAGCCATGACGCCGGCCTCGCCGAACGCTTCGACCGACGCATCAGCTTGGCTCAAGGTCTCACACAAGGCCTTGATGCTCAGACCGAGGGGGCCGGGCGATGAGCTACACCCTGATCAAGCTGGCTCTGGCCAGCGCTTGGAATCGCCGCTTCACGCTGGGACTGACCTTGCTCGCCTTGACCCTGAGCGTGGCCATGCTGCTGGGCGTGGAGCGCGCGCGCACCGCGGCGCGCGAGAGCTTCGAGCAGTCGATCTCGGGCACCGACCTCTTGGTGGGAGCCCGAGGCAGCCCCTTGCAACTGACGCTTTACGCGGTGTTCCGCATCGGCGAATCAAGCCAAAACATGCAATGGCAGAGCTTTCAAGCCGTGGCCGCGCATCCATCGGTCGCCTGGGCGATACCTTTGTCCCTGGGGGACTCGCACCGGGGCTTCCCGGTCATCGGCACCACGAGCGCCTACTTTGAGCACTTCCGCTATGGCCAACAAAGGCCTCTCAGCTTCTCCCAGGGCCAGCGGTTTGAGCGACTTTTTGATGTGGTGCTGGGCGCCGAAGTGGCCGAAAAACTGGGCTACAGCCTGGGCGATCGCCTGGTGCTGAGCCACGGCAGCGGGCCAGCGGCCATCGGCGCGCAGGCCGAGCATGCCGACAAACCCTTCACGGTGGTCGGCATTCTGGCGCGCACCGGCACCCCGGTGGACCGCAGCCTGCATATTGATCTGCCCGCCATGGAGGCGATTCATTTGGGCTGGCAGGCGGGCGCGCCGATTCCGGGCTTTACCGTCCCTGCCGAGTTCGTCGGCAAGTTTGATCTGCAGCCCAAGTCCATCACCGCCGGACTCTTTGGTTTGAAGAGCCGCGCCGCGGTGTTTCGAACCCAGCGCTGGGTCCAACAGTACACGCCCGAAGCGCTTCAAGCCGTGCTGCCAGGGGTCGCATTGGACCAGCTCTGGCAAATGGTGGATGTGTTGGAGAAATTCTTGAAAGCCCTGTCGGCGCTGGTGGTCGCCATGGGTTTGAGCAGCATGGTCGCCATCGTTTGGGCCAGCTTGAGTGAGCGCCGTCGCGAATTGGCGATCCTGCGTTCGGTCGGCGCCGGCCCTTGGACCTTGGCCGCCTTGTTGACCCTGGAAGGCGTGCTGCTGGCCGGCTTGGGCGCGCTGTTCGGCTACCTGCTTTTGACCGGCATGTCCTTGGCCGCCGCACCCTGGGTGCAAGCGCAGTTCGGCCTGGCCTTGCCGCTCTGGTCGGCTTGGCAGGCCGAGATGCGCCTGCTGGGCTATGTCTTGCTGGCTGGCCTGCTGGCTGCCTTGCTACCGGCTTGGAGTGCCGCACGCATGGCGCTGGCCGATGGCCTGAACCCCCGACTCTGAGAACTCAGGAAACCGATCCATGAAACGTTTGTGTGCCCCCGTCCGAACAAGCCTCAGCGCTTTGGCCTTGCTGATGGCCTTGTCGGTGCAAGCCAAGGAGCCGCCAGCGCCCAAGCTCGGCGATCGACTGCCCCAGCAGACCAAAGCGGCCGCAGCCAGCAGCTATCGAGTGATCGACTGGGGGCAGATGCTGCCCAAAGACTGGAATCCGATGAAGGCCTTTGAGGGCCTCAACTTTGCCGGCCTCAGCGACGCGGATCCGCGAGCCGCCGAGGCGATGAAGAAAATTCAAGAAGCCTGGAACGATGCGCCGACCGAACCGACCTTGAACGACCAGCGGGTGCGAATTGCCGGCTTTGTGGTGCCGCTGGATGGGGGCAAAGACGGCCTGCAAGAGCTCTTGCTCGTGCCCTACTACGGCGCCTGTGTGCACAGCCCGCCGCCGCCCGCCAACCAGATCATTCATGTGCGTTCCAGCACCCCGCTCAAAGGCGTTCGCATGATGGATGCCATCTGGATCAACGGCACCCTCAAGACCGAGAAGTCCGAAACGACCGAAGGCATCTCCGGCTACACCATGGTGGCCGATTCCTTCGCGCCCTACCAGTGGCCGACGCAGCGGCGCTGAGGACCAGCGCCGCGCTATTGGGCATCAGGGCGCCGTGCGACCCAGATGCTGCAACCAGAACGCTTCGTACTTGCGGTGCCAGCCCACGGTCTTGACCGCGCCGCCCATGGCATGTTCGCCCTCAGGGTCGAGGAAAAGGTCAACCAAGCCCTCCTTGCCGGACTCCAACAGGGCGCGGTAGACATTCACCGTGTCTTGGTACAAGACATTCGGGTCCATCATGCCGTGCACCAAGAGCAGCGGCTTCTTCAAGCCATGTGCCATCGGGATCAGTGAGTACTTGCGCAGATTGGGCTTGCTGCGATCGACCTTGCCGATGGTGCGGCCGCTGTACCAGCTGTTGTAGTTCTCCCATTCGGTCGGGCCTGCACCGGCGATGCCGGCGGCGAACAGATCGG
Source organism: Roseateles sp. (assembly GCF_049240545.1). Lineage (GTDB taxonomy): Bacteria > Pseudomonadota > Gammaproteobacteria > Burkholderiales > Burkholderiaceae_C > Paucibacter_A. The sequence goes on along the minus strand of NZ_JBMLSK010000159.1, from coordinate 11,377 downwards.
GCTTGCTGAACAGGGTGTACTGGGTCTGGAAGCCGCCAAAACTCCAGCCGTTCAAACCGACGCGGGCCGGGTCGATACCGAATTCTTTGCTCATCAGTGAGTGCAGGTCTTCCAGGTCCTCGGTCTGCGGCAGTCCCGGGTTCTCCCAGTTGGCATCCGAGAAACGACGGCCGTAATTCGAGTGTCCGCGCGAATCAATCGTCACCATCACATAGCCATGCTTGGCGGCCATGTACATCGAGAACATATAGGCAGTGGGCTGGAAGCTGTCGGCTTCGACCGAATGGCGGTCATTCAAAGGCCCGCCGTAGATGTAGACCACGGCCGGGCGCTTGTCCGTCGCCTTCCAGCCTTGCGGCTTGAACACATAGGCCGGGATGCTGTCGCCATGGCGGTTCTTGAAGCGGAAGCGCTCGGGGCGCAGCACATCGACCTGGCTCCAGGCCTTGTCATGGCTGTCGGTCAAGACCTTGGCCACCGGCTTGCTCGGCTGCGCCGCGTTGATCAACTTCAACTCGGGGCGCAAAGCCCAGTGGCCGGCATTGGCCGCCAACCATTGGCCGTCATGCGACACCGCCGGCAGGCGGTGATAGTCCGCCGCATCGCCCAGGGCCTGCATGCTGCCGTCGGCCAAGGACACGCGGTACAGATTCATCGCGGCCAAGTCGTCCTTGTTGGCCAGCACGAACAGGGCCTTGCTGTCCGGCGTGAAACCGAGCACCTGATGCGCTTCAAACTCACCCTTCACCACTGCACGCAGGCTGCGCGAGGCAATGTCCCAGGCATAGGGCTGGCGGAAGCCCGCCTCGTCCAAGGTCAGGACCAAGGTCTTGCCATCGGGCGTGAACTGAGGCTTGACCACATTGACCACCTCGTGGCCCACATCGCCGCGGCGCTCCAGCACCATCTCCGGCTTGGCGTTTTCGTCGGCATTGCCGATGTAGACGCGCAGCAGCTCTTTCTCGCGCTCCCAGGTGCTGAAGGCATAGCGGCTGCCGTCGCGCGCCCAGGCAATCGGGCTGAGTTCAAACCAGACATCACCGCCTGCGTTGGTAAACACCGGCGCGGGCTGCTTGGCCGGGGCACCTTCTGCACCCGGTACCTTGCGGATATAGATCGCCAAGGGCTTGATCTGGCGCTTGTCGTCCGAAACCTCGCGGTCCACCTTCTTGGCGGTGGCGAAGCGCTCGGCATAGCCCATGATCTCGACCTTGCGAACACTGGGCTCCACCGCCGGCTTGCCGTCTTCCGGCGCCTTCAGCGGCGCACGGCCGACCAAGGCCATCCAGCGACCATCCTCGCTGAGGGTGGTCGCTTCGATGCTGTACTTTCTGTCCGCATCATCGGGATGAATCAGCTCGCGGTTGATGACCTGCACACCGCCAGCATTGAACTTGGCGCGCAGCACGCGCTTGTCGTCCATGAAGACATAGCCCTGATCATCCGCGGTGTAAGCCACCATGCGCAGCGCCCGCTGCGTCAGTTGCAGCGGCTGCAGGCTGACCTCACCGGCCACCCAACGGAACAAGCTGCCACGGTACTGAACGATCAACTCATCCTTCTTATTGCCCCACACCACTTGGGTGGCGCCGGGGTAAAGGTCGGTGGGTTTAAGCTTTTCCTTGGCCAGCTTTTTCTTCAGCTCATCGCGCCATTCCCAGAGTTCTTTGTCTTTCTCGGGCTTGCCGGCCGCTGAAGTCGCTGCAGCCGACGCTGCCGATGCGGCCGGGGCCGGGGCCGCAGCTAGCGGCTTGCCGGCGCGCTTCGCGGCCAGGGCCTCGGCGGCGCGTTTCTCGGCTTCCGCCTCGGCCTTGTCGGCCGCTTTTTGCGCGTCGTCGCGCGCCTTCTTGGCGGCGAATTCTTTCTTCACCAGTTCCAGCTGCGCCGCTTCCCATTGGCCGAGGTCCACCTTCTCACCCCGAAGATAGGCGACCTGCGCCTCTTCCTTGGCTTGGCGTTCGGCCAACTCGCGGCGCTTTTGCTGCAGTTTCTTGTCGAAACGCTCCAGGTCCTCGGGCGCGTCAAAAGCGGCCATGATGGCCGGCGAAGTCAGCCGAACGGTCTTGCCGGTCTTGCTGTCATGCACATACAAATCGCTGCCCGGCTCACCGAAGGGGTTCCACAGATAAGCCAAGTAGCGGCCGCTGCGACTGAACTTGACCTCCTTGGCGTTCTCGCCGCGGTAAGGCTCGGCGCGGAACACCTGCTCCAGGCTCAGAGCCGAACCCATTGCGGCGGGCACGGCCGCACTGGAGCTGGCTGCCGAGGCCGTGAAAGAAAAGCTCGCTGCACTGAGCAGGGCCGCCACCAGGCAGCTCGTGCCCGCCAGTTTCGAAGGTCTTTTGAACAATCCAATCTCCGCACACGCCCCGGTTCAGGGCAGCGCGCATTCTAGAAAGACTTGCAATTCGCATGTTCGAGCTGCGGCTCTTGCGCGAAACTCCAGGAATCATGATCTCCAACGTCTTTGCCGCCCTCGGTCTCCTGACCTGCATCCTGCTGGCCGTGCGCATGGCCCTGCCGGCCGCGCGCCAGCGCCAAGTGGACGCTGCGCTGCGCCGCAGCTGGATGCGCCTGCGCGAGCTGGCCTCGCAGCTGCGCCACTGGCGCAGCCACCGTCTGAACAGCAAACAGGCCGCTGCCGAAGCGGCCGAGCTGATACGCCGCGCCAAGGCCCGCGAAGAAGTGGATCGCGAAGGCAATGTCTACCGACCCAAACAGTTCGATCCGAAGAAGCGCCGCGATCTGCACTGAGCGCGCCCGTCTCTGAAAATTGCATCTCATGATCGCAGCGCGACGGTCTGTCGCGCGCGGCTCGCCAGACTCGATTTGGCTTGGCACATTGCTCTCCATACCCAATGGAGGAGAGAGACGATGAGCCGCACCATGATGCTCAACAAACTGCGCCAAAGCGCCACCGAAACCGCCTGCGCCCTGCTCTGCCTGGCTGGCCCATCGGCCGTCGCCAACGGCTTGAGCCAGACCCTGCTGAGCGGCGAGGCCTGGATGGATCTGCGCAATGGCTTGCGCATCCTGGCCCTGCTGCTGGGCTATATGCTCTGGGTGCGCTGGCGTGAACGGCGCCCCGTCCACGAGCTGGGTCTGACGGGTGCCGCACGAGAGACCGGCTTGGGACTGCTGGTCGGAGGTCTGATGGTGGCCCTGAGCGTGGGTGCCATGGCCTGGGGCGGCGCTTATCAAGTCCAAGCCATCAACGGCCCCGGCCACGCTTTGGCCTTGCTGCCCTTGGTGCTCAGCCTGGCCGCGCTGGAAGAAATCCTATTCCGCCTGATCCTGTTGCGCCTGATGGAGCGCTGGTTGGGCACAGGCTGGGGCTTGTTCATCTCGTCCCTGCTCTTCGGCCTGGCCCATTTGGGCATGGGCCCGGCGACCGTCGCCAGCACCTTGCTGCTGGGCCTGGAAGGCGGCCTGCTCTTCGGCGCTGCCTATTTGCTGACGCGCCGCATCTGGCTCTGCCTGGGCCTGCACATCGGCTGGAACTTTGTGCAGATGGGCATCTTTTCGGCCGACGCCACCCTGGCCCTGAAACGCGTAGGTTGGCTGCAAGCCAGCATCGACGGCCCAGCCTGGCTAACCGGCGGCATCCACGGCATGGAGGCCTCGGTGCCCGCCGCCCTGCTCTGCCTCTCGGTCGGGGCGGTATTGCTCACCCTGGCGATTCGACGCGGGCAGTGGCAAGATCGCCGGACCGTGGGCAAGCCTCAACATTGTGGTGCCTGAGTTTCAAAGAAGTTGTCTGTTGTCCGGCTCGGGCAAGCAATGCAAGTTCGCCCGGTACTCCTTAGCTTCCAGCATGAAAGACCAACGCGGATGAAATCACTGATTCTGAGCACGACCCTGCTCGCCAGCCTGAGTGCCTATGCGCAAAGCGCGCCCGCACTCCCGCCTGAATTTGCCGACTGGGACGCCTTCATGGCCCAACAGCTCACGCTGTGGAAGGTACCCGGCGCCTCGATCGCCATCGTCAAGGACGGCCAGGTGATCCTCTCGCGTGGCTATGGCCTGCGTGATGTGGCCAAGCAGCTGCCGATGACCGAGAACACCGTGCAGCCGATCGCCAGCACGACCAAGAGCTTCACCGTGGCCGCCCTGGCCACCCTGGTGCGCGACGGCAAGCTCAAGTGGGACGAACCGGTGCGCGAGTACCTGCCGGACTTCCGTCTGCACAGCGACTACGCTACCCAGACCGTCACCCTGCGCGATATGGTCAGCCACCGCACCGGCCTGCCGCGCCACGACGCGGTCTGGTTCAACAGCACGCTGAGTCGTGAGGAACTGATCAAGCGCGTGCGCCATTTCGAGTTGAGTGCCGAGCCACGCGCCCGCTTCCAGTACAACAACCTGATGTACATGACCGCAGGCTTTGTCGGTGGCAAGGTCGCGGGCAGCAGCTGGGAAAGCCTGGTACGCGAGCAAGTGCTGAACCCGCTCGGCATGAAGTCCACCAACTTCGCCATAGCCGACCTTCTCAAAACACCCGACCATGGCACCGGCTACGCGCTCGACAACGACCAAGCCGCACAGCCCAAGCCCTATGTGCCCATCGATGCCATGGGACCGACCGGCTCACTGAACTCCAACGCCCGGGACATGAGCCAGTACCTGCTGATGCTGACGGCGGACGGCAAGTTCAAGGACAAGACCCTCATCCAATCCAGCGATCTGCGCGCCATGACCACCGGCCAGATGGCCCTGCCCGACCCGCGCCTCTGGCCCGAACGCAGCAGCCCGCAATACGGCATGGGCTGATTCGTCAGCAACTACCGAGGCGTCACCCTGGTCGACCATGGCGGCAATATGCCCGGCGCCGCCACCGCCCTGGGCTTTGTGCCAGGCCGCAATATCGGTGTCTACACCACGGTCAATATCGGCAACAGCGCCCTGCGCGACGTCATCCTCTATGCCGCCATGGACCGGCTTCTGGGACTGCCGCCGGTGGACTGGAGCGGCCGCTTGCACGGCAACTATCTGAAGGGACTGGCGGCCGAGAAGGCGGCCGAAACTCAGAAGCTCAACACTGGCAAGCCCGGCACGCGGCCAGCCTTCGCCCTCAGCGAGTATGCCGGCGAGTACGAGCATCCCGGCTACGGCGTCATCACCGTGGGCGGCGGCTCGGCGGGCCTGGAGCTGAAGTACAACGGCTTGAAAGCCGCTCTGCCGCACTGGCACTATGAAGTCTTCCAGACGCCGCCCGACAAGCTGAGCGAGCTCAGCGAGACCCGGGTGCAGTTTGTTTCCAACTTCGAAGGCGATGTGGATGGGCTGCGCATCGAGCTCGAACCCGCGGTCAAGCCGGCCCAGTTCAAGCGCCTGCCCGACAAGCGTTTCAAGGACCCGGCCTTCCTGGCCCAGCTGGTCGGCGTCTACACCATCGGCACGAACGAAATGCACATCGTGCTGCGTCCGGACGGCGCGCTGACCGCAGGCGGCCGCACTGGTGCGCCCAATGAGCTGATCGGACTGCGCGGCACACGCTTCGAGGTCAAGAGCCGCAACGGCAACACCGTCGAGTTCCTCGCCGACGCCAACGGTCGCTATAACCAGCTGGCGCTGCGTCAGAACGGCAGTACCCTGGTGGCCGAGCGCCGCAACTGAGCTTCTGCCGAAGGCAAGCGCATCATGAAGAAGGGGCTCTGGACCTAAATCCAGAGCCCCTTGGCTTTGCGGGCCTCGCGCCCGCAGCAGGAGTCCAGGCCCCAGCGCCGAGGCCGGGGCCGGCTTACTTCTGACTGCGGCGGCGCGCCAAGCTGCCCACGGCCAACAAGCCACCCAGCATCAGTGCCCAGGTGCCGGGTTCAGGCACGGCGGTGACGTAATTGCCCAGTTCAGCTGCATCGATGGTGTAGGCATGCAAGACGCCCGGCAGCAGCTTGTAGCTGCCATCGCTTGGCAAGACTGCCGCAGCACCGCTGACGGTGACGCAACCTGTCGTCGTGCCCAGCGGGCATTGAATCGACGTCTTGTACGGGTCTGCATCGCCAAAACGGAAGTAGACGTCGAACTGCTCGTTGCTGCCGTTCTGGGTCACGCTGTAGTCGTTGTCGGTGCCGGCCAGGATCAAATACTTGCCGTTGGCCAGCTTAGGCCCAATGGCCAGGCCTTCCCACTTCTCGGGCGACTTGCCGCCCAAGGCGGCCAGGGTGTTGGCGTCCAGGTCCATGATCTGAGCCGACTTGCTGACCTTGGCGTAGCTGCCGGTGCTCAGATTGATCTCGGACACATCGCTGGCGCCGTTCAGGTCGATGCGATAGACCTCCTTGTCAGCGGTGGCAAATTCGGCGCCCACGCCCACGCCGCGGTTGTTGCGCTCCAGCACATAGAACTCGTGGTCGTTGATGGCCACCAAGGCCGAGATGCCCTGGCCTTGGCCGCTGCGCTTCATTTGATAGGCGTACTGCGCCACGGCCGTGCCGGTTTCGATGTCGAACTTGACGATGCGGTTGACCGAACCATTGCTGCCGCCTTCGTCCAACATGGCGCTTTGCAGCATGGCGAATGCGTACTTGCCGTCCGGGCTGATGGCCAGGCCTTCAAAGCCGCGGTTGAGGCGCTTGCCCGCGTTATTGCCGCTGTCATTGGCGAAGTTGGCCACACCGGTGCCGCTGTCGCGCGGGATCAAGTTGGCGGGCGTGACGAAGGTGCGCAGCAACTCGCCGCTGCGGTTGAACTCACGCACCGAAGGGCCGTACTCGTCGGAGATCAGGAAGTTGCCGTTCTTCGGATTGATGACCACGCCTTCGGGGTCATGCGCCAGGCCTAAGTTGCTGGTCGGGTTGGGTGCAAGGCCGTTCAGGGTCTGGTTGCCGCTCTTGAAGATCACCGTCTCTGCGATCTTGAAGTTGCTGATGGCACCGGTGTTCTGGTCCACATCCAAGGTGAAGCGCTGCACACGGGTGTCGTAGCTTAGGGTGCCGCCGCCAGGGCCGCGGTCCGACAAGCCCCACCACTCATTGCGGTTGGTGTCGTAATAGATGTCAGAGAAATAGCCCAGGCGACCGTTGTTGACGCTGCTGCCACCCGACAGGTCCAGGGCCGCGCCGTCCAAAGCCAAACCATTCACGAACGAGGGCGCTGCGTGGGCCAGCGTCCCCAAGGTGGCCAGGGCGCAGGCGGCGGCAACGGCGCGAACATTGATCTTCATGCGTGTGACTTTCTTGACAAGGGCTTCAGGGCCGCCAAGGCTATGAGGCCGGCATGACAAGGCCGTGACATCCCCCACATCTGAGCGTGGCGCGAGCGCAGCCGCAGGGGCAAGCCCGAACGGCTCATTGAGACGGCACATCTCAACGGCACAATGGACGCATCCACTTTCGAGAAACTTTCATGCAACGTTGGGCGTCCATCTTCATCATCGGCGCGGTAGTCGCCTGGGGTCTGGTGGCCCCCGTCGCGATGGAGGCCTTTTTCAGCGGCGCACTCAAGCAACTCACCCGAAACTTCGGCTGGCTTTATCTATGGGTCGTCCTGGGCTTGGTGGTGTGCTGCTTGTGCTTGGCCTTTGGGCCTTACGGGCAGATGCGACTCGGCCGCGACGATGAAGAGGCCGAGTTTTCACGGCCTGCCTGGTTTGCCATGTTGTTCTCGGCCGGCATGGGCATCGGCTTGGTGTTCTACGGCGTGGCCGAACCACTCTCGCACTATTTGAAGCCTCCACCCGGCATTGCCCCACAAAGCGTCGATGCGGCCAATGCCGCCATGCGTTACAGCTTCTTCCACTGGGGCCTGCACCCCTGGGCGGTCTACAGCTTGGTGGGCTTGGCCATGGGCTTCTTCCAGTTCCGGCGCGGCCGACCGGCCTTGGTGAGTTCGGTCACCGATGAGTTGCCCTGGGCCTGGTCCAAAGCCTTGGGCCCCCTGATCAATGTGCTGGCCGTGGTGGCCACGGCCTTTGGCGTGGCGGCATCGCTGGGGGTTGGCGCCTTGCAGATCAATGCGGGTCTAGCGCGCCTGTTCGGCTGGCCGGTTCAACTGGATGTACAACTCAGCATCATTGCGGTGACCACCGTCTTGTTCCTGGCCTCGGCGCTCAGCGGTGTGGGTCGAGGGGTGACGTGGCTGTCCAGTGCCAATTTGCTGTTGGCGGGCGCGCTTGCGCTGACGGTCTTCATCCTCGGCCCCAGCGTCGCCATCATCGACACCTTCACCAACAATCTCGGCGCCTACCTCAGCGAGTTTGTGCGCATGAGCTTGCGCATGACGCCCTTCCGCGACAGCGCCTGGGTCAGCGACTGGACCGTCTTCTACTGGGCCTGGTGGATTTCATGGTCGCCCTTCGTCGGCGTCTTTATCGCCCGGGTTTCGCGTGGCCGCAGCATCAAGGAGTTCATCTTGGGCACCATGCTGGCCCCCACTTTGGCAGCTTGCCTGTGGTTCTCCATCTTCGGCGGCACCGCCCTGCATATGCAGATCTTTGAGGGCGTGCCCATTGCGGCGGCGGTGCAGTCGAACGTGGCCACCGCGCTGTTCAGCGTCTTTGATGCTCTGCCGCTGGGCGGCTTGATGAGCTTGGTTGCCACCGTGCTGGTGATCGTGTTTTTTGTGACCTCCGGCGACTCGGCCACCTTGGTCTTGAGCATGATGAGCAGCGGCGGCAAAGCGGCACCGCATGCCGCCGTCAAGCTGATGTGGGGCTTGTTGGTCGCGGCCATCGCCGCCAGTTTGCTCGGTGTGGGTGGGGTCAGCGCCTTGCAAACCGCCACCATCGTGTTCGCCCTGCCCTTCACCCTGGTTTTGGTCTTGCTGGCCATCGCGCTTTGGCGAGGGCTGCGCGTCGATTTTGAAGCACAGCAGTTGCGCGAGCGTGAGTTGCGCCGCCGCCTGGAGACCCTGGCCAAGCCTGACTGAACGCGACTAAGCCCGCCGGAACCGGCCCAAGGGCGATGCCTCAGGCCATCCCCGATGCAAAGCTCGGCCCGGCAGAACACCCCTCAAGCGCGCGCCAACACCGGCCGCAGCGCCTGCCCCGTGTGTGAGCCCTTGGCCACCACCTGCTCAGGCGTGCCGGCCACCACCACCTCTCCGCCGGCCGTGCCGCCGTCCGGGCCCAGGTCGATGACCCAGTCGGCTTCGGCGATCACGTCCAGATCGTGCTCGATCACCACCACCGAATGGCCGCCCGCCACCAGACGGTGCAGCACCCGGATCAGGCGCTCGACATCGGCCATGTGCAGACCCACGGTCGGCTCGTCCAGCACATAGAGCGTGTGCGGCGCCTTCTGGCCGCGGCGGCCCACCTCGTCGCGCACCTTGACCAGCTCGGACACCAGCTTGATGCGCTGCGCCTCGCCACCCGACAGCGTCGGTGAAGGCTGACCCAAGGTCAGATAACCCAGACCCACATCCTGCAAAAGCTTGAGCGGGTGGCCGATGGCGGGCATGGCGTCGAAGAACTCGACCGCCTCATCCACCTCCATGGCCAGCACATCGCCGATGCTCTTGCCACGCCAGCTAACGCCCAAGGTCTCCGGATTGAAGCGCTGGCCATGGCATTGGTCGCAGAGCACCTTCACATCGGGCAGGAAGCTCATCTCGATGGTGCGCATGCCTTGGCCTTCGCAACCGGGGCAGCGACCCTCGCCGGTGTTGAAGCTGAAGCGATTCGGCGCATAGCCACGCGCCTTGCTCTCCAGCGTCTCGGCAAAGAGCTTGCGGATGGCGTCCCAGAAACCGATGTACGTAGCCGGGCAGCTGCGCGGGGTTTTGCCGATGGGGGTTTGGTCCACTTCCAGCACGCGGTCCACCTTCTCGTGGCCCTCAATGCCGGCGCAGCCGATCCAGTGGGCCGGCGCCTTGCGCAGCGGTACAGCGACGGCCATATTGGCCAGCAGCACATCACGGGCCAAGGTGGACTTGCCCGAACCCGACACACCGGTCACCGCCACCAGGCGGTGCAGGGGCACATCGATGTTCACCTTTTGCAGATTGTGCAGAGTGGCATCGAGCACGCGCAGGCGCGGGGCGTCATCCAACATCTCACGCCGCGCCTGCAGCGGGTGGATCAGCGGATGCGCCAGGAAGCGGCCGGTGACCGAATCGGCTTGCAGGGCCAGATCGGCTGCCGAGCCTTGGGCCACCACATGGCCGCCGCGTTTGCCGGCACCGGGGCCGATGTCGATGATGTGATCGGCGCGGCGGATGGTGTCTTCGTCATGCTCCACCACCACCAGGGTGTTGCCCAGATCGCTGAGCCGGCCCAGGGCCTTGAGCAGGATCTGGTTGTCACGCGGGTGCAGGCCGATGGTGGGCTCGTCCAGCACATAGCACACGCCTTGCAGGTTCGAGCCTAACTGTGCGGCCAGGCGGATGCGCTGCGCCTCGCCGCCCGAGAGCGTGGGCGCGGCGCGGTCCAGGGTCAGATAGCCCAGGCCCACTTCTTCCAGGAACTCCAGGCGGCCCTGGATTTCGCTGACCACATCGCGGGCGATCTCGGCGTCGCGGCCCAAAAGCTCCAGGCTGCCCACCCAGGCGCGGGCCTGCTTGACACTCCAGGACGCCACCGTGCTGATGGCCTGCGACTCAAAAGTCACGGCGCGGGCCGAGGGGTTCAGGCGGGTGCCGTGGCAATCGCCACAGGGCTGATCGGCAAGCCCTTCGATGTCCACCTCCTGGCCGGCAAAGCTCTGCTCGCGGCCGCCCTTGTCGTCGACGACCGAATCGTCCAGGGCCTTGCGCTGCTCGCGCGTCAGGGCCAGGCCTGTGCCCACGCAGCTGTTGCACCAGCCATGTTTGCTGTTGTAGCTGAACATGCGGGGATCCAGCTCACCGTAACTCGTGCCGCAAGTCGGGCAAGCGCGCTTGGTGCTGAAGACCTTGACGGTGCCGAGGCCCACCGTCGAGCGGCCCGCAGCGATGGCTTCGTGCAGGCCATCGAGCGGGGTCAGCAGATGCAGAACGCCCTTGCCGAAATCCAGGGCCTTGGCCAGCAGCTCGCGCAGCTCGGCCTCTTTGTCCACGCTGATGATCAGGTCGCCGACCGGCAGCTCCAGCGTGTGCTCCTTGAAGCGGTCCAGACGCGGCCAGGGCGAGGTCGGCGTGAACTCGCCGTCCACGCGCAGATGGGTGTAGCCGCGGCCCTTGGCCCATTTGGCCAGGTCGGTGTAGAGGCCCTTGCGGTTGACCACCAGGGGCGCCAGCAGGCCCACATGCTGGCCCTTGTGATCACGCAACAGCTGGGCGGCGATGGACTCGACACTCTGCGGCCGCACCGGCGTGCCGTCGTGCACGCAGTGCTGCACGCCCAGCTTGACGTAAAGCAGGCGCAGGAAATGCCAGACCTCGGTAGTAGTGGCCACCGTGCTCTTACGGCCGCCGCGGCTCAGGCGCTGCTCGATGGCCACCGTGGGCGGAATGCCCCAGA
>NZ_JBMLSK010000158.1:0-76288 GCF_049240545.1 Roseateles sp. | reverse complement strand
GAGCGCCGGACTGTTAATCCGTAGGTCCCTGGTTCGAGCCCAGGTCGAGGAGCCACAGAAAAAAAGCGAAAGCCGCTTGATCGCAAGGTCAAGCGGCTTTTCCCTTTTTATGTAGGCCTACTCTTTTGGGAAGAGCCCTACACACCGAATAATTCCTCGATAGCTCAGTCGGTAGAGCGCCGGACTGTTAATCCGTAGGTCCCTGGTTCGAGCCCAGGTCGAGGAGCCAAATGAAGAAGCCCTGATGCGCAAGCATCGGGGCTTTTTTCATGGCGCCCGCCTACCCCTGCCCTCATTGACCCATGAAACCACTCATTCGATTGTTCTTTCGCACGCTGCGCCTGCTGCTTGGTCCCGTGATGCTTTTGAAAGAACGCCTCACGCGCCCTCAGGGCCTGCAACGTCAGCCCGCAGAACAAGCCGGCATTGATCGCGAGTGCGAAGGCCTGGCCTTGTATCAATTCAAGACCTGTCCTTTTTGCATCAAGGTCAGGCACGAAATCCATCGCCTGTCTTTGCCTATTCCATTGCTGGATGCTCAGCACGATGCGCAACACCGTGCTGAGCTGCTGCAGGCCACAGGCGCAAGCAAAGTGCCTTGCTTACGGATTCGTGATGCAAATGGTCAGTCACAGTGGCTGAGCGAATCCAAGGCCATCAATGCCTATTTGCAAGGACGCTTCACCAATTGAAGTGGATCGCGTCAAGTCGATACTGCGGTCGGCAATAGCGCCGCGCAAGTTCAAACAAAAATGCCCTGCTCGCTGATTGCGAGCAGGGCATTTGCATTTCTAGCGCCGCGAGAACAACTGCGGCGGCATCAAGTTCCGAAAATGGCGATTGGGCTCACCGTTGGGGTGGCGCTTGCCCCAGGGCAAGCCGAACAAGCCGATTGCTTCAGCATGGCCTCATCAAAGACCTCACGCGCGCAGTCGTGGCAGCAACCACAAGCCGAGGCCACGCCGGTTTCATCCTGCAGCAAATCAAAGTTGTGAACACCAGCCTCCACTTGGCGGCGGATGTCGCGATCTGAAACTCGGCGGCAAAGACAAACAATCATGTTCGGGCAGATGGAAACGTGCTCTTGTTGAGCACGCGCACACTCTATCGCAAACGAGAATGTTTCTCAATACTGTTCGCAACAAGCCCCTAGACCGTCGCAGGACATCTACAGCTCCCGAGGAGCCGCCACACAGCGATCAAGAAGCCGAATCACCCATCTGCGATTGCAACCAGTTCTGCTCACCCACCTGGGCAACCAGGCCGATCTGCGTTTCCAAGTGGTCGATATGGTCTTCGGTGTCTTTCAGGATGCTGCCCAGCACGTCGCGAGAGACATAGTCCCGCACGCTTTCGCAATAGGCGATGGCCTCCTTCAAGCCTGGCTGCGAGCCCGCCTCGAGCTTCAGGTCGCAATGCAGCACTTCCACTGCGGATTCGCCGATGTAGAGCTTGCCCAGGTCCTGCAGATTCGGCAGGCCCTCGAGCATCAAGATGCGGTCCATCAGTTTGTCGGCATGCTTCATCTCTTCGATGGACTCATCATGCTCATGCTTGGCCAACTTCTCAAAGCCCCAGCTTTTCAGCATGCGGTAGTGCAGGAAGTACTGGTTGATGGCCGTCAACTCAATCTTCAACTGCGCGTTCAGGTATTCCAGAACCTTGGCATCACCCTTCATTTCGCTCTCCTTTTGTCATTCAGCAGCGGCGATTGTGAATTGCTCCGTGGAGCCATGGTGTAAATCCGCAAAATTTGGGCCTGCATAGGAAGCGTTCGCAATCAAGCTGCGTCAACTGAATGCTTTTTCGGACCTGCAATGATGGAAATTCATTGCCATTACGAATCATTCTCATTTAATATGCTGACATGCACAGCTTGACCGAAATGCCCCATAGCTCGGAGGCGCCCTCGCCGACCGATGCGTCCTGCAACCCCGCGACTCATCAGCAAGCGCACCCAGCCCGCAAGCTGATCAGCAGCCGTACGCTGCTCGAGGGATTGCGCGAGATTGAAATCGACCATGGCGGGCAGCTCTATCGCCTGAGGGTGACCGCACTCGGTAAGTTGATTCTGACCAAGTAGAGGCGCATATCCCTTCTGGGCTTGAGAGCGTGCTCGGCCCCACACATCGCCACACCGCACTCAGCCAGCCCGACTGCCAGCACCGTGCTCCAGCTTTTCAACAAAAGGCGCACACACGATGCACAGCAAGACTGCTCCGAACCCATCAATCAACTGCCCTTCAGAAACCACCGGATCTCGGCGACGTCGGCTTTGGGATCTGCCTTCACAAGCACTCTGCCCGGTCATCGGTGTCTGTTTGCCCATGCCGCTGCTTCGCCGGCGACTCGGCAAGCTGCTGGGTGGGGCAATTCAGGCCAATGACTATGAAGTCCACTGCGGCGTCATCAAGGAGTGCCAGACCCGCAGTCCGGTCGCGGAAAGCTTGCAGCGAGAACTGGAGCAACGATTCATCCGCACCGTCCGCTTAGCCACGCAAGAAAAGACCACCAGCGCCCTGGCGCACTGGTGGGCGCAGGCCAAAGAAGGCCATGAAGTGGCTGCCAGCCTTTGGGCCACCTTGACTCATGCACGCTGCGATACCACCTTGCAAGAGCAGGTACTGCAAGACATTCATATGCTCCAGCACCAGTTGGGCAGCGCCAACCGAGCTGATCTACAGAAAATGCAAGCGCTCAACGATGAGAATGGCGTCCTGACACGGGAGTTGGCACGGGTCCAGGAGCGCAGCACCCGGTTGCTGCAAGAGCGCAGTCATGCGATGGAGCAACAAGCTGCGGAACTGTTGCGCATGCGCGCCGCGCTGCTCGGGCGCGACACCTTGATCGAATACTTGAAGGCTGAAATTCAAGAATTGGAAGCTGCCGTACCCGGGCTCAAGACGCGTCAACAGCAATCTCAAGAGACTCGATTGCACTTAGCTCGAATTGCCGACCTTGAGCGCAGCTTGCACCGAACCCAGCAGCAACTCGCCATAGAGCGACAACGCGCTGCACAAGCCCTCAGCATTGCCCAGCCAAGCCCAAACCCTGGCATTGCACCCGACAGCGAGGCACCATCCCTGGAGCCTGCCCCGCCGCAGCAAAGCCAGGCCGTCTTGTGCGTGGGCGGCCGACAAGCTGCCGTCCCCATTTATCGGCAACTGATCGAGCGCACGGGTGGGCGCTTTCTTCACCACGACGGCGGTGAAGAAGACGCGGCCGCCAAACTGGACGCCAGCTTGGCCGCAGCCGACCTGGTGATCTGCCAAACCGGCTGCATCAGCCACGACGCCTATTGGCGCGTCAAGGAACACTGCAAGCGACTAGGCAAGCGCTGTGTATTCGTCGACAAGCCAAGCAGCAGCAGCCTGCGCAGAGCCTTGACCGAGCTGATGCCCACTGAAAAAGGCCCGACGAGCGGGAACTGAAGAAAAGGCCGGTATCTCACCGACTCCTTGATTCATCAAGCCCGCCGTTATCGTGTATTTCACACAAACCAAATCAATACCACTTCGCTCGCATCTTCCTTTCAGCCTCCGCATCCTCAAGAATTGCTGCAACGCGCAACAGCAAGCCTTTGGCCCAGCAACGCAGCAAGCGCGCGTCCCAATCGCAAGCAATCAAGAGGGTTCAAGTGAAGCAAAAAATGATCAATCACAAGCGTGGTGTTACATTGGTTTCATTGGCAATCACGCTGCTGACGGCGAGTGCTGCCGCACAAGCAGTCCCAACAATCGACCTGGGCGCGGCCAAGGGCTACAGCGCCTTTATCCTGGGCAATGTGGACCAAGCCAATGACATCGAGGGCCGCATGGCCGTTGGCGGCAATCTGACAGCTTCAGGCTTGTCGGTGAACTACCGCACGCCGGCCGGCACCACCGGCCCTGCCCTTGTGGTCGGCGGCGATGTGAAGTTCACCAGTGGCCGCATCTATAGCAATGCACCGCAAGGAGTCGACAGCACCAAGGGCTCACATCTGCCCTACTGGGACCAAAGCCTCAGCCAGTATGGCAACGGCTACGGCGTCTACGGTGGCAGCAAGAGCGGTTCTGCGGCAGAACTCGACCTGCGCAAACAAAGCGGCGTGATCGACTTCAAGGCGGCCGGTGCAACCCTGCAATCGACGGCCAGCCAGTTGGGCGGGCTCAAGGCCACAGGCAAAACTGATGTCACTTATCAGTGGGACAAAAGCACCGTCAACGGCATCACCTTCACCGGCACCGGGGCGGACTTCGAAGTGTTCAACGTCAACACGGCGACCTTCCGGAATCTGACCCTGAGCGGCATCAAGTCCGGTGCCACCGTGGTCATCAACTACACCGGTACCGACTCGGTATTGTTCGCCGGCAGTCAGTTCACGCAAAACGTGGGCATTGGCGGACTCGACCCTTGGGGCAAGCCGGCCACGCAGTTAGACACCCTCAGCCAGAACATTCTCTTCAATTTCGACAAGGCCAAGGACGTAACCGTCGGCAGCTTTGTGGGCGGCAGCATCTTGGCGCCCAACGCCCTGGTTTATGGCGGCGAACAACGCACAGGCGGCGGCCACTTGGAAGGTCAGTTGATGGCGCTGGGCTTGAAGACCAATCTGGAGATTGGCTACTCGCCTCTGGTCTCCGCCGTACCTGAAGTCGAAAGCTACGCCATGTTGCTGGCCGGCCTGGGCGTGATTGGCTTTGTCGCGCGTCGCCGCAAAGGCAATTGATTCAGCTTCGTCCAAGCAGGCCTGCGCGGCGCTGCTGTCGCAGTCGCAAGCTGCAATGAAAAAGAGCTCCTTTGGGAGCTCTTTTTTTGTCTGGCCCCGGTGTGTCGTAGACCTCCGTCAACCTACGACCCAACCCACTTAGGCTGCGCACTCGGTGCTCGATTCAGCCCAAGGCAGGAGCGCGAAACCGGCAATGGCGAGGTGGCCCGGTAATCCAACGGGCTGCGTCAGCGAATGCGCCACGTCAGAACACCCGACAGGTACGCGCCGCACCAGAATCACGACCGTTCAAAACGCTGACTGAGCTCCCCTCAAGCTCTCCGAAGTCACCCCTTGGAGCGCGCCAGGATTTTTGACGCCCGACATCGACTCACAGCCCGGCGCCATGCCGGCGTACCGATCTCGGTTGGAATCATGCCTCGAGGTTCATGCCGCGGCCCGCTCGCAACCCATTGCCACCGAGACACTCAACAGCAAGCCTGCACCCAAGTTGGGGCGCCAAGCAAAAGGGCGCCCAGTGGGCGCCCTTTCAAAAAACTTAGATTCAGCAGCAAGCTGCATGAATCAGCGCAAACTCATTACGCTTGCTTCAGTCGACGACGTGCAATCAAGCCAAATCCCAGCAAGCCAGCCGCCATCAGCGCAAAGCTACTGGGCTCAGGCACTGCGGTGACTGTCAGCAAGTCTTGGTAATTGGCGTTGCTCAGCTTGGTGATGGTGTAGAGATCGGGGCCGGTATAACTTGCTGCTGCTTGCAAATAGCTGTTGACGTTGGCAACAAAAGCACCGTTGTCGGCAAGACTGTTCTCACCCAAGGCCTTGACGAAAAAAGCACCCTGACCTGCCGACACACTGAGCGGGTTGCCTGAGGTTTCGTGCGTGATTTCCCACACTGCCGTTTGAAAGGCAGCCTGTTGCGCCGGATTCAAGGAGTTGCTGAAACTGGTGGCGAACAAACCTTGCAGCAGCTTGTTCTCGCTCGCACCAAAGCTGCCTTGCGTATAGGTCTGGAAGCCGCGCCGGCTGCTGGCATAGTCCTGCGCCAACTCCACGCAATAGGCGTAGAAACTGGCACCTGCACGGTTCTCGAATTGCAACACCCCTGTGGAGTAGGCCACAGAATCCGATTGCTGGCCTTGCGTATTGAGGTACGACGTATCCAGGGTCAGTTCACCCAAGTTGTCAACAAACTTGAGATCGATCTGGGCAGCCCCAGAAGCTCCGGCCACCAAAGCCAAAGAGGCAGCAGCGATAGTCTTTTTGAACAGTGTCGACATGGCAAGGTTCCGATTCAAATGGTCAGCGTCTGCAAAAGTCAAAGCGGCTCAGGCCTTCTTTTGACGGCGGCTCAGGCCTGCCATCGCACCCAGCGCGAGCAAACTCAAGGCAAGACTTTCAGGCTCAGACACTGGGTTGCTGCTCTGCAATTGACCCGCGAATGAAGCACCATGCTTGGCCCCTTCCACGTAGCCATTGACCTGCAAGGCCCAGGTCCCAGCACTCAAGGTCTGAGGCCCAAAGCTCCACTGTTCGGCGCCTTGACCCGGCTGAGTCCAATCAAACGCGAGGGTCTCAGTAAAGTCGTAACGTGCGACTTCTCCTTGCGTGGCATTCAGCTTGAAAAGGAAGACCTCAAGCACATCAACGGCCATTTTCTCGCCGGTAAACAGACTGCCGCTAACGAGCGTATTGCCATTGAGAACGAGCGTACTGAAGGTGGTCTGAAAGTCCACGCTGCCTTTGGTGCTGATTTGAGTGTTGGCAAATGCGCCCTCAGACCCCAGCGTCAGTTGCTGAATCACCGGGCCCGCCTGAACTTGCGAAGCGAGGCCCAACAAGGCCGAAACCATGCTCACCGCCATGACTGCTTTTTTTGTGTTCATCTCGCTCACCCTCCGGTTCGTCAACTTGAATTGACGGGACGACTCACTCGGCCCATCAAGAATCTCTTCAATCTAGGGATGCATGCTACGGGAGGGACTTCAACCCGTCGCCCCCCTGAGCAGGTGCCGAAGCCCGGTGCTCGTGTGAAAAGCACGGGAAAACCAGGCTTTTAGTTCGCTGGCTCTAAACCGAGGGCGTTCGGTGCGGCGCAAGAAGGCTTGATGAGCGACAAAAAAACGCCCCGAGAGAATCCCCGAGGCGTTTTTCTTGGCCTTGCCGTCCTGCCAAACGATCAGTTCAACTTGCCGTGGCAGTTCTTGTACTTCTTGCCACTTCCGCAAGGGCAGGGATCATTGCGACCCACATGGCCGTACTGGGTGGCGGGGTCAGTTTCTTGCGAAACCGAGCCATCCTCATTCGGATGGGTATAGGTGACGTTGCTGACATGTTCGGCACGCGCCTCAATGGCTTGGGCAGCGCGATCAGCCTCGTCTTGCGACTGGATGCGCACATTCATCAGGGTGCGGGTGACTTCCATCTTCACCACATCCAGGAGTTGCGAGAACAACTCGAAAGCTTCGCGCTTGTATTCCTGCTTGGGGTTCTTTTGCGCATAGCCGCGCAGATGAATGCCTTGGCGCAGATAGTCCAGCGAGGCCAGATGTTCACGCCAGTGTTGGTCGATGCTTTGCAGCAGAACCATGCGCATGAAGGGAGTCAACTGCTCAAGGCCGACACGCTGGACTTTTTCCTCGAATGCAGCATCGGCGGCTTTGACCACGGCCTCAAGGATTTCTTCATCGATGATGGAGTCGCTTTTCTCCACCAGGGCCGACAGCGAAATGTCCAACTGCCATTCATCGCGCAGCACACGCTCCAGACCCGGCAGATCCCATTGTTCCTCCATGCTCTCGACGGGCACAAATGTGCGCACGATCTCGGTCATGGTGCTGGAGCGCAAATTGGTAATCTGCGTTACCAGGTTTTGAGCTTCCAAGATGTCATTGCGCTGCTGATAAATGACCTTGCGCTGGTCATTGGACACATCGTCATACTCGAGCAACTGCTTGCGTACATCAAAGTTACGCGCCTCAACTTTGCGCTGCGCGCTTTCGATCGAGCGCGAAACGATGCCGGCTTCGATGGCCTCGCCTTCGGGCATCTTCAAGCGGTCCATGATGGCGCGGACACGGTCACCCGCAAAAATCCGCATCAACTGGTCGTCAAGCGAGAGATAGAAGCGGGATGCACCCGGATCTCCCTGCCGGCCAGCGCGGCCGCGCAGTTGGTTATCAATGCGTCGGCTCTCATGCCGCTCCGTCGCAATGATGCGCAATCCGCCTGCGGCCTTAACGGCCTCGTGCAGGCCTTGCCATTCATCCTTGAGCTTCTGAATCCGCGCTTCGCGATCGGCTTCGGCGATTGAGGCGTCGGCCTCCAAGAGCTTGATCTGGTTCTCGACATTGCCGCCGAGCACGATGTCGGTACCGCGACCGGCCATATTGGTGGCAATGGTGATGACACCGGGACGCCCAGCCTGCGCCACGATCTCCGCTTCCTTGGCGTGCTGCTTGGCGTTCAAAACCGCATGAGGCAGTTTTTCGGCATCCAAGAGCTTAGAGATGTACTCCGAGTTCTCGATCGAAGTCGTACCCACAAGCACCGGCTGACCGCGCTCGTGGCATGACTTGATGTCAGCCACCACCGCGTGGAACTTCTCGCGCGTGGTCTTGTAGACCAAGTCTTGCTCGTCCTTGCGTTGGCGTTGGCGGTTGGGCGGGATCACGACGGTTTCCAAGCCGTAGATCTCCTGGAACTCATAGGCCTCGGTATCGGCGGTGCCGGTCATCCCCGCCAACTTGCCGTACATGCGGAAATAGTTCTGGAAGGTGATCGAGGCCAAGGTCTGGTTCTCGCTTTGCACCGTCACACCTTCCTTGGCTTCCACTGCTTGGTGCAGCCCATCGCTCCAGCGACGGCCGGTCATCAGGCGGCCGGTGAACTCGTCGACGATGATGACCTCACCGCCTTGCACCACATAGTGCTGATCGCGGTGATACACATGGTGCGCGCGCAGGGCGGCATACAGGTGATGCATCAAGGTGATGTTGGCCGCGTCATACAGGCTTGCACCTTCCGCCAACAATCCGGACTCGGCCAAGAAGCGCTCGGCATTGTCATGACCGTCTTCGGTCAAATAGATCTGGTGCGACTTCTCATCAACGGTGAAGTCGCCGGGCTCGATCACACCTTCGCCGGTACGCAGATCCAACTCGCCGATCTGCTTCGTCAAGCGGGGAGCGACTTTGTTGATGGCGAGATAAACATCCGTCTGATCGTCGGCTTGCCCCGAAATGATCAAGGGCGTACGGGCTTCGTCGATCAGGATCGAATCCACCTCGTCAACGATGGCATAGGCCAAGGGGCGTTGCACGCGGTCAGCCACATCGTGAACCATATTGTCACGAAGGTAGTCGAAGCCATACTCGTTGTTGGTGCCGTAGGTGACGTCCGCAGCGTAGGCCGCCTGCTTTTGCTCGCGCGGCAGCTGCGGCAGGTTCACGCCCACCGTCAGGCCGAGGAAGTTGTACAGCTTCGACATCCACTCGGCGTCACGCTGCACCAGGTAATCGTTGACCGTCACCAGATGCACGCCCTTGCCGGTCAAGGCATTCAGGTAGACCGGCAGGGTTGCGGTCAAGGTCTTGCCTTCGCCGGTGCCCATTTCCGGAATCTTGCCATCATGCAGGGCCATGCCGCCAATCATCTGCACGTCGAAGTGGCGCATCTTGAATACACGCTTGCCAGCTTCGCGCACCACAGCAAATGCTTCAGGCAAGAGCGCATCAAGGGACTCGCCGCCCGCAAGGCGGGATTTGAACTCGTCGGTCTTGGCCTTCAGCGCCGCGTCATCGAGTTGCTCAAACTGAGGCTCCATCGCATTGATTTGCTGAACGGTGCGGCGGTAGCCTTTCAGCAGGCGCTCATTACGGCTACCGAATAACTGGGTGAGAAGCTTGGGCAACATGCAGCGTGATGGTTTCGTCTTGGAATCTGGCGTCAGAACGGGCCGACACCCTGGAATCGGCGGTCGCTGTGGGCAGAGAAAGTTGCCTCAGGCTTGGCCTCGGGAGATTTTTAACTTCTAACGCTCGGTGCATGTGGGGCAAACAAGACTGATCACAAGAGTTCAGCCAAGAATATTGCCGCACTCAATGCGACCGAGCGCAAAACCTTGTCAGTTTAGCACCCGGCCGCCGCCCCCCTGCCCCGACCGGCCGGCCGCATCGATGCAAGCCGGGGTGCGCTTCGAGTGCATTCAAGACACTACACTGCCAAGCATGAAGCCGTCACAGCGATTCAAGCCCAATTCCGCAGCGGTTCGACAAGTTCCCGATCCGATGCCGATTGCACAAGCACTGACACAACACGACGGTTTGGCTCGGCTTGGCGTTTTGCTGAAGGAATCCAATCGCCGCATGGATTTGATCAAACCCTGCCTGCCCGGCGCCTTGGTACGGTTTGTTCGACCGGGGCCGGTTGATGAGGAGGGATGGTCGCTGATTGCCGCCAACGCAGCGGTCGCCGCCAAGTTGCGCCACCTGCACCCGAGATTGGAAGATCTACTGAAAGAGTCCGGCATGCAGCCTTCCAAAGTACGAATCAAAGTACAACAGCAGTAGTCGCACAAATAGTCATCGCACAAGGGCTAGTGCATCAACCACACAGAAAAGCGCAGGCAAAAAAAATACTACCCTTGGGCAGTATTTTCAAAAAGGTGGTGCCGGCTATCGGATTCGAACTGATGACCTACCGCTTACAAGGCGGTTGCTCTACCAACTGAGCTAAGCCGGCGACACTAGTCTGCTAGTATAACCTGAAATTTCAGTACTTCAGACTATTTCACTCGTTTCAGCGCCGGGCGAGTCGTACTGGGCGCAGGTCCCTGGGGCTCATCGTCCGGCTTCGTCGGGGATGACTCATCACCAGCACTGAGATCAAGCGCCTGCTCGGGGTCGGCGTTAGGCACCTCCGACAAGCCCATCTCGGCGCTTGGCGCAGATCGGACGGCGCGCAAAGGACTGACCCGCGGCTCGATTGCGGGTGCGGGTACGCTCGCCTCTGCAACATTGCTCACATCCGCCGGAGACTTATCACCAGGGGACTGCAGCTCCGGCGCGGGAAAGGCCATGCCTTGCCCGTTTTCGCGCGCATAGATCGCCACCACATGATCGACAGGAACGATGATCTCACGCGCCGTGCCGCCAAATCGAGCCTTGAACTGAATGAATTCATTGCCAAGATCGAGACTGCTGGTCGCATCGAAACCGACATTGAGGACGATTTCGTTGTTGCTGACATACTCCATCGGCACCTGCACAAAGCGATCCACGTGTACCGCAATGTAGGGCGTGAAGCCATTGTCGGTACACCAGTCGTGCAAGGCGCGAATCAAGTAAGGCCGGGTCGAGGGGCTGCCTGCCCCGGTCTTGTCACTGCTTTTTTCCATGCTGGAGATTGCCTACTGCTCAAGCCAAACGACTGCTTACTTGCGCATGACCTTTTCGGATGGCGTCAGTGCCTCGATATAGGCCGGACGCGAGAAGATGCGCTCAGCGTACTTCAGCAGCGGCAAGGCGTTCTTCGACATGTCGATGCCGTAGTAGTCCAGACGCCACAGCAGCGGCGCAATCGCCACGTCCAGCATCGAGAAGTCATCGCCCAACATGTACTTGTTCTTCAAGAAGATCGGCGCCAACTGGGTCAGGCGGTCGCGAATCTGCGAGCGAGCCTTTTCAAGCTGCTTGTCGGTCGCCTTGACGCTCTGGCTGCGGCCTTCCAGCACGTTCACATGAGCGAACAATTCCTTCTCGAAATTCAAAAGGAACAAGCGCACGCGTGCACGAGCCACCGGGTCGCCAGGCATCAGCTGCGGATGAGGGAAGCGCTCGTCGATGTACTCATTGATGATGTGCGACTCATACAGAATCAGGTCACGTTCAACCAGAATCGGCACTTCGTTGTACGGGTTCATCAGGGCGATGTCTTCGGGCTTGGCGAACAAGTCCACATCACGGATTTCGAAATCCATACCCTTTTCGAACAGCACGAAGCGGCAGCGATGCGAGTAAGGGCAGGTGGTTCCAGAATAAAGCACCATCATGGCGGCAAGCTCCCGAAGGGGTGAGAAAAATCGGCTGCGGCCCGAGCTGAGTCGGAGCGCTCAAAACGCAAACGCAGCGGGAGGCCTTTTTGAGCATCCCACTGCGTTCTGGGCCCGGCTGATGCCGGGTCCGAATTGCTTACTTCACGTCTTTCCAGTACGACGCATTCAAGCGCCAAGCAAAGACGGTAAACACCAGCAAGAACATCAACACCATCACACCGAGGCGGAAGCGTTGCGCTTGAGCAGGTTCGCCCATCCACTGCAGATAGGCCACCAGGTCGCCCATTGCACTGTCGAACTGACGTGCATCCATCGTGCCGGGGGTCAGTTGCTCATAGCCCTTGAAGACATGAATCTTCTTGCTGGCATCATGCGGATCCACTTCGTCGACGAACTTGGCTGCTCGCTGACCCTGCAACTCCCACATAGCATGAGGCATCGCCACGCTCGGGAAGGCCAGATTGTTCCAACCGGTGGCCTTGGTTTCATCGCGATAGAAACTGCGCAGGTAGGTGTACAGGTAGTCAGCACCCGGACCCTTCGCTGCACTCGCACTGGAACGAGCGATCACCGTCAGATCGGGCGGGGTGGCGCCAAACCAGTCCTTGGCCTGCTTCGCATCCATCGACACCTTCATCGTGTCGCCGACCTTTTCCGCAGCAAACATCAAGTTGCCCTTGATCTGCGCATCGGTCAGACCCAGGTCACGCATGCGGTTGTAGCGCATGTAGGCCGCCGAGTGGCAGTTCAGGCAGTAATTGACAAACAGCTTGGCGCCGTTCTGCAAGGCCGCCATGTCCTGCATCTTCTCTTTCGGGAATTTGTCCCACTCGATGCCACCAGCGGCAGCATGCGCGCCGGAAGCCAGACTCAAGCCGAGCAGCAAGCCGGCCAGCACCTTAGAGATCAGTTTTTTCATTCTGTGGACTCCTGGCTTCAGTGGGCGTGAAACGTCACGCGGTCTGGTACAGCCTTCGGCGTACCGAGCTTGCTCCACCATGGCATCAGAAGGAAGAAGCCGAAATAGAACAGGGTACCGATCTGCGACAACAAAGTACCGGCATCAGTCGGCGGCTGGATGCCCAGATAACCCAGAACCAGGAAGAACACCACGAACACGGCGTACACATACTTGTGCCAGTCTGGGCGATACCGAATCGACTTCACCGGGCTGTGATCCAGCCATGGCAAGAAGAACAGAATCACGACTGCGCCACCCATCACCACCACGCCCCAGAACTTCGCATCGAAGATCTTCAGCATGAAGCAGGCTGCGGCAGCAATCACCAAAACGGCGACCTTGGCCTTGCCGTTGAAGCTACCCTTCAGAGCAGCAAGCACAGCGGCCACACCAATGATGCCCACCAAAACGTTCACCATGGTGTCGGTCGTTGCACGCAGCATCGAGTAGAACGGCGTGAAGTACCAAACCGGCGCAATGTGTGCAGGCGTCTTCAAAGGATCAGCGGGAATGAAGTTGTTGTACTCCAGGAAGTACCCACCCAGTTCCGGAGCGAAAAACACGATGGACGTGAACACGATCAGGAACAGGCTCAACGCATAGATATCGTGAACGGTGTAGTACGGGTGGAAAGGCACACCATCAAGCGGGTGACCTGCAGCATCCTTCGGAGCCTTCGGCCCCTTGATTTCGACACCGTCGGGGTTGTTCGAGCCGACTTCGTGCAAAGCGATGATGTGTGCCACCACCAGGCCCAAGAGCACCAGCGGCACCGCGATCACGTGGAAGCTGAAGAAGCGGTTCAGGGTGGCATCACCCACCACGAAGTCGCCACGAATCAACAAAGCCAGGTCTTCACCGACAAAAGGCACAGCGGCAAACAGGTTCACGATCACCTGCGCACCCCAGTACGACATCTGGCCCCAAGGCAGCAGATAACCCATGAAGGCTTCAGCCATCAGGCACAAGAAGATGCCGCATCCGAAAACCCAGACCAACTCGCGCGGCTTGCGGTAGGAACCGTAAATCAAACCACGGAACATGTGCAGATACACCACAACAAAGAACGCCGAAGCGCCCGTTGAGTGCATATACCGGATCAGCCAGCCCCAGGGAACATCACGCATGATGTATTCGACCGAGGCGAACGCCAGGGCCGCATCAGGCTTGTAATGCATCACCAAAAAGATGCCAGTCACGATCTGGATCACCAACACCACCAGTGCCAGCGAACCGAAGATGTACCACCAATTGAAGTTCTTCGGAGCGTAGTACTCCGACAGGTGTTCTTTGTAGAGCTTGCTCGCCGGGAAGCGACTGTCCACCCATGTCAAGAGCTTTTCGCCCAAGGGTGCGTCTGCGGGAGCTTCTTTGAATTCAGCAGCCATATTGACCTCTGTCCTTTAACCTTATTGGGTCTGATCCTGAGAATCAGGCCTTCTTGTCTTCACCAACAATGATCTTGGTGTCGGACAGATACATGTGCGGAGGCACTTCAAGGTTGTCGGGTGCCGGCTTGTTCTTGAAGACGCGACCCGCCATATCGAAGGTGGAACCGTGACAAGGGCACAGGAATCCACCATGCCAATCGTCCGGAAGCGATGGCTGCGGCCCGGACTGGAATTTGTCGCTGGGCGAGCAGCCCAAATGCGAGCAAATGCCCACGGCAACAAAAATCTCTGGCTTGATCGAGCGATTCTCGTTCTTGGCGTATTCCGGCGTTGGGTACGCTTTGCGATCGGACATCGGGTCGGCCAACTGGCTCTCGGTCCCCTTCAGGGCCGCCAGCTGTTCGGGCGTGCGACGCACGATCCAAACCGGCTTGCCGCGCCATTCGACGGTCAATTTCTCGCCGGGTTTGATGGTACTGATATCGACTTCCACTGCGGCACCGGCGGCTTTGGCGCGCTCGGATGGCGTAAAAGTACTGACGAAAGGTACGGCGGTGGCAACGCCGCCAACGGCGCCTGCGCATCCTGTGGCGATGAGCCAGGTACGCTTGCCGTGGTCCACTTGCTGGTCACTCATGAGCATCCTCAAACGAGACTTCTGATCGGGGGCAACCCGGGATTCTAACGGACGACACTGACTGTTCAGAGCAGCTTCATCCAGCCGATGCATTTTGACATCACAATAGCGGCGTTTTATCCTGCTTGACACCTATCGCACCACTCAATTCAAGCATTTGGTGGGCGAAGCGGAAACAAACCAACGGCCTTGGGCCACTCATGGGAGCACTGAATGTCTGTTTTGTCTGAATTCAAGGAATTTGCCGTCAAGGGCAATGTGGTTGATTTGGCTGTCGGCGTCATCATTGGCGGCGCTTTCGGCAAGATCGTGGACTCCGTGGTCAAGGATCTGATCATGCCGCTGATCGGCAAAGTGGTGGGCGGCCTTGATTTCTCGAACTATTTTGTGCTGCTGTCCAACCCACCGGCGGACTTCAAGGGGCCGATGACTTATGAGGCCCTCACCAAGGCCGGCGTCCCGCTGTTCGCCTATGGCAGCTTCCTCACGGTGCTGCTGAACTTCATCATCTTGGCCTTCATCATCTTCATGATGATCAAGCAAATCAATCGCCTCAAGCGCAGCGAACCGGCACCGGCGGTTGAAGCCCCCGCTACGCCCGAAGACATCGTTTTGTTGCGCGAAATCCGGGACTCTTTGAAGCGCTGAGATCAAGCCTCGCCGCTCTATATGGGCCCGTAACCGGGCCCACGATCGCTGTAAGCAAAAGTTACGTTTCAGCAAGTCGTTAGCTAATGGACAGGCCTGCGCGTCGCTTGCAGGGCCAGTTCACCCATGCAATGACGCTTTGGCCTGATACTTGAGGCCATATAGACTGTGGTAACCAAGCGACAGCCCCGTATTCTGCGACCATGAATCCGCCCGATATCCAGCTCAACCCGCACCTGGACGCCGCCGTCCAGCGCATTCGCACAGCCGCCGAACAAGCGGCCGAGCGCTGTGCGGAAGGGTTGGGCCTGTCTGCCTTGTCCGCCGGCCAGGCCAAGCGAAGAGACGCCCTGCTCGCGACACAGTTTCTGTTTCGCAAACAGCAGGCCTTCTTTGGCCAGCAGTTTCATCTGCATCTGCGCAATCAACTGACGCAAGAGCAAGCAGGGAAAAGCGCAAGCCCGGTTGGCAACAAAAAGAAAGACTGGGGCGAGCTTTCACTGATGGAAGACGAACAGGTCGACGCGCTGGTCGTGGCCGACCGAATCGGCCTGGCCATTGGCCACCAAAGTGAATGGGAGTTGCGCGACGTTGAGTCTTATGTTTTTGGACTCAGCAGCGGCGAGCGAAATCCTCTCAGACCTGAGGTGATTGGCCAAGCCTTGCTGGCTGCGGTGCATGCAGTCAGCGAGGAGGCCGAGACCCGACAGATCCTGATCGATGAATTGACACGCTCCTTGGCGCAGGAGATGCGAGCCTGCTATTCGGACATTGCAGAGTTGTTCCGTCACCGAGGTTTGCGGCCGCAGGACTTGCGGGTACGCGCCCAGGAATCGACCGGTGGGCATCAGGGCTACTCCACCCGGTCGCAATCGCTATCTGGACACAGCATGGCGGGTGCGCTGGCGGAAGGCGATACGCCAGGGGCGAATCGCGCCATGGCCGGTAGCCGCCTTGCCGGAGGCCATTCCGGCGGCACAGCATCCAGCTGGGGCGGCCTGCAAAGCGGCAGCGGGAGCTACAGCAGGCAAGGCCACCCTTCCAGCGGCGGCATGGGCGCGGTGGATGCGCAATTGATGGATTTGTTGCGTCGCCTGGCACACCAGTCCCCCAGCCCCGGCTTTGCGGCATTAGGCACACCCGGTGGCGGGCTTGGAGCGGCCGGCTCTGGCCCTCAAGAGTTTGCCCATTCACAAGCCGGTGCTTTAGGTGGCGCTTTAGGTGGCGCTTTGGGCGGCTCTTTGGCTGCGGCCAGCACCGAGTGGGCCGAGGATTTCACTGCGCCCAACTGGCAAGGTGTCGCGCCGCCCAATCTGATCCATCAGCACCGCGATGAATTGCGCCAAGCTGCCACGGGCCGGCTGGACCATATGGTGATCGACGTGGTCAGCAGCCTGTTTGACCAAGTGCTTTCCGACCCCAAAGTGCCGCCTCAGATGGCACGGCTGCTGGCTCGACTGCAACTGCCGGTGCTGCGCGCTGCGCTGGGCGATCCGACCTTTTTCTCCTCAAGACGCCATCCGGTGCGCCGCTTCATCAACCGCATGGCCTCCTTGGCCTGCGCTTTTGAGGATTTCAGCGAGGACCCCGGCCGCGCCTTTTTGGCCCATGTGCGCGACTTGGTGCAAGACGTCGCGAATGGCGACTTCGACCGCATGGATGTCTACGAAGGCAAGCTGGACACCCTTGAGGCCTTCATCAACGAGCAAGTCGCCCGCACCTTGCAGACTCGTGCGCAGTCCAATTACGTGGATGCCGCCAGCCTGTTGGCACGCAAAGAGATCGACCTGCGCCTGCAGCAACGCTATGCACAGCAGATGCAAGCGGCCTTGCTGTCGGTGCCCATGCCGGACTTCATCCGCGACTTCCTCGCGCAAGTCTGGAGCCAAGCCATTGTGCTGGTCACGCGCGACAGCAAGGAGTCACCCGAGAAGATTCAGCGCATCCGCTACTTCGGCCGCGACTTGGTCATGAGCGTACAAGCCAAGGCCGGCAGCGCCCAAAGGCAAGCGTTTCTCGGTGAGCTCCCCAACCTGATGAAGACGCTGAACGAAGGGCTGGACTTGATTGGATGGCCCGAGTCATCCCGAAAAAAGTTCTTTGCCTTGCTGCTGCCGGCCCACGCCGAGTCCTTGAAAGGCCAGGCCCTGAGCGCACTCGAAACCAATCTATTGATCAAGCAATTGGAGAGTGTGTTCAGCAGTGCGCCACCGACCGAGCAAGACCTGGGCAGTGAAGCCAGCGCCAGCCTGCCGCAAGACACTGATTTGGCTGAACGCCTTTCGCCGGCCGAAGCCCAAAGCCTCGGCCTGATCAGCGAATCGGGTGTGAACTGGAACGGCGAGATCGACATCGACCTGAGTGCTGAAGCGCCGCTTCAAGCCGTCGACATCAGCATCGAAGGCCTGCCCGCCGCCACAGAAGCCCCAGAGCCCAGCGAAGGCGAATTGCTGATCGAGCATTTGCAACTGGGGTTCGCATACCAAATGTTCACCGGCAACAAGGGAGAAGAAGGCTGGCACAAAGTGCGCCTGGCCCATATCAGCGCCGGCCGCAGTTTCTTCATCTTCACCCAAGGTGCCAAGCATCAGGAAACGGTGACCATGACGGCACGCATGCTCAAACGCCTGTGCGAATCCAAACGCATGCGCGCTTTTGAGAACGCTTACCTGATGGAGCGCGCCATTGCGCGGGCTCGCAAGCAACTGGCGGCGCTGGGCAACAAGCCCGGTTAAGGGCCGCGAGCTCAGGCCAACAAACGCCGCGCCATCCGGATGGCAGCCCGCATGCTGGAAGGATCCGCCCGGCCAGTGCCTGCCAGATCAAAGGCAGTCCCGTGATCCGGGCTGGTGCGCACAAACGGCAGACCCAAGGTCACATTGACGCCTTGTTCGACGCCCAGATACTTGACCGGAATCAGGCCGTGATCATGCGTCATGGCCACCACCAAATCGAATTCACCCGGATGGCCTGGCGCATTGCGGGCCCGCATGAACACCGTGTCTGGCGCAAACGGTCCACGGGCATCGATGCCTTCGGCGCGCGCCAAGGCGATGGCCGGCGCGATATGCAGGACTTCCTCATCGCCGAACAAGCCCCCCTCACCCGCATGAGGGTTCAGTCCGGCCACCGCGATTCGAGGCTTGGCAATGCCAAAGCGTCGCATGGCGGCCTCGGCAATCCGCACGGTTTCCAAAACCTGGGGGCAATTGATCTGCTCGATCGCTTGTCGCAAAGAGCAATGGATCGTCACCAAGACGGTCCGCAACTCATCGTTCGCCAACATCATGCGAACCGGCACTGGCGCCGAGTCAGCCGAAGCCAAGGCCTGCAGCATTTCGGTATGACCCGGGAAATCGACGCCCGCCGCATGCAAAGCCTCCTTGTGGATCGGTGCAGTCACCAGCCCCGCCGCGCCACCATCTTGAATCAAACGAACGGCGGCTTCAATGCAATGGGCCGCCGCCGCACCCGCCCGAGCATCGACTTGGCCGATCGGGCATTGCAACAAATCCCCAGGCAAGCCCTCAGGCTGCCAAACCGGTAAACAACGTGGCGGCAAATCTGCCTCATCACGCCAGTCCGCCGGAGCCTCAACACGCAACACCGGCATTGACACACCAGCCCACTGCAGGGCGCGGCGCATCACCTGAACATCGCCAACCACACACAGACGCGAATCCCGCTCCGCCGCTAACGCTGCCGCCGCCACTTCAGGGCCGATGCCGCAAACATCACCCATGGTCAGCAGCAAGACTTCAGAGGCCAACTTGCTCATGCGGGGTTTTCTATCTCAATGAACTGTTGCGTCACGCCCAGGTCCAGCACCAAGGCTTGCGCCAGAGCCTGGACGCCGTATCGCTCGGTCGCGTGATGCCCCGCAGCCACGAAGGCAACACCGGTCTCCGCGGCCAGATGCGCCTGCGGCTCAGACACTTCCCCGGTCACGAACACATCGGCGCCTGCGGCGATGGCCGCTTCAAAATACCCTTGTGCGCCGCCCGTGCACCAAGCCACACGCTTCAGCAGTCGCCCGTCGCCGGGCAGCAGAACCGGCGTACGCCCGAGCTTGGCCGCGATCTGCTCACCCAAGACTTGCAAACCCAAAGGCGAAGCCTGCGACCCGATGAAACCCAAGTCTTGCTCCCCGAAGCGAGCGTCGGCCTGCCAGCCCAGCACCCGGCCCAATTGCGCGTTATTGCCCAAATCCGCATGGGCATCCAGCGGCAGGTGATAGGCAAACAAATTGACGTCAGCCTGCAGCAGTCTCGCCAATCGCTGCTTCATCCAGCCGGTCACACGACCATCCTGCCCACGCCAGAACAAGCCATGGTGCACCAGGATTGCATCTGCCCCGGCAGTGATCGCCGCCTCAATCAAGGCCAAGCTGGCGGTCACCCCGCAGACCACATGTTTGATCTGATCGCGCCCCTCCACTTGCAAACCGTTCGGCCCATAATCCTTGAAACGCTCGACCTGTAGCAATTGATTCAGGTGGGACTGGATGTCTTGACGGAGAGGCATGCGGTTGGGCTTTAAAAAACGACGGGAGAGGATGAGTTGTGCGCAAACTTTGGTTGATTTTCGCTCAGGCGACAACGGTCAGCTTGGCGCTGCTGTTTGTGATCAGCACGCTGAAGCCGCAATGGCTGACAAGCACGGCCGGGAGAACTCCCGCCATGGCCCAGTTGCCCCTGCTGGCACCCAATGAAGCCTACAGCCCAAGCAGCAGCGCAGCAGCCAGCTCTGCCCGCGTCGGCTATAGCGTGGCGGCCAAGCGTGCGGCACCCGCGGTGGTCAGCATCACGGCGAGCAAGGCGCCCGCCCGCAGCATGGGCAGCCAGGACCCCTGGTTCAGATTTCACTTTGGCAAACGCGGCCGAGCCGAAGAAGCCAATCCCCAAACCGGGCTGGGCTCGGGCGTGATCGTCTCGGCGGATGGCTATTTGCTGACCAACAACCATGTGGTGGAAGGCGCGTCGGACATCGAAGTCATGCTCAGCGATGGTCGGCAGGCCCGTGCCACCGTGATCGGCACCGACCCTGAAAGCGATTTGGCGGTCCTCAAGATCGATCTCGATCGACTGCCGGTGATCCGGCTTGGCAATGTCGACACGCTGGCCGTGGGCGATGTAGTGCTGGCCATAGGTAACCCCTTCAATGTGGGGCAGACCGTCACCTCGGGCATCGTCAGCGCCCTGGGCCGAAGCCAACTCGGCATCAATACCTTTGAGAACTTCATTCAGACCGATGCCGCCATCAACCCCGGCAACTCGGGCGGCGCACTGGTCGATGCAGATGGCAACCTCGTCGGCATCAACACCGCCATTTACTCACGCAGCGGCGGCAGCTTGGGGATAGGCTTCGCCATTCCCATCAGCTCTGCACGCCAGGTGATGGAAGCGTTGGTTCAAAATGGCCAGGTGGCCCGAGGCTGGATTGGCGTGCAAACCCGCGAGCTCACTCCCGAATTCGCCGAAGCCTTCAAGCTACCGATCAGCGAAGGCGTCTTGATCAGTGGTGTTTTGGCCAACGCGCCGGCCGCCAAAGCGGGCATCAAACCCGGCGATGTATTGACCCAAGTGGGAGCCACCGCCATTCAGTCACCCGCCCAGCTTCTGAGCGCGGTGGCGGCACTCAAGCCCGACACCTCCACCACCGTGTCGGTGCTGCGCGGCACGCAAAAGCTAGAGTTGGCCATCACCGTAGCGCAACGCCCAAAACCACAGGTCGAGCGCAACTGAGGCGCTAAAAACAAAAACGGCGCCTTCTAAGCGCCGTTTTTTTTCAGGTCCGCGTCTCGGCGCCCTCTTCGGGCGCCTTGGTATAGCGAATGAAATACTTCGCCGCGAACACGCCTAGCTCGTACAAGATACACATCGGGATCGCCAGCGCCAGTTGCGACACCACATCCGGCGGCGTGATGATGGCGGCAATGACGAAGGCCACAACAATGAAGTAGCCGCGAAAATCGCGCAGCTTTTCGACCGTCACCACCCCCATACGCGCCAACACCACCACCACCACGGGCACTTCAAAGGCTGCGCCAAAGGCAATGAACATCGACATCACGAAGCTCAAATAAGCCTCGATATCCGGCGCGGCCGTGATGCTTTTGGGCGCAAAGCTCTGGATGAACTTGAAGACCTGGCCAAACACGAAGAAGTAGCAAAAGGCCACGCCGACGAAGAAGAGCAAGGTGCTGGAAACCACCAGCGGCACGACCAAACGCTTTTCGTGCGAGTACAAGCCGGGCGCGACAAAAGCCCAGACCTGATAGAGCACCACCGGCAGCGCGACCAAAAACCCCGCCAGCAGGGTAATCTTCAGCGGCACCATAAAGGGCGAGATCACATTGGTGGCGATCAAGGTCGAACCTTGCGGCAACTGCGCCACCAGCGGCGCCGCCAACAAGTCGTACAAGGCGGAGGGCCCTGGGTAAATCGCAAGGACGCCAAAGCAGATGCCAATGGCGATGGCCGCGCGTATCAGGCGATCGCGCAACTCGATCAGGTGCGAGACAAAAGGCTGTTCAGTGCCGGCGAGTTCATCGTCGGGCTTTGGAGTTTGACTCATGGCTCAGAGCGATCGGCCGGGCCGAAGAGATGGAGGGCGAAAACGCGCCACACGGGCCGCACCGGACTGGGCATGACGGCGCACACCCACACGCTGCTTGTACCACTGAGGCGTGGCACCACGCTTTAAGCGCCAGTTTTTCTTGGGCGATCTGTAGACCGGCGGATGCAAGGCGCTGCCGTCATAGGCGTAGCCACTCAAACTGGTTTCCCCGCTGGCCGCATGGCTGACGTCCGCCCAGGTTTGGTCGAATGCCTTGTTGGCGCTGTCGACCTCCTGCTGGACCGTCGACGCCATATTGCTCGCCGCCGACTCCATCTCGGTCTTCATTTTTTGCAGCTCTTCCAGCTCGATCGAGCGGCTGACCTCGGCCTTCACATCGGACACATAGCGCTGTGCTTTGCCCAGCAAATGTCCGATGGTGCGCGCCACGCGCGGCAAGCGCTCCGGGCCGATCACGACCAGCGCTACCGCGCCAATCAGCGCGAGTTTGTCAAAACCAAAATCAATCATGCAGCGTCAGACCGGCGATCCATCAGGACTTGGTCTTGGCCTCAACGTCAACCGTGTTGGCATCCGTCGCCTTGTTGGCAACCTGCTGCACCGGCGCGGCGTCTGTGGCACTGCCATCCTTCATGCCGTCCTTGAATCCCTTGACGGCACCGCCCAGATCACTACCCATGTTCTTGAGCTTCTTCGTGCCAAAAACCAGCACCACAATCACCAGCACGATCAGCCAGTGCCAAATGCTCAGCGAACCCATAATTACTCTCCAAGAATCGAAGTTGTCATTCTAGTTGCGCCGTGTGACAAACACTGTCATACGGCTCATCAAGGCCCCTCAGGCCGATCAGCCCCGCGCCTCGTCAGCCCTTCAACCAGGGGCGCGGGCCACCCATCACATGCATGTGCAAGTGGTAGACCTCTTGTCCGCCATCTTGCCCGGTATTGATGACCGTACGAAAACCATTTGTGACCCCCAACTCGCGCATCAGGCGCG
Organism: Roseateles sp.; assembly: GCF_049240545.1. Lineage (GTDB taxonomy): Bacteria > Pseudomonadota > Gammaproteobacteria > Burkholderiales > Burkholderiaceae_C > Paucibacter_A. Next base: position 53,316 of record NZ_JBMLSK010000158.1, on the reverse strand, counting down.
GCCCCAACACGGCCATCTGACCCAAGAGAGGCGCATGCTCTTCACCCAGATCCGCCATGCTCGCGATATGCAGCTTCGGGATGATTAACACGTGCACCGGTGCCCAAGGGTGAATGTCATGGAAAGCCAGCAACTGATCATCCTCATAGACCTTGCGGCTGGGGATTTGACCGGCAACGATTTTGCAAAACAAGCAATTGGGATCGTGAGACATGGGAGAACTCTCAACAAGGTCATTCAAACCGGCATCGACCGGCCAGCATTCATCGCAACCCAACCGCGCAACACGCGATAGAGGAACCAAATCGAAATCAGGCCCCAGGCGATCCAGCCCGGCACCACCAACAAAAGCCACAAAGGACTGGTCAGCAAGTACAGCACACCCGCCCAGACCACCGAGCGCAGACGCCAGCTGAAATGAGAGGCCTGCCAGGTCCCGGCGGCCTCATCCCGCTTGACCAGATCAACCACCACAGCCACCAGCAATAAAAACACACTGGCTTGCACACCCGGTAGCACCGCACCGATGGCCACCACCGCATGCAGGATGTAACTGAGCATACCCACGGATCGCAGGTGTTGCTGCCGCTGCGGATCCATCACGTCGGTGGCCTCGATGACTTCGTCGCGAAAATCAGTCATTCGGTTCCTCCTCCACGGGCTTGTCTTTGCTTGACGAGCGCTGCGCAAACTCCTGCAAGCCCGACAAGCCCTCGCGTCGCGCCAACTCGGCCAAGACCTGTTCCGGTTTGAGGCCAAAGTGGCTCAAAGCAATCAGGCTGTGAAACCACAGGTCGGCCACTTCATAAAGCACCTTCTGCGGCTCGCCATCCTTGGCGGCCATCACCGTTTCGGTCGCCTCCTCGCCAATCTTTTTCAAGATCGAATCGAGGCCCTTGTCAAAAAGCTTGGCCACATAGCTGGTGGCCGGATCGCCGCCATTGGCAGGCTTGCGTGACTCAATCACGGCGGCCACGCGGGCCAGGATGTCTTGACTGGGCATGCTTACCTCCCTGTTCACTTGTAGATCTGGTCCGGGTCCTTCAAGACAGCATCCGCAGTCACCCAAGCGCTGCCCTCCAAGCGCTGATAGAAGCAGGAATGGCGTCCGGTGTGGCAGGCAATCCCCGGTTGATGCCCGTTCTGGGTGATTCTCAGCAGCACGACATCGTTGTCACAATCCAGCCGCATCTCATGCACCGTCTGCGTATGACCGGATTCCTCGCCCTTGTGCCACAAACGCGCACGCGAACGACTCCAGTAGACGGCCTCACCGACCTCCACCGTACGGGCCAAGGCTGCGCGGTTCATCCAGGCAAACATCACCACATCACCGCTGTCACGCTCTTGCGCGATCACCGGCACCAGGCCATCTGCATCCCATTTGATTTGATTCAACCAGTCCATGAGCTTCAGTGTAGTGGCCTCAGCCGAGATGGGTCGCGGCCCCTGCAAAGCCACGCTCAGCAGCAAACCAATCCAACACCGGAATCGTGCCGGGCAGCACCGGTTGCACCTGCACCGGCAGGCTCTGCCAGGCCATTGTTTGCTGCTCACGCATTTCAAACGCACCCGTCCACTCATACACCTTGCAGAAGTGCAGACGCACCCGGGCATGTGGGTAGTCCATCACCAACTCATGCCAAGGATGGGCCGCACCGATGGTGATGCCCAGTTCCTCCTGCAACTCGCGGCGCAGCGCCTGCTCGACGGTCTCTCCGCGCTCCAACTTGCCGCCAGGGAATTCCCAGTAACCGGCATAGACCTTGCCCTCAGGCCGCGAGGTCAGCAAGAAGCGACCTTCGACGCCCTCGGCATCGCGCTCCACCAACACACCCACGGCAACATCCACCGGCGTCCTCTCGATGCCCGCATCAGACATGATCCAAGCCCTCCGGCGGTGCGCCATGCCCCAACACGGCAGGCAAAGCGTCGAGCGCGCCACGACCCGCCAGATCGCGCGCGAACTGATAGGCCACACGACCCGAACGGGAGCCTCGCTCCAAAGCCCAGACCAAGGCTGGCTGGCGCGAGGCAGCAATCAACTCATCGGCCACACCGAAGTAACGCAGCCATTGAGCGGCAATCGCCAGGTACTCTTCTTGGCTAAAGGGGTAAAAGCTCAGCCACAGGCCGAAGCGCTCGGACAATGAGATCTTCTCCTCCACCGCCTCGCCCGGATGCACCTCGCCGTCGGGCTGATGTTTGTAGCCCAGGTTGTCTTTCATCTGCTCGGGCAGCAAATGCCGACGGTTGCTGGTGGCGTAGACCAACACGTTGTCGCTGGCCGCGGCCACCGAACCATCCAGCATGGACTTCAAGGCCTTGTAACCCAGTTCCCCCTCATCAAAGCTAAGGTCGTCGCAAAAGATCACAAAGCGCTCGGGCCGCTCCGCCACCAGATCGACCAGATCTGGGAGGTCGACCAAGTCACTCTTGTCCACCTCGATCAGGCGCAAGCCTCGCGGCGCAAACTCGTTCAAACAGGCCTTGATCAGCGAGCTCTTGCCGGTCCCCCGTGCGCCGGTCAGCAGCACGTTGTTGGCTGGCCTGCCCCTGACGAACTGCTCGGTGTTTTGCAACAGGCGCTGCTTTTGAGCCTCGACCTCCAGCAACTCGCTCAAACGGATGGAGGCGGCATGGCGCACCGGCTCCAGCACTGGAACGCCGCGACGGCGGCGATAACGAAAAGCCGCAGCGGCCTGCCAATCGGGGGCCGCTGCGGCCGGAGGCAGCAAGGCCTCCACCCGGGCCAACAAGCCCTCGGCGCGTTGAAGAAAAGCTTGCAAAGAGTCGCTCATGGTCGCACTGCCATTCAGGGCCGGCCAGTGTAGCGGGCGTGCCGCCCACTCCAGCCTCTGCAACTGATGGAAAGCAAGGCCCGTTGCCCCATGTCCGGCGACACGCCGAACAAAGCGAGCATGCCAAGCGCCTTAGCCCGCCACCAGCATGCGCAGTGCCGCTTCCATCTGCTCGATGGGGCTGCGCTTGAAGCCCGAACGGGCGTAGCGCTGCAAACGCCCGATGATGAAGCTGACCAAGACCGAGGCCTGTGCATTGGCGTCAACCGTCGGAGTCAACGATCCGTTCGCCTCGGCGGCCCTGCGCAAGACTTGGCGCAAAGCGCCTTCAACCCGGTCGAAAAACTGGTTCATGCGCAGCACCAGTCGCTCGTTCTCGTAGACCAAGGCATCGCCGACCATCACGCGCGTCATGCCCGGATTACGCTCACCGAATTGCAGCAAGACCGAGACGATCTTCTGCGCCTGCATGACGCCCGATGACCCTTCGCGTTCGATGATCTGATTCAACAAGGTAAAAACGCTGCCCTCGATGAACTCAATCAGGCCCTCGAACATCTGCGCCTTGCTGGCGAAATGGCGATACAGCGCCGCCTCGCTGACCGACAACTTGGCGGCCAGGGCAGCCGTGGTCACCCGGTCGGCCCCGGGCTGCTCCAACATGCTGGCCAAGGTCTGCAAGATCTGCACGCGGCGCTCGCCAGGCCGGGGACGCTTGCGCGTGCTGCCGGCTGCCGCCTCTGAGTTGCTGACCACGGCTGCTTCATCAACGTTCAGTTCAGACTCTGGGGCTGGCATTGGGGTAGCGGCTTGAAGGGTTGAGGCGGGGCGATGCTGAGTGACCGCGACAGCACATTTGCGGCATCGGCGGGAGATTCTGGCACAGGCTCGTGTCGGCTCAAGCGCGGCGACTCCGAGCCCCCGTGCAAGGCTTTGCGGCGTGACTCGTCAGCGCAACTGACTCAGCGATCGAATGCGTTGATCGACATAGACCGGCCGGCGCCGCAGGCCAATGCCTGCCTCGGGACCATGACATGCCGCGGCCTTGTGTACCCAACGTTGCATCCAGACGGTACGCAGGCCGACACGGCGCGCCGACTTTTGATGCACCAAAGTGTCTTCCACCAAGACGCAGTCACGCGCCTGCAGTTTCAGGCGGGCCAACAAGGCGCGGAACATGCGCGCATCGGGTTTCAGCCGCCAATGGCCGAACATGCGCATTTGCTCGCAGGGAATGATGGCCTCGAAACAATGCTGCATGCCCAAGGTTTCGAGCACCCGCTGGGCATAAGCCTGCGGCGCATTGGTCAACAAGAATTTGCGGCCGCGCAAGCGCTTGAGCGCCGCCAAGTCATGCGCATGGGTGTGCAGCAAAGGCTCGATGCCGTCGAGCTTGTGGGTTTGGTGCAGAAAGTGATCGGCCCGCACGCCGTGATGCCGCACCAAGCCCAGCAAGGTGGCGCCATAGCGCTGCCAGTACAGGGCCCGCAGGCGGTTGGCCTCGGCTTGGGGCACGCCCAAGTGCTCTTCGATGTAGTCACCCATGGACTGATGCAAGGCGCCGAACACATGGGCCGAGGCATTGTGCAAGGTGTTGTCCAGGTCGAAGAACCAGACCCGGCGCTGCGAAGCCGGCCGCACAGCCGGTCTCAGTGAGCCCGAATCATTGCAGGTCCTCACTGTGTTCAGACGCGGAACAAGTCTTCGGTCTCAATGAGACCGAATCATTGTTCCGTACGCCTGGTCTGACAGGATCTCCAGCAGCATCGCGTGCGGCACCCGGCCGTCGATGATGTGCACCGCATTCACGCCGCTCTTGGCCGCGTCAATCGCGCCCGCAATCTTGGGGATCATGCCGCCGCTGATGGTGCCGTCTTCCACCAACTCGTCGATGCGACGCGGGGTCAACTCGGTCAGCAACTGGCCTTCTTTGTCCAGCACGCCGCGGATATTGGTCAGCATCAAGAGTTTTTCAGCCTTCAGCACCGTGGCCAGCTTGGCCGCCACCACATCGGCATTGATGTTGTAGCTCTCGTTGTGCTCGCCAAAGCCGATGGGGCTGACCACCGGGATGAACTGGTCATCTTGCAGTGCCTTCACCACGCTGGGGTCGATGGAGACGATATCGCCCACCTGACCAATATCGTGCTCTTTGTTTGGGTCGTCCTTGTCCTGCACCATCAGCTTCTTGGCGCGGATCATGCCGCCGTCACGCCCGGTCAGGCCCACAGCCTTGCCGCCGGCGGCGTTGATCAGGCCCACCACGTCTTGCTGCACCTCGCCGGCCAAGACCCACTCGACCACGTCCATGGTCTCGGCGTCGGTCACGCGCATGCCTTGGATGAACTCACCCTTCTTGCCCAGCTTGCTGAGCAAGCCTTCGATTTGCGGGCCGCCGCCGTGCACCACCACCGGGTTCAGGCCCACCAGCTTGAGCAGCACCACGTCTTCCGCAAAATCTTTTTGCAACTCGGGGTCGGTCATGGCATTGCCGCCGTACTTGATGACGATGGTCTTGCCGTGAAATTTACGGATATAGGGCAGCGCCTGCGAAAGGATCTCGGCCTTCTCGCGCGGGCTGATATGGCCGATATCGGTGGCGTTGGATGCTGGCTCGGTTTTCATAATGGGCAAGGTCGTTCGGATCAAGAAACAAGGGCAAGGTTTGAGAATGATTGTAGGGTGGCGCTGCAGTGGGTACCGCCATGGCAACACTCTGTCGCGGCGCATGTCAACAAGGCTTCGAATCGTGGAACACTCCAGCTCGCTCCCGAAAAGGGAACGCCAAACTACAACACGAGGAAGACACCCCTATGTCGAAGTTGACTGCCTTTTTAAGCGGCTGCACCGCCACCGCGACCGCCATCATCGCCATCACCTTACTGACCGGGGCCAAGGCTCCTCCGACCAAGTTCGAGGAGATAGATGTCGGCCGCATCAATGTGCGCGAGCCCGACGGCACGCTGCGCATGGTGATTTCCAATCGCACGCAGTTCCCCGGCGCCCCCTGGAAAGGACAGGAAATCCCGCGCCCGGACCGACGCAGTTTCGCAGGCATGCTTTTCGTCAATGACGAGGGCACAGAAAGCGGCGGCCTGATCCAGAAAGGCAGCCTCGGTGCCAACGGCAAGGCCGACGCCGGCTTGAGCCTGACCTTTGACCGATTCCGTCAAGACCAGGTCCTGCAACTGCTGCATGCCGAGCAAGGTGGCCAGGCCATGACCCACATCTTGATCAATGATGAACCCTCGCATGAGCTCATGGATGTCAAGAATCGAATGGCGCGCTTTGACGAGATCGACGCGATGAAGCCGCCCGAGCGTCGCTTGGCCATGCAAGAGATGCGAGACAAAGGCTTGATGCCAGCCAATCGCGTACGCCTGGGGACCACGCAGGACAAGGCATCGGCCCTGTCCCTGGCCGATGCCCAGGGTCGTACCCGCATGCTGCTGATCGTCAGTGCCGACGGCAAGCCCAGCATCCAAATGCTCGACGAACAAGGCAAGGTGGCCAAGACCATAGGCTTGGACACGCCCTGAGCATGGCCAGGGCGGAGGCGACAATGCACACATGCAAGTCAGCTCCTACCTGAAGTTATCCGTCGCCGTCGCCCTGGCCACCATTGTTCTGAAAACCGGCGCCTGGTGGTGGACCGACTCGGTCAGCTTGGCCGCCGATGCACTCGAGTCGCTGGTCAACTTGGCCGGCGCCATGTTTGCGCTGGCCATGGTCACCATTGCCGCCAAGCCGCCGGATGCCGAACACCCCTACGGCCATCACAAGGCCGAGTATTTCTCCAGCGGTTTTGAAGGCGTGCTGATCATTGCCGCCGGCATGGGCATCATCTGGGCCGCCGCCCATCGGCTATTGGATCCGCAGCCGGTGGAGTCCTTGAGCATCGGCATCGCCTTGGCCGTCATCAGCTCGGCCATGAACGGTGCGCTGGGCTGGGCCATGCTGCGCAAGTCCCGAGAGCAACAGTCAATGGCGCTCGAGGCCAATGCCCGCCATATGTTCACCGACGTCTGGACCTCGGCCGGCGTGGTGCTGGGCTTGATTGGCGTGATGGCCACCGGCTGGCTGTGGCTGGACCCGGTGCTGGCGATTCTGGTGGCCTTGAACATATTGCGCGAAGGCGTTCAGCTTGTGCGCGCTTCCAGCGATGGCTTGATGGACCAGGCCCTGGATGCCGACTCGATGCAAGCAGTGCAAAAAGTGCTCGATGAGTATTCGCATCAACACATCCGCTTTGACCATCTGGTGACCCGCAGCGCTGGGCAAAGGCATTACATCGATCTGCATATGCACATGCCGGCGCAATGGAGCTTGGGCCGCGCCGCCGCCCTGCGCAATGCGCTGGAGCAGGCCTTGATGAAGGCCGTGCCGGGGTTGCGCGCCAGCATTCAATTGCTACCCAGCGATGTAGAAGCGCATTTTGACGAAGTGGCCGAACAGAAATGATTGCCGTACTGCAAAGAGTTCGCCACGCCAAGGTGGAAGTGGCCGGCCAGACCCTTGGCGCGATTGAGCAAGGGCTGTTGATGCTGGTTTGCGCCGAGCCCAGCGACACCGAACTGCAAGCCGAGAAGCTGATCGCCAAGGTCTTGAAGCTGCGCATTTTCAGCGACGAGGCCGGCAAGATGAACCGCAGCGTGCAAGACATCGGCGGCGGCCTCTTGATCGTCTCTCAGTTCACCCTGGCTGCGGACTGCAGCAGCGGCAACCGGCCCAGCTTCACCGGCGCCGCCGGCGCCGAACAGGGCCGGCAGCTCTACGAAGCCTGCTTGCGTTTGGCGCGTGAGAAGCACCCCAAGGTCGAAGCCGGCGAGTTCGGCGCCGATATGCAGGTGAGCCTGCTCAACGACGGGCCGGTGACCATTCCGCTGCGGATCAACTGATCACCAGCTGAAGGGCAACAGGATCAGTTGCCCTGCTGCAGACGCGCGATGCGCTGTTCCATCGGTGGGTGGCTGGAGAACAAAGCCATCCAACCACTCGGGCGAGCGCTGATGCCCATGGCTTGCATGGCCTTGGGCATCTCACCGGGATCCAGGCCACCCAAGCGTGCCAAGGCATTCACCATCGGCTGCTTGCGCCCCATCAGCTGCGCCGCACCGGCGTCGGCGCGGAACTCGCGCTGACGCGAGAACCAGGCCACGATGATGGCGGCGACCACACCCAAGACGATATCCAAAACGATGGTGGTGACGTAGTAGCCGATGCCCGGCCCATCGTTCTGATTGCGCAGCACGATCTTGTCGACCACATAGCCGATCACCCGCGAGAGGAAGACCACAAAGGTGTTCATCACGCCCTGGATCAGCGCCATGGTGACCATATCGCCGTTGGCGACGTGGGCCACTTCATGGCCGATGACGGCCTCCACCTCTTCACGGCTCATGGACTGCAAAAGTCCAGTCGACACCGCCACCAGGGCCGAGTTCTTGAAGGCGCCGGTCGCAAAGGCGTTGGGCGCACCTTCGTAGATGCCGACCTCGGGCGTCTTGATGCCGGCCTTCTCGGAAAAGCGTTCCACCGTAGTCACCAACCAGATGTGGGTGGCGTCGCCCGAGTTGTTGATCACCTGCACACCGGTGGTCCATTTGGCCATGGGCTTGCTGATCAACAGCGAAATAAAGGCGCCGCCAAAACCCATCACCATGGCAAAGCCCAAGAGGCTGGTGAGGTTGAGTCCATTGGACGTCAGGAACCGATTCAGGCCCAAGAGATGCACGGCCACGCCCAGCACCAGCATCACACCCAAATTGGTCAATAAAAACAAGGCAATGCGTTTCATGAACAGCCTCTCAAACACTAGAAAAAAGAATCCGCTCGCATGATGCGGTCAAGTTAACTTCCGATAAAGCAGGCAAACCGACAAACTCTATCCTTTTTTTACGAAGTTTTGCTAAGCTCCTCCCGCCAGGGTTGGGGTGACTGCTGCGCCGCGGGCTCCAAGGCCAAGCATCGACCCAGTTGCCACTGCGCCTGCAAGTCACTCATCAAAGCCTCGGTTTCCTGGCGCTGTCGACTCAAGCTGGACTGCATCGCATCAATCTCGATCAGCCGCTCTTGCAGGCTTTGCAAAACCAAGTCATGCGGCAGGTCGCCCTGCCCATGCGCCATCAAGCGACGCAAGGTGTCGAGTGAGAAGCCCAGGCGTTGCGCCGTCTGTATCACCAGCAAACGCTGCAAGGCCAGTTCGTCATAAACCCGATAGCCGTTGGCGCCGCGCTTGGCGGCGGGCAGAAGACCACTCGCCTCGTAAAACCGAATCGCCGAGGCGGCCATGCCGGTGCGCTGTGCCAAGTCACCAATCTTCATGGCGTCCCCTTCGCTTGAGATTCACCCCGAAAAAAAACCACTTGACCTTTAAGTTGGCTTGAAGCTTAGCATGCCGACCATGAACCACGCCCGCAACGCTTTTTCAGCCCTGTTCCAAAGTCTGCAACTGCCCAATGGCCAAATCTTGCCCAATCGCTTGGCCAAGGCCGCGATGGAGGAGAGCCTGGCCGAGTACGGCCAAGTTCCAGGCAGCGCCATCACACGGTTGTATCAACGCTGGGCGGACGGTGGCGTGGGCCTGATGATCACCGGCAATGTGATGGTGGACAGCCGCGCCATGACCGGCCCCGCGAGCATCGCCTTGGAAGCCGAAACTCCCTTAGAGGCTTTCCGGCCTTGGGCGGCCGCCGCCAAATCCCGGGGTGCCAAGGTCTGGATGCAAATCAGCCACCCCGGTCGCCAGGTCTTCGCCGCCTTGGGGGGCACGGTCTGGGCACCTTCAGATGTAGCCCTGAAGCTGGGCAAGCATTCCAAGCTGTTTGGTCGGCCTACCGCAATGAGCGAGGCGCAGATCGCCGAGGTGATTGAACGCTTCGCCATCACCGCCCAGCGCGCCGAACAAGCCGGTTTCGACGGCGTACAGATTCACGCGGCCCACGGCTACCTGATTTCGCAATTCCTGTCGCCGCTGAGCAATCAACGCCACGATGGCTGGGGCGGCAGCATTGAGCAACGCGCCCGCCTGCTGCTGGAGGTGATCCGCGCCGTGCGCGCCAAGGTCTCGGCCGGTTTCAGCGTCGCGGTGAAGCTCAACTCGGCGGACTTCCAACGCGGCGGCTTCAGCGAGAGCGATGCACAAGCGGTGGTACAGATGCTGAACCTGGAACAGATTGACTTGCTGGAGCTTTCCGGCGGGAGCTACGAAAGCCCGGCCATGCAAGGCCGTACCGCTGATGGCAGGACCTTGGCCCGTGAAGCCTACTTCTTGGAGTTCGCCAAAGGATTGGCGGCCCAGGCGCGCATGCCCTTGATGACCACAGGCGGCATCAGTCGTGCTTCGGTCGCCTGCCAGGTCCTCGACAGTGGAGTGGCCATGGTCGGCATGGGCAGCGCGCTGGCAATGGCACCGGACCTGCCCCTGCAATGGGCCCGGGGTGAAGCCGTCAATGCACCGATCGCGCTTGTCCGCTGGAAAGACAAGGTACTGGTCGGTATTGCCACCATGGCCTTGGTTCGTCGCCAATTGCACCGCATGGCCCAGGGGCAGAGACCCAAACCCAAGGTCTCGCCACTGTTCACCCTGCTCTGCGACCAATGGCGCAACAAGCAAAGGATCCAGCGGTATCGACAGTGGAAAGCTGGCGCCAGCGCCTGAACGACGCTACAAAGGCAAGGCACGAACCCAAGCCCCTCATATTTATGCCCACCACCCTCAACATCAACGGCAAAAGCCGCGTTCTGAACATTGAACCTGAAACCCCCTTGCTGTGGGCGCTGCGCGATGAACTGGCTCTGACCGGCACCAAATTCGGTTGCGGCGTCGCCAGTTGCGGTGCCTGCACGGTCGAGGTGGACGGCGTCGCCACACGCGCTTGTGTGATGCCCATCATGGCGCTGGAGGGCAAGCAGATTCGCACCATTGAAGCCGAACCCGACCGCATCACCGCCGCCTTGCAAGCCGCCTGGATCCAGCACCAGGTGCCGCAATGTGGCTACTGCCAAAGCGGCATGATCATGGCCGCGGCCAGCCTCTTGCGCGCCAATGCCGCGCCCAGCGACGCCGATATTGACGCCAACATCAACAACATCTGCCGCTGCGGCACCTACCAGCGCATTCGCGCGGGCATCCACACCGCCGCCGCACAGTTGCAAGGGAGCGCCCCATGAAGCGCCGCGGTTTCCTGATCGCAGGCGGCTTGGTCGGCGGCGGCGTGCTGCTGGGAGTGAGCCTGACAAGGCCCCCAACAGCCCAATCGCGCCTGGGTGACAAAACCATCTTCCCAGCCCAGGGCGAACAAGTCGCCTTGAACGGCTGGGTCAAGATCATGCCGGACGGCAGCGTCATCGTCGCCTCGCCGCGCGCCGAAATGGGCCAGGGGGTGCACACCGCCCTGGCCATATTGGTCGCAGAGGAGATGGATGCCGACTGGGCCAAGGTCAGCACCGAGCAAGCCCCGGTGGCACAGATTTATGCCAACACCGCGCTCTTGATCAATGTGATCCCCTTCAGCGCCGATGACGACAGCCTGCTGGCACGCATCGCCCGCCGCACCGTACAGAAAGTCGGTTATGCGCTGAGCCTGCAAGTGACCGGCGGCTCCTCCAGCGTGCGCGATGCCTGGGAGCCGATGCGCTTGGCCGGTGCCACAGCGCGCGCCATGTTGGTCGACGCTGCAGCGCAAAGCTGGGGTGTCGAGCCGCAAACCTGCACGGTACGGGACAGCGTGGTCAGCCATCCTCCCAGCGGACGCAAGGCCGGCTTTGGCGAGTTGGCAGCCGCCACAGCCAAGATCGAACCCCGCGCCGATGTGCAGGTGAAAGACCCGAGCGCCTTTCGTTTGATCGGCAAGCCAACGCCGCGCACCGACATTCCGGCCAAGGTCAAGGGCAGCGCCGAGTTCGGCATCGATGTGCAAGTCGAAGGTCTGCTGTTTGCCGCGATTCGACACTGCCCCGTGTTCGGCGGCAAGGTCGCAAGCTTCGATGCGGCAAAGGCGAAGGCCAGCACTGGCGTCAGCGATGCTTTCGTGATCCAAGAACAGGCGGTGGTGGTCGTGGCCGACCGCTATTGGCGCGCCAAGACTGCGCTGGAGGGCTTGGCCATCGAATGGCATGAGGGAGCGCATGCCCAGCTCGACTCGGCTCAAATCGCTCAACAACTGCAGAGCGCCCTCCAGTCCAAGGACAGCGGCACCGGCTTTCGCAGCCAGGGCGACGCCGACAAGACGCTGAGCCAGGCCAAGCGCAAACTGGACGCCACTTACTTCGCCCCCTTCCTGGCCCATGCGGCGATGGAGCCGATCAACTGCACGGCCCTGTTCAAGGACGGCCGTTTGACCGTCTGGTGCGGCACGCAGGTCGCCTCGCTGGCCCGTTGGCGTGCGGCCAAAGTGGCAGGCATAGAGACGGAACAAGTGACGCTGCATGTGCCTCTCCTGGGTGGCGGCTTTGGACGTCGGCTCGAACTGGACATGATCGAGGAGGCGGTGCTGATCGCCCAGCAAACCCAAGGCCGGCCGGTGAAGCTGATCTGGTCGCGCGAAGAAGATATGCAGCACGATATGTACCGCCCGGTGGCCATGGCCAGCTTCGCTGCGGCGCTTGACGATCAAGGGCTGCCCCTGGCATGGCTGAACCGAGTGGCGGCGCCGTCGATCGGCTTGTCGACCACCGAGCGACTGCTGCCCTCCTTTGCCGCCGATTCGCCCGACAAAAACCATATCGAAGGTGCCTTCGATTTGCCCTACGCCATTCCCCATCTGAGCGTGCGCCAACTGCGGGTCAAGACGCCGGTGCCCGTGGGGTCATGGCGCAGCGTCGGGCACTCCTACAACGCCTTCTTCACCGAAGGCTTCATCGACGAGCTAGCTCATGCGGCCGGCAAAGACCCGTTTGCGTACCGACGCGCGCTGCTGGCCGACAAGCCGCGCCACCGCAAGGTCTTGGAGTTAGCGGCGGCCAAGGCGGGCTGGGGGCAGGCATTGCCGCCCGGACGGGCACGCGGCATCGCCGTGCATGAGAGCTTTGGCTCTTGGTGCGCGCAAGTGGCTGAAGTTTCCTTGGGCGCCGGCCACATCCGCGTGCACCGGGTCGTCTGCGCCATCGACTGCGGCGTGGTGGTCAATCCAGACACGGTGGAGGCGCAGATGCAAAGTGCCATCGTGTACGGGCTTTCGGCCGCGCTATTCGGCGAGATCACCATCAAGAACGGCCGCGTCGAGCAGAGCAACTTCCCCAGCTATGAGGCCATTCGCATGGCGCAGATGCCGCAGATCGAAGTTCACATCCTGCCCAGCAGCGCCGCGCCGGGCGGCGTCGGTGAGCCGGGCACGCCGCCGATTGCACCGGCCGTGGCCAATGCGCTGTTCTCCCTGAGCGGTGAGCGCCTGCGAGATTTGCCCCTGCGCCCCAAGGCGGCCGCGCCCGACACGCCCAAGGCGTAAGCGTCTGAAAGCAAAAACGCCAGGGGCCTCGCGGCACCCTGGCGTTTTGCGTTCAAGCGCAAATCTTGTTAAGCGAGACTTCTGACACCGCGATCAATCCCCTTGCAGGGCGCGCCGTCGCAGAGCTCCGGCCCCTCCTGAGGCGAAAAAGGCTGCGCAGGCAGCCTTTTTGTCCTCAGTCGGCATACTGGCCGGCGGCCTTGATGATGGGGCCCCACTTGGCGATCTCGGCTTCGACAAACTTCTTGTGCTCGGCACCGTTGGTGCGCGCATCGGTCACGATCACGGCACCCAGCGCTTCTTGGCGCTTCTGAAACTCAGCGTCTTTCAAAGCGACCTTCAGCGCTGCGCTGATCTTGTCTTGCACCGCCTTGGGCGTGCCCTTGGGCGCGTAGACGCCGTGCCAGATCGCGACACCAAAGCCCTTCAATCCCGCCTCATCCAAGGTCGGCAGCTTCGCCAGTGCAGGCGTGCTCAGGCGCTTGGTCGAGGTCACACCAAAGGCCTTGACCTTGCCGCCTTCGATTTGCTGCGTGGTGTTGGTGGTCTGGTCGCACATCAAGTCAATCTGGCCGCCCAGCAAGTCGGTCATGGCCGGACCGGTGCCCTTGTAGGGCACGGTGGTCATGTCGATCTTGATCGTGCTTTGGAACAAGAGGCCGCACAGATGTGAGGCCGAGCCCAGGCCGGCATTGCCGAGATTGATCTTGCCCTTGTTGGCATCCATCCACTTGGCCAGTTCGGCGTAGCTGTTGGCCGGCAGGGTCGAGCGGCCGATCAAGGTCATCGGCACCTCATTGATCAAGCCCAGGTACTCAAAGTCCTCCAAAGTCTTGTACTGCATATTGCGGTACAGGGCAGGCGAGGTGGCCATGCCGATGTGGTGCAGCAGCAGGGTGTAGCCATCCGGTGCGGCCTTGGCCACCTTGGTCGCACCCAAGGTGCCGCCGGCGCCGCCGACGTTTTCGATCACCAAGGTGGCGTTCAAGGGCTTTCGCAGCGCTTCGGCCAGATCACGCGCGACCTTGTCCGTGGGCCCACCGGCCGAGAACGGCACGACGATAGTGATGGGCTTTTCTGGATAGTTGGCACAAGCAGTTCCTGCGGCCAGTGCCAGCAGACTGAGAGTCAGAAGCTTTTTCATCGACGTCCTCGAAATAATGGGTTGAGGGGTAATGGGGTGACCCATGCTAGAACGTGCGACAGAGCTCGCCATGTCGGGAAACACGTAGTCCCGATTGAGCTCAGTCGAGACGGCGACGGTCTTCGATCACCCGGCCATCATTGGGCAAGGCGCCCGAGGCCAGCAACTCGACCTCGGCGCGCAGCTTGGTGAGCTCACGCACCGCCACCGCCAAGCGCTCCGCCAGACCTTCAAGGGGCGCAGCCACCTCCACCTGCAAGCGCATCTGGTCCTGGGCCATTTCGCCCTCGATCAGCAAACGCGCCCGTGTGAGCTCCGGGAACTGTTTGACGAGTTGCGCCACCTGACTGGCATGCACAAACATGCCGCGCACCTTGGCCGATTGGTCGGCGCGGCCCATCCAACCCTTGATGCGGGTGTTGCTGCGCCCGCTGGGGCAAGCGCCCGGCAAGACCGCCGACAGATCGCCCGTCGCAAAACGGATCAGCGGATAGTCCGGGTTCAAGGTCGTCACCACCACCTCGCCCACCTCGCCGTCGGGCACCGGCTCGCCGCTGCCGGGCCGCACGATTTCTAGAATCACGCCTTCGTCCAACACCAACCCTTCGCGGGCCGAGGTCTCGTAAGCGATCAAACCGATGTCGGCGGTGGCGTAGCACTGGTAGGCCGCCACACCGCGCTCGGCCAGCCACTCCCGCAGTGCAGCCGGGAACGCTTCGCCGCTGAGCAAGGCCTTGCGGACCGAACGCATGGCCGCGCCCTTGCCATCAACACTGCCCTGCTCGGCCGCCTTGTCCATCAGGATCTTCAGAAAGCTCGGCGTACCGGCATAGGCCTGCGGGCGCAAATCAGCCACCGCCTGCAACTGCAACTCGGTGTTGCCCACGCCGCCGGGAAACACACTGCAGCCCAGAGCATGCGCGCCGCCCTCCATCATCGAGCCCGCCGGCGTGAGGTGGTAGCTGAAGCTGTTGTGCACCAGATCCCCGGCCCGAAACCCGGCCGCATACAGGGCGCGGGCCATGCGCCAATAGTCGGATGCCTGCCCCTCGGGCTCATAGAGGGGCCCGGGGGATTGAAACACCCGCCTCGCAAGGCGAGGACCCATCAGCCCGCCCCAACCCACCGTCGCATAACCGCCCAAAGCATCCGTTTCTCGCGAGGCGGCTTGACGCGCCAACAGCTCGGACTTGCGCGTCAGCGGCAACGCTGCCAGCGCCTCACGGCTGTTCACCCGGCTCGCATCCACACCCGCCAGGAGTTCGCGATAGGCGGTGGTTTCCAGCTGTGCATGGACGATCTGCCGCGCCAGAGCTGCCATCAAGGCCTGTTCGCGAAGCTGCGGATCACGGGTTTCCAGCGCGTCGTAAAAAGGGCTGCTGCTCATGGTGTTTCATCCGTCCAGCGCGCCACACGACGCTTGATTTCTTCCAGCAGGCTGCGGACGTCGGCGCTGGACTTGCATTCACGACGATCCCAGTCAGGGCTATGAGCAGGTCGCTTGGCCAAGCTGGCCATCAATTTGCCGTCCGCCACCGTCAAGCTCAGGACCACCTGTCCTTGTAGGCTGTAAGTTTGGGCTCGCTCACTGAGCGAGCGAACATCGCGCAAGGCCCGTTTGATTTGGACGAGCGCATCATCCGGCTTGAACGCAGGCAGGGTAAAAAAGAGATCATCATTCACGGCTCGCTCCTTGCCTGTTCAAGCCAGCCAGCGTTTGCGGCGTTTGTAGCTCTTCACATCCTTGAAACTCTTGCGGTCGCCGCCGCCCATGCCGAGGTAGAACTCCTTGACGTCCTCGTTCTCGCGCAAGGACTTGGCCTCGCCGTCCATCACAACGCGGCCGTTCTCCAGGATGTAGCCGTAGTCGGCATAACGCAAAGCCATATTGGTGTTCTGCTCGGCCAACAGAAAGGTCGTGCCTTCCTTGGCATTCAGGTCTTTGACGATCTCAAACACCTCTTCGACGATCTGCGGCGCCAGGCCCATGCTGGGCTCGTCCAGCAGCACCATCTTCGGGTTGGCCATCAGCGCACGGCCGATCGCACACATCTGCTGCTCGCCGCCCGAGGTGTAAGCGGCCTGCGAGGTGCGCCGCGTCTTCAGGCGCGGAAAGTAGTTGTAGACCTTCTCCAGCGTGTCGGCCACGGCCGCCTTGCCATCCTTGCGGGTGTAGGCGCCGGTCATTAGGTTGTCCTCGATGCTGAGGTGGGCGAAGCAGTGCCGCCCCTCCATCACCTGGATCACGCCGCGGTTGACCATCTCAGAGGTGCTGAGCTTCTCGATGCGCTCGCCGCGCAGCTCGATCGAACCCTTGGTGACCTCGCCGCGCTCGCCCGCCAGCAGATTGGACACAGCGCGCAGCGTGGTGGTCTTGCCGGCACCGTTGCCGCCCAGCAGCGCGACGATGCCGCCCTCCTTGACCTGCAGCGACACGCCTTTGAGCACCAGGATCACATGGTTGTAGATCACCTCGATGCCGTTGACGTTCAGAAGAATATTGCTCATGGTCTAAAGCCTCGTTGACTCGATACAGCGCCGCGCGCGGCGCTGTATCGAAGGCTCCGCTAGGAGCCCCCTCGCCTCGGGCGAGGGTAGGGAGTGGTGTCAGCCGGGCCTCAGGACTGACAGTCAGCCGGCGTGCGACGGGTGAGCTTCTTCTCGGCCGCGTACTTTTCGGCCGAAGCCTTGACCATCGGCTTGATGATCTGCTCATCGGCCTGCAGCCAATCGGAAGCCCAGACAAACTTGCTGCCGTCCCAGGTATGCACCCGCGCCCAGTTGGCGCCCAGGTGGTCGGCGCAGCTGGTGGAGATCGGACGCATCACGCCCTTGAAGCCCAGCCCGTCGAGCTTGGCCTGGG
This sequence comes from Roseateles sp., assembly GCF_049240545.1. Taxonomy (GTDB): domain Bacteria; phylum Pseudomonadota; class Gammaproteobacteria; order Burkholderiales; family Burkholderiaceae_C; genus Paucibacter_A. Next base: position 36,060 of record NZ_JBMLSK010000158.1, on the reverse strand, counting down.
TCAGGTTCAGGTTCTCAAAACCCCAGCGGGCCTGCTCGCCCGTCATGACCTTGCCCTTGCCGAAACGTTCCTGTGCGGCACGCACGCCTTCGGTGGCCAGCATCGCGCCAACCACGCCGCGCATATAGAGCACACTGCCCACATCGTCCTTAGGCCCGGCGCCCTCGCCCTTGGCATAGACCTTGTCGAGGATTTCCTTGACGACGGCAGAACCCGGTTCGGCACCGTGCTGCATCATCACCGCGCTATAGCCCTTGGCGGCCGCACCCACATCTTTCAGGTCCGGCTCGGCGCCCGACCACCAGGTGCCGAACATCTTCTCGCGCGGATAGCCGGTGGCGATGGCCTCCTTGATGGCGGTGGGCGTCATCACGCCCCAGGTCTGCATCACGACAAAGTCGGGGCGTTGCTGACGCACTTGCAGCCAGATGGCCTTTTGCTCGACGCCAGGTGCGGGCACCGGCAGCAGTTGAAGCTCAAAGCCGTGCATCTTGGCGCGCTCCTGCACGATGGGCAGCAGCTCCTTGCCGAAGGCACTGTCATGGAAGACCACGGCGATCTTCTTGCCCTTGAGCTTGTCCCAGCCGCCTTCCTTGTTGGCGATGTGCTGCAAGACCGCGTCACCGGCCAGCCAATAGTGGCCAGCCAGCGGGAAGTTCCACTTGAAGACGCCGCCGTCGGCGGTGTCGCTGCGGCCATAGCCGGAAGTGATCAGCGAAATCTTGTCGGCCGGCACCTTGTCGGTCAGCGCAAAGGTGATGCCGGTGGACAGCGGCTGGAACACGGTGGCGCCGCCATGCTTGCCCTTCAGGCGCTCATAGCACTCGACGCCGCGGTCGGTGGCATAGGCGGTTTCGCACTCTTCCACCAAAGTCTTGACGCCGTTGATGCCGCCGCGGGCATTCACCAGCTTCATATAGTCGTTGTGGCCATTGGCCCAGGGCGTGGCGTTCGGCGCCACCGGGCCGGTGCGGCCGGACAGCACCGGGAAGAACTGCACCTTGTCCTGTGCGGCTGCCGGCATTGCCACCAGCGAGGCCAGTCCGGCTGCGGCCATCGAGGCGGCCATCGCGAGCTGCTTGAGTTTCATGCGTGTCTCCTAAGAAATGTGCACTCTGCGGTGCGGGGTTGAATGAGGCTTGAGCTGGGAACGGTGTCAGTGCGGGAAGGGCCACAGGCGCAGCTTTTCCTTGCCGATGGACCACAGGCGCGCCAGGCCGTGCGGCTCGACGATCAAGAAAAACACGATCAGGCCGCCGAAGATCATCAACTCGGTATGGGCGATCAGCGCGGTGCCAATGTTCAGGCCGACCATATCGCCCAAGAACGGCAGCGCACGATTCAAGAAGATGGGCAGCACGACGATGAAGGCGGCGCCGAAGAAGCTGCCCATGATGGAACCCAGGCCGCCGATGATGACCATGAAGAGCAGCTGGAAGCTGCGGTCGATCGAGAAGGCCGCCGGCTCCCAGGAGCCCAGATGCACAAAGCCCCACAGCGCGCCGGCCACGCCGACGATGAAGCTGCTCACCGCGAAGGCGGTCAGCTTGGCGTAGACCGGCCGGATGCCGATCACCGCCGCTGCCACGTCCATATCGCGCATGGCCATCCACTCACGCCCAATATGGCTGCGCACCAGGTTCTTGGCCAGCCAGGCGAACACCACGACGAAGCCCAGGCAGAACAGATACTTGGCCACCGGGCTGTCGATCGGATAGCCGGCCAACTTCAGATCCGCCACGCTGACCGTGCCCGAGGTCGAGTAATTGGTGAACCACTGCACGCGCAAAAAGGCCCAGTCAATAAAGAACTGCGCCGCCAGCGTGGCCACCGCGAGGTAGAGGCCCTTGATGCGCAGCGAGGGAATGCCGAAGAAGATGCCCACCACCGTGGCACACACGCCGCCCAGCAAAATGGCCGCGATCACCGGCATGCCCTCGACCCGCACCAGGAAGTTGTAGGCCGCATAGGCACCCACCGCCATGAAGGCGCCGGTGCCCAGCGAGATCTGCCCGCAGTAGCCCACCAGGATGTTCAGGCCCAGCGCCGCCAGCGACAGAATCAGGAAAGGAATCAGGATGGCGCGGAAGGCATATTCATCTGCCAGCAGCGGCACGCCGACCACCGCGAACAGCAGCAGCAGCGCGATGCCGAAGCGGTCCTGAGCGATCGGGAAGATCTGTTGATCGGCCGGGTAGGAGGTCTTGAACTGGCCGTTCTCACGGTAGAGCATGGTTTGTCTCTCTTCAGATGTTCTTTGGGCTTCGATCCACTGCGCCAGCGTCAGACGCGGTCAATGATCTTCTCCCCGAACAGGCCCTGCGGGCGCACCAGCAGCACGAACAGCACCAGCACATAGCCGAACCAGATCTCGATGCCGCCGCCCAGCATCGGGCCGATGTAGACCTCGGACAGCTTCTCGCCGACACCGATCACCAGGCCGCCGATGATGGCGCCCGGCACCGAGGTCAGGCCGCCCAGGATCACCACCGGCAGCGCCTTCAGCGCCACCAGCGAGAGCGAAAACTGCACGCCCAACTTGGAACCCCAGATCACACCGGCCACCAGCGCCACAAAGCCGGCCACCGACCACACGATCACCCAGATGCGGCTGAGCGGAATGCCAATGGACTGCGCGGCCTGGTGGTCATCGGCCACCGCACGCAGCGCCCGCCCGGTAGCGGTGTACTGGAAGAAGGCCGACAGGCCGGCCACCAGCGCCGCCGCAATGCCGGCTGCGTAGAGGTCTTCCTTGTTCACCAGGATGCCGCCCGGGAAAGTGCTCTCCAACAGGAACATCGGGTCCTTGGGCAGGCCCACGTCGATCTTGTAGATCTCGCTGCCGAACAGGGTCTGGCCGAAGCCGTCGAGGAAGTAAGTAATGCCCAGCGTTGCCATCAGCAGCGTGATGCCCTCCTGGTTCACCAGCTTGCCCAGCACCAGGCGCTCGATGGCCCAGGCCACGATCCCCATCACCACCATCGCGGCCGCGAAGGCGAGCAGATTGGCCAGCAACTTGCTGTCGAAGCCCAGCAGCGCCGGGAACCACTCGGAGAAGCGCGCCATCGCCAGTGCCGCGAACAGCACCATGGCACCTTGAGCGAAGTTGAAGACGCCCGAGGCCTTGAAGATCAGCACAAAGCCCAGCGCCACCAGCGAATACAGCATGCCCGACATCAGGCCGCCGATCAAAGTTTCGATAAAAAATCCCATTGCGCCGCCCTCAGTGAGATGTGCCCAGATAGGCCTTGATCACATCGGGGTTGGCGCGCACCTCGTCGGGCATGCCGTCACCGATCTTCTTGCCGTAGTCCAGCACCACGACGCGATCCGAGATGTCCATCACCACGCCCATGTCGTGCTCGATCAGCACAATGGTGGTGCCGAACTCGTCGTTGACGTCCAGGATGAAGCGGCACATGTCCTGCTTCTCTTCCACGTTCATGCCGGCCATCGGCTCGTCCAGCAGCAGCACCTGCGGCTCCATCGCCAGCGCACGGCCCAGGTCGACGCGTTTTTGCAGGCCGTAAGGCAGGCGCCCCACCGGCGTCTTGCGCCAGGCCTGGATTTCGAGGAAGTCGATGATGCGCTCGACAAAGGCGCGGTGTTCGCATTCCTCGCGCTCGGCCGCGCCCCATCCGAACGGGCCACGGAAGGCCTGCTGGAAGATGTTGGTCTTCATCTTCAGGTTGCGGCCGGTCATGATGTTGTCGATCACGCTCATGCCCTTGAACAGCGCCAGGTTCTGGAAGGTGCGCGCGACCCCCATCTCGGCCACCTGACGCGAGTTCATATGGCTGAAGGTCTGGCCCCGGAAAGTGATCTTGCCTTCCTGCGGCGTGTAGACGCCGTTGATGCAGTTCAGCATCGAGCTCTTGCCCGCGCCGTTCGGCCCGATGATGGCGCGGATCTCATGCTCGCGCACATTGAAGCTGATGTCGGTCAGCGCCTTCACGCCGCCGAATCGCAGGCTGATGTTCTGGACGTCCAGGATGACGTCGCCAATCTTCTTCTCGGCCATGATCAACGCTCGCAGGGCCGCCCCAAGGGCGTTGAACGCCCCCTCGGGGGGCAGGGGAGCGGCGAAGCCGCAACTGTGGGGGTGAACATTTATGCTGCCCTCTTCACTGCAGGGAAGGTTGGAACGTCGCCAATGCGCAGATCGGCCGACACCTTGCCGCTGCGGCCGTCCTCAAACTTCACCGTGGTCTCGATGAACTGCGAGGTCTTGCCGCCATACAGCGCATCGATCAGCACCGCGTACTTGTCGGCAATGGCGCCGCGCCTGACCTTGCGGGTGCGCGTCAGCTCGCCGTCGTCGGCATCCAACTCCTTGTGCAGCACCAGGAAGCGGGTGATCTGGCTGCCGGCCAGCAACTCGTCCTGCGCCAGGTCGGCATTGACCTTCTCCACGCAGTCGCGGATCAACTCGTAGACCTCGGGCTTCTGCGCCAGATCGGTGTAGCCGGCATAGGGCAGGTTGCGCCGCTCGGCCCAGTTGCCCACGGCCTCGAAGTCGATGTTGATGAAGGCGCAGACCTTCTCGCGCTTGTCGCCAAAGGCCACCGCCTCCTTGATGTGCGGGAAGAACTTGAGCTTGTTCTCCACATACTTGGGCGCGAACATCGCGCCGTCGTTGGGTCCGCCCATCAGGCGGCCCACATCCTTGGCGCGGTCGATGATCTTCAGGTGTCCGTGCGCATCGATGAAGCCCGCGTCGCCGGTGTGATACCAGCCCTCGGGCGTCAGCACCTCGTCGGTGGCGGCCTGGTTCTTGTAGTAACCCTTCAGCAGCCCTGGCGACTTGACCAGGATCTCGCCACTCTCGGCCAGCTTGATCTCCACGCCATCAATGGGCACACCCACCGTGTCGGCGCGTGCCTCATGGTCAGGCTGCAGGCAGACGAACACCGCCGTCTCGGTCGAGCCGTAGAGCTGCTTCAGATTGATGCCGATCGAGCGGTAGAAGGTGAACAGGTCCGGCCCAATGGCCTCGCCCGCCGTGTAGGCCACCCGCACACGCGACAGGCCCAGTGTGTTGCGCAGCGGGCCGTAGATCAGGAAGTTGCCGAGCGCGTACTTGAACTTGTCCAAAGCGCCCACCGGCTTGCCATCCATCAGCGGCGGGCCGACGCGGCGAGCCAACTGCATGCACTGCTCGAACAGCCAGCGCTTGATGGCGCTGGCGTCTTCCATGCGGATGGTCACGCTGGTCAGCAGGCCTTCGAAGACCCGCGGCGGCGCGAAGTAATAGGTCGGGCCGATCTCCTTCAGATCGATGCTCACGGTGCTGACCGACTCGGGGCAGTTCACCACATAGCCGCAGACCAGCCACTGCGCGTAGCTGAAGATGTTCTGGCCGATCCAAGCGGGAGGGAGATAAGCCAAGACCTCCTCTTGCGCCGTCAAACGATCAAAGCGCGCGCCGGCCTGGGCCCGGTCAATCAGACTCAGATGCGTGTGGACCACGCCCTTGGGATTGCCGGTGGTACCGGAGGTGAAGAACATCGCCGCCACATCGCTGGGCTGACCCGCTTGCACTTCGGCGGCAAAAAAGCCCGGGGCCGATAAAGCATGCGCTCGCCCCTTGGCGCACAGCTCATCCAGAGACGCCAGACCGGTCTCCACATAATTGCGCAGCCCGCGGGGGTCATCAAACCAGATGGTCTTGAGCTGCGGGCAGGTATCGCGCAACTCCAGCATCTTGTCGACTTGCTCCTGGTCCTCCACCACCGCGAAGGCAATCTCGGCGTTGTTGATGGGATAGACAAACTCGGCGGCCACCGCGTCCTGGTAGAGCGGCACCGGGATCGCCCCCAGCGACTGAGCCGCCAGCATCGCAGCCGACAAGCGCGGCCGGTTCTCGCCCACCACCACCAAATGATCGCCGCGGCGCAGACCGGCGGCGGCCAAGCCATGCGCCATCTCCTGCACCAAGGTGGCCAACTGACTCCAGCTCAGCGCCTGCCAGATGCCGTATTCCTTCTCACGCAAAGCCGCTGCATGGGGCCGCTGAGCCGCGTGGTCAAGCAAGAGTCGAGGGAATGTCGTCGCCACCTTGTTTGTCTCCTGATCGGTGCAGGGCCGTCGCTGATGGCGCACGCAGCTCGAAACCGGTGCACCCGCCGCCTCAACACGGTGCGATCCTAGGCTGGACTTTGACGCCATGTTGTCGCTGCAACGACAATCCAAGGGACTTCCCCGCCCCGAGCTTTCCCCTAGCCCGCAGCGGCTTGCGCGTAAGCCTGGCGTCATGTTGGAACATCGACACTGAGGCATGAGCGCTTCAGACCCCCTCCACGCCCCTTTGCGTCAACGCGCCCGCGCCGCCTCGGCGCAAGAGCTGGAAGCCATCCCCTGGCTGCTGGTGCTAACGCCCGAGCAGCGCCAAAGCACGATTGCCCAGTTGCAGGTCGCCGATGCCGAGGTGGGCGAACGCATTTGCAGAATCGGCCGCCCGGCTAACTTCTGGTTTGGTGTGATTGACGGCCTGCTGAAGATGAGCAACGACGATTCCAGCGGCCCGGCCATCACCTTCGCCGGCATCCCACCCGGCGGCTGGTTTGGCGAGGGCACCCTGCTCAAGCGCGAGACCTACCGCTACAACATTCAACCCCTGCGGCGCAGCGTGGTGGCCGGCCTGCCGATCGAGGCTTTTCATCAATTGCTGGAAACCAGCATCAGCTTCAACCGTTACATGTTGAACCAGCTGAATGAGCGGGTCGGCCAGTTCATCGCCGCCCGCGAGATGGACCGCATCTCCGACCCCGATCTGCGCGTGGCCCGCCACCTCGCGGCGCTCTTTCACCCGCAGCTCTACCCCGGCGTGGGCGAGCTTTTGCGCATCACCCAACAAGAACTCGGCTATCTCGCCGGTCTGTCCCGCCAACGGGTCAACCAAGCCTTGAACCATCTGGCCGGCCAGCAACTGATCCGGGTGGAGTATGGCGGCGTACGGGTGATTGATCTGCAGGGCTTGAGGCAGTTTCCGGCGCTGGGCTGAATTCTTGTGGCACGAACGGCGTCGCGCGACAAAGACCGGCCAGCGCCCCGAAAGCCCTGCCGCGCTGCATAACGCTGCAGCACAGCCTGGGTGGAATCAGCAGATTGCGGCTGGCCAACGGGCCGAATACTGATACCCATGCCCAGCCATGCGCAGACCCAGGTAACACCGGTCTATCTATACTCAAAGAGAAAAGGTGAAAGTTGGTTCGTTCGGCATCTGTAGCAAAGACACATGAGCGCAGTGCGCCGTCCCTGGCTTGGTTCGCCTTGCCCGAACCACCGCTCACACCGACGGTGAAAAAGCGCCAACGCTAGATCAACAAGGGAGCATGATGGAAATCTTTCGCGCGTTTAGACGGTACCCGGGAGTCTTGACCGAACAGCTCCTCCGCCTGGTGGGACGAAGTGATCGGACCCCGAGAGAGTCCCCCTCCGCAAAGCAGACATTCACTGCGATTTATCGAAGCGGAACATGGGGCTCCAACGCAAAAACAGGAGATCGCTATTTCTCTGGCACCGGCTCGCACGATCCGCAAGTTGTTGACCCCTATGTCGCCGCCGTTTCAGCTTTTCTTCGGGAGCTTTCGGGGAGTCCCTCCGTCGTCGACCTGGGGTGTGGCGACTTCAATGTCGGATCAAAAATCCGCCAGCTGTGTGGCAGCTACACCGCATGCGACATCGTTGAGGAGCTGATAGAACGCAATCAACGTGTATTTGCGAGCCTCGCCGTCGATTTCCGCGTCCTGGACATGATCAATGACGATCTCCCTGCGGCACGCGTCTTTTTCGTACGGCAAGTACTCCAACACCTGTCGAATGCCGACATCGCACAAGTGCTTTCCAAGATCCCGACCACATGCGAGTATTTGATCGTTACGGAACACCTCCCGTCGAAAGCTGGATTCGTTCCAAACGTCGACAAGGAACGCGGCCACGAGATTCGTTTGCGTGTAGGTAGCGGTGTGGTCCTCACCGCTGCACCGTTCGAGCTCAAGCCTATCAGCGAAGAAGTGCTTTGTGAGGTACCAGAGATGGGTGGCGTGATTCGAACCCTGGCCTATCGACTTCGCTGAGCGCCTGCGTGCGGCGCACCGAATGCCTTTGGACACACTTTATAGGCGCCGCCTTCCGATAAATGACCAGAGCCGCTGTCGGCGACTCTGCGCTTATTCATGCAAGACAGCGGAGCGCCTTAAGTTTGTGCATCAAGGTCACCGCGGAACCTGACCCTGCGTACGCCCACGACTGGCTTGGGCGGGCTGCTGCCCCCACCCAAGCAACTGAACCGGGCTACCGCGCCTCAAGGCGCCGGAAGCTGCCGGGCGCCATGCCGTAGTGCTGCTTGAAGGCCCGGCTGAAGGCCGCCTCAGACTGGTAGCCGAGCTCGCCAAACATCTGCGCGATCGGCTGGCACGAGCTGCTCAGCCAGGCGCGGGCCAGTTGCATGCGCCACTCGGTCAGGTAGCCCAGCGGGCCCTGGCCTGTCAGCGCAGAAAAGCGGGTGGAGAAGGCCGAGCGCGACATGCCCACCGCCTGGGCCAGCCCGTCCACCGTCCACAGGGTCTGAGGCGACTGGTGCATCAATGTCATCGCCCGCCCCACACGCTGATCGCTCAATGCGGCCAACCAACCCTTCTCGTGCAGCGGTGCGCTGGCCAGCCAGGCGCGGATGGCTTGCACCACCAGGATGTCAGCCAGGCGGGTCACCACCGTCTCGCTGCCGGGCTTGGGCACGGCGGCTTCCTGCGCGATGTAACGCAGCGTGCTGTGCAGCCACAAGTCCTGCTCGGTCTCGGCGGCGTCCATTTGCAGCACGGCTGGCAGTTGGCTGACCAGACGCTTGGCCAGCAGATGGTCAAACCGCACCACGCCATACATCGCCTTCACGACGGCACCGCCGCCACCGTAGCGCACCGTCTCGAACAGTTCGGTGACCTGCTGGATCGGCAGCGCGTCCAGAGGCACGGTGCTTGTGCCCAAGGCGCTGAGAAACCGGTGCGGCGAGCCATGCGGAATCAGCGTCAGGCTGCCCTGCTGCAGCGCCTGCGGCGGATGCCCGTCCACCTCCAGCCAGCAGTGGCCCTGGGTCACCACCAAGAACACCATGACCCCATCCATCCGCGGCACCTCAATGCCCCAGGGGGCACTCAGTTCGGACTGGCAGTAAAGCGTGCCCTGCAGGCGAAAGCACTGCAGGGCCTGAGTCAGCGGGTCCGGCGACGGGTGGGCAGAAGGGACACAGGGCGAAGCGGGCATTGGCAGATCCTGATGGCATGCAAACAATGCAATTCAGCCAAATCTCTGTACGAATTGCAATAAACAAAGTTCAATTAATCATTCTTTGTTTTGATATTTCAAAGAATACTGGGGGCAACCGGTCGACAAGGCCTGACGCCCCGAGCGCAGCCCGCCAGCGTCAATGCCTCCATACCGCCCCCACGATCAACCAGGAGCACTCTTGTGAAACGCATCCTCATACTCGACGGTCATCCGGCCGCCCAATCGCTTTCGCGCGCCTTGGCGGAAACCTACGCCGAGGCCGCGCGGCTGGCCGGCCACGAGGTTCGCCTTGTGCATCTGCACGAACTCCAGTTCGACCACGACTACGCAGAGAAAAAACCGCTGGAGCCCCGGCTGGACCAACTGATCGAAGACTTGGCCTGGAGCGATCACTTCGTCATGACCACACCCATGTGGTGGGACGGTGTACCGGCCAAACTCAAAGGTCTGTTTGATCGGGCTTTGCTGCCAGGCCGGGCCTACGACCCGCGCAAGCTCAGCCGCCTGGGCATTCCCGCGCCGCTGCTGACGGGACGCAGCGCACGCGTGGTGTTCACCTCCGACACACCGGGCTGGTTCCTGCGTCTGGTCTACAAAAACGCGCTGATCTGGCAGCTGCGCCGGCAGGTCCTGGAGTTTGTGGGGCTCAAACCCGCCCGCTTCACGCACTTGGGTCCCGCCAGCCAAGCCCAACCCAGTCAAGTCACCCGCTGGCTGGAACAGATGCGGCTGCTGGGTGCTGCCGCGGCTTGATGCCAGAGCGCCCTCGCCGCGGCATCAGCGGGAAGACCCGGCGAGGGGGTCTCAAGCACCGAAAGGCGTGGGCTGCGGCCTGAGTTTGGGCGCGGCGGCAAAGGCCGCGGCCGTGATTTCATAAAGCAGATTGGGCGCTTGGCCCGGCACGTCGGCCAAAGAGGCTTTCAGATGCAGGCCGATGCGCTCCAAGGTTTTGCGTGAGGGCATATTGGCCGGCTGCACCAGGGCCCGCACGGCCGGTACCCGCAAATGCTCAAAAGCCAGGGCCAGCGCGGCCAAGGCCATTTCCGAGGCGTAGCCCTGCCCCCAGGCCTGCGGACGGAAGCGGAAATAAAGGCTCAGGCCTTGCTGGCCGTCAATGCGCTTGGACATCAGGCCGCCAAAACCCACGACCTGCTCCGGCTGCGTGCGCAAGGCAATCGCCCAATAGCCAAAGCCTTCGGTCTGCCAATGGCGTTGCCAGCTTTGCAGCAGCTCCTGCGCGGCCTCGCGAGTGCTCAACATGGCGGCGGTATTGAAGCGGTTGACCGTCGGGTCGGCCTGAATCTCGAACATGGCCTCTAAATCACTGTCTTGAGGTGGGCGCAAGACCAGACGCTCGGTGTCCGGCGAAAACAGCTTCGCCCCACGCAACTCGTTCAAGACCATGAACACTCCTCCCCCAGAGCCGTGAAAATCTAGTGGAAACCCTAGGTTAAGGGTAGCCCCGAAGGTCGGGCTTGATCTACCCCCTATCCCAAGGGAACTTGCGGTTCTGGCGCAACACTTGCCCGCCAGAATGCAGGGCATGACGTCGATGCCCAAGCACATGCGGGCCCAACGAATCGGAGCTCGACCGCGTCCGCAAGCAACTGCTGGCCGACAGCGCCAGCAGGGCAGACAGAACGCCGTTCTTGCCACCCAGTTGCTGGACCAACTCGACAGGCAAAGCAGCTTCCTCAACGAAGCCGCCGAGGCAGCTGCCTTGCTGCAACTCTCGCCAGCCCAAGTGCTGCAAGCACTACGCCGCGCCTTGACGCCACCAGGCTGGGTGACGCTGATGACCGGCGCGCGGAGCGATGCGCAGTGAAGCAGCGCCGCACGCTCGGACTGCTGATATCCTGCAAGACAGGGTGAACCTGCGACCCCGCCGGATCGCATCAAGCGACCGATAGCCTTGCCGTTTTCTGTACCCGCATGGAACCTCAGACCGACCCGATCGCTGCCTCCCTGTCTGCGGACCCAGCCCCCGGCATGGCGGAGTTGTTCGGGCGCCTGGATGTGGAGCTGGACTCCGGCCGACGTGAGCAGGCGCTGGCCAGCATCAAGAGCTTGCGGCAAAGCCACGTGATCAGTGCCGGAGACGAGGTCCGCCTGGAAGCCCGCGAACTGCGCCACAAGCTGACACAGGACATCACGCAGGAAATGGTCGATCAGGCCTTTGCGCTGATCGACCGGGCCGAGCAACTCTACGAGCAAGAGCAGCAGCACCGCCCGCTGGCCGAGGCGCTGATTTGCCTGGCCCGCTTTCAAAGCAAGTCGCACCTGAGCGCCCTGGCGCTGGCCTCGCTGGGCCGGGCGGAAACCCTCTATAGCGCGCTGCAGGATCAAGGCAATCTGTTCCGCTGCCTCAATCTGACGGCCAAGATCCTGCACGACGCCGAGATGTACCAAGAGGCGGTGAACCGGCTCGAGCCCTGGGCCCATGATGCGCAGCGACTGGCCGGCCTGAACCTGGAGCAACGCTACAGCCTGCTGGTCAATCTGGCGGCGGCCTATTCCTTTCTGGACCGCCCCGCCGACGCCACCTACTGGCAAGAGATTCTGTACGCGGAGGCCTTGACGCTCGATCATCAACCCGCCCGGCTCTTTCGCGACGCGGTCAACCTGGCTAATCAGCGCCTATGGACCGGGCACTTGGACGAGGCACGGCGCCTCTTGGATGTCGCCGAGACCACGCACAAGGCCCACCCAATCAGCCAGGAGCAGCAAACCTTTCTGGTTCAGAACCGCGCACTGATTGCCTGGAAATCAAAGCAGTACACCGAGGCGATTGCGCTGTTTCATCAAGCCCGTGATCTGGCACGCAGCCAATCGCAATGGCCGATCTTGGGCCGCGCCTTGCGCCGTCGCGCCGAATGCGCAGAAGAAGCCGGCCTGTGGGAAGAAGCGCTGGCCGCCCGCAAGGAACAACTCGAGTTGAACCAATCGCAATTGAGTGCGATGCGCGTCAACAACAGCAACAGCATGCTGGGCATGCTGGACCATGCCCGCACCCAGGCTCAAAACGAATACCTGCGCAAGCATGGCAATCAGCTGGAGCTGGAGTTGGCGGAACGCAATCGCCAACTCAATGCCAGCCTGCTGCGGCTGCAAGGCGAGATCGAGGTACGCCGCCAGGCCGAGGCCGATCTGCAGGAAGCCCGCGATGTGCTGGAGATCAAGGTCGATGAACGCAGCCGCGAGTTGGAGCATGCCATGCGCCTGCTGCTGGAGCGCGACAAGCAACTGGCTCTGGGGCATCTGGTCGCTGGCGTGGCGCATGAACTGAACACCCCTTTGGGCAATGCCCTGCTGGCCACCAGCATCATGGGCGACAGCCTGCAAGCGAATCGCCGCGCTTTTGAGGAAAACCGCCTGCGCCGCCAAGACTTGGCACAACTGCACGCGGAACTGGGCCATGGGTTGGACATTGCCTCCCGCAGTCTGTCCAGGGCGGCCGATCTGGTGGGGCGATTCAAGGCCCTGGCGATCGAACAGTCGAGCGCGCAGGTCTTGGAATTCAAGCCCCAGCAGGTGATCGACAACACCTTGGCGGTGATGGCACCGGTGCTGCGTTCGCAGCAGGTCGAAGTGGACTGCCTCGTGAACAGTGAGGTGACATTGCGCAGCGACCCTGGCGCCCTGGGACAAGTGTTGACCCAGTTGATCGAGAACGCGGTGCTGCATGGTTTTGGGCAGGGGGTTGAGCCCCCCATCGACGGCCGGCCTCGATCGCACCACTTGAAGATTTCAGGCACCGTGCATCAGCAGCATTATGTGCTTTGCGTGGAAGACAATGGCTGCGGCATCAACGCGGAACATCTGGCGCGCGCTTTCAACCCGTTTTTCACCACCCGGCTCGGCCAAGGATCCTCCGGACTGGGCCTGCACATGGCCTATCGCCTGGTGACACAAAGCCTGAAGGGCCAGATACAACTGCACAGCGCAGCGGGCGCTGGCTGCCGGGTCGAACTGACACTGCCGCTGAACATCCAAAGCGCCGGCTGAGGCTGGCTGCGTCAACGCGAAAAGCCGGCCACTGAACTCAGACGGCTAAGCCGCCGGCGGTGTCAGGCATTGCCCGGCGCCCACGGCATGCAGCCGACTCAGCAGTTGCTCCAAGCCCTCGGGTCGGGCCACGATCTCGCCGGCCCGCTCCATCAATAAATAACCGCGCGGCTGAGCGGTCGCGGCGTCGAGCTCCTGCATGGCCGCCCACAAGCGGTTCACAGGCACCCAGTGCGGCGGATATTTGAATCGCGCCACATCCAGGATCAAAACCTGATCGCTGGCCTGATGCCAAGCCGCCAGCGGCGAGAAATGCCCTGAACCGGTCTGACCCAGCGGAGCACGGTCGTAATTGGCCACGATGAACGGCCCTGCCGGCGCCCGCACCGAGGCCAGCAGCGCTGCGCGAAAGGCAGCCAAGCCGTCCGGCTCGGCGTGCACCATCTGCACCTGGGCACCATTGCACTGCGCCAGGCAGGCCACCTCGGGCAGGGTCAGGCCCTCGGCCGCCGCCAACTCCAAAGACTTGCAACAAATCAGCAACTCCTCACCGAAGAAGCGCCAGGGGCCCTTCCAGACCCGGCCGGGGTCAATCTCCAACGCGTTCAACACCGTCACCAAGGTACCGATGCCGCACCAAGCCGGCTCGGCCTGGGTGTGCAAATGCGCCACCAAGGGGTAGAAGGCCTCGGCATCGCCGGCCATCAAGGCCTGGCGCAGCAGCAGGCGCCCCTGTGGCGAGGCAAAGGCGACGAGATCATCCGGCAGGGGGCGACGGTGAAAAGAGGCGTTCTGGCTGGGGCTCATAGGGGGATTATTCCGGAGCGTGGGCAGGGAGCCTCGCCCCCGATCCATCACCCGCTCACCCCTTGGCTCAAGGCAGTGCGCGCCCGCGCGCTGAGACATAGAGGCCATACCAGGCCTCGCGGCTCAAGCACAGGCTGACGGCCTGCGCGCTGGCCTGGATGCGCGCCGGATCGCTGCTGCCAATCACCGCGCTGATACCGGCCGGATGCCGCAGCAACCAAGCCAGCACGATGGCCTCGCGGGAGACGCCGTGTTGCGCCGCCAAGTCGCCCACCAAGCGCGCCGTGGCCTGCACAGCAGACGGCGCATCGGCGGGCGCAGCGCCGCTGTAAAGCCCTCGCGCCATGGCGCCCCAGGCCTGCAACTCCACGCCTTCGCGCTGGCAGAAGTCCAGCGTATCGCCCCAAGCCGAGGCGGCTGGCACCGCCTGCTCATCGTTGAAACAGGTGCCTGCCTCCAGCCAATCGCGCTTGAGCAAGCTCATCTCCAACTGATTGGCCACCAAGGGCTCGGCAATGGCGGCGCTGATCATGCGCATCTGCGCCGCATGCATATTCGACACGCCTAAGCGCCCCACCTTGCCCGCAGCCTTCAGGCGCGTCCAGGCTTCGGCCAACTCGGCCGGCTCCAGCAATGGGTCCGGCCGATGCAGCAGCAAGACCTCGATGTGATCGGTGTGCAAGCGCCTCAGGCTGGCCTCGACGCTGGCCAAGATGTGCGCGCAGGACAAGTCATAACGCGCCGGGCCCGCAGCATCGGCAAAACGAATGCTGCACTTGCTTTGCAGCTGCAGACGAGCGCGCAGCGAGGGCTGGCGCTTGAACAACTCGCCAAAACACTGCTCGGCCTTGCCCAAGGTGTAGATGTCGGCATGGTCAAAGCGCGTGATACCTACGGACAGTGCGGCCTCCACGGCGGCATGGGCCTTGGCAATATCGGTCTCGCTCAGCGGCTGATGATCCCAGCCTCCACCCAAACCCATGCAGCCGAGGATGAGTCGATTCAAGTGATTGGATTCAGTCATCAGGATTCAAAGAAAAGAAAAACCGCGGCGCCATGCCCAGGATCCAGCGACCTGCACCGGCCGCTACGAACCGGTCCACCAGAACATCGCCTCTAGGGCCCGCTAAATCGGCGTGCGTGGATAAGCGCGGGAAGACGAATGAGACCTAGAACTGCGACGCGACCGAGACTGCGCTCGCGCGGTTTGCAGCTTCAACTGGCGCGCCGCCTGCACGCGCAGCATCGCCCGGATCCCGTGGAACAAGGCGAACAAGACCCCTGCAGCGATCGCCCAAGGCGTAATTTCATCAATCAGTTGTCGCACCAAGAACGAGGCCCGTTGGGCATCGGCCATGATCTCAGCCTCGCTGCGGGGACGATCATGAATCGAGCCGTCGCCATAACGCTGGCTCTGCCTCTCTTCGATACGGCGGGTCAAGCTCGCCCGCTCTGCCGCGCGCTCATCTTCGATGCTGGCCAGATGCCCACCGGTGATCTGATGGAGCTCGGTGCGAACGCCTTGCAAAACGTTTTTGACATCGGCGACCACTTCCAACTCTTTCACCGCACTGCGAAGCAAGTCATGCTGAGAGCCTTGCTCACGTCGCGGCTGCGCAGGGTTCGTCCCCAAGACGGCATCCATCGCAGCGCTGGGCGCATGCTTGGCAACGTCCGTGAGCAATTCGTTCATCGGCGCAACCGACGCGGCCTCGTCCAAGCTTTGCAATCGCGCGGGCAGATGGGGCCCGGGCTGCGGCCTTTGCGCATGGGGATTCGCACTGGTGGTCAGCGGTGTCAGCTGCGCCGACTCTTGGCCCGAGGAGAACAACACAGGCGCAGCCCATGAGGCCTGGCCTGAAACCAAGCATGCCAGCCACAACAGACCTTGATATCCCCGCTGCTTGCTCATCACTTTTCTGATTGGGACGACACACCAAAAACTGAAGCGGCCCCATTCTATGCGGGGCTTGGCCGGCCACAGTCCCAAAAGCATGGGTGCGACGCAAGCGCCACAAATTTGCTGAGGCGTGAAAAGTCAGCCACCCATCCAAGCCGGCGCATTCGGCGCCGCAGCAATTCACTTGCAAGAAAACGGCTCGGTCATATACTGTATAAAAATACAGTTAATTGATCATGTTAAGCCCCCTCCCCAAACGCCCGGAAGCCCAGTTGGACGCGCGGCTGCAAGCCCAGGTCTGGCGCGCCAGCAGCTTAGGGGCAGGCAGCGCAGCCAGCCAAACGCCTGCGGTCAGCAGCGGTTTTGCGGCCCTGGATGCCGAGCTGCCCGGCGGCGGCTGGCCGCTGCAAAGCCTGAGCGAAATCCTCTGCGACAGCGTGGCCACGCTGGAGTGGCGCCTGCTCGCCCCCGCACTGCGCCTGCTGCTGGCCGAGGCACCCGGCGCTGCCCAGCGCGCCGCCACGGCTGGCGCACGCCGCAGCCGCGCACGCATGGCGGCCGGCGCCTCCCCCCTCAAACGGCCAAGCGCCGCGCCGCACACACAGCAGCCGCTGTTGCTGATCAACCCGCCGCTCAGCCCGCATTTGCCCGGCTTGCAAGGCTGCGGACTGCCAGCCCAGCGCCTGATCTGGGTGGCGCCTGAAACACCGGCCCAGCAACTCTGGGCGCTAGAACAGGCCATCAAGGCGAACGCCAGCGCCGCCATCCTGGCCTGGCTGCCGCAGGCGCGGCCCGAGCAGATCCGGCGCCTGCAAAGCTGCGCCCAGGCCATGCAGGCGCCGATATTTTTGTTTCGCCCGCTGGCCATGGCCGGGCAATCCTCGGCCGCGCCCTTGCGCGTCAGCCTGAGCACCGGGCCCGGTTGGAACCTGCAATTGAGCATCCTCAAACGACGCGGGCCTTTGCATGAAGGCGTGCTGAATTTGCCCGCCCTGCCGGCCGATCTGAGCCGGGTGCTGACGCCGCAAATGCTGCACCTGGCGCAGCAGTCCCGCGCGGCCCTGCGTCCGCCCTCCGCCATCCCAGTGCCGGTCGCAACGACCCTGCACGCCACCGCGGAGGCCCGCCATGCATTGGCTCGCCCTGCTCTGCCCGCCCGCAGCCCCGGATGAAGCCCAGGGCTGGAGTGCAGTACCCGAACAGGTCCAGCAAACGCTGGCCTGGTGGGCACTGCAGTTCACGCCCAAGGTGGCCCTGCTGGAAGACGCCGTGGTGCTGGAAGTGGCCGCCTGCCTGCGCCTGTTTGGGGGCGCAGCCACTCTGCATCGCCGCATCCACCGCGAGGCCGCTGAGAGTGGCTTGCGGCTCGCCGCCATGGCTTGGGCGCCCAACAGCCTGGCCGCTCTGGCGCTGGCCCGTGCGGGGCAGCGCGACGGCCTGAGCCAAGCGCTGGCGCCGCTGCTGGACGCGTTGCCGCTGCACAGCCTGAGCGCGGTGCAAGCGCAGGCGCCGATGCTGGCCCGGCTGGGCTGCCGCACGCTGGGTGATGTGCGGCGGCTGCCGCGTGCCGGCCTGTCGCGCCGCTTCGGGCCGGCGGCGCTGCAAGCCCTGGACCAAGCCTATGGCCAGCGCGCCGAGGCCCATGTCTGGCTGCAAGCGCCGGCGCAGTTCGAGGCCCGGCTGGAGCTGCCTTTCCGGGTCGAGCATGCGCCACTGCTGCTGCACTATGCCCAGCATTTGCTGCGCCAGCTCTGCGCCTGGCTGGCGGCCCACCATGCCGGCATCCAACAGCTCAGCTTGCACTGGGAACATGACGCAATGCGCGCCCGCAGCGCGGGCCGAGGCGGCTGCCTGAGCCTGCACACCGCCTGCACCACCCGCGACTTCGGCCATCTCTCGCGGCTACTCAGCGAGCATCTGGCCTTGCAGGCCCTGGACGCACCGGCCGGCGAGATCCGACTGCAAGCGGGCGAGGTGCTGCCGCTGCAAGAAAGCACGGCCAGCCTCTTACCGGCCGCACCCGAGCAAGCCCATGAACCGCTGCCGCAGTTGCTGGAGCGGCTGTCGGTGCGTCTGGGCGCCGACCGAGTGCGCTGCGGTCGGCTGCAAGAAGACCACCGGCTGGAGGCCATGCAGCACTGGCTGCCCTGGACTGAAGCGGCAGCTGCGAGCACAGCAAGCCCAGCGGTGCGCGCCGCCAGCTACCCGCAACCCACCTGGCTGCTGGAGCCACCGCTGCGCCTGGCCGTGCGCCAAGACCAGCCGCAGTACCAACAAGCGGCGCTGCAATTGCTGGCCGGGCCGCAGCGCATCGAAGGCGGCTGGTGGCAGACGCTGGACGAGCCAAGCACCCGAACCACCAAGGCGCACCAGGGCCAGCCCGAAACCGCGCAAATGCAGCGCGACTACTTCCTGGCCTTGAGCGCGGGCCATATCGTGCTGTGGGTGTTTCAGCAGCGTCTCTCCGACGCCGAACATGGCTGGTTTTTGCACGGGGTTTTTGCATGAAGCCGCGGCCCACCTTGAACCTGAGCCTAGGTTTCAGCTGCGACTACGCCGAGCTGCACTGCCTGAGCAACTACTCCTTTTTGCGCGGCGCCTCCACCCCGGCCGAGTTGGTCGAGCGCGCCCATGAGCTGGGCTACAGCGCCCTGGCCCTGACCGATGAATGCTCGCTGGCCGGCGTGGTGCGAGCCCATGTAGCGGCCAAGGCCTGCGGCTTGAAGCTCATCATCGGAGCCGAGTTCAGCGTGCTCGATGAGACGGGTGACCCGCTCTTCAAGTTGCTGGTGATAACGCCTCATTTGCGCGGCTACCAGCAGCTCTGCCAATTCATCACCGATCTGCGCCGCGCCGCTGACAAAGGCAGCTACTGCCTGCGCTTCTCGGCCCTGCGCCCCGAGGCCTTGAGCGAATGCCTGATGGTGCTGCTGCCGCCCCGGCACGCCCCCTTGGCCGATGAAGACGCCGCGCTGCTGGCCCCGGCACGCTGGCTGCTGCGCCACTGCCCCGGCCGCAGCTGGATCGGCGTGACCCTGCTGCGCGAGCTGAGCGACGAGATGTGGCTGCTGCGCATGCGCCGGCTGTCCGAACAAACCGCCTTGCCGCTGCTGGCCTGCGGCGATGTGCAGATGCACCGCCGCTCGCGCAAACCGCTGCAGGACGTGATGACGGCCACCCGGCTGAACCGCCCGATCGCCCAGTGCGGCATCGATCTGCAAGTCAATGCCGAACAACATCTGCGCAGCCGCCTGCGCCTGGCCCAGCTCTATCCGCCCGATCTGCTGGAGCAAACACTGGTGCTGGCGGCGCGCTGCCAGTTCTCGCTCGACGAGATTCGTTACCAGTACCCCAGCGAGGTGATTCCGCCCGGCAGCACCCCGGCGCGCCATCTGCGCCAGCTGACCGAGGCCGGCGCGGCCAAGCGTTGGCCCGGCGGTCTCACCGACCCACTGCGCGCCCAAATCGAGCATGAGCTGAGCCTGATCCATGAGCTCGGCTATGAGCATTACTTTCTGACCGTGGCCGATATCGTCGCCTTTGCGCGCAGCGAAAAAATCCTCTGCCAGGGGCGCGGCTCGGCCGCCAACAGCATCGTCTGCTTTTGCTTGTTCATCACCGAGGTGGACCCGGCGCGCAGCGCCGTGCTGTTCGAGCGCTTCATCAGCCGCGAGCGCAATGAGCCGCCCGATATCGATGTGGACTTTGAGCACGAGCGGCGCGAAGAGGTGATCCAGTACCTCTATCGGAAATACGGCCGCGAGCGCGCCGCGCTGACCGCCGTGGTCATCAGCTACCGCCCGCGCAGCGCGATCCGCGACGTCGGCCGCGCGCTGGGCATGGACGAGGCCTTGGTCGAAAAGCTCGCCAAAGACCACAGCGGCTGGAGCGAAGAAGTGCTGCCCGATGAGCGCCTGCAGCAGTTGCTGGACGAGTTGGGCCTGGAAGCCGGCAATATCAAGATCCGCCAGCTGGTGCGCCTGGCCCGCCAGCTGATGGGCATGCCGCGCCACCTCAGCCAACACCCGGGCGGCTTTGTGTTGACTGAGGGGCCGCTGTCCCACTTGGTGCCGATCGAGAACGCGGCCATGGCGGACCGCACCGTCATCCAATGGGACAAGGACGATATCGACGCGCTCGGCCTGATGAAGGTCGATGTGCTGGCCCTGGGCATGCTGAGCGCGCTGCGGCGCAGCTTTGATCTGATTTCGACGCTGCGTGGCCGATCCTTCGGCATGACCAATGTGCCCGAAGGCGACCAAGCCACCTACGACATGATCTGCCAGGCCGACACGGTAGGTGTGTTCCAGATCGAATCGCGGGCGCAGATGTCCATGTTGCCGCGCCTGCAGCCGCGCTGTTTTTACGATCTGGTGATCGAGGTGGCGCTGGTACGGCCTGGGCCAATTGCCGGTGGCATGGTCCACCCCTATTTGAAAAACCGCGCCCTGCCACCCGAGCAAATCAAATACCCCAAGAACGAGTTGCGCGCCGCGCTCGAGCGCACCTGCGGCATCCCGATTTTTCAAGAACAGGTGATGCAGGTGGCCATGATTGCGGCCAGCTTCTCGGCTGGCGAAGCCGACCAGCTGCGCCGCGCCATGGCGGCCTGGAAGCGCCCCGGCGATCTGGCCCGCTTCCACGAAAAAATCCTCAGCGGCATGCGCAAAAACGGCTACCAGGATGAATTCGCCGAGGCAATTTTTCGCCAGATCAAGGGCTTTGCCTCCTACGGCTTCCCGGAGTCGCATGCGGCCAGCTTTGCCCTGCTCACCTACGTCAGCTGCTGGGTCAAGCGGCATGAGCCGGCGGCTTTTTTATGCGCCCTGCTGAACTCGCAACCGCTGGGCTTTTACACCCCCAGCCAGCTGGTACAAGACGCACGCCGGCACCGCATCGAGGTGCACCCCGTCGATGTGAATGAAAGTGAACGTTTAAGCCGGCTGGAGCCGCGAGCAGGCAGCAAAGAGGGCCGTGAGCAGCCCGCCGTGCGCCTAGGCCTGCACCTCATCTCGGGCCTCAGCACGGCAGCGGCCACGCGCATCGAAGACGCAAGACGCCAAGGCCCACCGTTTCGCGACACGCAAGACCTGGCCCTGCGCGCCGGCCTCGACCAACAAGACCTGCAGCAACTGGCCGCTGCCGATGCCTTGATGTCACTGGCCGGCCAGCGCCGCCAGCAGGTCTGGCAGGCCTCGGCCCTGCGCAGCCAACCCAAGCTCTTGCAAAGCGCCTTCAGCGCCGAGGCCGATCTCGATCTACCCGAAGCCCCGGAAGGCGAAGAAGTCGTCTGGGACTACGCCTCGCTAGGCCTGACCCTGCGCAGCCACCCGCTGCAACTGCTGCGCCCACGCTTGGCGCGCCTGGGGCTGAAGAGCGCCGAGCAAATGCAAGACTGGCCGAATGGCAAGCGCGCCCATGTCTGCGGCATCGTCACCGTGCGGCAACGGCCGCAAACCGCCAAGGGCGTGCTCTTCATCAGCCTGGAAGACGAAAGCGGCAGCGTGCAAGTGATCGTCTGGCCCGATGTTTACGCCGAACACCGCCGCACCGTGCTGGCCGCCAAGCTCTTGGCGGTGCATGGCATCTGGCAGTTTGAAAACGGCGTGCGCAACTTGATCGCCCGCACGTTTGATGATTTGACGCCGCTGCTGGGGCGGCTTTGTCTGGAAAAGAGCCGAGACTTCCGCTGACCCCTGCCCAAGCCCAAGCCTGAGCCAAGCTCGATCGCATGGCGCTGCTCTGGCACCCAAGCCCCCTGAATTCTCTGTTTTTTCGGAAGTAAAAATCAATGAAACCAATGTTTTTTATTCAGTAACAGGGCCCATACTCCAAACCTCGTCGAACTCAACTCATCAAGCCCACCCCACCTCAAACCTTCACCAAGGACATCCACCATGCGCTCCTATCCCCGCAACAGCCCCGAAGCCGCCGCCCGCATCGTCAGCCTGGTCCTGATTGCCGATGGCGATGCCAGCCGTGCGGAGTTTGAAGCCCTGGATCAACTCGATGCCGCCAAAGAGCTCGGTCTGCTCGCCGAAGGCTTGACGCCCATCGTGCGCACCCTCTGCGAAGACCTGCTGATGAGCACCTATGGCTCCGCATCGATGATGTCCAGCGTCGACGAGCCCAGCTTGGCCGCGTTGATGGCCGAAGTGGATGAACCTCAGTTGCAGCGAAAGGTGCTGCGCTTGGCCTTGGCGGCAGCCTCTGCCGACGCCTACCTCGCCGATGGCGAAGCGCTGGTGCTGGATGCGGCCTATCGCCATTGGCAGTTCAATTCAGGGCTACTCAAGTCCAGGTCCGTGAATTCCGAGACAAACAATCCAGCACTCACCATCGCTGCGCCGAACGCCCAAACACCCCGGGCTCATGCCGCCTAAGGCCTGAGGCCTGCGCCCCACCCTTTCACGACAACTCTTCGACAACTCGTCCCCATGTTTTACGCACTCAGTTGGTTTGCCGTCCTCAGCCTCATTGCACTCTGGTCCCTGACCGCCTGGGCCTTTCATGCACTGAGCCAGTGGGGGGCAGCCAACACCGACGGCCTGGTGGGCGCGGCAGCTCCGCTGCAAGAAATTCTGGGACCCTGGCTGCCGCCCGACTTGAGCCAGGCCCTGGCCGCCTTGCTGAGCAGCCTGCAGCCGATCATGGAATCGCTGCTCAGTCTGATCCCGGCCTTGGCGGGGGGGCTCTCCTTCATGGTCTGGTTGGTTTGGGGCCTAGGCTGCATACTCCTGCTGATTCTGGGTGCCGTTCTTCACGCCGTCATCGCCTTGGCTCGGCGCCACACCCTCGCAGGCAAAGCCTGATCATCCTCAGCCCTGATCCGCACTCGCAAGCCCCTCTCCATGATTTATTCCATTCTCAAAACTCTGCATCTCTTGGCTACTGTTGTGTGGCTCGGCGGCATGAGCTTCAGCTACTTTTTCCTGCGACCCGCCACGGCGCAACTCGACGCAGCGACACGGGTGCGCTTGATGCATGAGGTCCTCGGGCGTTTTCTGCGCGCCTCGCTGTGGGCCTCCTTGCTGGTCATGGGCAGCGGCATCTGGATGTTGGGCCGGGTCGCCAAACAGGCCATGCAATCCGGCGGGGTCTTCCAAATGCCTTTGGCCTGGACGGTCATGGCCATCCTCGGCAGCCTGATGGTGGTCATCTTTATGCACATCAAGTTTGCGCTGTTCAAGAGGCTCGCGCGCAGCACTGCCGCCCAAGACTGGGCTGCCGGCGATCAAGCCCTGGGCCAGATCCGCAACTGGCTGGCCACCAATTTGAGCTTGGGAGTGGCGGTGATGGGCGCGGCCTTGTTGTTGCGTTGACGCGTCCTCAGGTCAGACCGCCAAGACGGGCGACGGAAGAATCAACCCCTTCGTCGCCACTCAGCGTCGAAACTACGACTGACGAAACGCCAAACCATGCGCGAGGCATCCGGTCCTTGCGGGTCGCTGAAGGCCTGGCTCTTGGCGCCACCGCTCCAGGCATGGCCGAGCGCACTCACTTCGACCAAACGCGCCACCAAGCGCGTGCCAGCCTTGAAGTCCGTCAGCTGCATCGGGTAGCGCTTGCCGCGCCCTTGCTGTCGGGCTCGTCCAGCGCGCGCACCCGTGGCCTCGGCCCAGGCCTGCACGGCGGCATGGGCGTTGTCATCGGCCACCACCAAGTCCCGCACACCATGAATCACCAGCAGGGGCGGCAATGTCGACCCGGGCGTCAAACCCATGGCGGCGGCTGAGACCGCCAAAGACCGGGTCGAGCGCCGGCCTTTCATCGCACCCAAGGCGGTGAGGCCGGAATGCGCCGTGCCGGGCGGCACCCCCGAATGCATCACCACCGCCTTGAAACGCTCGGGGTGACGAATGGCCAGCAGGGCCGCCATGCTGGCCCCTGCCGACAGACCCGCCACAGCCACCCGGCTGCGATCGACCGGATGGCGTGCGCAAACCTGGTCCAGCGCCCTCAGGATCAAACCCGCTTCGCCATAGGCTTTGCCCGAAGCCGTGTCAAACCAGTTCCAACAAGCCTGAGGGTTGGCCAGACGATCTTGCTCCGGGTAAAGCACCATAAAACCTTCGCGTGCCGCCAAGCTGTTCATGCGCGTGCTGAGCGCAAAGGCATTGGCCGTTTGGCCGCAGCCATGCAGCATCAGCAGCAAGGGCAGCCGCTCGCCCGGCAGCAGCTCAGGCGGGCGATACAGCTTGAACCGCCGAGCGCCGCCCGCACCCAGGGTCACACCAGAGAGCCAATCGCCATCCACTCTGGGCGCCGCCGCCTTGCGCGTGGACCCGCCGAGGCTTGAATCCTGAGCGACCTTCATCGACTCGCCCAGCGCCTTGAACCCCACCTTCATCTGCCGCCTTGCGGCCTGTTTGAGGCTGCGCTGCAAACCACCCGCCCACACCGACATCATGCTTCGCTTCGCCATCGCTGCGGCCTCCCTGAGATTGCCTGCTTTTGCTTTGACCTGTGCCACCGTCTGCGCGGCCGAGTTCCAGCTTGTCGCTTGAGCCTCCTCATTCTCACCATGAGGATGTCAGCCGTATGTCGCCAGCGGGCCGAACCTGACTTCGAGGCCTATTTCTCAAGGGGGCAAGTGCCGCGGCCCAGCACTGCAGCCAGGCCTCGAGAAGCTCAAACCCGACTCCTGCTCGGGCATCACTGAAGCGGGCGCTTCGCCCTGGCCGGCAACAGCGCCGTCAACAGACAAACACCAAACCATCGCTCGCGCTCCAGCGGTGCTGGTCATCGGAACGATAGCCTCGCAACCACAAGCAGCCGTCCGCCTTGCGAAGGTAAAAGCCTTTAGGGAAATCCAGGCTGGCCTCCAAGGGCTCTGAAACCACGGTCAGGGCCCCCGGCGGCGCTTGGCCTTTGATCTGCGCCTGACCCACGGAGCCTTCTGGCTGATCCAGATACTGAAGCCTGAAGAAGGGCGCCGTCTCCACGGGACAGGGCCGCAGCCCCAGGCGAGCCGCTTGCGCCAGCACCTCAGGCATGGTCGCGCCAGCAGCAAAACCCAGCTCGGCCACCGTCACCGCCATCAAGTTCAGCACCGATCGCGCCGAGCCCTCTGGAAAGGCGGCATTCTCGAACAGCTCGCGCGCCATGGGATTCATTTGAACCTGCCTGGCCGCCAGCGCTTCCAACAGCGCTCGCTTGGACAAGCCACCCAGCTGGATCTGCCAGCGGGGCGCTTGCGGCGCGAAGCTCAAGCCCGCACTCAGAAATGAATCCCCTTCATCATCTGCTGCAAGGCAATCGCTTCCGGCGAGAGTTGCGACTTGCCCGACTTCTCACCCTTGGCCGCATCGCTGTCCGGGAACATGCGGAAGCTGGTGTTCATGACGATCTGCGCCACTCGCGGCATCAGCGCGTGCAGCAACTCGCCGGTGATGCCCAGGCGGGTGGCAATGCGCACCGGCTTGGCGATGCAGGCCTGCGCCACCATATCGGCGGCTTCTTCCGGAGCCAGCGTTGGCACATTCTTGTAGATCTGCGTCGGCGCAATCATCGGCGTGCGCACCAGTGGCATATTGATGGTGGTGAAGGTGACGCCCTGGTCTGCAAACTCGCTGGACGCGCAGCGTGTCCAGGCATCCAGCGCCGCCTTGCTGGCCACATAAGCCGAGAAGCGCGGCGCATTGGTCAACACGCCGATGCTGGAAATATTCACCACATGGCCCTTCTTCTTGGCCACCATGCCCGGCAACAAGCCCATGGTGACGCGCAAACAGCCAAAGTAATTCAGCTGCATGGTGCGCTCATAGTCATGGAAGCGGTCGTAGCTGCCCTCGATGGCGCGGCGGATCGAGCGTCCGGCATTGTTGATCAGGAAGTCAACGCCACCGAAGGTCTCGGTCAGCCAAGCGATCATGGCCTTGCAGCTCTCCTCGTTGGCGATGTCGGCCGAAAAGCTATGAACCTTGGCGTGATCACCGGCCGCAGCACGAATCTCGGCCACAGCGGCGGCCAGCTTGATCTCGTCGCGCGCACAAATCACCGTGATGGCGCCGGCTTCGGCAAACTTGATTGCCGCCGCCAGGCCAATACCGCTGGAGCCGCCGGTCACCAACACCACCTTGCCACCGCAGGCGCCGCGCAGGCTGCGGTCGATGAAGAGGTCGGGGTCCAGGTGGCGTTCCCAGTGATCCCAAAGCCGCCAGGCATAGTCGTGCAGATTCGGGCAGGCAATGCCTGAGCCCTTCAAGGCCGCAGCCGTCTGGCGGCAATCGAAGCGGGTCGGGTAGTTGATAAAGGTGAGCATGTCCTCAGGCAAGCCCAGATCCTTCATCACCGCATGCCGGATGCGCCGCACCGGCGCCAAGGCCATCAAGCCCTTCTTGACGCTCTTGGGGATAAAACCCAGCAGCGCCGCATTGACGAACAGGTTCATCTTCGGCGCATGGGCGGCCTTCGAGAAGATGTCCAGCACATCGCCGACCCGATAACCCACCGGGTCCACCAAATGGAAGCAACCGCCCGAGCTACGGGCATGGTGGTGGCTGATGTAGTCCAGGGCATCGACGACAAAGTCCACCGGCACGATGTTGACGCGCCCGCCTTCCAAGCCAATCGAAGGCATCCATGGCGGCAGGATCTGACGCAGGCGCTGAATCGGCTTGAAGAAATAGTAGGGGCCATCCACCTTGTCCATCTCGCCGGTCTTGGAATCGCCCACCACCATCGCGGGCCGATAGACGGTCCAGGGCTTCTTGCACTCCTTGCGCACGATTTTTTCACTCTCGTGCTTGGTCATGAAGTAGGGGTGATCGAGCCCCTCGGCCTCGTCAAACATGTCCTCGCGGAAGACACCTTCGTAGAGGCCCGCTGCAGCGATGGAGGACACATGGTGCACATGGCCAGCATCAATGGCTTGTGCAAACTCCACCATGCTGCGGGTGCCATCCACATTGGCTGCGATCTGACTGGCCTCGTCGGCCTTCAGGTCATAGACAGCAGCCAGGTGATAAACGTGGTCGATCTGCCCCTTCAGCCGCTTGATATCATCCGCCGCCACACCGAGCTTCTTGGCCGTTAGGTCGCCAAACACGGGCAAGGCGCGGGTTTTGCTGACCCCCCAAAAAGCCAGCAACTCCGGCAGCTTGTCGCGGCTTTCCTCTCGCAACAAGAAGTGCACGGTACTGCCCCGACGTGCCAGCAGTTTCTTGACCAACCGCTTGCCGATAAAGCCTGTGGCGCCGGTGACGAAATACTGCATGCTGAGGTCTCCTGTTAGAACTGATTTACTTGTGATTCTTGACCATCCTAGCAAGGCTGCCGCTGCACGATTACCCGCAGAGATTCGAGCTGACTCAAGCGTTGGAGCCAAGTCACGAGGGGCTCGAAACCCCGGTGGTGAGCCCTCCCTAGGTAGGGGACACTGTCTAGTGTTTGGCCGATACAGCGGCCGCAGAGCGATCTATAGTGAAACCATTCCCCGCACAAACCGTGCGCCAACCACCGCAAAAGGACTGACAACATGGTCAAGAAGCTTCAGAAGATGGCTGCCAAGAAGAACAATGCTTCCAACGGCGCCTTCGGCGGCGCGCTGCCAGCCGGCCTGCTGGAAGGCAATCTGGCGCAAGGTATCAGGGACTCGGCGCAACACATCTGGGCTGCGGGCCTGGGCGCTTTTTCCAAGGCACAAGGCGAAGGCGGCAAGGTGTTTGAGGCCCTGGTGAAAGAAGGTCTGAACCTGCAAAAGAAGACCCAATCGGCCGCCGAAGAAAAGCTCGGCGCCATGGCCAACAAGGTCACCGGCATGGCCGGCGATGTGGGCAGCAAGGCCGGTCAACACTGGGACAAGCTGGAATCGATTTTTGAAGACCGCGTGGCCCGCGCGCTCAACCGCTTGGGCGTGCCTTCGGCCAAGGATGTGGCTGAACTGATCGAGCGCATCGACGCCCTGAGCGCCGCCGTCGGCATCAAGCCACCGGCCAAGAAGAACAGCAAAGCTGCAGCCAAGGCCGTCAAGCCAGCCGCCGTCGTGAAGAAAGCCGTGGCCAAGCCCGCCGCCAAAGCCAAGCCTGAAGTGAAAGCGGCCGCGAAGACCGCCGTCAAGGCCAAGCCGGCCGCTAAACCTGCCACCAAGCCAGCCACCAAAGCCAGCGTCAAGCCTGCAGCAGCACCGGCAGCCTCCCCCTTCAAGAAGGTGGCCAGCAAGACCAGCGCGGCCGTCAAGAGCGCCGCCAAGCCTGCCGCCAAAGCAGCAAGCAAGGCCGTCAAGAAGACCAGCGCCAGCGTTGCAGCCGCCACCACCGCGGCAAGCGAAGCCGTGACAACGGCTGCGACCCAGGCCTGATCCAGGCTTGATCTCAAGCTCGGGCTGATTCAACTTGCAAGCAGCAGTCGGGAAGCCGCGCAAGCCGCGTCGGCCCCAGCCGTCAAGCCAGCAGCGGGCCCGGCCCCGCATCGGCTTGGCCCTGGCAGGGGGCGGCCCGCTCGGCGCCATCTACGAGATTGGCGCCCTGTGTGCTCTGGAAGAGGCCATTGACGGCCTCAACTTCACCGACTGCGACGGCTATATCGGCGTCAGCGCCGGGGGATTCATCGCCGCCGGCCTGGCCAACGGCCTGAGCCCGCGCGAGCTGTGCGCGGCCTTCATCGAGAACAGCGCGCCCGCGCCAGACAGCGTCGACCCGGCGGAGTTGCTGCAACCCGCGTGGCAGGAGTACTTCGATCGTCTGCAACGCCTGCCCGGTCTTTTGGCCAAAGCCAGCTGGGCCACGCTGGTGCAAGGCCGCTCGGTGCTTGGCGCTTTTGAGCGCCTCGGCGCCGCGCTGCCGACCGGCCTGCTCTCAGGCGACGCCTTGGCCGCTCAGCTGGAGCTGCAATTCAGCCAGCCCGGTCGCAGCAATGACTTCCGAGAACTGAACAAACGCTTGGTCTTGGTCGCCACCGACCTGGACAGCGGCGAAGCCACCCCTTTTGGCATGCCCGGCTGGGATCACATTCCCATCTCCCAAGCGGTGCAAGCCAGTGCCGCCCTGCCCGGCCTGTTTCCGCCGGTTGCCATCGAAGGTCGGCATTATGTGGACGGCGCACTGAAGAAGACCCTGCATGCCTCGGTGCTGCTGAAGGAAGGCCTGGATCTGCTGATCTGCCTCAACCCCTTGGTGCCCTACGAGTCAGATCCGGCCAACTCCACCCGCGCCAAGCGTGCCCGCATCCCGCATCTGGTGGACGGCGGCTTCCCGCTGGTGATGAGCCAAACCTTCCGCTCGCTGATTCACTCGCGCCTGGAATTGGGCATCAAGCGTTACGAGCACACCCATCCGGATACCGACGTTCTTTTGTTCGAGCCCGACCACCGCGACGCCGAGATGTTCATGGCCAACACCTTCAGCTACTCGCAGCGACACCATCTGGCCGAGCATGCCTATCAAACCACCCGCGCCGCCTTGCGGGAGCGCGCCAAGGCCCTGGGTCCCCAATTGGCCCGCCATGGGCTGAGCCTGAATGAAGTGGTGTTGGCCGACACCGATTGCCGCCTGCTGGGCGAACTCGAAATCGGCGCCCAAGCCCGTACCGCCGGCGCCTTGAAGCGCTTGCGCCGAGCCCTGGACCGGATCGAAAGCCGAGTTCGGAACCCTTGAACGGCTGAGATGCGGCGGCGCCGAAGCCCGTTCCGCCTTCGATGCCCCACCCTGAAAAGCCGCCACCCGCATCCATGCGCCATCGGGCATGAACACGCTTGAACGCCTGGCGCAAGGTACCCAGACGCTTTTCATACGCAGCGCAAAGCCAAAAAAAGGCGGCGATCACCCCGCATTTGTGCGCACAAATTCACGCCCGATCTGCTCGCCCCCTCGGCTTGCGGGGCTGACCGCTCGCCAACCCTGGCTCACACTGCGTTGCAATGCTTCAGCACTGCGAAATCACGAAGAAAGATAGCAAGTCAACTATGAAAAAAATCCTCACCCTGACGCTGGCCCTCGCCCCAATGCTGGCTCTTGCCGGCCCCAGCCTCGGCCAAAACCTGGTGCATAACGGCAGCTTTGAAGCCAACAGCCTGATCGGCGGTCAGTGGACCACCTACAAGAGCCTATCTGGCTGGACCATCGGCAACAACCAGATCGAACTGCGCAACAACGTCGCGGGCAGTGCTTTTGACGGCAAAAACTTCGCCGAGTTGGACGTCTATGGCAACTCCAGCATCAGCCAAGCCATCGCCACCATCGCCGGTCAGTGGTATGAGCTGAGCTTCAGCTATGCCAACCGCGCCGACAGCAACAAAGGCGCCAAGAGCAACGGCCTCGGCTGGAGCTTTGCCGGCCTGAGCGGTGAAGTCGGTAAGAACACCGCCACCAACTGGACCACCTTCAGCACACGCTTCCAAGGCACCGGCAAGTTGGAAACCCTGAGCTTCAGCGCCCTGGGCACTTCTGACGGCTACGGCACTTCGCTGGACAAGGTCAGCGTGAATGCTGTGCCTGAGCCGACCAGCCTGGCCTTGATGGCCGGTGGCTTGCTGGCCATGGGCCTGGTTTCGCGCCGCAAAAAGCAGGCTTGATTCCTGTTGGGGGTTTGCTGAAGCGACAGAGGGAGTAGAGACCGGACGACGCGACAGCAGCGACCAGCCCCAACAAAAAGGCAGCTCATTGAGCTGCCTTTTCTTTTGCCTTGAGCACCCAGGGCCTCAGCCCAAGTAGCGGCTCATCAAATGCGCCTTGAAGTGCGCCGGGTTGAGCGTTTCGCCGCTGGCGGCCTTGACCAGATCAGGCGTTTCCAGGCGGCTGCCCTGATGCCAAATGTTGTCGCGCAGCCAATCGAACACCGGTGCCAGATTGCCGGCGGCGATGTCCGCATCCAGGCCTGGGCGGGCCCGGCGCATGGTCGCAAACCACTGCGCCGCATACATGGCGCCCAGGGTGTAGCAGGGGAAGTAGCCGAACAGGCCGCAGCTCCAGTGCACGTCCTGCATGCAGCCGTCCTTGAAGTTGCCGCGCGTGTCCACGCCCAGCAGTTCCATCATCTTGGCGTCCCACAGGGCCGGGATGTCCTCGCACTCGATCTGCCCTTCGATCAGGGCGCGTTCGATCTCGTAACGCAGGATCACATGGGCGGGGTAAGTCACCTCATCGGCATCGACGCGGATATAGCCGCTGTGCACCCGGGTCAGCAAACGGTTCAGATTGGCCGGCTCAAAAGCCGCTTGCGCGCCCAGATGCTTGGCGATCAGCGGGCTCAGCAGCTTGGCGAAGGCCGGGTGGCTGCCCAACTGCATCTCGAAGCTCAGGCTTTGGCTCTCATGCAAACCCATGGAGCGCGCCTGCGCCAGCGGCTGGCCCAGCCAGTCTTGCGGCAGATTCTGCTCATAGCGCGCATGGCCGGTTTCGTGGATGGTGCCCATCAAGCTGGGCAGGAAGTCATCCTCGCGATAGCGGGTGGTGATGCGCACATCCTCGGGCACGCCGCCACAGAAGGGGTGAGCGCTTTCATCCAAACGGCCGGCTTCGAAATCAAAGCCCATCAGCTGCATCGCGTCCAGGCCCAGCGCACGCTGCGCGGCCTTCGCGAAGGGGCCCTGCGGGCGCAGCACGGTTTCGCTGGCTTGCTTGGCCTGTACGTCCTTGATCAGCTGCGGCAGCCAGCTGCGCAGATCACCAAACACGCGGTCCACCTCGGCCGAGCGCATACCCGGCTCGTACTGATCCATCAAGGCGTCGTACAGCCCCAAGCCGCTGCTTTCAGACAAGCAGCGCGCCTCTTCACGCGCCAAGCGCACGCATTCCTTCAACAAGGGCAGATAGCCCGCCCAATCATTGGCCTGGCGCTGGGCGCGCCACGCATGTTCGCAGCGCGAGTTGGCCAGCGACTTGGCTTCCACCAGGCTTTGCGGCAAGGCGTTCGAAGCGCGCCAGGCGCGGCCCATCTCGCGCAGATTGGCCGCTTGGTCGGCGCTCAGCGGCTCGGCCGCAGCGGCGTCCAGCAGGCCCTTCAGTTGCGGCTCGGTGGCCAGCTGATGCAGCAGGCCGCCCATCTCGGCCAGCGCCAGCGAGCGGGCCTCGTTGCCCTTGGCCGGCATATTGGCCGACTGGTCCCATTGCGCGATCGACTGCAAATGCGCCAGACGATGCAGACGTTGATGCCGTTGATGAAGCTCGGTGTAAGCGGGTGTGCTCATGAGTGAAATGGTGTTGCGGTGGGCAAGCAGCCATTGTCCACGCAAGCACAACGGCCCCGCCCTTTTGGGGGGTTAAAGCCCCCCAGGGAATACCCAGAGCAAGGCGGCCGTCATCAGCACATAGCGGGCGAATTTGCCGATCGCCATATAGGCCACACAGGGCCAAAAAGGCAGTCGCAGCCAGCCCGCCACCGCGCACAAGGGGTCACCCACCAAGGGCAACCAGCTCAACAGACAAGCCTTGGCGCCAAAACGATTCAGCCAAGCCAAGGCCCGCGGATTCGGCGGTTTGCGCTGGGTGGCGCGCTCATAGGCACGCTCGGCACCAAAACCCATCCACCAGCTGATGGTGCCGCCCAAGGTATTGCCGAGCGTGGCCACCACGACCGCGGGCCAGAACATCGTCGGGTCGGCCTTGATCAACAGGAACACGGCAGGTTCCGAACCCATGGGCAGCAAAGTCGCCGACACCAACGCAATCAGGAACACACTGGCCAAGCCCACTTTCGGCAGGGCCAGAAAGGCCAACAGGCCGTGAATCGAGGCTTCGAGGAAACTTTCCATGGCCGCGATTATGGCGAGCGGACTGGCCGCTAGGTCTGGGCCAGCAAGTCCGCCAACCGAGCCCGCCTGGGACGGCCGACGCAAGAAAGGTATACTTCTGCCTCTTTTTTAGGCACGACCACCCCTCCTCCGGGTCTCTCCCCACCCATGCAAGCCCAGCCGCCAATCCTGCAGATTGGCCCTCATCTATTGCCGAACCGTTTGTTTGTGGCGCCCATGGCCGGCGTCACCGATCGGCCATTCCGGCAACTCTGCCGCCGCATGGGCGCGGGCTATGCGGTCAGCGAGATGGTGACCTCGCGCAAGGACTTGTGGAGCAGCCTGAAGACCTCGCGCCGCGCCAACCATGACGGTGAAGCCGGGCCCATCGCGGTGCAGATCGCCGGCACCGACGCCGCCATGATGGCCGAAGCCACCCAGTACAACATCGACCGGGGCGCGCAGATCATCGACATCAATATGGGCTGCCCGGCCAAGAAGGTCTGCAACAAATGGGCCGGCTCGGCCCTGATGCAAGACGAACCCTTGGCCTTGCAAATCATTGAAGCGGTGGTGGAAGCCGCTGCGCCGCATGGCGTGCCGGTCACGCTGAAGATGCGCACCGGCTGGTGTGAAACCGAGAAGAACGCGCTGCGTCTGGCCTTGGCCGCCCAAGGTGCTGGCGTGGCCATGGTGACGGTGCATGGCCGCACCCGCGAGCAGGGCTACAAAGGCTCGGCCGAGTACGCCACCATCGCCGCGGTGAAGGCGGCGCTGCAGATTCCGGTGGTCGCCAATGGCGATATTGACTCCCCGCAAAAGGCCCAGCAAGTGCTGGCCGAGACCGGCGCCGACGCGGTGATGATTGGCCGCGCCGCCCAGGGCCGGCCCTGGATCTTTGCCGAAATGGCTCACTTTTTGGCCACCGGCGAAACCCTGCCCGCCCCCACCGTGCTGCAGGCCCGCGACTGGCTGATCGAACACCTGCACGACCACTACAGCCTTTACGGCGAGTTGACCGGCATGCGCACCGCGCGCAAGCACATTGGCTGGGCCGTGGTCGATCTGCCCGGAGGTGAAGATTTCCGTCAAGCCATGAACCGCCTGGAGAGCAGCGCGGCGCAAGTCCAGGCCCTGGGCGCTTGGTTTGACGAGCTGGCGGCGCAATATGAGCGCTTGCCCTATCTTGCCAAGCGGCAAGAAGATTCAACAATGACCGCCCATGACAACGAAGAAGAACTGAGGCTACAGGCATGACCCCGAAACCGATCGATGCCTGCGTGCGCGAAAACCTGGAAGTCTATTTCCGCGATCTGGACGGCGAAGAACCGCACTCGATGCACGAGATGCTGATTCAAGTCGTTGAGAAGCCCCTGCTGGAAGTGGTGATGGCACGCGCCGCCGGCAACCAAAGCAAGGCCGCCGAATGGCTGGGCATCAACCGCAACACCCTGCGCCGCAAGCTGACCGAGCACAAGCTGCTCTGAGTCTCTGAACTCGCGCGCGCCCTCCCTCTTCCCCATCCGATAGAAGACCATGTCCCAACTGACCGCCCTCATCTCCGTGTCCGACAAGACCGGCATCCTCGAATTCGCCAAAGAGCTGCACGCCCTGAACGTGCGCCTGCTGTCCACCGGCGGCACGGCCAAGCTGCTGGCGGATGCCGGCCTGCCGGTGACCGAGGTGGCCGACCACACCGGCTTCCCCGAGATGCTGGACGGCCGCGTCAAGACCCTGCACCCCAAGGTGCACGGCGGCCTACTGGCGCGCCGCGACTTCCCCGAGCACATGGCCGCCGCCGCACAGCATGGCATCACCATGATCGACATCCTGGCCGTCAACCTCTACCCCTTTGAAGCCACCGTGGCCAAGCCCGGCTGCACGCTGGAAGACGCCATCGAGAACATCGACATCGGCGGCCCGGCCATGGTGCGCAGCGCCGCCAAGAACTGGAAGGACGTCACCGTGCTGACCGACGCCAGCCAGTACGCACAAGTCTTGGCCGAACTGAAGGCCGAGGGCAAGACCAGCGACAAGACCCGCTTCGCCGCGTCTGTCGCCGCCTTCAACCGCATCGCTCAATATGACGCTGCGATCAGCAATTACTTGAGCGCACGCACCGAAGCAGGCACGCTGTCCGAGTACCCCGGCCAGATGAACAGCAGCTTCGTCAAGGTGCAAGACCTGCGCTACGGCGAGAACAGCCACCAGACCGCAGCCCTGTACCGCGACCTCTACCCCGCCCCCGGCTCCCTGGTCACCGGCAAGCAGTTGCAAGGCAAGGAACTCAGCTACAACAATATCGCTGACTCCGACGCCGCCTGGGAATGCGTCAAGAGCTTCGATGTGCCCGCCTGCGTCATCGTCAAGCACGCCAACCCCTGCGGCGTGGCCGTGGCCGCCAACGCGGCTGAGGCCTATGCCAAGGCCCTGAAGACCGACCCGACCAGCGCCTTCGGCGGCATCATCGCCTTCAACCGCGAGGTGGACGGCGCTGCTGCCGCCCATGTCTCCAAGCAGTTCGTCGAAGTGCTGATGGCCCCAAGCTTCAGCGCCGAAGCGCTGGAGATCTTCAAGGCCAAGGTCAATGTGCGCCTGCTGCAGATCGACCTGCCGGCCGGCGGTGCGCGCCCCTGGGATCAGGGCCGCAACGCTCAGGACGTCAAGCGCGTCGGCTCGGGCCTGCTGGTGCAGACCGCCGACAACCACTTCCTGAAGAAGGAAGACCTGAAGATCGTCACCACCCTGCAGCCCAGCGCCCAGCAGCTTGACGACCTGATGTTCGCCTGGACCGTGGCCCAGTATGTGAAGAGCAATGCCATCGTCTTCTGCGGCGGCGGCATGACCCTGGGCGTGGGCGCCGGCCAGATGAGCCGCATCGACTCGACCAAGATCGCAGCCATCAAAGCCGCCAACGCCGGTCTGGAACTGAAGGGCTCGGTCGTCGCCAGCGATGCCTTCTTCCCCTTCCGCGACGGCCTGGACGTGCTGGCCGATGCCGGCGCCACCTGCGTCATCCAGCCCGGTGGCTCCATGCGCGATGAAGAAGTGATCGCCGCCGCCAATGAGCGCGGCGTGGCCATGGTCTTCACCGGCGTGCGTCACTTCCGTCACTGATCGTTCAGACGCTGGGCAAAGAGCGCCGGACAGGGCTCGGGCGCTTCTGGGCCTGAATCACGGGCGTCCAATGAAGCCACAGGGTCTTGCGCGTGAGGCACGTCAGCCCCGGCCGTCGCCGGGCTCATGGTTCGGGGGTCGGCCCTGGCGGGCCGACTGCCTTGCGCTGCTCTCGCCTTGGGGCCGGCGCCGAACTCACTGCACTCGCTGCGCTCGTTTCGTTCAAACATGCGGCGCCAAGCTAGATGTTGAAGCGCGCTGCGCGCGCGCCTCCAAG
>NZ_JBMLSK010000157.1:0-1049 GCF_049240545.1 Roseateles sp. | reverse complement strand
CCTGATTAGAAACGTGTCTCAGCAGGCTCGTCCAGTGAGCCACTGAGCCCGTAACCTGATCTCTCCTGAAGACGGAGAGTTCCGATGTCCAGCCACCAGATCCAATTCCAGCCCGGCATGTCGATTCCTGAGTTTCTGACCCACTTTGGCACCGAAGCGCAGTGTGCCGATGCGATTCGGCGCTCGCGTTGGCCGGATGGGTTTCGCTGCCCGCGTTGCGCCAGCGTGCAGCACTACGTTGTCGGTCACGGTGCCCGCAAGTTGTTCCAGTGCGGTGCGTGCCGCCACCAGACCTCGCTGACTGCGGGCACGCTGATGGAGCACACCAAGCTGCCGCTGACGACCTGGTTCCTGGCCATCCATCTCATCAGCCAGGCCAAGACCGGCATCTCGGCACTGGCCCTCAAGCGCGATCTGGGGGTGAGCTACCCCACCGCCTGGCTGCTGCACCACAAGATCAACACCGCCATGGCGCACCAGGAGGCAGCGCACCGGTTGGATGGCTTCGTGCAACTGGACGACGCCTACCTCGGAGGAGAGCGCTCTGGTGGCAAAGTCGGCCGGGGCTCGGAGAACAAGGTGCCCTTCGTGGCGGCGGTGTCGTTGAACGCAGCTGGCCAACCAATGCGCTTGAAGCTCGATCTGGTCAAGGGCTTCACGTGCGAATCCATCTCCAGGTGGGCCAAGGCCAGCCTGCTGCCCGCCACGGTTGTCACCAGCGACGGGCTGGCATGCTTTGCAGCCGTCACTGATGCAGGCTGTGTCCACACGCCCAGGGTGGTGGGGGCCCTCAAGCCGCGTCATCTGCCCGAGTTCAAGTGGATCAACACCATGCTGGGCAATCTCAAGACCACGCTGGCTGGAGCCTTCAAGGCACTGAAGTTCCGCAAGTACGCCCAGACTTATCTCGCAGCCTTTGCCTACCGATTCAACCAACGCTTCGACCTGCGCGGCCTCATCGCAACCTTGATCGTGGACGTGGCAAAGACCCGGCCGGTCAAGGAAAAAGTCATCAGAGACAGGCATGCTGAGGCACGTTTCTAATCAGG
>NZ_JBMLSK010000156.1:0-1246 GCF_049240545.1 Roseateles sp. | reverse complement strand
CACCGTGGACATCGCCTCGCTCTACCGCGCCAAGGAAGGCCAGGTCACCGCGCAATTGCTGCGCCGGGATGCCAGCGACAGCGACCGGGCCGCCGCCCTTCGCGAAGCGGCCGCCTTCGGCGAGCGACTCGATCGGCTGGTCGCACGCCTGCCGGCCGACTGCCGCTGCCTCGTATTCACCCAAGGGGCATTGATCGGGTCCGGTACAGGCCGCCGCATCGCCGACTTCACGCCACAACTGCGCCGGCAACTCGGACTGGAGGAGACGCGATGAACCTGACCCCTACGACACGAGCGCTGCACCTTGGGCGCATGCCACTCACTCACCTGGCGGCGATGCGCGAGCGCTTCGACGGCGCCCGATTCCGCTCCCGGGCCGTTACGCACCTGCGCCGCTGGGGCCTCGCCTACGCGGCTGCCGTGGGGGGCGGGGCCTGGTTCCACAGCCACTACGCCCTTGGCCTGAACGCCACCCACAGCCTGCCCGGGACGCTCTACCTGATCGAGCGCGCGGTGCTGCCGCAGCGCGGCGAACACGTCGCCTTCCGCTGGGCGAGGGGTGGCCCCTACCCGGCCGGCGTCACCTTCATCAAGGTGCTGGCCGGGCAGCCGGGCGATACCGTGACCCGCGACGGCGCGACCTTCGTCGTGGCCGGGACGACGCTCGCGAAGGCCAAGCCAACGAGCCGGCGCGGCGAGCCGCTCGAACCTGGACCCACCGGCACCCTACCCGAGGGTCGCTACTTTGTCTTCGCCCCGCACCCCGACAGCCTGGACTCGCGCTATGCGCTCACCGGCTGGATCGCACGCGAGCAGATCATCGGACGGGCCCGTGCGATCTTCTGACCGGGCCCGCCTCGCGGCGCTGCTGCTCGCGGCCGCAACCGCGGCAATCTGCCCCTCGGCCCAAGCCCAGCACCTGGGCGTGATCGGCCCGATCTACCCGATCGCCGAGCCGAGCCTGCTCGCCCTCATCCAGTCCAAGCTGCGCGAGTTCGCCGCCAACGGTGGCCTGGAGCGCCTGCAGCGCGAGAGCCAGGCCCGCATTCGCCGCCAGATCGAAGAGCCCGCTCCGGTAGCGGGCATCACTCGCACGGCGACCGCCCGGACGTTTCATTTCGATCCGAGCATCGAGGTGCCCTACCCGATCAGCGATGCCGACGGCCGCCTGATCGTGGCGCCGGGCACGCGAGTGAACCCGCTGGACGTGGTGTCGCTGTCGCGTCCGCTCTTCTTCTTCGACGCC
>NZ_JBMLSK010000155.1:0-1731 GCF_049240545.1 Roseateles sp. | reverse complement strand
ATGTGGAAGTCTTCCATGATCCGGGGCGTTGTCCCACATCATGAAAGTTAGCTTCGTTCTCTACGGCCTCCTGAGCAAGCAGGGCAAGGTTGCTGTCAACCTCAGCCCTGTCCCTCTCTAGCTGTGCTGAGAGATTCGCTATGTCTGCTTTGAGCGTTTCCCGATCTCGGGCGAGTGCAATGTGACTGCGAATGAGCTGCTGGACTCGCTTTTCGGCTTCGAGAAGCTCGCTCTGGCTGCCTTGAGCTTGATTGGGCGACACAAATCCAGACGCAACCAGCTGTTCCACACGTGCTGCCTGTTGCTGCCCTAATGCCACGCGGCGCTTGCTCAGCGCGATCTCGTCTTGCAGACCGACGAGTTCAGCATCCATCGCTTGCATTCGAGCCGCTAGAGACTGGCGCTGTAGCCGAACCTGGGTTGCACGCAGCGCGCGCTCTGCCTCAAGCGCTGCGCGGCGACTGTCAATTTGCCGCGCTAGCTGGCCGCCCAACTTACCCGCACCCACGGCTTGGTCTGTTGCTAGCACCGCCAAAACGTCCCCTTCTCGGACTATCTGGCCCTCAACCACGCGCAGCTCCACGACGCTGCCTGCGCTCGCGGCGTAGAGATCCATCAGGCCGCTGGCTGGCACAAGCATTCCACCCACGCTTGCCTTGCGTGTCATCTCCCCGAAGATAGCGTAGGCGATCAACGAACCCGCCATGACGGCAGCGACTGTCGTCACTGCCCACCAAGCTGGTGTCGTGCGAACCCTTACGCCACCGAGGAACCGGTCGGTACGGGCCTGCATCACTTCTTCTCGAAACAATGGCGCAACCACTTTGATCAGGCGTTAGCTCATTTGGGCTAACGCCAGTCTAGCGATGCGACTTGACATCGTCATGTGCGCACGTCGATTCCCTATGGAGCCTGTGGTGTTGGCAATCGCGTTGGGGTTGCCAATTGCCGCCCCTCGTCATTTCGTGTGGAACCCAACAGACAGGATGGCCGGTCGTCGTCGAGCCCGGTGGGCATGTGGGCAGGCTGCCCTTGAGAGTGTCCACATGTCCACGGGGCGGTAGCCAGGAGTACGGATTTGAACGTTGGCGTGGAGGCGCTGTTCACCGGCGCATTGGGTCTGCAAGCACCATGGGTGGTGCGGGATGTTCGGCTTGACACCGCCAAGCACCGCATCGATTTCGACGTCGAGTGCAAGCAGTCGCTGCTGGCGTGCCCGGCTTGCGGTGCGGCCTCGCAGAAGGTGCATGACCGGCTGCCGCGCTCGTGGCGGCATCTGGACTTTTTCCAGTACGAGGCGTGGCTGCACGCCGAGGTGCCACGCGTGGGGTGCACGGCCTGCGGCAAGACGACGCAACTGACAGTGCCGTGGGCTCGCCAGGGCAGCGGCTTCACGCTGCTGTTTGAAGCATTGGCGCTGACGATGTGCAGGGACTTGCCCGTGCGCCAGGCGGCCAGGGATCTGCGGGTGCGCGACAAGCAGTTGTGGCGCCGCATCGAGCACTACGTGAGCCAGGCGCGCAGCAAGCAGGACATGAGCCAGGTGCGTATCGTGGGCATCGACGAGACCAGCCTGCGCCGCGGGCATGACTACGTCACCGTGGTGCACGACCTGGATGCCAAGCGGCTGCTGTTCTGCACGCCCGGACGTGAGCACCAGACGGTTCAGGCCTTCATGTCTAATTGCGTAAATTAACGATAGTGTTGCGAAGCTGTGAGCCCCGGACTTCT
>NZ_JBMLSK010000154.1:0-1132 GCF_049240545.1 Roseateles sp. | reverse complement strand
CCTGCACGGTGCCGGCACCGCCGCGGACTTCGACGCTGCGGTCGAGGTAGGCGAACGGAACGGAGTATTGACGGCCCTCGAAGGCGACCAGCCCGTCACGGCCGACGCGCCGGGTGGCGACATGGTCGAACGGGGCCGGCAGGACCGGCAGCGGCGCCAGCGCCGCGCGTTCGCCCTGCCAAGCGTCGAAGACGCTGCCGCCGGTGGCGGGGCAGCGCCGGCGCTGCGCGCTGTCGCGCACGGCGTCATCGGTTGCGGCCTGCAGTTCCTGCACGCTGTCCCAGGCCTGGCGGGCGAGATCGATGCCACGGTGCGTTCGCACGGCGCGTTCGACCTTGCCCTTGTGTTCTGGGCTGTAGGGCATGCAAGGATCGACATGGAAGCGCACCGTCGTCGCGTAGCGGCGATAGCTGTCGTTGAGTTGGCCCCAGGTGCCGGCGCCGCGCACGACCGCTGTCTTCGTGTTGTCCACCCGCAAAACCGCCGGAATCCCCCCGATCCGCTCGAAGGCGGCGTTATGCGCGGCCAGCCAGCACAGGCTGTCTTCGGCGGGCATCCAGACCACCGCGCCGAATCGCGAGTGCGACAGCACGAGGTGGAAGGCGTGCAGTGTCACCGCTTCGCCGGCGACGGCCATGCGGGGGAACTGCGCCCAGTCGACCTGCGCCTGCGCGCCGGGCGGGGTCTCCACGCGACGACGGGCCCGGCGCGGGGGCGGCGGATAGCGGTCGGCAACGAAGCGCTGCACCGAACGCAAGCTGCCTGCGTAGTCGTGTTCGGCGACGAGCCAGGCGTGCAATGCGGCGAGGTTGGTGCGGTCGTGATGCGCCATCCAGTGGGCGATGGCATCGGCAGCGACGCCGGCCCGCCTTGGCTGGGTGGCACGGCCGTCGGGGGTGCCCGAAGCGATTCGGGACAGGTGATAGCGGATCGTGCCTTCGCTGAGGTCGAGCTGGCGGGCGATGGCGCGCTTGGGCACGCCCTTGGCGGCCAAGGTCTTGATGGTCATGCGGATCTCCAGATCGGTGATCGCCACGCCCGCTCCCTTCCAGGACGAAAGCGGTCGAGGCTACGGGGTCGACCCGGAGGTGCGTGAATCTGGGTGTCGCCTTACCAGCAAACTAGGGTGTCG
>NZ_JBMLSK010000153.1:0-35539 GCF_049240545.1 Roseateles sp. | reverse complement strand
TCATCAACATCAACCAGAACAAGATCATCAAGATCTTCTCGGTGGCGAGCGTGGCATTGCTGCCGCCGACCCTAATCGCTAGCATCTACGGCATGAACTTCAAGTACATGCCGGAGCTGGAGTACCCCTGGGGCTACCCCTTCGCATTGGGCTTGATGCTGGCCTCGGTAGCCGCGCCCTTCATCTACTTCCGACGCAAGGGTTGGTTGCGCTGAGGTTGCTTTGCTGGTGCTGAGGGCCTAGATCTTCAGACGCCGCTTGATCAGGCGAAGCAAGCCGCCCACCAGGGGCAACTTTTCGTAAAACTCTTCGGCGGCGTCCCAGTAGTCGCGGTGATAGGCGACGCGGCCGTCCACGCCAAAGCGCAGATGGCTGCTGCCGTGGATCTGGCGAGGCTGGGTTTGTCCCTTCAGTTTGAAGTGAAAGTCCCAGGTCAAGAAGCACTGGTTTTGCTGTGTCACGGCGTCCAGGACCACGAAGCGGGGCGCGTCCAGCGACTCGAACATATGGGCAAAGATCGCCTGGATGCCGGCCAGGTTGCGAACCTCGTTGAACGGGTCCTTGAAAAATGCCTGCTCGGTGTAGCGTTGGCCCATTTGCGCCACATCGCTGGGCTGCAGATGCTCGAAAAGGGTGATGACCGCGGCCACGCGGGGATCGGAGTGAGAGCTCATGAGCGGGTGACTTTTTTGATCAGCGGAAAGTATGCGCCAGGGCCAAGCAGGCGTAAGGCTTTCAGCCAAAGTGTGAACCGTTTGGGGAAATGAATCTCGAAGGCGCCCGCATGCCAGCCTTGGATGATGGCCAAAGCGGCTTCATCCGGGCTGATCAGTGCCGGCATCTTGAAGTCGTTTTGCGCGGTCAGCGGTGTGGCGACAAAGCCCGGGTGAATCACCGAAACGCCGATGCCGGCATCGGACAAGTCCAGGTACAAGGCTTCCGCCAAATGGCTCAATGCGGCCTTGGATGGGCCATAGGCCAAGGACTTGGGCAAGCCTCGAAAACCGGCCACACTGGAAATCAAGCTGAGGTGGGTCTCCCGTCCTTGCTGCGCTTGAAACTGCATTTGCGGCAGCAGGGCATCGAGCAAATTCAAGGCGCCGACATAGTTGACGTCCATGTGCCGGCGCGCCTGATCGAGCGAGAAATTCTGGGCGCTCATCGCTTGGTAATGGCCCGCGCAATAGACCGTCAGGGCAATCGCGCCATGCCTGTGAACGATGGATTGGCAGGCGTGATGAAGCGCTGCGGCATCCAAGACATCGAGGGGCTGGGCCACGCTGCCGGGATGATCATCGACGAAGCGCTGCAGCAATTCGGCCTGCCGCGCTGACACGATCACGCGTGCGCCGGCCAGGTGGAGCCGCTGCGCCAGGGCGAGGCCGATGCCGCTGGAGGCACCGACCAGCCAGACCGTCCGTCCGTGCCAATCGCGAATCTTGGGGTTCAGGGACATGGGGCTCAGAGCTTCTGAAACGACAGCGTGACCTGGCCGAGCTCGAAGCCGAATTTGCTCATGACCGCTTTGTTCAGC
Organism: Roseateles sp.; assembly: GCF_049240545.1. Lineage (GTDB taxonomy): Bacteria > Pseudomonadota > Gammaproteobacteria > Burkholderiales > Burkholderiaceae_C > Paucibacter_A. The sequence goes on along the minus strand of NZ_JBMLSK010000153.1, from coordinate 34,005 downwards.
ATGACCTTTTCATCGATCAGAAACATCCAGTCATCGAAGTCGACCTCGTAGACCTTGCCGTCAACAGGCAGTTTCAGTGTGTAGCTCCAGCGCAAGGCGTTGCCGGCGGCTTCGCCGGTGGCCACGCCGACCACATCGTCGGCCCGGCCGCTGTAGCGACCCCCGCCCAATTCGGTGATGGTCCAGACGCGCCGCTCGCGGGCGCCGTCGCTGTACTCAAAGTCTTCTTCTAAAACGCCCGTATTTCCTTGCCAGCGCCCTTGCAGCTTGACGACAAAGCGTCGCTTCACATGACCGCCCCGATCGGTGAACACCCCGTGCGCGATCAAGGGACCATTCAGGTATTCGCGCAGTTCCAGTTTGGGACTTTCCTGGGCGTACTGCGCGGGTGTTGGCGGCATGGCGCAACCGCCAAGCAGCGCGGCCGCGCTGATGGCCGCAATGCCAGCCAGGATTCGGACACCTTGAAGGGACGAGCGGATCATGGCAACTCCTTGAGACTGGGGGGACGAATCCAAAACTGGTAAAGCAGGGCTGCGGCCAACAGCTTCAGCATGCAGGGCAACAGGCAGTAGGCAAAGCTCAGCGCTTGCAAGGCATCCTCACTGCGCAGCCCCGGCGCGTAACCGAGCCACTGAAGCATGGGCAGGCTCAAGCCGGCGGCCAAGGCAAGGTTGAGTTTGTTGGCCGCATTCCACCAGCCGAAGAACGCACCTTCGGCCTGCCCTCCGAGACCTTCACCATGGATCAACCGGGCCAAGAGGGCACCGGGGATGGCCAAGTCTGCACCCATGGCCAAGCCGCTGGTCAGGCACACCAGGGTGAAGGCCAGACTGTCGCCCTTGCCCAGCAAGGCGGCCCACCCAAACGCCGCCACCGCCAGCAGCATGGCGACCGCCCAGCTGCGCGCGTGACCAAAGCGCTTGACCATGCGTAACCACAGGGGAAGCGATAGTGCGGCTGCGCTGAAGTAAACCGCCAGATAAGCGCCTTCCCACTGCGGCGTTTCGAGTCGATCTCGAACGAAGAACAACAAGAGGCTGGCGGGGATGGCGCTGGCAATGCCATTGAACAAAAAAACCACCATCAGGCGGCGAAAGGCTTGGCTGCGCCACACCGAGGTGTCAGGCCTGGCTGAGCGCTCAGGTCGAATCACGGACTCTGCACGTGGCCCCCGATTCAGCAGCCACAGCCCGATGCACAGGGCCAAGGCCAGGACCAGCGCCGTCCCGGCAAGGCCAATCAAGCTCGGCAAAAGACTGGCGGTGATCACTCCGGTCAGGGCAAAACCCTCGCGCCATGCCACCACACGCGTTTGCTGCACGGCACTGCCGCCGAGACGGGCGCCCCAGGCCTGATGCATGACGCTGAGCAGGCTGTAGCCCAGATAGGTCAGCACCAGCGCGCCTGCGCACCAGATCAACAAGGATTGCTGCGACCGCCAAGGTGGAAAGAACACAGCGACGAATCCGCCGGCCAGCAGCAGCGCGGCGGCCATCATCAGCGGCAAGACCCGGCCTGGGTGTAGATTCAAGGCGCGGTCACAGAGTCGGCCGATCCAGGGGTCCACCACGGCGTCCAAGAGGCGTGCCGCAAGCAGCAAGCCGCCGAGCAAGGCCAAGGGCATGCCGAACTCCTGCGCGTAGTGGGCCGGCAGGGTGATGTAGAGCGGCAGTGCCACAAAGGCAAGCGCATAGCCCAGCGAGCCATAGCGGGCGCATGCCGGGTTTGGCAGATCTTGCCCGGACTCAAGTCCCCTCACGGCGGCCTCCCAGCAACTGCTGGCGCAGGCCTGGTTCGGAACTTTGCGGCGCCAACCAGATGCCAAAGAACAGGCGGGCAAACATCGGGTCGGCAATGCGGCGTTGCAGTCGTCCGTTGACAAAGAAGCGCACCCCTTCCCCGGGGGTCTGCAGGCCGCTGATCCGGTCGCCTTCGCGAACATCGGGGAAGGCGGCTTCCATCTCGGACAGCCACTTCTGCCCCTGCTCGTTCGAGATGTCGACCTGCCGGCGCATCTCGCTGAGTGAGCGCTTTGCAATCTCCCGGCCGCTCAGGCTGCGCGCGTATTGCAGCTCCAAGGCCAACTCCTGGGCTGACCAGTTCTGCGCATCGATGGGTTCGCGGGACCAGAGCCTGATGTCGTAGATCAGCAGGCCGAAAAAGCGCATCTGCGCCTTGGATTGCTGGCGCAGCTCGCTCAACTCTGGCGCGGCATGCGCAGTCCCCTGGCTGATCAAAGCCAGGGCGCAGGCGGCTTGAAGCGCTTGGCGGCGAGTACGCATGATCAGTCGCGCTGCAGGGTGAACTGCATCACGTCGGTGTTGCCGGTGGCAAACGCGGCTTCGCAATAGGCCAAATAGAACTCCCACAGGCGGACGAAGCGGGTGTCGAAACCTTGCTCCCGCACCTTGGCCTCTTGACGCAAAAAGGTTTCGCGCCACAGGTGCAAGGTCTGTGCGTAGTCCTGACCAAAGGCCAGTTCATTGCTGATGCGCAGGCCGGCCTTGTTGGCGTGTGCGCGGAACTGGCTGGGGCTGGGTAGCATGCCGCCCGGGAAGATGTATTGCTGAATGAAATCGCTGGAGCGGCTGTAGCGATCGAACAGATCATCACGGATGGTGATGGTTTGAATACAGGCGCGTCCCCCCGGCTTGAGCTTGGCATGCACGGTCTTGAAGTAGCCGTCCCAGTACTCCCGCCCGACGGCTTCGAACATCTCGATCGACACAATCGCATCAAAAGCCGGGTCGCTGATGTCGCGGTAATCCTGCAGTCGCAAGTCCGCGCGTTCGCTCAAGCCGGCTTGCTGCAAGCGGTCGTGCGCCCATGCCAGTTGCTCGTGTGAGAGGGTGACGCCTGTCAAATGGGCACCAAAGTCGCGTGTGGCGGTTTCGGCCACCGCGCCCCAGCCGCAGCCCAATTCCAGCACTCGGTCGCCGGCACGCACACCACACTCCTGCAGTGCCCGGCTCATCTTGGCGTTCTGGGCTTCGGTGAAGGACTGCTTGGGATTGCCGTCGAACCAAGCACTCGAGTAGTTCATGCTGGGATCCAGCCACAGCTTGTAAAAGTCGTTGCCGATGTCGTAGTGGGCGTGAATGTTCTTGCGACTGCCGGCGCGGCTGTTGCGGTTGAACAGGTGACGCAGGCGGTGCAGCGCCGAGCCCCACCAAGAGCCGAAAATGACCTCGTCCAGCACGGCCCGATTGCGCAGGAACAACTCCAGCAGGGCGCGCAAATCGGGACTGCTCCAGTGGCCGGCCATATAGCTCTCGGCAAAGCCGATATCCCCCGAGCGCAAGGCAGCCGCGCAGACCGACCAATCCCGGATGCGAAAGGCCGCGCGTGGCGAGTCATCCGATCCGGGGGCGGCACCAAAGTGAATGGAGCCGCCATCGGGCAACTGGACATCCAAGCTGCCATGGCGCAGGTGGCTGAGCAGCTTGAAGACGGTGCGCGCCGCAGCGGGGGCGTTGTCTGGCAGGTTGATGCGCGTTGTGAGCGTGTTGGTGTTCATCGCGAGCAAGTCCCTCAACGGGTCACAAGGGTTTCAGGGGCGGCAGGTTTGCCAAAGAAGGGAACACGTTTCAAGAACAGGCGCAAGGCCTGCCAATGGATGCGAGCCAGCACCATCAGGCTCTGCGCCGGCATGTCGAAAAACGCGCGACGGGCCGAAGTCTGGGTCAGCGCCTGCAGTTCGCCGCTGACGCTGGTTTGCAGCAGCGCCTGGCCCAGCTCATCGTCATGGTCGACCCGCGCGACGCAGCGCATCCCTTGCGGGCCGCTGCTGTGCATGAACCGGAAGCGGTAGCGGCCGCTGACTCGGCAGAAGGGCGACACATGAAAGGCCTTGGTCGCCAAGAGTTCGCGGCCATAGGCCAGTGTGGGGCCGTGGAGCAAGTAGCAATGGCGCTCGCCAAAGGTGTTGTTGACCTCGACCACGATGGCGGCGAGGCTGCCGTCTGGGCGGTGGCAATGCCAGAAGCTGACCGGCTTGAAGGCGTGGCCGAGGACGCGTGGGTAGCAATGCAGCCAGACTTCACCGGTGGCCTCATGCACGCCTTCGCGTTGCAGCAAGTCATCCAGCCAGGCCAGGCAGTCAGGCCCGCCGTCCCCATGGTCGGCATCATGGAAGCTGAGCCAACTCCATCCGGCCGCTTTGCCCTCGGCGCTGGGCCGATGCAAGGCCGGGCAAGGCGTGTGCCTCAGGCTGCGCATCGGCAGCATCAGAAAGTAGCTGCGGTAAGCGAAGGCATGGGCGGAGGGCATCAAGCGCCGATGCCGAACCTGACCTCGGCCAATCATGGCTTGGGCTGGCCATGCGCTGTTGCTCATCAGGCCGGACTCCGTGGGGGCTGTGGTGAGGCGGCCCAGCTTTCCAGCAGTCGTTTGGCGACGCTCAGGCCCGACAGCAAGCCGTCTTCGTGAAAGCCATAGCGCGTCCAGGCGCCGCAAAACCAGACATGGCCCTCGCCCTGGATCAAGGGCAGGCGAGCTTGCGCCGCGACGGCGCCTTGATCGAAGACAGGATGGGCGTAATCGAATTCCGCCAGGGTCTGCGCTGGCGACGGTTCCCTGACCGGGTTCAGCGAAACGATCACCTCCTGCTGCCAAGGCAGTGGCTGCAGGCGATTCAAAAGGTAGTGCAGGCAGACGGCTTTGGTGTCGCTGCCGCTGGCCTGGCCGCCATGCTCATAGTTCCAAGCAGCCCAAGCGCGCGGTCGACGCGGCAGCAGCGTGGTGTCGGTGTGCAATACCGCTCGGTTGCGGTGGTAGGGAATGGCGCCCAAGATCTGGCGCTCGCTGGCGCTCGTGTGGGTCAGCAACTGCAGCGTCTGGTCGCTGTGACAGGCCATCACCACTTCATCGAAGCGTTCGGTGCCGCGTGAGGACTGCACCATGACGCCCCCTTCTTCGCTTCGACTCACGCTCAAAACCGGCGTGTTCAGGCGCGCATCCGTGATGCCCGCCAACAGCTTCGCGACATAGTGTTTGGCGCCGCCGTTCACCGTGTACCACTGCGGCCTTTGGGTGACCTGAAGCAGACCGTGGTTGTGGCAAAAGCGAATCAGCGTGCTGATCGGAAATGCCAGCATTTGTCGCGTGGGGCAAGACCAGATGCAAGCCACCATCGGTAGCAGATACCAGTCACGGAAGGCCTGGCCAAATCGATGCTGTTGGAGGAAGTCGCCAATGGGCTGAGCCAATGCCGCCTCTTCGCCGCGTTCGGCCAACTGGGTGCACAGGCGGTTGAAGCGTTGTAGATCGGTCAACATGCCCCAAAACGCCGGGCGCAAGAGGTTGCTTCTTTGCGCGAACACGCTATTGAGATTGCTGCCGCTCCACTCCAGCCCTTGATCCGGCAACTGCACCGAGAAAGACATATCGCTGGCCGCGACCTGCACCCCCAGTTGCTTGAACAACTGAATCAGCAAAGGATAAGTGCGCTCGTTGAAGACCAGAAAGCCGGTGTCGACACCGTGGCTGCGGCCTTCGAGTTCGATGTCGACAGTGTGGGTATGGCCGCCAAAATAATCGCCGGCCTCAAACAGCGTCACATGGGCTTGCGCGCTGAGTGCCCAAGCGGCTGACAAGCCAGCAATACCCGATCCCACCACGGCGATCCGCCGAGCCGATCCGTCCACTGGCCGGCGAGGTTCGGACAACTGATGCAGCAGCGGCAGCAGCGTTTCAGCATGTGCGGTGGCGGATTGCGCATGTGCTTCACGTTGCAGCATGGGCGCTTGAGCCGATGGCTGAGGGGTAAAGGCCCTGACCTCGCCATTGAAAAGGCCCCCGCCATGAGCGGAGGCCTTGGGTGTAAAAGAAGTCGCAAAGCGCCCTGAAGCCAACGAGGGAGGGAGGGAGGAGGAGGAAAACGGCTTCAGGATTTCAGCCCCAACACTGGGGAGACTTCGCGACTCGAAGTGGCTCAATGCTAACGATTTTTTTGAAAATGCAAAGTCCCTCGCATTGGTTTGCAAATGTTTACAAACGGCTGCGAATGAGTTTGACAGTGTTGAATTCTTCTGCTCAGGCCCTGCATGGGCGCCGTCGACCTTGAGCGTCATGTTTGGGGCCTGATGGCCAGCGTTCACAGTCAAATTGCTCATCGTCGGGCTCTCGATCCTCAGGGCTTGGTCAGCATTTTTTCGATTTCGTCGGTGACGCTGCGGCTCAAAGGGTCAGTCATGGAGCCAAAGCTTTGGACCTGTTGGCCGTCGCGCGAGATCAGGTACTTGTGAAAATTCCACTTGGGACTGGAGCCTGTGCGCTGGGCCAGATCGACAAACAGTGGATTGGTATCGGGCTTGCCAGCCTTCACCACCGACTTGGAGAACATCGGGAACTTCACATTGAAGGTGTTCTCGCAAAACTCCGCGATTTCTTTGTTGCTGCCAGGCTCTTGACTGCCGAAATCGTTGGAAGGAAAGCCCAGCACGACCAAGCCGCGTCCTGCGTAGCGAGAGGACAGGGTTTCCAAAGACTTGTACTGGGAGGTGAAGCCGCAAAAGCTCGCGGTATTGACCACCAGCACCACCTTGCCCGCGTACTGGCACAAGGCCTGGGGCTTTTCGTCTTGCAGGCGAGGCATCTCGCGCTGCAGCAGCGCCGGGCAGGTGGCCGGCGTGGCTTGCGCCTGGGCCGACAGCGCCGTCAAACTGAGCAAGGTTGCGAGCCAGTAGGCTCTGCTGTTGGCTGAAAAATACCCGTTGATGTTCATTGTTTGTCCTAGTCAAACGGCGTCAATATGACTATATTAGTACAAACAATCCGTTTTGTCTTTTGTTTGTCTAGAACAAATTTGCCTCATGAGAGCCTCGAATGTCTGCAAGGAATGACGCCCTGCCTCAAGCCGGGTCTGACACGGCCTTGACGCTCGCTGGCATTGCGGCGGTCGAGCGCGATACCGGTTTGAGCAAGGATATCTTGCGCGTCTGGGAGCGGCGCTATGGTTTTCCTGCGCCTTTGCGCGATGAACTGGGCGACCGTGTTTACCCGGCCGAGCAAGTGCAGCGCTTGCGCTTGTTGAAGCGCCTGATTGATGCGGGGCATCGTCCGGGACGCGTGGTGCCGGCTGCTTTTGAGGCCTTGCAGCGCCTGGTGCAAGAGGGCTGCCGCGAGTTGGAGCGGGAACCCAATCGAAAGGAAGATGTGGCGCAGTCAGAGGGCTTGGAGGCTTGCCTGCAACTGCTGCGCTCGCACCGGCTGGATGAGTTGCGTAGCTTCATGGCGCAGGCCTTGTTGCGTCACGGACTCGGAGGCTTTGTCCAGCAATGGGTGGCGCCATTGACCACCCGAGTCGGGGATGCCTGGATGCGCGGCGAACTGGAGGTGTTCGAGGAGCACATCTACACCGAACTGATTCAGCAGCTATTGCGGCAAGCCATTCACAGCCTGACTCAGCAGACCTTGCGCGGCGCCGATGAGAGCCCGCGCATTCTGCTCAGCACCTTGCCCGGGGAGCCGCACGGCCTGGGCTTGCTGATGGTGGAGGCGCTGTTGGTCGTGGAGGGCTGCCATTGCCTTTCGCTTGGCGTGCAAACGCCGGTGGAGGCCTTGCCTCGAGCCGCTGCGGTCCATGGCAGTGATGTCGTGGCCCTGAGTTTCAGCGGCTTGATGTCGGCCGGTGCGGTGAAGCGCGGCTTGAGCGAGTTGCGCAGCCTGCTGCCACCTTCGGTGCATTTATGGGCAGGCGGCAGCGCACTGCAGCGCCGCCGTCGCGATGAGTCGGGCCCAGGGCTTCTATACATGCCCAGCTTGGCCGAGCTCGGCACCGCAGTCGCCGATTGGCGGGCCTTACGACTGAACCGTTCTGGGCTCGCTTGAGCCTGCTCTTCAGGCGTCTGCCGCCAGAAAAGAACCAGGCCCGCTTGCGGCGGGCCTGATGAATCGCAGCGTTAGCGGACTCAGTGTTTGCTGCGGCGATGCAGGGTCAGCAAACCAAAGCAAGCGGCAGCGACCACCAGTCCGCCGATAAAGTGCGGCGATGCCAGATTCTGGATGGCTTTGAGTGCGTCTTCTGCAGCCCATGCGGGGAAGCTGTTGAACATCTCCATCATCTCCGCCTTGACGGGCTCATCATCGCGCAGTGTGTGGCCGGCGTCGAAGAGGGCTCGCGAGGCACCGTCGAATTGGCGCTCCAGCAGCGTCCACACAATCGGATTGTTGTAGATCTTTTGCAGCACATTGCCGGCAATCACGACCACGGCAATGGCGACGGGAACACCGGCGCGCTTGAGCCAAGCTGCTGCGGCCATCATGATCAGGTAGATCGGCGCCAACCAGAGCGAGAACAGCACCGCACCCAGGCTGAGTCGCAGCAAGCCGGCCACGGTGGCCACGCCCAGCGACCACCAAGACACATCCGCCAAGGCCCCAAAGCCCATCACCTTGGTCAACACGGCGGCCGCCATCACCAAGCCCATGGCCGAGCCCAAGGCCAAGGCCAGCACCGCGACAAAGACGGTATGCATCAGCAGCGTAGCCGCAATGCTTTCGGTGTGCGAGCCTGGCAGAGAGAGCCAGAATTCAATGGATCGATCTTGGCTATCGCGTCGCGCCAGCCCCGGCAACTGAAAGGATGTGATCAACCAGGTGATGCCGAAAACCGCCAAGGTGGTGATTGCCACCACGGCCGCGGCCAGCAGGGTGGAAGGCAGCTCAACACCGTCCAAATCGACCTTGCCGAAGGGCATGGCCAATAGGAGCAGCAAAGGGCCCGTCAGCATCACGATCAGCCAGCCCTTGTGATGCTGCATCCACTCGCGTTGCAGCAAAGTCATGAATCTTGTTGAAGTCATTTTTTCTCTCCTAGGCTTCAGGCTTGACGGCTTTGCAGCTCGGGCTTGCGGGTCAGGGCCATGAACAGGTCCACCAGGCTGGGGCGGAAGCGCTGGCCCAGTTGTTGCACATGCTCGGGTGGCGGCCCATCGAACAGCGCGGCGGGCCGGCCCTGTTGCCGGTAGCGCAGCAGCGGGTGGGCATCGGCCACCGCGTCGGCGGCTGCAGCGTCATGCGACAAAGCCATGAAGCGCGAATCCATCTCTTCCAGGCTGATGTTCAGCACCAAGCGGCCCTCGTCCAGCATCATCACGTCACTGAGCAGGGTTTCGATTTCTTCGACCTGGTGGGTGGAGATCACGACGGTGCGTTCGCCATCGCACCATTCGTCGATCAGCATCTCGTAAAAGCTCTTGCGCGACATCACGTCCAAGCCCAGGGTGGGTTCGTCCAGAATCATCAGCTTGGTGTCGATGGCGGCGATCAGCGCCAAGTGCAGCTGCGTCACCATGCCCTTGGACAGGCTTTTGACCTTGTCGCGCGGGCCAACGCTGGTGCGTTGCAGCAGGGTGCGGGCGCGGTCGGCCGAGAAGCGCGGCTGCAGGCCGCTCATCAGCGTGATCAACTCATCCACCCGTGCCCAGCGCGGCAGCACCGCCACATCGGGGATGTAGCTGAGCGATTGCAGCAACTCATTGCGTTGCAGGCGTGGGTCCAGGCCCAGCACCTTCAGCTCGCCGGTGCCGCCGATCAAGCCGACCATGGCCTTCATCAAAGAAGTCTTGCCCGCGCCGTTGTGGCCCAGCAAGCCGATCACGCGGCCCTTGGGGATGTTGAAGCTGATGTTGTCCACCGCGGTTTTGCGGCCCGCCTTGGTGAGGCCGTAATGCAAGCTGAAGTCGCGTGCTTCGATCAAGTGGTTCATGTCGTCTCCCAGTTCAAGTCATTGGCGCTCAGCCCCAGGCGTCGCAGTTTTTCCCGCAGCAGCGGCCATTCTTTTTGCAAAAACGCTTCCCGTTCGCTGGTGCGCAAGCGCGTCTTGGCGCCCTGCAGCACATACATGCCCAGGCCGCGGCGGCTTTCCACCAGCCCCATGTCCACCAGGCTTTGCAGTGCACGTGTCACCGTCAAAGGGTTGATCAGGTACTGGCTGGCCAGATTGCGAACCGAGGGCAGAGCTTCGCCTTCGGGCGGGGAGCCATCGAGCAACTGCACGGCCAAGCGGTCGGCGAGTTGCTGATAGATCGGTGCGGTGTCGTTCCAGTTGTGCATATCAACCTGGGCCTGTGGCCTGTGTGTTGCTGATGTAGCACACCATAACAAAGCAGCCTGGGTCGACCTAGCGGCGCCCGACAGTCTGCAGAAAACGGAGGATGAAACGGACAGAAGTAGCGCTGCGGGGGGGGGCGCGCCGTTGGCTTGGGCCAGGGGCGCGCCAAGTGAGCATGGACCTCGGGTTCTGGCTTAAGCTGCTGACTCTTTGAATACCTTGTGGACTGAAGGAGTTCCGATGGCCCTGCGCAAACTGTTGCTTCTCTTTCTGTTGAGCTTGTTCACCGCGCTTGCGTCTGCCCAGCCCGCAGGCACGCCCGAGCAATTGCTGGAACGCTGCAAACAGGCTTTTGTCCGCAAGGACATCCGCGCTTACATCGACCTGGTGGCCTTGAATCGTGAGGCCGATCGTGCGGGCTTCGAGGCGCAGTTTCGCCACGCCGCGCAGCAGCCGCTGCGCTCGGCAAAGCTGCTACCCCTTTCCGCTTATCAGGCCAGCTACGATCGCGCCCTCAAGCGAGGCATGAAGCCTTCCGTGCAGGTGGAAGGTTGGATCGAGCTGGAGTTTGAGGCGGCCCAGCTGCCCGGTGGTGTGGTGGAAAAATCCTCGGTGGTTTTGCTCTATGGCCGCAAAGATGGCGGCTATTTTCTGGGGTCTTGAGTGAGTCTGGCCCGGCCTGCTTGGCTGGGCTGGCGGAAGATCAGGGCGGCCGCCTGGCCTTTTTCAAGCTTGATCTCAGAACCTCCGCCATTGCGCGACCTTGAGGTTGAAGAAGCCCGACTGGGTATAGGCCTTGCGAATTCGGCCTTGTTGGCGCAGCAACTGCAGGCCGGCATCCAGCATCGTCTTCAGCTCTTGGTGGCGCGGATGCTGGCGCGAGATCAGGTAGTGCCGCGTGCCTTGCATGCCGATCTTGATGCCTGGAATTGGAACCATGCTCACTTCGCCTACTTTCAAAGACAAGTCGGCCGTGGGCTGGAAGGGCGCGAGCAAACAGTCGGCCCGCCCGGCGGCCAGCATTTTGGGCATCAGCTCCCAATTGGTGACATGCTGTCGTTGCTCGAAACCCAGGCGTTCGAGGGTGCGCCAATCGACCACCCAGTTGCGATTGGACAGCACGCGCAGGCGTTGCAAGTCCCCCAGACTCTTGGCGGCCAGCGCCTGCCGATTGGAGGGCAGGGTGTAGAGCCCGACTTCAAACTCTCCCTGGTTCAGCACGGGCAAACTCAAGCTCAAGTTGGATTCCGCGCCGATGATGTCTTCACTCCAGTAACTGGTCGCGCTGCAGATCGCATGACCCGAGCCGATTTCGCGCAGCAGACGTTCGCCGGTGGGCATGTTCAGGAATCGCAGGTTCTGTGTCCAACCTCCGGCATGCAAAGCCTGATGCAAGAGCACCACCTCAACCACATCGCGGCGTGAGTTCGGGCCACTAAAGTCCGTGATGCTCAAGGGATCACGCGGGCCCAAAAAGCGTTGAAAGTCGGCCATCACATCGGCCGGCCCGGCGGAAAACAGCGTCTCGCCTTGTGGCGCGCGTGCGGGCTCGGCGCTCAAAGGCGCGGCGCTCAAGAGCGCAGGCAGGAACGCCGCCTGCAGCAGGCATCGGAAACTCTCGCGGCGATTCAATGGCGCTGTGTCAGGCATGGGTGCCCGTCGGGGTCCTGGAAAGCTATGCACGAAAAATCTGGCGAATAAGGTGTTGGCGTTAGACCCTGAGCGGTTCCGAGTTCAGCATCTCAAACTGACGCCTTGCCTACGGATTGTGGCGGAATGTGCATCGATGTTTGCGTAGCGCTCCCGTGAGTGGTGGCCCACCTCAGGCCGAGGGCCTGTGGCGAGGCCAGCGATAGAGTAGCAGAGCGCACAAAGCACCCGCCACTGCACCGGCAAAATGCGAGAAGGGGACCACCGCGATATCCCATTCGGGCAAATGTCGCAGCACTTCGCCGAAGGGTTGTTCTTGCCAGAGTTTGATCAGCAGGCCCAGGCTGACGCAGACGCCCACAAATCGCTCCCGTCCTTGGCGGTGCAGCAGTTCCACCAGCACCACCGCGACTCCGGCATGCAAGATGCCGGACAGTCCTCCGAAATGGCGCAGCTCGGGCTGGCTCCACAAGATCAGTTGAGACAAGGGCCAAGCCAGCAGCCAGGCCAGCGCACAGCGCGTTGGAACCTTGGCGCCCCAACCGAACAGGGTCACCATGGCGCAGGCGGCCAGATTGGCCCAGAGGTGTTGCGGACTCCAATGCACCAGGGCACTGGTCCAGGCGCGCCAAGGTTCGCTCAGGGCCCGTTCGGGCTGCCAGTCCAGCGCGTGGCTGGGCAGATTCAGTTGGGCGACCAAGAGCGCGCTCAAGAGCAGCAGCGCACCCAGCGCCGTCCAGGCTCGTGCCGCCATCCTCAGGGGAAAACCGCCCGCCACAGGGCCAGCACGGCGTCGCGGTGCACCGCCAAGCCGAGTGCTTCCAGGGTCGCTTCATCGACGGCGGTGGGTTGTTCGTCCAGGCGGGCCCGGTGTTGGGCGCGGCGCAGTTCCCGATAGGCGTTGGCGGCGTGCACACCCACTTGTGCCGGCAGCAACCCGGCTTCTTCGGCGCGTTGCAGCAGGGCAATGGCGCCAGCATTTGGAATCAGCTCGGCATGTTGGCCGGCGTGCGAAAGGATCAGCACTTGCAAGGCGAACTCGGCATCCATCATGCCGCCGGGGCTGTGTTTGATGTCGAAACGCCCGGCCTTGATCGGGTGAGCCGCGCGGACCTTGTCGCGCATGGCCTGCACCTCCTGCCGCAGCGCCGCTTGATCGCGAGGGGCGGTCAGCACATGGCGGCGCACCGCCTCGAAGCGCTCCGCCAGGCTGGGGTCGCCGGCGCAAAAGCGCGCCCGGGTGATGGCCTGATGCTCCCAGGTCCAGGCGGTGTTGCTGCCGCGCCCGGTTTGGTAGTTCTCGAAGGAGGCCAGGGAGGTCACCAACATGCCGGAGTTGCCATTCGGGCGCAGCGCGGTATCGATGTCAAACAACTCGCCGGCGGCGGTGCGCACGGTCAGCCAGGTGATCAGCTTGCGTACAAAAGCACCGTAGATTTCGGGTGCTAGGTCTTTGTCCGCCTCATCCGAGTCGTCGAAGAGGAAGACCACATCCAGGTCGCCGCCGTAGCCCAGCTCCTTGCCGCCGAGCTTGCCATAGGCGATCACCGCAAAGCGTGGGCTGGGGCGGTGCGCTTGTTTCAAGCGCGTCCAGGTCCAGGCAATGGTGCATTGCAGAATGGCATCGGCCAGGGCCGACAACTCATCGGCCGCCTGTTCGACGGTGATATGGCCTTCGATGTCGCGCACCAAGGTGCGGAACACTTCGGCATGGTGGGCGCGACGCAGGGTGTCGAGCAGCGCTTCCTCATGCGCCTCGCCGGAGCGCTCCCAGGCCTCGTGGCGAGCCTGCAGCTCGGCGACAAAAGCGGGGCCGTCGAAGCGCTCATGCAGCAGGCGGTTATCTGCCAACTCGTCAATAACGCCGGGGTGCAGCATCAAATAGCGCATCGGCCAACGTGCTAGGCCCAACAAGCGCAGCAAGCGCGCCTGCACGGCCGGCCGCTCGACCAGCAGCGCCAGATAGCTTTCGCGCCGCAGCAGCGGTTCAATCCAATCAACAAAACGCACCGCCGCGTCGATGCTGCAGCCTTCATCGCGCACCGCCAAGGCGGCGCGTCCGACCAGCTTCGCCAGCCGCAGCCGGGACTCTTCGCGCAAGCTCTGCACGCGGGGCTGCTCGGCCCAACGCCGCACGGCCACGGCCAACTCCGGCTGCAGCTTGGACAGGAACTCCTCGGCGTCGATCGGCAGCGCCGGCCCATTGCAGCCGCGGCAGCCGTTGCCGCCCTGTGCCGGCGCTTGACCGTCGTGCAGCAAGGCGTCGAACTCATTGGCGACGATCTCGCGCACCTCGCACAACTGGTCCAGCAACTCGCAGGTTTCTTTCTCGCACACCAAGCCCATGCTGCGCGCAATCCAGCGCAGATCGTCGTCATTGCTGGGCAGGCAATGGGTTTGTTGGTCGTCCAGGAACTGGATGCGGTGTTCGACCCGGCGCAGGAACTCATAGCCAGCGGCCAGCTTGCTCGCCGTTTCTGCCTTCATCAGGCCACGTTCGGCCAAACGGCCGAGTGCCTTGACGGTGGATCGGGTACGAATCTCGGGGAACTGGCCGCCGCGCACCACTTGCAAGAGCTGAACGGTGAACTCGATCTCCCGGATGCCGCCGCGCGAGAGCTTCACATCATTGGCCCGCTCGGGTCGGCCGATGGCGCGGGCCCGCGCTTCGTCACGAATCTTGCGGTGCAGCTGGCGCAAGCCCTCAAACACGCCGTAGTCCAAATACTTGCGGTAGACAAACGGCGTCACCAGGGAGCGCAGGCCCAGGGCGCGGCCGGATTGCACGCTTTCCAGCGGCGCCACCACCCGGCTCTTCAGCCAGGCAAATCGCTCCCACTCGCGGCCCTGCACCAAGAAGTACTCTTCCAACATGGCCAAGCTCACGGCGGCGGGGCCGGAGTTGCCATTCGGCCGTAACGCCAGGTCAACCCGGAACACCTGGCCGTCATCCGTGACCTCACCGATCAGCGCATAAAGACGCTTGGCGACCCGTGCAAAGTACTCGTGCGCCGAGATGGGGATGGCGCCATCGGTCATGCCTTCGTCGTCGTAGACGTAGATGAGGTCGATGTCGGAGGACACATTCAGCTCACGGGCGCCGAGCTTGCCCATGCCCAGCACCCAGAACTCGATCACCTCGTCGGCTTCATTGCGGGGGGCGCCTGAGATCGCGTCTTGTTCGGCCCGCGCGTCCTTCAGGGCCAGGCAAAGGCTGACCTCGGCCAGATGGGTCATGGCGGCGGTGATGTCGTGCATGGCCGCGCCTGCCTCGATATCGAGCACCGCCAAGCGTTCCAAGACCAGATGACGGGCAACGCGCAGCGCGGCGGCCAATGGTCGGCCCGCCGCTTGCAAACCCAGGACCAGGGCCTCAATGGCCGCGCGGCTGGGCAAGCCGGGGGGCAGCAAGGGCAGTTCGGCGCCATAGCGGCGCCGCACGCGCTGGACAAAACGACTGTGATCGGCCGATGCGCCGGGTGCAGAACCGGGGGAATGCGTCGTCATCTCGGGAAAACTCATCGGCAAAAGTCAGTGATCGCTGTGCTAGATTGCCAAGGCTCAGGGTGGCGGCCGTTGTGCAGCCCGGGCGCCCCTCGTGTTTCTGTCATTGGCTTCATGGCAAGTGCTTCCTTCTTTTAAATGTCTGTGCTTGCCTCCGTCAACCCTGCCGGCCTGATTGGGCTGCGTCGCCCGGCTCGCTTCGTCGGGCGCCTGGCTCGCTGGGCGCTGGCCCTGCTATTGCTGGCCTGGAGCCTGGTTTTGCTGGCCTGGTTGGTCTTGCACTGGGCAATTCTGCCGCACATCGATGAGTGGCGTGGGGCGCTGGAACGAAGGGCTTCTCAAACCCTGGGAATTGAGCTCCGCATCGGGAAGATGACCGTCACCTCGGGGGGGTGGATACCCGCGCTGGAGATGCAAGATGTGCGTCTGCTCGACCCGCAGGGGCGCGAAGCACTGCGCCTGCCGCGGGTGGCGGCGGCGCTGTCGGCGCGGTCGCTGCTGTCCTTGAGTCTACGTTTTGAGCAGTTGTTGATCGATGCGCCGCAGATGGAAGTTCGTCGCGATGCGCAAGGCCGGTTCTTTGTCGCTGGCTTCAGCGTCGATGACAGCCCTCATGCCGAAACGGCGGGCTTGGCCGAGGCCTGGGTGGACTGGCTGCTCCAACAACATGAGTTTGTGATCCTGAATGGCCGGGTGCGCTGGATCGATGAGCGCCGCGGCAGCAAGCCCCTGGATTTGTCGGAGCTGAACCTGGTGCTGCGCAATGGCTTGCGCCGCCATGAAATGCGCTTGGATGCATCGCCCCCGCCTGAATGGGGGCAACGTTTCGGCCTGCAGGGGCGTTTCACCCAGACCTTGCTGAGCCGGCCCAGTGAGTTGCAGACCTGGAGCGGCCAGTTGTACGCCGATTTGCCCCGCAGTGATCTGCGCGAGTTGCGCCGCCATGTGGATCTGCCCTTTGAGTTGAGCGAGGGTGATGGGGCCTTGCGGGCTTGGATCGATATCAAAGAGGGGGCCTTGAAGTCGGTGACCGTCGACATGGGGCTGCGTGCGGTTCAGATGCGCTTGGCTGCCGGTGCCGAGCCGCTGAGCTTGGAGCGGGTGGAGGGGCGGTTGCAGATGCTGCATGAAGCCAAGCAGCTCAGTCTGCGCGCCCAACAGCTTGGGTTTGTCAGCGGTGATGGGGTGGTCTGGCCGCAATCCAACTGGCAGATCGCCCTGCATCTGCCTCAGGCACCCGCTGCTAAACCTGGCAGCGCTGCCGGCGCCGATCGATTCAAGCCGCTGGTGCCATCCGGCGGGGAATTGACGGCCGAACGACTCGATCTCGCCCTGATGGCCCAACTGGCCCAGCGTCTGCCGCTGGGCGAGCGCTCCCGTGCCTGGTTGGCCGAGATGTCGCCGCAAGGGGTGCTCAAGCAGTTGAGCGCGCGCTGGGAAGGTCCGATCGACGCGCCCCGCAGCTACAAGGTCAAAGGGGATCTTGAGGGCCTCCAACTCGGGCCGCAGCTCGGCGAGCCTGCGCCGCTGGCTGCGGCTGCGGTTGCAGGTGCAGAGCTGGCGCCGCCGCTAACGCCCTTGCGCCCCAGTCTGCGCGGTTTGGACTTGCATGTGGATGCCACCGAGCGAGGCGGGCAGGCGCAAGTCCGCATGAAGGATGGCGTGCTGAGTTGGCCGGGGGTGTTTCAAAAGCCGCTACCGCCGTGGCAGCGCCTGTCGGCCAAACTCAATTGGCGCCTGGATACCCAGCCGCAAAAGCCGACTCAGATCGAGTTGCGGGTCACCGATTTGCAGCTCTCGAATGCCGACCTCCGAGGCGAGTTCGATGCGCTCTGGCGCAGCGGCGCCAAGCCCGGCCAAGCCCGGTTTCCCGGCTGGTTGGAGTTGAGCGGCAAGGTTGAGCGTGTCGATGCCGTCAAGGTTCAGCATTACCTGCCCTTGGCCGTCGGCCATCACACGCTGGATTATTTGCGCGATGCCCTGCGTGCGGGGGAGGCCCGGGCGGTGGCGGTGAAGCTGCGCGGCGACTTGGCGCACTTTCCGTTTCAGAATCATCGGGAGGGGCAGTTCCGGGTCACGACGCAGGTCCGTGACGTGGACCTGGCCTATGTGCCCACACACGATGGGCAGCCCTTGAATTGGCCAATGTTGGAGCGCATCAATGGTGAGTTGATCTTTGAGCGTGGCGGCATGCAGATCCGCAATGCCCGCGCCCGCGTCTTCGGCTATGAGCTCAGTGGCATCAAGGGCGGTATCAAGGACCTGTTGGTCAAACATCAGCTGGAGATCGAAGGGGCGGGCAGCGGCCCAGCGGCCGAGCTGCTGAAGTTCGTTCGGCAAAGCCCGGTCAACGAGGCCAGCGGGCGCATGCTGGCCGCCGCTACCGCTCAAGGCGCGGCCCAGCTGCGGCTGAGTTTGAATCTGCCTTTGAATGAGATGGAAAAGTCGGTGGTCAAGGGGGCGGTGCTGATGCAGGGCACCGAACTTCGGCTGCGCCCCGACCTCCCCTTGTTTGGCAATGTCAGGGGGGCCATCGACTTCGATCGGCATGGTGTCAAGCTGCAAGGCCTGCAAGTCCGGGCGCTGGGTGGCGAAGCCAGCATTGATGGCGGCACTCAGGCCGATGGCACGCAACAATTTGTCGCCCAGGGCCAGGCCAGCGCCGAGGCCTTGCGCCGCATGCCCGAGTTGGGCTTGGCGGCAAAGCTGGCCCAATCGGCCAGCGGGCAGGCCAGTTACCGCCTGCAACTGGGCTTGGTTCGAGGCCAGGCGGAGTTCGCGCTGAGCAGCAATCTATTGGGGATGGGGCTGGATCTGCCGGCGCCGCTGAAGAAAGAGGCCAACACGGCCTTGTCGCTGAGGGTGCAGACGGTGCTGCAGGGCCGCCGTGATGAGTTGCGAGTGGAGCTGGGCAATCTGCTGCATGCGCATTACCAGCGCGACCTTTCGCAAGAGCCGGTGCGAGTGCTGCGCGGCGCGATCAGCGTGCAAGATAACTTGCCGGGTTTGCCCGACAGCGGGGTGCAGATGCAGGCCAATTTGGACAGCGTCAATCTGGATGCCTGGCAAATGGCCTTGCAACGCCTGCTCGGTCCGGCGGGCATCGAGGGAGCCAGCCAAGCGCCCCCCCAGGCGGCCTCCCAAGCGGCCAGCGCCATGCTGGCCGGCGACGGCGGGTACGCACCGAATCAGATCGTCTTGCGCGCCAATGCTTTGCAGGTATTCGGCCGCCCCCTGACTCGGGTGGTGGCTGGCCTTAGCCACGTGGGCAGCACCTGGCGCTGCAGTATCGATGCGGAACAAATGGGCGGGTTTTTCGAGCTGCGCTCGGCCAAACCCGGTCAAACCGAGCGCATCTATGCACGACTGAGTCGCTTGGCCCTGCCCAAGCAGGACGCCGATGCGGTAAGCCGTGTGCTGGACAAGCAAAGCGGCCAGGTGCCCGACTTGGACATCATCGTGGAGGATTTCGAGCTGCGTGGCAAACGGCTCGGGCGCTTGGAAGTCGAGGCGCAGGCGGCCGGCTCCGCGCAAGACTGGCGGCTGAGCAAGCTGCAACTGAAGGCGCCCGATGCGGTGCTGAACGCCACCGGCCAATGGCTGAACGAGCCGGGTCGCACCCAGCGCCGCACCGTGCTGGACTGGAAGCTGGATCTGCTCGATGCCGGCGATACCCTGGAACGCCTGGGTCAAGGGCGGGTTTTGCGGGGTGGGCGCGGGCAGATGAGTGGGCAGCTGGCCTGGGTGGGCGAGCCCTTGTCGCCCGATTTCGCCAGCATGAGTGGGCAGCTTCAGGTGGCGCTGGAGTCGGGGCAGTTCCTCAATGTGGAGCCGGGCGTGGGGCGCTTGCTGGGTGTGTTGAGCTTGCAGTCATTGCCGCGCCGCTTCTTGTTCGATTTCCGCGATGTGTTCTCCGAAGGCTTCACCTTCGATGGCATCAGTGGTGATGTGAAGATCGCGCGTGGCGTCGCCAGCAGCAGCAATTTGCGAACCCGGGGTGTGCAGGCGGCGGTGGGGCTGGACGGCAGCACCGATCTGGCCGCCGAGACGCAGAATCTGCGCGTCTTGGTGGTGCCCGAAATCAATACCGGCGGCGCCGCGCTGGCCTATGCCGCCATCAATCCGGCCGTCGGCCTGGGTACCTTTTTGGCGCAGTGGATTCTGAGTCGACCGCTGGCGGCCGCCAACACCCGCGAGTTCCATGTTTCCGGCACCTGGGCGGAGCCCAGGGTTGAACAGGTCGAGCGGCGACCAGAAGAGCCAAGCAAGGCGGCCAGCGGGCCTTGACCGTCATGAAGGTACTGAACGCCTGACGATTGAAGTGTCAATAAAGGAGTGTCAACGATGAAAGTTGCTGCCATCCAGATGGTTTCTGGCCCCGATGTAGCGCACAACCTGGCGCGCGCGCGCCACTGGATGACTCAGGCGGCCTCGCAAGGCGCCCAGCTGGTGGCGTTGCCCGAGTACTTCTGTTTGATCAGCTCGGCCGATACCGACAAGCTGGCGGTGGCGGAACCTTTTGGCGACCTGGCGAATGCGCCGCTGCAAGCGGCGCTTGCCGAGACGGCTGCCGATCTGGGCCTGTGGCTGGTCGGCGGCACCTTGCCCCTGAGGGGCGCCGATGCGAGCCATGTTCGCAATGCGTGTTGCGTCTATGGGCCCGACGGCCAATTGGCCGCCCGCTACGACAAGATTCATTTGTTTCGCTTCGACAACGGCCGTGAACAGTATGACGAGGGCCGGGTGCTGGAGGCGGGCCAGGAGCCGGTCACGGTGCAGGTCGGTGGGCTCAAGTTAGGGCTGAGCATTTGCTATGACCTGCGCTTTCCCGAGCTGTATCGGGCCATGAGCTTCCAAGCAGGCCCCGCACCTTGTGACCTGTTTTGCGTGCCCTCGGCCTTCACCTACACCACCGGCGAGAAGCATTGGGAGCTGCTGCTGCGGGCACGAGCGGTCGAAAATCAGGCGTATGTCATCGCACCGGCCCAAGGCGGTCGGCATGAGAATGGCAGACGGACCTGGGGACACTCGATGATCGTTGACCCCTGGGGTGAGGTGCTGGCCTGTTTGCCCGAGGGCGAGGGCTTGGTCTTGGCCGACTTGGATGTCGAGCGCCTGCAAGCGGTCCGGCGGCAATTGCCGGCCTTGCAGCACCGCAGGCTTTGAGCGTCGGCCGCGCATGCAGGAGTGGCGGAAATGAGGAAAACGGTGTCGCGGGGGCGAGCAAGCGCTGGGCGCACGGGCCGGGGGGCGTTTTTGCTGCTGGCCGCTGTGGCCGCACTGACCGGGCTTGCCGGCTGCGGCACACCGACCGAACCGCCCAATCTGGCCTTGAGCGCAGCGGACAGCCTGCAGATGCGGGGCTGGGTGCCCGAGCGTTTGAGGAGTCAGGTCGTGCTTTCGCCGGTGATCGGGGGGCAGCCGACCGGCATGTTCTGGGGCTCCAAGATCAGCAATGCCGCACTGCAAGAGGCGCTGGACAGTTCCTTGCGCTCGACCGGCATGCTGGCCCTCAGTCCCGGTGCGGGCAACTATCAGCTGGATGCCCAGTTGGTCGAGTTGGAGCAGCCCTTTATCGGTGTCAATGTGAAGGTGGTGGTGACCATTGCGTACACCGCCGTTGAAAAGCGCAGTGGCACCGTCTTGTACCAGCGGCGGCTGCGCAGCCAGTATGTGGCCGAGTTTGGCTCGGCCATGCTGGACCCGAATGAACGGTTGCGCTTGGCCAGTGAAGGCGCGGTGCGCAACAACGTCAATCTGATGATGCGCGACCTGATCGCGCTGGCCTTGAACTGAGGGTCTCGACCGAAGCGCAAGCGGCTCAGCGCCGCCCGAACATCATTTGCCGCGCCAGTGCTTTTTTCAGCGGCGTGGCGGCCTGCAGGGCGGCCAAGGCCAAGCCGCGCGCAATCGGCAGGCCCGGCCAGCGCCAGGCAAAGCTGCGCGCCAGGAAATCGGTGGTGGCGATCATGCTCCAGCGGTCCGGTGCGCGCTGCCATTCGACTCGCCGCAATGCTGCGGCCAAGTCCTGTTCCGCGCCGCGCAGAGCCTCCACCAAGGCATAGGCATCGCGCAGGCCCAGGTTGAGGCCCTGGCCCGCCACCGGATGCAAGGTTTGCGCCGCATTGCCGATGCGCACGATGCAACCCTGCTCCACCAGGGTTCGTTCGGCATTCAGCCCGAGGGCAAAGCACTTCAACGGGCCCACGGCTTGCAAGGCACCGACACCGGCCGGCAGCAAGCTGTTCAAGACGGCCAGGCGCTGGGCGTCCGTCATGCCTGCGATATCGTCCTCGGCCTGCGGCACACACCAGACCAGCGCTGCCCGCCTTTGGCCAAGTTGCGGCTTCAGGGGCAACAGCGCCACCGGCCCTTGGCGGGTGAAGCGCTCATAGGCCGCACCGACCGGACTGTCCGGCGCCAGGGTGACCGTGCCAACCCAGGCGTTTTGTTGATAGTCGTGCTGCAAGGCCTTGCGGGCTTGTTCGGCAAACACCCCACCTTCGGCCACCACGGCCAGATCGAAATGCTCGGCGATACCGGCGTCAACCTCGACCCCTTGGCCGTCCAGCGCTTTCAGACCTTGCACCGGCGCACCGAAACGGCTGAACAGCCGGTCCGGCTCTTGCGCCGCCCGAGCCAGCCAGGCGGCTTGCAGCGGCGCGACCAAATGGCCATAGCTGATGACGGCGCCAAGTTGCGCCACGCCTTGTTCACTGGCGCTGAGGCAGACCTCGGGCTCATGCCGGCCCGGATTGAAGGTGGAGAACAGCGGGTGCTGCAGGGTCGGTGGCGCCTGGCTGACCGACACTTTAAGAATGGCCTCCGCCGCAGCCGCATCCCAGGCCTTGAGGCGCTGCAGCAAATGCACGCTGCCCAGCGCCAAAGCCAGGGTGCGTGGGTCACCCGAAACATCGCGGTCCAGCGGGCGGGCGTCAAACAAGGTGATTTGCGCCTGCGGCAACAGCTGTGCGGCCAGCAAGGCCAGCGTCAAGCCCGCAGGTCCTGCGCCCACCACGGCCAGTCGCAAGGGGCCGGCGCGAGAGGCGGAGTCGGGCGGATGAAGAAGTGTGCGCATGGGAGGGCAAAGGCAATAGCAGTCGCTAGGGAGGCGGGCCAAACAAGGCCAGCGCAAGTCAAGCGAAGGGTGACAGCTCCGCACTATATCGAGCCGAGCCCGCAGAAAAGAAAACCCCGCCAATGGCGGGGTGCTGAAGGGTGGGGTCGTCCGGGCGGTCTCGTAACTCAGCCGCCGCAGCTGCCCCAGGTCTTGCCTCGGTCGGCGCTGCATTCCGTGCGGCTGGTGCCGTCGGTCAGGGTGCTGGTGCGTGTCCAGCTGCCGGTGTCCCATTTCTCCACGGTGACGCGCAGGCCGGTATCGTCGGTGGAGCGCTTGTACCAGCTGCTGAAGGGCGTGATCTTGACCTCTTCGTCAAAGCGGATGCCGCTGCCCGCAATGCGCGAGATCACGCTGTTGAAGTCCAGTTGGCTGCTCTTGGCTTGCAGCTTGAACCAGTCCTTGAGCGCGATGTGCTCAGGGTGCTGCGGGTCGAAGCGCAAATTGTTGGTGAAGCTCACCTGGCCGACGCGATAGTAGGCGTAGTAGTGGCGTTGCCCGATTTCGCTCGGCAGGGCGCGGCTCTCCTGCAAGCAGGCCAGCGGATCATCCTCGCGTTTCGGGTCGGTGTAGTCGACCACCAACACGTAGGTGACGCCATCCTTCACCTGCTCGATCGCCTCGTCGATCACGCAGCGGAAGCTGCTCACATTCGTTTCGAAGTTGTAGCCCGTGCGCGTGATCTTCAGCTTGGCCGAGCCCCAGGCTTGCTCTGCCTGACTGCGCAGGTTCAGCACCCGCAGGGTTTTGCTCAGGTCTTCGCTCAAGACCACCGACTCATTCTGATAGCCTGTCGGGCGCCAAACCGAGCTATTGCGGTACCAAACCCCGGCCACATCGCTATAGCTGTTGCTGCCGCGTCCCCGGTAGACCTCCGCGCGGATGTAGCTGGCGTCTGGGTACTGGGCGTGCAGCTTTTGCTTGTAGGCATAGCCGGCTTTCAGTCCTTTGACGATGTCCTGAGCCACGGTGTAGCTCTGTGTGTCCTTGGACTTGATGAAGTCGTCATGGATGCGTGCCTCCGACAGGTTATGTCGGCGCACCAGATCGCCCATCACGGTCTTGAGCTCGTAGATCATGGCCTCGCGCAGGCTCTGGTTCTGGCGCAGTTGATCGCAGCTGCTCAGCTTGGGGTCGTTGGCGGTGATGCGGGTGCGCACCTGGTCCCAAATGGCGGTGGTTAGGGGCGAGATATTCAGCACTTGGTCTATCTTGATGGGCTGAAACCGTGGCGCGATGGCCATCTGGTAAGCCTCTTTGACCACGCCGCTGTCCTCATCCACCGCGCCCACGGGCACGTCAACGTAGAGGGTGGCATAGGGAAGGCAGTCGCGCTGAGATTCGCTCAGCTCCAGCTGGTAAGCGCCAGCGGCCTTAGAGAGGGTGGAAGGCTCGTCGGCATCCTTGAGGTGGTTGCCGTTGATGTCCAGCCAGACCGTGGCGCCATTGACGTAGCCGTCGATGACTTTGCCCGCTTGCATGAAGGGTTTTGCGACCGGCGGTGCCGTCGGTGCAGGCGTAGGTGCAGTTGCAGTTGCAGGGCTGCTCGAGCCCCCGCCCCCGCCCCCGCAACCGGCAAAAGCCAGGGCCAGCAAACCACTGACGCCAAGTGCCAGACCGTGAGCAATTCTGCGCGCCTCTCCCATGATCCCCTCCATCTTGTTTTGAAAAAGGGCGCAAGCGTACAAGTTTTCCTGATCGAGGCCCTTCAGGGTTTGCTCGGATGCGATCGGAGTCAATGCGGCTGAGTTCACGATGGCCTCAGGCCGCAAAGCCCTGGCGGTTCAGGTACGCTGCGGCTCCGCTTAGATTTCATAAACACCCTCGTGGATTGCTTTGGCAGCTGGAGTTGATCTCATGCAATATCGTCGTTTGGGCCGTAGCGGCCTGCAGGTTTCTGAACTGTCCCTGGGTTCTTGGATCACCTATCACAAGCAGGTGGACACCCGTGCCGCCACCGAGATGCTGGCTGCGGCCTATGACGCCGGCGTCAACTTCTTCGACAACGCCGAGGTCTACGCCCTGGGTCAGAGCGAGGTGGTGATGGGCGAGGCCTTCAAAGCCTTGAAGTGGCCGCGCCTGAACTACATCGTGTCGACCAAGTTCTTCTGGGGGCTGGAGCGCGAGGGCAATACCGTCAACCGCCGGGACACGCTGAACCGCAAGTATTTGATGCAGGCCATCGACGGCTCGCTCAAGCGCCTGCAATTGGACTTTGTCGATCTGGTCTACTGCCACCGCCCCGATCCGCACACACCCATTGAAGAAACCGTGCGGGCGATGCACGACATGATCACGCAGGGCAAGGCGCTGTACTGGGGCACCAGCGAGTGGTCGGCCAGCGACATCCGCGCCGCCTGGGAAATCGCCGAGCGCCACCACCTGCACAAGCCGGTGATGGAGCAGCCGCAGTACAACTTGTTCCATCGCAGCAAGGTTGAGCAAGAGTACGCGCGTCTGTATGAGGACATCGGCCTGGGCCTGACCACCTGGAGCCCGCTGGCTTCGGGCCTGCTGACCGGCAAGTACAAGAACGGCGTCCCCCCCGGCAGCCGCGGTGCGCTGGAGAACATGAGCTGGATGCGCGAGGGGCTGACCGACCCGGCCAAAAACGCCGCGGTGGCCGAACTGGCCGACATCGCCGCCGAATTGGGCGGTAATGTGGCGCAACTGGCGATTGCTTGGGCGAATCACAATCCGCGGGTCTCGACCGTGATTCTGGGCGCCAGCAAGCTGGCTCAGTTGCAGGACAATTTGGGTGCGCTGGCCTTGACGCCCCGGCTGACGCCAGAAGTGCGGTCTCGCATCGACGCCATCTGTGCGCCCTTGGCGGCCTGAGGTCCGAGCCCCTGTTTCCGCTTGCCCTAACATCTGGCCAATGGCCTTGACCGCGCGTTCGCACTTGCTTCTTGATTCGATCCCCGTGTGGAGGCGCTCCTGCGCGATGCGCGCCTTTTTCTGGGCTAGCGGCCTGCTCTTGGCGCTGCTGGGCACGCTCGGCTCGGTTTCTGCGCAAGGTTTGTCCCCGGCCGATATGGCCCCGCGTCTTGAATCCGTGGCGCGAATGCCCAATAGCGTCGTGTCCGCGCTGGCGCAGGACAAGGACGGCTTTGTCTGGGTCGGCTCGGCGGCCGGCTTGATGCGTTTTGATGGCTACAGCTTCCGGCCGCTTTTGCTGCCAGGCGAGGGCGGGGCGGACAAACGCAGCCTGGGCTTTGTTCGCAGTTTGCTGGTGGCTCGGGACGGGCGTCTGTGGGTCGGCACGGACAGCGGCGGTGTGGTGGTCCACGACCCGTTCAGCGAAGCGATCCGGGTGCTCGCCCCGGGGCAGCAAAACCAGCCCGACGCGATGCCGGGCGGCACTATTCTGACCCTGACCGAAGACCTGGACGGTGCGGTTTGGATTGGCAGCGGCTTGTATGGGCTTGCGCGCGTCGATCCGGCTGATCATTCACTGCGCACCTTCCGCCAGAGCGGCCGTGCAGGCAGTTTGCCGGACGATCGGGTTCAGGCGGCCTTGGTGGATCGCCAGGGGGATTTGTGGGTCGGCAGCTTCACCGGTCTGGCGCGCAAGCGCGCAGGCAGTGAGAAGTTTGAGAATGTGCCCTTGCCTGGGTTCAGTGGCTTGGATGCGCCTCCCTTGGTCTTGCGCCTGTTCGAGGCGGAGGATGGGCAACTGTGGGTGGCCACGCAGCAGGGCGATTTATTGCTGCTGAGTGCGGGCAGCCGTGAACCGCGCTTGATTGAACGTGGCGGCAGCCGTGGGGCTGTTTACGCTTTGATGGGCGCGAACGCACAGCAGGTCTGGGTGGGCCGGGCCAGCGGTGTTGAGGTGCGTGCCGCTGCCGATGGACGGGTGGAGCGGCTGCTGCGCCACAACCCGCGCAATCCGGCCACATTGAGTGGCAATGAGGTGCGCAGCCTCTTGCGCGACCGGTCGGGTTCGATCTGGGTCGGCGGATTCGGCAGCGGCTTGCAGCGCTACAACGCCGACAACAAGAGCATCGGCGTTCGCAAGCTGGATGAAGCCGGTGATGCAGTGTTTGAAGATCCCAGTGCCCGCTCGTTGTTGGAGCTGAGCAGTGGGGATATCTGGGTGGGTACCACCGCCCAAGGTATCGGGATTTTGGATGCCCAGCTTCATCTGAAGCGCCAGTTGCAGCTCGATACCCGACCCGCGAACCAACGCAACGCATCCCCGATGCCGCCGATGCGGGTGGCAACCCTGACGCAGATTCGCGATGGGTCAATCTGGATCGGATCGGAGTCGCGGCTGCTGCGCGTCAATGAGAGCGGGCAGTTGTTGCAGTCGCTTGGCCTGGGCCCCGGGCGTGTGCGCCGCACGGTCTTGGGCCGCGATGGATCGCTGTGGATCGGCACGCAGGATGGCTTGCATCGCCTCGATCCCAGCCGCACTGCATTGCAGCGCATGAGCTTGGCGGCAGGCGAGCCGGTGCGCGGGGATATCAACGCCATCGTTGAAGCTTCGGACGGCGCGGTGTGGGTGGGGGGTGAGACCGGCTTGTATCGCTGGGCAGCCGGAGCGCAAGTGCTGGAGAGGGTCCGCAGCCAAGCCGGTCGCGGCATGGCCAATGCCACCGTCACCGGGCTCTTGCTGGACCGCCGGCAACAGCTGTGGGTGGATACCGCGGTCGGTCTGCACAAGCTGGTGGCCTGGGACGGCCAAACAGCGGCTTTCGATCGCGTCAGCGAGCGGCATGGCATCGCGGGGCGCGCCTTTGGCGCCAACTTACTGGAGGACGGGCAGGGACGCATCTGGAGCCAAGTCTTTATGTACGACCCGAACCGCGATCACCTGCATGAACTGACGCCGGCCGATGGCGCAGACGCGGGCACCACCTGGTTCCGGTCTTACATTCAATTGCGCAATGGGCGCTTCTTGTTTGGCTCCGGCAAGGGTTTGATGCTGGTGGATGCCGATCAGTTCCAGACCTGGACCTATCAGCCGCCGGTGCTGGCGACCGAGCTGCGCATCGACGGCGAGCGCGTCAACGTGGGGCGCTTGCAGCAAGGCTTGACGCTCCAGCCCAAGCAAAGAAGCTTCAGCCTGGAGTTTGCCGCCTTGGACTACAGCGACCCGAGTCGTTGCCGCTATGCCTACCGGTTGGAGGGCTTTGACGGCGATTGGGTCGAAACCACCTCGGCGCTGCGGGTGGCCAGTTACAGCAACCTGGCCCCCGGCGAATACCGCTTGCGTGTCAAGGCGAGCAACCGCAGCGGCTTGTGGAGTCCCCATGAGTTGAGCATTCCCGTGCAGATCTTGCCCGCTTGGTGGCAGTCGTGGTGGGCCCGTCTGTTGCTGGGCCTCGTGACGCTGTCGGCCTTGCTGGGCTTGGTGCGCTGGCGTACCGCCTTTTTGGAGCGCCGTCAGCACGCCCTGGAGGAGCGGGTGCGCGAACGAACCGCGGAATTGGAAGGGCTGTCCAAGGCCCTGCACGAGAAAACGCTGGCCCTGGAAGAGCTGAGTCTTTCTGATCCCCTGACCGGTCTGCGCAACCGGCGCTTCTTGTCTCAACACATCGAGTCCGATGTGGCCATGACCTTGCGCCGCCATGAAGCCTTCGCTCGACTAGGCGGGGCGATGCCGGACGATGCTGATCTGGTGTTCTTCCTGCTCGATATCGATCACTTCAAGGACATCAATGACCGCTTCGGCCATCCGGCCGGGGACTTGCTGTTGCAGCAGATGCGCGATCGCTTGCGCCTGGTGTTTCGGGACAGCGACTATTTGGTGCGCTGGGGCGGCGAGGAGTTTTTGATTGTGGTGCGCGGCAGCGCCCGGGCCCATGCGCCGGAGTTGGCCGAGCGTATGCGAGCCCTGGTGGCCGAGCAGCCCTTCATGCTCGGTCATGGCTTGGCGCTCAACAAAACCTGTTCGATCGGCTTTGCCGCCTTTCCTTTGTGCAGCGCGCATGCTCGGGCCTTGGATTGGCATCGCACCCTGGCGGTGGCGGATGCCATGCTTTTTGCGGTCAAGCGGGGCGGACGCAATGGCTGGATGGGCGTGCTGAACGCTCAGGCAGCCTCGGCTCAGGTGCTGCGCGAGCGCAGCGCTGAAGACTGGTTGCAAGCTGTCGATACCGAGCGGGTGCAGTCGCCGGGGCTGAAGCAGCCGGCAGCCTGAACTTGCGGCGGCCGGGTCGCAGCCTGCGCAGCCGGGTCAAAGAGAATTCAAGTTCGAGCGGCAGGCTCTTGCAGGGCGGCCAAGCGCTCGGGCGTGCCCACGTCGACCCATCGGCCGTTAAGCATCTCAGCGCCCAGCTTGTGGCGCCGGATCGCGTCTTCCAGGCTGGGGCGCAAGGCCGCTTTGGCGCCGGCTACCAAGGGCTCGAAGAGTCGACGGCGGAACAGACCCACACTGGCCCAGGTATAGCGCGGCGTGTCGGCGGGTGCTTCAGTCCCCAAAGCCAAGCCCTGTGGGTCGATGCCAAAGTCACCCTTGGGGTGGTGTGGGCTGTTGGGCGCCAACCAGAGATGGGCGTCCAAATCACTGCGCAAGAAGCGCTCTGCAGCGTCCTTGGGGAAAGCAAAGTCCGGCAAAAACACATCGCCGGCAACAACCCAGAAGGCCTCGTCGTCATCGGCCCCTAACAGCGGCAATGCACGGACAATGCCGCCGGCAGTTTCCAAGGCGCCGACCGGCTCCTTCGATTCATCGCTGAAATGCAGGCGCACCCCGAAGCGGGAACCATCGCCAAGACGGGCGGGAAACTGCTCGCTCAGCCAGGCCGTGTTGATGACGATGTCACGCAGACCGGCCGCGGCCAGCGCTTCAATGTGAAACTCGATCAAGGGCTTGCCGCGTACGCACAGCAAGGGCTTGGGGGTGATGTCGGTGAGCGGCCGCATGCGCTCGCCGCGCCCGGCCGCGAGGATGATGGCTCGCATGGGGCGAGAGTCTAATGGCGGGCGCCGAACCCAAGGAAGCCGCACACGGTCGCGCGGCGAGTGCAGGACTCAGCGTGCCGGCACCTGCTCGCCTTGGCGCCTGCTGTAGAGATGTGCCCTGTCCGCAGTGGGCCTATTCGCTGCTCTCTGGGCCGCGCACGGGCAGCCAGACCTTGAAGCAGCTGCCTTGGCCTGGGGTGGAGTCCAACTCAATGCGTCCGCCGTGTTTTTTGATGATGGAAAAGCTCAAGGACAGCCCCAGCCCGGTGCCTTGGCCGACCGGTTTGGTGGTGAAGAAGGGGTCGAAGATGCGGCGCTGCACCTCGGGACTCATGCCGCAGCCGTTGTCGCTGACCTCAACGCAGACGAAGTCGCCCTCGTGAAGGGTGCGCAGGCGAATTTCGCCGCGGTGTTGGATGGCGTGGGCGGCGTTGACGATCAGGTTCATGAAGACCTGGTTGAGCTGCCCCGCCAAGCAGCGCACCGGCGGCAACTCGCCAAAGTCCTTGCTGACCTCGGCCTTGTACTTGATCTCATGCCGAACAACATTGAGCGTGGACTCCAGGCCCAGATTGAGGTCGGCCTCTTGCCAGTCCGATTGATCGACGCGAGAGAAGTCTTTCAGGTCCTGCACGATTTTCTTGACGCGACCCAGGCCCTCGTCGCTTTCCTTCAGCAACTGCGGCAGGTCTTCATGGATGAAGTCAAGGTCGGCCTGCTGCTGAAGCTGTTGAATTCTTTGCGCCAAAGCAGGCGTTTGCGTGGAGAGGTCCAGCTTGCCGTACAGGTTGACCAGGGCCAAGAGCGGCTCGACATAGCGCCTGAGGCTGCCCAGATTGGAGCTGACGAAGCCGACCGGGTTGTTGATCTCATGAGCCACGCCGGCCGCCAACTGGCCGATGGAGGCCATCTTCTCCGACTGCAGCAGCTGACTTTGGGCCTCTTCCAGCCGCTCATGCGCTTGTTTGATGTCGCGGTAGTTCTTGGCCAACTCGCGTTGTGCTCGCATGACTTCGCTGCGGTCTTGCAGCAGCCACCAGACGCCTGCGCGCGGGTCGGCGGGGTTGGCCGGGTAGGCAATCATCTGCACCCAGATGCGGTTGCCGTGTGCGGTCAGCATCTCCATCTCATGCATCAAGGAGCGGCCCTGGCTCAGCACCGGCACCGCGGTGCTCAACAGTTCTTCGTAAGCGGATGGGCTGCTGAAGAAGCGAGGGGCAAGGAGCTCAGCCTCCTCGGTGGCGCCGAGTTCGAACATCTCACCGAACTTCTTGTTGCTGCGAACGATGTGGTGGCCGGCGCTGAAGATGATGCCGACCGAGGCGTTCTCCATAAAGGCGGCCAATTCCTGATGGCTGCGCGAGAGCTCGGCGGTGCGCTCGGCGACCGTGTCTTCCAGCTCGGCCTGATGCTTGCGCAGTTGGTTCTCGGCCAGCCGGCGTTCGGTCACGTCCAGCAGGGTGGCGATGGCGCCGACCACGCGGCCTTGAATGTCGTGCAAGGGTGCGGCGGTGCAGAAGATCCAGCGCCCTTGCTCGCCGAACTGGGGAAAGAAGTCTTCGGTCTCGTAAGCATGCAAGACCAGGCTGGAGGGGCGCAGATTGTCGCCATACAGTCGTTGACGTTGTTCGGAGATGCTGCCGTCCACGATCAGATCGACCAGCAGTTGCCGCGCTTGCGGATAGAAGGGCCGCCAAGCTTCCGTGCTGCCCACCACATCCATCGAGTCCACGCCCGTCAGCTGGCCGCAGGCAGCGTTCCAATGGGTGATGCGGTGGTCTTTGTCGATCACAAAGGTGGGGACCGGGTTGTTCTCGAGGATCTGGTGCATGACCCGGCCCACTTCGAGCAAGCTCATCTGCACATGGCGCATATCGCTCAGGTCCTGGCAGCTGATGATGGCGCGCTTGCCCTGCGGCGTTTGCAGGCCGCGCGCCGTTAACTCCAGGTAGCGCACCGCGCCGGTGGCCGTCATGGCCTCGCACTCCAGGGTGGGCAATTGCTCGTCCTCGAGCAAGCAGCGCTCGCCGTAGGCCTTCAAGGCTTCCATGTGCGGATCATTGGCCCAGGCGTAGTGGGGCAGGCTGCGCATCTGCTGCAGGTCATAGCCCAGCAGTCGCAACATCGCCGGGTTGGCATAGAGGATCTGAGCGCCGCCGTGCACGAGCAGCGGTGCACTGACAGCTTCCAGCGCCTGCACTTGCAGCGCCTCCAGGCCCGAGTCTTCCGAGCGGTGTTGGGCATCGTTCAAGCTGCTTCTGCCTTGCAGGCCGGCCGTGTGGATGGGCAAGCCGCTGAGTTTGACGGTGTAGGTCTCCATGATGAGTGCACCCGATTTTGAAGTTAGGCCTAGACGCTGGCCGTCTTGGCTGCGGCCGCACCGGGGGTGGCGGGCACAGGTTTCGGGGTCGGGGCGGCGGCGCTTGGGGGCTTGGCCGCGCGTGGGTCCAGCACCTTTTTGATGAAGAAGGTGAAGGGGTTGCCGAGGCGCTGCTCAAACTCCAGCACCTGCTTGATCACTGCCGGGGTGAACCTGAAGTCCGTGGGCAAGAGCACCTTGCCGTGCGGGCTGAGGAGGGGGCGGGTCAAGACCATGCCCGGCCGCAGCTGGGCCGAGCTGAGCTCCATGTCTGCCACGGCTTCGGCCGCCAGTGCTTGCAGCACCCGCTCAAAAGCCGCGGCCACGACCTCGTCATAACGGCTGCCGCGTCCGGCCAAGACCGCTGCGGCGGCAGCGTCGGTGGAGAAAACCTTCTCGGCCAGTCGGCCCGTGATCAGGGATTCATAGGTCGAAGCCAGGTTGATGATCTGTGCGCCCAAGGGCACCTCATAGCCCGAGAGGCCGTCCGGGAAGCCTTTGCCATCCACCCGCTCGTGTTGGGAGCGGATGATGACGGCGGTTTGGCGCAAGCGCCCCAAAGGCATCAGCGCCGCCTGGGCGTGCTGAGGATGCAGCTTGTAGACCGCGAACTCATCGCCGGTCATCAGCGAGACCGTCTTCTGCATCAGGTGATCGGGCAGTCCGATCTTGCCGACCTCATGCAAAAGACCGGCGTTGTAGATATCGGCCACCTCGACCGCACTCAAGTCCATCTGTTCGGCCAATCGGCGCGCCAGATGGGCCACCCGATGGCCATGGCCGGACACGCTGCCATCGCGCAGTTCCAGCAGGCCCGAGAACACGCTGATGGACAAGGCGAAGTTCTCTTCCAACTGCAGATTGGCCGCGTTCAATTGCTGGTTGGCCTTCTCCATCTGGGCGTTCGCATCGGCTAACCTGCTGTTCGCTTCACCCAGTTGCGCATTGGCGGCTTCCAGCGCCTGGGTGCGCTCCTTGACGCGCACCTCCAAATCTTCATTGCTGTTTTTCAGTTGTTCGTTGGCCGTTTGCAATTGAGCGTTGACGTCTTGCAACTGACCGTTCACATCTTGCAGCTGCTGGTTTTGGGTCTGCGTCAACGCGACCAGTTCGCGGTTCTCGCGCTCCAGGCGTTGGCGTTTCAAACCGTCGCTTACCGACAGCAGGATGTCTTGGTCGTCCCAGGGTTTGGCGATGTAGCGGTGGATTTCGCCGCGGTTGATGGCGCCGATGGTGGAGGTAATGTCGGCGTAGCCCGTCAGCATCACCCGCACGATATGAGGCCAGCGCTGCCGCACTTGTTCAAGGAATTGCACCCCGTCCATCTCCGGCATGCGCATATCGGAGATCACCAAATCGACGGACTCCACTTCCAGCAGGGCCAGCCCTGCCGCGCCGCCCTCGGCCATCAGGACCTTGTAGCCCTGGGGGCGGAATAAGCGCCGCAGGGCGCTCAGGATGGAGGGCTCGTCATCGACGAAGAGGACGGTGGCGACGGGTGCCGGGGCAACAGCCGATGCAAGGTCTTCGCTCATGGTCTGACTCCTTGACCGCGGGCTGAATCAGGGTTCAGCCGAAACGATCGCAATGCAGGGCTTCAGCTTGAACGCAAATCCTAACAAATGCAGCAAAAACTTGGGGCTTGCTTGTGATCTATGCCGCGCTTGCGCCGAGAACGCGTGGCCCTGACGGCGTTTGCGCCGGTCCGGCCGATGGGTCTTCGGGCAACAAAGGCCTGGGCCTGACAGTTCTGGCCTAGGGCTTGGGCCCATGAAATGGGGCCGCAGGCATGGGCGCCGGCATCCGCGCCAGCGAGGGTCAAAAAAATGGCCGGATGGCAATGGGCGGCGTCCAAGTAAAATCCCGGGTTACCCCGCAACTCCTTCTTCACAAGCCCATGGCAACTACCGCTGCTAGCAACCCCACTTTGATGGCCAACGCCATTCGTGCACTGGCCATGGACGCCGTGCAGCAAGCCAATTCCGGACACCCCGGCGCGCCCATGGGCATGGCTGATATCGCCGTTGCGCTGTGGAATCGCCACCTGCGTCACAACCCGGCCAACCCGCAATGGGCCAACCGCGACCGCTTTGTGCTGTCCAACGGCCACGGCTCCATGCTGATTTACGCGCTGCTGCACCTGACCGGCTACGCCCTGCCGATCGAAGAGCTGAAGGCCTTCCGCCAGCTGCACAGCAAGACCCCGGGCCACCCTGAAGTGGGCATCACCCCCGGCGTTGAAACGACCACTGGCCCGCTTGGCCAGGGCATCACCAATGCCGTCGGTCTGGCTCTGGCCGAGAAGATGCTGGCCAAGGAATTCAATATCGACGCGCACCAGATCGTCGATCACCACACCTATGTGTTCCTGGGTGACGGCTGCCTGATGGAAGGCATCAGCCACGAAGC
>NZ_JBMLSK010000152.1:0-42012 GCF_049240545.1 Roseateles sp. | reverse complement strand
TATGACCACCGCATCATCGACGGCCGCGAAGCCGTGCTGGGTCTGGTGACCATGAAGGAAGCGCTGGAAGATCCAGCTCGCCTGCTGTTCGACATCTAAATCTGTCGACCGCGCAATGACTCAAACCATGGCCTGGGTCTACCTGCTGCTGGCCGGTGTCTGCGAGATCGGCTGGCCGCTGGGCTTCAAGCTGTCTCAGCAAGCGGAGTACCGGATCATCGGCATCGTGGCGGCCGTGGTGTCCATGGGTGTGAGTGGTTGGCTACTCTGGATGGCGCAGCGTGAGATTCCCATCGGCACGGCCTATGCCGTCTGGACGGGTATCGGCGGCGCCGGCACTTTTTTGATCGGGGTGATGTTCTTTGGCGATGCCGCCACGCTGTGGAGATTCCTCGGCGTGGCGATGATCGTCGGCGGCGTTATCACCCTCAAGCTCGCCCACTGAAGCGTGGGCGCAGGAGCATTTGATGAGCACAAAACAATTTGACGTCGTCGTGATCGGTGGCGGCCCCGGCGGTTATATCGCCGCGATTCGTGCAGCCCAATTGGGCTTCAACACCGCTTGTATCGACGAGTGGAAAAACGAGAAGGGCGGCCCCGCACCGGGCGGCACCTGCACCAACGTCGGCTGCATTCCTTCCAAGGCCCTGCTGCAATCGTCGGAGCATTTCGACCACGCCAACCATCACTTTGCCGAACACGGCATCTCGGCCGATAACGTCAAGATCGATGTGGCCAAGATGCTGGGTCGCAAAGACACAGTGGTGAAGCAGAACAACGATGGCATCTTGTATCTGTTCAAGAAGAACAAGGTCACGTTCTTCCATGGCCGCGGCTCCTTTGTCGCCGCCAAGGATGGTCTGTACGAGATCAAGGCCGGCGAGGAAGTCGTGCTGGCCAAGCATGTGATTCTGGCGACCGGCTCGAACGCCCGTCAGCTGCCCGGCGCAGCGTTTGACGAAGAGATGATCCTCTCCAACGACGGTGCCCTGCGCATCGCCGAAGTGCCGAAGAAGCTAGGCGTGATTGGCTCCGGCGTGATCGGCCTGGAAATGGGTTCTGTCTGGCGTCGCCTGGGTGCTGATGTCACGGTGCTGGAAGGTCTGCCGACCTTCCTCGGCGCAGTCGACGAAGGCGTGGCCAAGGAAGCCGCCAAGCTGTTCAAGAAGCAGGGCCTGAAGATCGAGCTGGGCGTGAAGATAGGCGAAGTCAAGGCGACGAAGAAGAGCGTCACCGTCACTTATGCCGACGCCAAGGGCGCCGAGCAAAAGGCTGAGTTCGACAAGCTGATCATTTCGATCGGCCGCGTGCCCAACACCATCGGCTTGAATGTCGAAGCGGTGGGCCTGAAGTTGGACGAGCGCGGCGCCATCGAGGTGGACGGCGACTGCAAGACCAATCTGCCGAACGTCTGGGCGGTGGGCGATGTGGTGCGCGGCCCGATGCTGGCGCACAAGGCCGAGGAAGAAGGCGTTGCCGTGGCCGAGCGCATTGCCGGTCAACACGGTCATGTCAACTTCAACACCATTCCTTGGGTGATCTACACCAGCCCTGAGATCGCATGGGTCGGTCGCACCGAGCAGCAGCTGAAGGCGGATGGCGTGGCTTACAAGGCCGGTCAGTTCCCCTTCATGGCCAATGGCCGCGCGCGCGCGCTGGGTGACACCAATGGTTTCGTCAAGTTCTTGGCTGACGCCACGACCGATGAAATCCTGGGCGTGCACATCATCGGCCCCTTCGCTTCGGAGTTGATCTCTGAAGCCGTGGTCGCGATGGAGTTCAAGGCCTCGGCCGAAGACATCGCGCGCATCTGCCACGCTCACCCATCGCTGTCCGAAGCGACCAAGGAAGCGGCGTTGGCCGTGGACAAGCGTACTTTGAACTTCTGAACGGGCCCCAGGCCCTGAGTTGAGGAAAGGGCGGCGAATCGGTCGCCCTTTTTCATTTGAGATCGAGCAAGAGCGCGAATGAGTGCAGTGACTTCAGTGACCGAGTTGTACCAGCAGACCTTGGCGGAGCGCGGCTACACCGCAGACCCCGCGCAGCTGCGTGCGGTGGCCGCCTTGCAGCGCTGCCAAGATGAATGGGCCGATTACAAAGCCCGGCGCAGCAATGCGGTGACCAAGCTGCTGGTGCGCCCACCCTTGCCGCGTGGCGTGTACATGTATGGCGGCGTTGGTCGTGGCAAGAGCTTTTTGATGGACTGCTTTTTCCAGGCCGTGCCTTTGACCCGCAAGACGCGTTTGCACTTCCATGAATTCATGCGCGAAGTGCACCGCGAGTTGCAGGATCTTAAGGGCATTGCCGATCCGCTGGAGGAATTGGGCAAGCGCATGGCTAAGCGCTTTCGCCTGATTTGCTTCGACGAATTCCATGTGGCCGATGTCACCGACGCGATGATTCTTCATCGCCTCTTGGATGCGATGTTCAAGAACCGCGTCAGCATCATTACCACCTCGAACTTCGAACCCGATGGCCTGTATCCCAACGGCTTGCACCGCGACCGCATCTTGCCCGCCATTGAGTTGCTGAAGGAAAAGCTCGAGGTTATCAACGTCGACAACGGCTTCGACTACCGGCGTCGCACGCTGGACCATGTGGCCCTTTATCACCAGCCACTCAGCGAGGCGGCCGATCAGGCCATGACCGATGCCTTCAATGCGTTGGCGGAGGCCCGAGAGGAAAACCCCTTGCTGCAGATCGAGCAGCGCCAAATCCGAGCCCGGCGCCGTGCAGGCGGGGTGGTTTGGTTCAATTTCAAGGATCTGTGCGGGGGGCCCCGCTCGCAGAACGACTATCTGGAGCTGGCCACGCAGTTTCACACTGTGCTGCTGTCTGACGTGCCTGAGATGCCGCCGCGCTTGTCGAGTGAGGCCAGGCGTTTCACTTGGTTGGTGGATGTCTTGTATGACCGCCGCGTCAAGTTGATCATCTCGGCCGCGGTGCCGCCGGAGCGGCTCTACACCGATGGCCCTTTGTCGCATGAGTTCCCGCGTACCGTGTCAAGGCTGCAGGAAATGCAGTCCACCGAGTACCTGGCGCTGGAGCGTCGTGATGTCGATACCTCGCTGACTTGACGAGACGCTATGGCCGCCTACTTTTTTGATCGGGGACGGAGCGCGCAACGGTTCTTCGGCCTTGGCTTGATGGCCCTGAGCTGGACGCTGGTTGGCAGCGCGATGGCTGGGCCAGCAGACTCCGTCCAGTTGGAGCGTCAGCTGGAGTTGCAGAAACTGTCGCAGCAACGTGCCGACTTGGATCAGCGTTTCAATGCCGAATCTCTGTTGTGTGAGCAGCGTTTTGCGGTCAATGACTGCTTGGAGCGCGCGCGCGTTCAACGCAAGCAGGCCTTGGCGCCAGTCGTGGCTCGTGAGCAGGAGATTGACAAACTCGAGCGTCGTGAACGAGCCGAGGCGCAGCGCCTACGGGTCATCGAACGCGAGCGTGAAGCCGCGGCGCAGGAGGCCCAGCGGCGTACTGCCGAGCTGTTGGCCGAACAGCGTCGGGCCCGCCGAGTGATTGAGGACAGTGAAGCGCGGCCGGAGCCGGAGGCCATCAAACCCAAGCCCTCGGCGCAAGACTTGGCTCAGTCGCAAAAGGCCAAGCACTTGCTGGCCGAACAAGAGGCGCAGCGACGACTGGCCCAAAAGCAAGCTTTCGAGCGCCGGCAGGCGCAACACCAGCGAGAAGCGCGCGAGCGTCAAGTACAGCGCGAGGCCGAGCTCAAGAGCAAAAAACCAGCGTTGACCTTGCCAATCCCGAGTGCCGCAGACATTGCCGCTGCCGGCAAGGCGGGCGGGTCTGCACCTAAGGCGCCAGCCTCTGCCCCTTTGCGCTAGTCGAGGCTGCGCCTCCGTTGTTGGGCTTAGCTCAGGGCTTGCACCTGAACAATGGCCAAAGAGAGGTTGTCGCCACCGCCGCGTGCGCGCTGCCTGGCTTTGCTGATCAGCAGTTCGGCGGCTTCGCGCGGCGGGAGGCTGTGCAAGACGGTGCCCAGCTCTGAGGGGGTGAAGTAGTGCCACAGGCCATCGCTGCAGCTCATCAAGGTGTCGCCCGCTTGCAAATCCTCAATGACGGCTTGGGTAAAGCTGGGCTCTTGCACGGTACCCAAACATCCGGTCAGCAGATTGGATTGAGGATGGGTGGCGGCTTCTTCCTCGCTGATCTGGCCCTCATCGACCAGTTTCTGCACATAGGAATGATCCAGCGTGCGCTTGATCATATTGGGGCCGCGGAATTGGTAGATGCGTGAGTCGCCGGAGTGAATCCAGTGGCAGCGACGGTCGGCGCCAATCAGAAAGGCAGCGACGGTGCTGTGCGGCTCTTCTTCTGCAGAGAGCGCGGTGAGCCGAATCATCAGATGCGCTTCGGAGACGATCTGCTGCAAAAAATCTTCGGGCTTTTCCTCGTTGGGAACAAAACGCTCAAACAACTGTTGCCCGGTCAGCAGCACCTGGTCGGCTGCCTTGCGGCCGCCACTCTTGCCTCCCATGCCATCAGCCACCATGGCCAGCAAGCAATTGCTGAAGCGTGCGTGGGTGAGTATCTCTACTTGGTCTTGTTGGTAGAGCCGGTCACCGCGGTGGGTGCCAGTGGCGGCGCTCAGGCGAAAGCCTGTGGGGGTGCGAGTCATGGGAGGCCTGGAAGTTCCTCAAAACTATAATCCCGAAACTGCAGCCCATCCTCCTGGCTGGGGCCACTATGGATGAACAACTTCACTCACTGCCGCGTCGTTTGATTGAACTGCGGATGGAACACGCCGATTTGGATGTCTTGATCGACCGCGTGGCCCAGGAACAGCCGGTCGATGAACTGAGCTTGCGTCGCTTGAAGAAGCGCAGGCTTGGTTTGCGAGATCTGATTGTCCGACTCGAGCAAGCCTGTGAGCCGGATGATCTGGCCTGAATGGCTGATTGCGTTTGCGCCTCGCCTCTTGTTCCTGAACCATTTGCCAATGTCGCCGCTTTGACTTCAAACGATTCGCCCCCGATTGACGAATTCAGCGACGAGTGGATTGCCGCCTTCGAAGCCGAGCCCGCGCCCCAGGCCGCAGTCGCGAGCGAGTTGGAGCAATGGGTAGCCGCAGCCTTTGACGAAGGCGGACCGTTGGCGCGCAGTGATGCCGGCTATCGTCCCCGGGAGCCACAGTTGGCGATGAGTCAGGCGGTAGCCCATGCCATCGCCAAGCGCGAAACGCTGGTGGTCGAGGCGGGTACCGGCGTCGGCAAAACCTTTGCGTACTTGGTGCCGGCCTTGTTGTCAGGCGGCCGCGCCTTGATCAGCACGGCAACCAAGAATCTGCAGGATCAGCTCTTCATGCGGGATTTGCCGCGCCTGTGCTCGGCCCTGCAGGTGCCGGTGCGGGTGGCCTTGCTGAAGGGGCGCAGCAGTTACTTGTGTCTTCATCGGATGCAGCAGGCGCGGCACAGTGCCGAGTTGCCGGATCGCCGCTCGGTGATGGCGCTGTCGCGCGTGGAGATTTGGGCGCAGCAAACCAAGAGCGGCGATTTGGCCGAGATGGACGGCTTGGATGAGCGCTCACCAGTGATTCCTTTGGTGACTTCATCGCGTGACAACTGCCTGGGCAGCGAATGCCCGGAGTTCCGTGCCTGTCATGTGGTGAGGGCGCGTCGCGAGGCCATGGAGGCCGATGTGGTGGTGGTCAATCACCATCTGTTTTTCGCGGACATGACGCTGCGCGACAGCGGCGTGGCCGAGTTGCTGCCCAGCGTGGACTTGGCGGTGTTTGACGAGGCGCACCAGTTGGCCGAGGCCGGGGTGCAGTTTCTCGGCACCATGCTGGGGAGCGCGCAGATTCTGGACTTCGCGCGCGATGTGCTGGGGCTCGGGCTCGCGCAGGCGCGTGGCCTGCAGGATTGGCAGGATCTTCATTTGCGTCTGGAGCGTGCCGCGCGCGAGTTGCGCCTGGTCTGCGCCGGTCCGATGCGCGAGGTGCGCGGCATCCTCAAGTTGGCCTGGAATGAGCGGGCCCATCGCCCAGGTTTTGACAAAGCGCTGGACGATGTGGCGGAGGTCGCGCAGTCAGCTGCCGAGATGCTGGCCACGGTCACAGAGACCTCACCGGATTTTGTGCGCCTGCATGAGCGAGCGCTTGAGCTGAGTCGCTTGGCCCAGGTGTTCGCCGCCACGCCCGACGATGCCGATGTGCGCTGGATCGATTTGAGTCCGCATCAGGCGCGACTGATCGAGTCACCACTGGACATTCGCGAATCGATGAAGGAGCAATTGGCAGGCCCGCCCAAGGCTTGGATCTTTACCTCGGCGACCTTGGGTGATGACGATCGGCTGAGTTGGTTTACCGAGCCTGCGGGGCTCGATGGTGCAACGGTGCTGAGAGTCGGCAGCCCCTTCAACTACGCCGAGAACGCCCGTCTGTACATTCCTCGCAGCTTTCCCAAGCCCAGTGAGCCCGATCATCCTGAGCAGGTCGCGGCACTGGCTGCGCGCTGCGCGCGCACCTTGGGGGGGCGCACCTTTGTTTTGACCACCACCTTGAGGGCTTTGCAAAGCATCGGTGAGGGTCTGAGGCGCGAGTTTGAAGAAGCCGGTGACGCATTGATGGTTCTGCAACAAGGGGCAGCGCCAAAGCGGGTGTTGTTGCAGCAGTTCCTGGATGATCCGCGTGCCGTTTTGGTCGGGTCGGCCAGTTTTTGGGAGGGTATCGATGTGCCCGGGGAAGGCTTGCAGTGTGTCTTGATCGACAAGCTGCCGTTCCCGCCGCCGAATGATCCCTTGGTGGAGGCGCGAGTCAAGCGACTCGAAGCCTCGGGGCGCAATGCCTTCGCGCATTACTTCATTGCCGAAGCGGCGATTGCCTTGAAGCAGGGCGGCGGGCGCTTGATCCGTACCGAAGAAGATCGGGGCTTGTTGGTGGTGTGTGATCCGCGCATGGCAGGCATGAACTACGGCCGGCGTTTGCGTGCCGCTTTGCCGCCGATGACACGTTTGGCCGAAGAGTCTGAGGCCTTGGATTGGCTGGCGCTGCTGGCCGAGATGCGCAGCGAGCAGGCGTAAAAAAAGCGCGTGAGTACGACGCGCTTTTTTTGAGGTTCAGCGGGTGGGCTTCACCACAGCTGCCACCACGACTTCTTGCCAGTGGCGTTGCCGACCACATAGGCGCTGTTGGGGAAGCTTTGCTTCAGCACGCGTTGGGCGTCATCGCGCAACGGAATCAGGCCGAGCTTGTCGTAGCTCTGCGCCATGATGTGAAGTGCGTCCTCAACGGCAGGGGCATACTGAAACTCCACCGTGGCCATCTGGGCACGATTGGCTGCCGCGACATAAGCGCCACGGTTGTAGTAGTAGCGCGCGACATGCACCTCATAGGTCGCGAGTGTGTTGGTGATGTAGTCGACCCGCAGCTTCGCGTCTGGGGCGTAGCGCGAATCCGGGAATTGCTCCAGCACCTGACGGAAAGACAGCAAGGCATCACGAGACGCCTGCTGATCACGCTCCGAAATGTCTTGGCTTGCGAGGCGCCCGAACAGCCCCAGGTCTTCGTTGAAGTTGACCAAGCCCTTCATGTAGACCGCATAGTCCAGCGCGGGGCTGGACGGATTGAGCTTGATGAACCGATCCAGGGTGGTCACCGCTTGGGCACGCTCACCGGTGCGGTGGTAGGCCCAGGCGAGATCCAGTTGCGCTTGCTGACCCATCACCGTGCCGGCGGCGCGTCCTTCGATGCGTTCCAACGATTTGATGGCTCGGTCAAAAGCGCCTGAGGACAGGTCTTCTTTGGCCTCTGCGTACAATTTGTTCAGATTGGCCTGCGAACTCGGATCATCCTTGGGATTGGAAGAGCAGGCTGCCAGCGTCAAGGCCATCACGGCTGCAGCTCCGAATACCCAGCCGGAGCGGCGCGAACTCTTGTGGGACAAATCCCGGCCGAGGCCCGAAGGCGCGGCAAGCTGGGCTTGCGGCGCTGCTGACGGGTGGCGTTCCACGCTTTTTTCTATCATGATTCCTTGATCTCGGCAGGGGTTGCGCGTGGCGCTGACCTTGCCTTTGATTCTGCTGTTTACGCTGAAGACGGAGCTTTGATTATATGGTTCAGGCCCTGCCTGTTATTGAGCCCATCGACCCGACGGTTGGGGATGATGAATGGTCTGTCGAAGCAGAGTCGCTGGAAGCGGGGACTGAGTCCGATGAGCCGGAGGTGCGAGAGGCGCAGGTCGATGCCGAATGGCACGGCAAACGGCTGGATCGTTGGTTGGTTCATCTGGCGCCAGAGTTCTCTCGCAACCATTTGCAAAGTCTGATCGAGCGCGGCTGCGTCAGCATCAATGGCGCGGTGGCCAGCAGTGCCTCGCGCAAGTTGCAGGCCGGGCAGAACATGCGCATCGAGTTGCAGCCCACGGCCGAAAGCCAGGCCTTCCGCGCCGAAGTGCTGGACTTGGACATCGTCTATGAAGACGAGCATCTCTTGGTGCTCAACAAGGTCGCCGGCATGGTGGTGCACCCGGCGTCGGGCAACTGGTCGGGCACCGTCATGAATGGCTTGCTCGCGCATCACCCCGCTGCGGCCAGCTTGCCGCGCGCCGGCATCGTGCACCGGCTGGATAAGGACACCAGCGGCTTGATGATGGTGGGCAAGAGCCGAGAGGCCGTGACTGCCTTGACCCGCATGATCGCCGCCCGCGAGGTGCATCGCGAGTATGTGGCGCTGGCCTTTGGTCGCGTGCCGGAAGAAATGACTGTCGATGCGCCTCTGCGGCGTGACCTGATCTCGCGCGTCAAGATGGCGGTGTTGGCCACCGGCAAGCCCTCGCGGACCGACGTCTATTTGCTGGGGGTGGGCGAGCAGGGCGTGCGCAGCATCAGCGCGGTGCACTGTGTCTTGCACAGCGGGCGCACCCATCAAATCCGTGTCCATCTGGCCTACAAAGGCTATCCCTTGGTGGCGGATGCCTTGTACGGCGGTGTGCCGGCCTTGGGCTTGACTCGCCAGGCTTTGCATGCGGCCCGCCTGTCTTTCCAGCACCCCATCAGCGGCCAGGCACTCCAATTTGACGCGTCTTTGCCACAGGATTTGGCATCTGCCTGGGCTTTGCTGGGGCTGGAGGCGCCGTGCCTGCCGGTTTTGAGCGATTGAGCAGGCTACAATAAGGCTTGCTTGATGGTGCAGTCGCACGACGGATCGCAGTTTCAGCCCGGTGGGCGCGCATCAAGCCCACTGTGCAGGTGGTGTTTGGACATGAAGTGAGTCCGCCCTGCCGCACAACCCTCCCGCCTCTCAAGCCCTAGACAGTTGCTCGCTCGGCAGTGCCGGGTGGCCCAGGTCAGCTCCAGAGGTCTGGATTGCAAAACACCCGCTTGAATCGGGACAAATGACGAAAGTCAATGAACACACAGGATGCTAAGCGCGTCCTCGAGACCGCGCTGATTTGCGCCCAGCAGCCTTTGACCCTGCGCGAAATGCGTAGCCTGTTTGCCGATGCAGTCGGGCCAGATACTTTGCGCAGCGTCTTGGATGAGTTGACCCGAGACTGGGAAGGTCGCGGCGTTGAGTTGGTGGCGGTGGCTTCGGGCTGGCGCTTTCAAAGTCGACCCGAGTTGCGAGAGTATTTGGATCGACTGCACCCCGAGAAGCCGCAGCGTTACTCGCGGGCGGTGATGGAGACCTTGGCCATCATTGCCTACCGCCAGCCGGTGACGCGGGGTGATATCGAGGACATTCGAGGCGTTGTGGTCTCGACCCAGATCGTCAAGCAATTGGAAGATCGTGGTTGGATTGATGTGATTGGTCATCGCGAGGCACCGGGTCGTCCGGCGCTGTACGCCACCACCCGTCAGTTCCTCGACGATCTGGGTCTGAACAGTCTTGAGCAGTTGCCGGCACTGGAGTTCGGTGTGGCGCCTGCGCAGGCTTTGGCCGAGGCCTCGGCACAAGCCGATGCTGCAGGCTTGCAAGGGGTCTTGATTGAGCCTGAAGAGGTGCAAGACTCTCAAAAATCAAACTTGGAGTTGGGTCTGGATCCCGTCTTCATGGAGTCTTCATCAACGCTGGGTGAAGGCGTCGAGCTTCAATCATCTTCCAGCGAAATTTCTACCGAATCTTTTCAAGCGCCTATCGTCAGCGATGCAGGCGTATCCGTTCCGGCCGAGCCGGATCCTTTGTCTGACGCCGCCGAACAGGTGCAAACCAACGCATGAATTCAAACGATATTGACCCCGACGCCCAAGCCCAATCCGGTGCTTCTTTGAACGAGGCGCCCGCCGAGGCGGCGCCCAAGCGCAAGCGCGCGCCGGCCAAGCCGAAGGCAGATGCTGCCAATGCGGCGGATGCCGTGGCCGAGGTCAAGGCGGTGAAGCCGCGCGCCCCGCGCAAGACGGCGGCCAAGAAGTCTGAGGTCGAGAGTGCTGTGGAAGAGGGTGCATCTGCGTCAGCGACGGCGCCAGCGATTCAAGCCGAGTCAGCGATGGCAGCCGAAGCGCCTGTGG
This sequence comes from Roseateles sp., assembly GCF_049240545.1. Taxonomy (GTDB): domain Bacteria; phylum Pseudomonadota; class Gammaproteobacteria; order Burkholderiales; family Burkholderiaceae_C; genus Paucibacter_A. The sequence continues at coordinate 31,551 of NZ_JBMLSK010000152.1, read as the reverse complement.
CTCCAAAGCGCCGTGCGCCGCGCAAAACAGCGGCTGAAAAAGTGGCAGCGGAGTCCCCGGCCACCGAGCAGGTGCCCTTGTTTACGCTGGCGCCCGAGGTGATTGAGTCTGCTGCGCCAGCGCCTAGCGATGCTCAGTCGGTGGAATCGGCAAGTGACTCTGAAGGGGCTTCCGAGTCATCGCCAGACGATCGAGCAGGCGAAGGCCAAGAACGCTCGGGCCGCAATCGCAATCGCAATCGCCGTCGTGGTCGCAAGGATTTTGCGGACGGTGGCGAGGAGCGCGCACCGCGTCCGGTCGCTGAACAAGCGGCGCCGGCGCCCGAAGTGCTGGTGGCGGTTGGCGAGCGATTTGCCGAAGTGTTGGCGGGTGACTTCGATGCTGACGATGAGGAATTGGTCGAGCCTGCTGGCGAATCGTCTGAAGAAGGCGATACCAAGCGTGTCTTGGCGCCTGAGCCGGATGCGCCCAAGTTGCAGAAGGTCTTGGCCCAAGCGGGCGTCGGCTCACGCCGCGACATTGAGGACATGATTGCCGAAGGCAAGATCGAGGTGAATGGCGAAGTGGCCCATATCGGCCAGCGCATTTCCTTTGGCGATCAGGTGCGCGTGGCGGGCAAGCCGATCCGCGTGCGGATTTCGCCGCCAGCGCCGCGCATCCTGGCCTATCACAAACCCGCAGGCGAAGTGGTGACCTTCAATGATCCCGAAGGCCGCCCGACCGTGTTCCGGCATTTGCCGCGTTTGCAGCAGGGGAAGTGGCAGGCGGTGGGTCGTTTGGACATGAATACCGAAGGCTTGCTGCTGTTCACCAACTCGGGTGAGTTGGCGAATCAGCTGATGCATCCGCGCTTTGGCGTGGAGCGTGAATACGCGGTGCGTGTATTGGGAACGCTGGCTGCCGATCAGAAGGCGCGCTTGTTGGATGGTGTGATGATCGAGGGCCAGAAGGCAGCGTTCAAGAGCATCGAAGAAGGCGGCGGCGAAGGCATCAACCGCTGGTACCGCGTGGTCATCACCGAAGGTCGCAATCGCGAGGTGCGCAAGCTGTTTGACTCGATGGGCCTGACCGTCAGTCGCTTGATCCGAATTCGCTACGGCACCGTCGTGTTGCCGCGTGGCCTGAAGCGTTGCGTTTGGATCGAGTTGGGTGAGGATGATGTGCGCATCATCCGTCGCTTGGCTGGTGGCGACCAGGCGCGTGGTGGTCGCGATGACCGTGGGGAGCGTGGCGAGCGAGGTGACCGTGGCGTGGATCGCAATGCCCGCGGCGGTGAACGCGGTGCGGATCGAGGCGGCGATCGCGGCAATGACCGCGGCGACCGCAATCGTGGCCGACGCGCCGATGGTCGCCAAGCTGGCGTCGGACCCCGGCCTAGCCGAGCTCCTGAGCGCCCGGATCGTGCCGAGCGCAATGACCGCCCGCAATCGCGGGGTCAGGATCGTGGCAATGATCGCCCGAATGACCGATCAATTGATCGATCCAACGACCGCCCCTACGATCGTGGTGACGACGATTTCGATGACGTGATCCCGCGCAATATCAACCCGCTGGAGCAGACCTTCGATCGCCGTTTCGCCGGCAAGGGTCGTGGTATTCCTGCGGGCTTTGGTGCCGGTGGCAGCGGGCCTGACCGCGGGCAAGGCGGAGGCCGTGGGCGTTCGCAAGGCGGCAAGGGCGATGGCCCGCGCCAGCCCGATCCGCTGCAGACCTCGGTGGGCTATATCGGCGCTGATGCCTTCGTGCGCCGTGGTGGTCGTGGTGGTGGCGGTGGCCGTGGCGGGCAAGGTGGCGGCGGTGGGGGGGGCGGCCGCTCCGGTGGCGGCTACGGTGGCAGAAGCCGCTGAAGTGGTCGTTTGACTTGCGTTCGGCGCAGGGCGAATCTTCGGTTCGCGCGCCGCCGAACCGCTAAGCAAAGGGTCAACGAGTTTTGGTGAGGCATTTGCAAGTCCTCACACATGACCCTGACACCCGCACACAGTACAATTCTTGGTTTTGCCAAGCCCTAGATTTCAGGAGAAATGACCATGGCTATCGAACGCACCCTTTCCATCATCAAGCCCGATGCCGTGGCTAAGAATGTCATCGGCCAGATCTACGCCCGCTTCGAAGGCGCTGGTCTGAAGATCGTCGCTGCCAAGATGACTCATCTGTCGCGCGGCGAAGCCGAAGCTTTCTATGCCGTGCACAAGGCTCGCCCCTTCTTCAACGACCTGGTGAACTTCATGATCTCCGGCCCCGTGGTGATCACCGCTCTGGAAGGCGAGAACGCCATCCTGAAGCACCGTGACCTGATGGGCGCCACCGATCCTAAGAAGGCCGAGAAGGGCACCATCCGTGCTGACTTCGCCGACAGCATCGACGCCAACGCCGTGCACGGTTCCGACGCCGCTGAGACTGCCGCTGTTGAAGTGGCATTCTTCTTCCCCGGCATGAACGTTTACAGCCGTTAATTCGGACTGTTTATGTTTTGCCTCTTGTGCTCTCAGGCCTTGAGGCCTGATCAGCAAGAGGACGACAAAAATGGACGCGGTCAACCTGCTCGGTTTTGATCTAGAGGGCCTGGCCGCGTACTGCGAACAGCTGGGTGAGAAGCGCTTTCGCGCCACTCAGCTGTTTCGTTGGATTCATCAAAAAGGCGCCGCTGATTTCGATCAGATGAGTGACCTGGCCAAGTCGCTGCGCGACAAATTGGCCTCCCGGGCGTATATCAAAGCGCTGCCGGTCATTTCCGAACATCTTTCCGCCGACGGCACGGTCAAGTGGCTGTTTGACGTGGGCGCGGGCAATGCGGTCGAGGCGGTGTTCATACCCGAGACCGACCGCGGCACCCTGTGTATTTCCAGCCAGGCCGGTTGTGCCGTGGGCTGCCGGTTTTGCTCCACTGGACATCAAGGATTCAGTCGCAATCTGGAGACCTGGGAAATCATCGCCCAGCTCTGGTTTGCTGAGCACACCTTGCGAAGAAAATTCGGCAGCAGCGAGCGCGTCATCTCCAATGTGGTGATGATGGGCATGGGCGAACCGCTGCAGAACTACAACGCCTTGGTGCCGGCGCTGCGCATGATGCTGGATGACCACGGCTACGGCATGTCGCGCCGCCGAGTCACCGTCTCGACCTCCGGCGTGGTGCCGATGATCGACCGCTTGCGCGACGATTGCCCGGTGGCCCTGGCCGTGTCGCTTCACGCGCCGACCGACCCGTTGCGCGACCAATTGGTGCCCTTGAACAAAAAGTATCCGATTGCCGAGTTGCTGGACGCCTGCAATCGCTACTTGGACAAAGCGCCGCGCGACTTCATCACCTTCGAGTACTGCATGCTGGACGGCGTCAATGACACGCCCGAGCAGGCGCAGGAATTGGTGGCGCTGCTGCGCGGCCATGTGAACTGCAAGATCAATCTGATCCCGTTCAATCCCTTCCCGGCCTCCGGTTTGAAGCGCAGCTCGCGGGAGCGGGTGATGGCCTTCTCTGAAGTCTTGCTCAAAGCCGGCTTGGTCACCACCGTGCGCAAGACCAGAGGTGACGATATTGATGCGGCCTGCGGCCAATTGGCGGGTGAAGTGCAAGACCGAACCCAAGTCCATGTGCGCATGGTTCGTGCACCTGTGGTGGTAAAAGGCAACAACCCGACGACCTGAATGCTAACGACGAGATCGAGCCGCATGAACGACCGCAAAGCCATACCTGTGCTTCACTCCGAGCGGCCCGAGCCTATCCCCGAGTCTCGCGCCTCTGCTTCTTGGCTTTTTGCGCTTGTGCTGACCGGGTTTTTGGCGGCTTGTGCTGCCCCCAGCGGCAGCGAGCGCTCTGCACCCAGAACCGACTCCGACCAAACCGAAGCCGATCGACGTGCTGGGGTTCGCATGGAATTGGCTGCGGGCTATTTTTCGCGTGGGCAGTTCAACACGGCCCTGGATGAAATCAAGCAGGCATTGGCGGTCAAGCCTGATATGCGCGAGGCTCTCAATCTGAGGGCCCTGGTCTACGCCGCCATGGGTGAAGCGAAATTGGCTGATGACAGTTTCAAGCGTGCCTTGGTGCTCTATCCCAATGATGCCGACACCTTGCACAACTTTGCTTGGCTGAAGTGTCAGCAGCAGCGCTGGGCCGAGGCCGATGTTTTTTTCAACCAAGCTTTGGCGCAAGCCAATTACCGAGCTCCGGCGCGCAGCTTGATGGCTCGTGGCGTTTGTGAGGCCCGCTCCGGGCGTATGGCGCAAGCCGAACAGAGCTTGGCGAAAGCCTTCGAGTACGACCCAGGCAGCCCGGCTGTTGCGGTCAACTATGCGGAGGTCTTGTACCGCAACGGTCAGTATCAGCGGGCTCAGTTTTACATCAAACGCGTCAATGGACAGCCCGAGCAAAGCAATGCCCAGAGTCTCTGGTTGGCATTGCGCATTGAGCGTCGGCTAGGCAATACCAAGACCGTGGACGAATTGGGGCAATTATTGCGGCGCGGGTATCCGCAGTCGCCCGAATTGCAGGCCTTGGACAGTGGGCGATTCGATGAGTGAGGGAGAACGCATGTCTTCTATCGTGAGCGAGGCTGCGCCCCTGCAGAACGAGCCCGCTTTGGCCCAAACGGCGGGCGCGTGGTTGCGACAACAAAGGCAGCAGCGCGGCCTGCACATCGTGGCCCTGGCGGCCATGTTGAAGGTACCTCAGGGCAAGCTGGAGGCTCTGGAGGCCGATCGTTTGGATGAGTTGCCCGATGCGACGTTTACACGCGCTCTGGCGACAGCGATGTGCCGTGCCTTGAAGGTCGATGCCGCGCCGGTGATGGCTCTGCTGCCGCGCAGCACCGAACCTGAGTTGAATGTTTCCAGAGGCTTGAACAAGCCATATCGGGAGCGCGACAGTCGGACCGAAGGGCTTTCCCTGGACCTCGTGAAACGTCCGGTGGTCTGGGGCTCTGGCTTGTTGTTGGCCGCGGCGGCGCTTGTTTATGTGTTGCCGGCCGATGTTTTCGAGCGTAATCAGAAAGCCGAAGTGGAGTCAGCTTCCGCCGCCCCAGTCGACGCAGTCCCGGCGACTCTTGTTGACGCACCTTTGGCTCAAGCGCCCGCGAGTGAAGTGGCGCTCAGCGTTGCGGGCAATGTGCCTGCTGTGCCTGCGGTGACGGCCTCGGCGCCGACCAAAGCGCCTGGCCCCGTCCCGACCGGTGGCCCCAATGGCCTTACACCGAGTGTCACAACGACCGGCGCCACCAGCCCGGCCGTTGCGCCCCAGGCGCCAGCCTCGCTGCTACCAGCGACGCCGATAGCAGGGGCCGTGCCTTTGCTCGTCAAGGTCAATGCCGAGTCGTGGGTGGAAGTGGTGGATGCGCGGGGTCAGACCTTGCTGTCCAAGCTCTTGCGCCCTGGCGATGTGCAGAGTCTGTCTGGCCTGCCGCCACTGAAGGTGCGGGTTGGCAATGTGGCGGGCACCGAGTTGATCTTGCGCGGCAGCAGCGTCGACTTGGCTTCGCAGTCGCGCGACAACGTGGCCCGCCTTGAGTTGAATTGAGCCGTTTTCTTTAGATACCTGCAAGAGCGCAAACATGATTGACACCACCAGCACATTGGACCAGGCCATCGCGGCAGCCCGACCGGCGGCGCGCCGTTCACGTCAAGCACGTGTGGTCTGGGGGAGTCGCGTCGTCACCATTGGCGGTGATGCACCGGTGCGGGTGCAGTCAATGACCAATACCGACACGGTCGATGTGATTGGCACGGCCATCCAGGTCAAGGAGTTGTCAATCGCTGGTTCAGAGATGGTGCGCATCACCGTCAATACGCCCGAGGCCGCTGAGGCTGTGCCGCATATCCGCGAGCAGTTGGACCGCATGGGCATCGATACGCCCTTGGTGGGCGACTTTCATTACAACGGCCACCGTTTGTTGACCGACTTTCCGGCCATGGCGCAGGCCTTGTCCAAGTACCGCATCAATCCTGGCAATGTCGGCAAGGGCGACAAGAAAGATCGTCAGTTCGCCATGATGATTGAAGCTGCGGCTCGCTACGACAAGGTGGTGCGCATCGGCGTCAATTGGGGCAGCTTGGATTCCGAATTGCTGGCTCAGATGATGGATGAGAATGCCTTGCGTGCCCAGCCCTGGGATTCGCAGCAGGTGATGTATCGCGCGCTCATCCAATCGGCGCTCACATCGGCCGAATATGCTCGTGAGTTGGGTTTGGATCCCAACAGCATCATCATCAGCTGCAAGGTCAGCGGGGTCCAGGATCTGATCTCGGTCTACCGCGCCTTGGCCCAACGCTGCGACTATCCGCTGCATCTGGGCCTGACCGAAGCCGGCATGGGCACCAAGGGTACGGTCGCTTCCGCGACTGCGCTGTCCATCCTCTTGCAAGAAGGGATTGGCGACACCATTCGCGTTTCCTTGACGCCGCAGCCGGGCGAAGCCCGCACCCAAGAGGTGGCGGTCGCCCTGGAGATTTTGCAGTCCTTGGGCCTGCGTGCTTTCAATCCCAGCGTGACGGCTTGCCCCGGCTGTGGCCGCACGACCAGTACCACCTTCCAGGAGCTGGCCAAGCAAATCGATGATTTTTTGCGAGAGCAAATGCCTGTTTGGCGCGCCAAGTATCCCGGCGTGGAGAACATGAAAGTGGCGGTAATGGGTTGCATCGTCAACGGCCCCGGTGAGAGCAAGCATGCCGACATTGGCATCAGCCTGCCGGGTACCGGTGAAGCGCCCGCAGCGCCTGTGTTCATCGACGGCGAGAAGGCCTTGACCCTGCGTGGCGACGGCATTGCGACCGAGTTCCAAACTCTGGTTGAAAACTATATTGAAAAGCGCTTTGGCACCCCGGTGTCGGCCTGAACAGATTTCAGCATGACAGAAGAAGTAAAAAAGAGCGCCGCCAAAGTCGAGCCATTGCGTGCCGTCAAAGGCATGAATGACATCTTGCCGCCGGAGTCGGCGCGCTGGGAATGGCTGGAAGCCAAGATGCGCAGCGTGCTGCAACGCTATGGCTACCAAAATGTGCGCACGCCCATCGTTGAGCAGACGGCTTTGTTTGTGCGAGGCATCGGCGAGGTGACCGATATCGTCGAGAAGGAGATGTACGCCTTCGAAGACAGAGCCGATAAGCACGGTCAGGCCGAGCATCTGGCGCTGCGCCCGGAGATGACGGCCGGTGTGGTGCGCGCGATGACCGAGCACTCTTTTTTGCGTGAATCGGGGCGCCGGCTCTACTACTTTGGCCCGATGTTCCGCCGCGAGAAACCGCAAAAAGGTCGTTACCGGCAATTCCATCAGATGGGTGTTGAGGCCTTGGGCTTTGCCGGCCCTGATGTGGATGCCGAAGTGATCCTGATGGGCAGCCGCCTGCTGCGTGAATTGGGTCTGATAGACGGTGAGCACTTCACCTTGGAGCTGAACTGCCTGGGCGAAGCGGCCGAGCGCCGCGCCCACCGGGAGGCCTTGATCGCCTACCTGGAGCAACACAAAGACTTGCTCGATGAGGACAGTCAGCGTCGCCTTTACACCAACCCCTTGCGCGTGCTGGACACCAAGAACCCCGCCCTGCAAGACATGGCCAATGCAGCCCCCAAGCTGCTGGACTTCTTGGGTGACTCCTCCTTGGCGCACTTCAATGGCGTGCGTGCCATTCTTGATGCGGCCGGTATTGCCTACCGAATCAATCCCCGCTTGGTTCGTGGCCTTGACTATTACAACCTCACTGTCTTTGAGTGGATGACCGACAAGCTCGGTTCCCAAGGCACGGTCTGTGGTGGCGGACGCTACGACGGTTTGATCGAACAACTGGGCGGCAAGGCTGCGCCCGCTGTTGGCTTTGGCATGGGGATCGAGCGCATGCTGTTGTTGCTGGAGGAAGTCGGCGTGATCCCGGCGGCTCCTGCGCCGCAGGCCTATGCCATCGTGCCCTCTGCGCAGGGCTTGCCACAGGTCATGGTCACTCTCGAAGCCTTGCGTGAGGCAGGGGTGTCGGTGGTCTTGCACCCTGGGCAGAGCAGCATGAAATCCCAGTTCAAGAAGGCGGATGCCAGTGGCGCGACCTTCGCCCTCATCTTCGGTGAAGACGAGTTGGCCCAGGGCATGGTGGCGGTGAAGCCCTTGCGTTCCGAAGGTGGTGAGCAGGTGCTGCGGAGCATTTCGACCGCTGCCGATTGGGCGGCTGAGTTGCGCAACGCATAATCGCGCCCTGCGATCATTGAATCCGCCCTTTTTTAAGTACTCCTGAAACATTCATCCATGGCCTCGCATCTCGACCTCGAAGAACAAGAACAACTGGACCAGCTGAAGTCTTTCTGGAAGCGCTGGGGTAATCTGATCACCTGGAGCATCACGGTGGTGCTGGCCGTCTTTGCCGCTTGGAACGGCTGGAACTGGTGGCAACGAGACCAAGCCACCAAGGCCGCGGCCATGTATGACGAGTTTGATCGTGCCGCTCAAGCGTCGGAGGCTGACAAGGCGGGCCAAGTGTTTGCGGACCTGAAAGAGCGCTACCCCAGCACCAGCTACGCCGCCCAGGCCGCCTTGATGGCTGCCAAAGTCCAGTTTGACAAGGGTCAGGCCGACAAAGCGCGGGCCAGTTTGGCCTGGGCCGCCGATCATGCGGCCGAAGATGAGTACCGACAGATCGCTCGTTTGCGTTTGGCTGCGCTGCAGATGGACGCCAAGCAATACGACGAAGCCGGCAAAACCCTGGACAAGATCAATTCGGTCGAGTTCGCTGCCTTGCAGGCGGATCGTCGTGGTGATCTGCTGATTTTGCAGAGCAAGCCCGAGTTGGCTCGCGCCGAGTATCAAAAGGCTTGGGCCGCAATGAGCGACAAACAAGACTATCGCCGCTTGATTGAAGCCAAGTTGGCCACCTTGGGTGTGGCGCCGCCGGATGCGGCCGCTTCTGCAGTACCCGCCAAGGGAGCTTCGAAATGAAATTGCTGCACCTGTTTGGCGCTTTGCTGGTTGGTGGCCTGATGTCGGGCTGCGCCTTGTTCGGTTCATCCAACGCGGCCAAGCCCGCAGCCTTGGAGCAAGTCACGCCTGCGATCGCAGGCCGTGTGGTGTGGACTGGGCGCGTCGACAGTGTCAAGTTCCCACTCGCCATCGCCGCACGCGGTGAGCAGTTCGTGGTGGCCGGCGGGGATGGTGTGGTCCAGGCTCTGCGCGCCAGCGATGGTCAATCGCTCTGGCGTGCCGATGTGGGCAAAAAGCTGTCGGCAGGGGTGGGGAGCGATGGTCGCTTTGCTGCTGTTGTGACCCGCGACAATGAAGTGGTGCTCTTGGACGCTGGGCAGGTGCTTTGGCGCAAGACCTTGCCGACGCCCGCCATCGCTGCGCCGCTGGTCGCTGGTGAACGCGTCTTTGTCTTGACCGTCGATCGGCAGGTCCACGCGTTTGATGCGCAAGAAGGTCGCAAGCTCTGGGTCTTGCGGCGCCCCGGTGAACCCTTGACCTTGGCCCAGGCTGGCGTGATTGGCGCGTACAAAGACACCTTGATCGTGGGTCAAGGCGCGCGACTGACCGGTGTTGATCCTTTGCAGGGCAGCGTTCGTTGGGAAGCCAGCGTGGGCAATCCCCGCGGCACCAATGAAGTGGAACGATTGGCTGATTTGGTGGGGCCGATGCTGCGCAGCGGCGATGTCATCTGTGCGCGTTCTTTCCAGTCCGCCGTGGGCTGTGTCAATGCCGAGCGGGGCAGCTTGATCTGGAGCCGCAATACCGGCGGTAAGCTGGGCGTGGGAGGTGATGCGAAGCAACTCTTCGGTGCTGATGCGTCCGACCGCTTGACGGCCTGGAACATTGCCAATGGTGATGTTCAATGGACCGCCGAGCAGTTTTTGAACCGCCAGCTGAGTGCGCCCTTGAGCCTGGGCACGACCTTGGTGATGGGCGATTTTGAAGGTTATGTCCATTTTGTTTCCAAGGAAACTGGCAAGACCCAGCTGCGCTTGTCGACCGATGGCTCGCCTATTGCCGCGACGCCGGTCGCACTTGGACAGACCATTTTGGTGGCCACGCGCAATGGCGGTTTGTTCGCCATGCGCCCCGAATGAGGGTGAAAATCGGCGTCTAATTCGCCCACGAACCCTTTGTCGTTAGAGAGCATAAGAACAATATGAAACCAGTCATCGCCCTCGTCGGACGCCCCAATGTGGGCAAATCCACGCTGTTCAACCGGCTCACCAAGACGCGCGATGCGATCGTGGCGGACTTTGCCGGCCTGACGCGTGACCGCCACTATGGTGATGGACGGATCGGCAATCAGGAGTTCACCGTTGTCGATACTGGGGGCTTTGAGCCTGACAGCACGACAGGCATCGTCAAGGAGATGGCCAAGCAAACCCGCCAGGCTGTGGCCGAGGCGGATGCGGTCATTTTTGTGGTCGATGTGCGTCTGGGTCTGTCGGCCCAGGATTCAGACATCGCCCGATACCTGCGCCAAGCCAGCAAACGCATCTTTTTGTGCGTGAACAAGGCCGAGGGGATGAGCGAATCTCCCTTGTTGGGTGAGTTTTTCGAGTTGGGTATGGGCGAGCCACATCCGATTTCGGCCTCCCATGGTCAGGGTATTCGAAGCTTGATGGAGGCCGTGCTTGAGCCCTTCGAGTTCGATGAGGAAGAGGAACCGAGTCAGGCGCCAGATGGTGTGATTCGATTGGCCGTGGCCGGTCGCCCCAATGTGGGCAAGAGCACTTTGATCAATACCTGGCTGGGTGAAGAGCGTTTGGTCGCTTTTGATATGCCTGGCACCACGCGAGACGCCATCAGCGTGCCATTCGAGCGCAACGGCCAGCAGTTTCAGCTGATTGATACCGCCGGTCTGCGCCGTAAGGGCAAGGTGTTTGAGGCGATCGAGAAATTCTCGGTGGTGAAAACATTGCAGGCGATTGCGGACGCCAATGTCGTCTTGTTGCTGCTGGATGCGACCCAAGGCGTGTCGGATCAAGATGCCCATATTGCAGGCTATATCCTGGAGAGTGGCCGTGCCGTGGTGTTGGCCGTCAACAAGTGGGACGCCATTGACAGCTACCAGCGCGAACAGTTGCAACGCTCTATCGAGCAACGTCTAGCTTTCTTGAAGTTCGCTCCTATCCACAACATCTCGGCCTTGAAGCGCCAGGGGCTAGGGCCGTTGTGGAACGCGCTCGCGGATGCCTATTCTTCGGCCTATCGCAAGATGACGACGCCGGTGCTGACGCGCTTGATCCAAGAAGCGGTCGAGCACCAAACGCCCAAACGCAGCGGCCACTTCCGGCCCAAGTTGCGCTACGCCCACCAAGGCGGCATGAACCCTCCGTTGGTGATTGTTCATGGCAATTCTTTGGAAGGTGTGACCGAGGCCTACAAGCGTTATCTGGAGGGCCGGATTCGCGCGCATTACAAGTTGGTGGGCACGCCGATGCGTATCGAGATGCGCTCCTCCAAAAACCCATTCAGCGACAAAGACTGAAACGAGTCCTGTCACAGACCTTACATCGAACACATGGCCCCGCCTGTGTTAAGGTCGAAACTGTTACTTAGAAACCCTCTCACAACACGGAGCATATCGTGAGCAATAAAGGCCAACTTCTGCAAGACCCCTTCCTGAACCTGCTTCGCAAAGAGCATGTGCCGGTGTCCATTTATCTGGTCAATGGCATCAAGCTGCAAGGTCAGATCGAGTCTTTCGACCAGTACGTGGTGCTGCTGCGCAATACCGTGACTCAGATGGTTTACAAGCACGCCATTTCGACGGTAGTCCCAGGTCGTGCGGTGAACTTTCACGCCGCCGATGGTGGCGACGACGCAGCGGCCTGATTTGCGCGCCGTTCGCTTTTTCTCTGGCCTGGGCCCGACCCAAACACCTTGACCTCATCCTCATCCTCACAAGACTCCTATGGCGCGCAGTCACCTTCTGAGGTGGCCCGCGCCATTTTGGTAGGTGTTGACTTTGGCCGTTCGGCCAAGACGGCTTCGACCTTTGATCCAACCCTCGACGAATTGGCTTTGCTGGCCGAGTCTGCCGGGGACACGCCTGTGGCCCGTGTGATCGCACGGCGGCAGGCGCCCGATGCCGCCTTGTTTGTCGGCTCCGGCAAGGCCGATGAGATCAAGCTGCTGGTTCAGGCCCACCAGGCCCATACCGTCTTGTTTGATCAGGCCATCTCACCGGCTCAGCAACGCAATCTGGAGCGCGTTCTGGGTGTGCCGGTTGCAGACCGTACCGCCCTGATCCTTGAAATTTTTGCCGCCAGGGCCAAGAGTCACGAAGGCAAGATGCAGGTGGAGTTGGCTCGCTTGCAGTACTTGGCCACGCGCCTGGTGCGACGCTGGAGTCACTTGGAGCGCCAAAGCGGTGGCATCGGCATGCGTGGCGGCCCGGGTGAAGCGCAGATCGAGTTGGATCGGCGCATGATTGACGACCGCATCAAGAACATCAAAGAGAAGCTGAAAAAGGTCGAACGCCAGCGCAGCACACAGCAGCGAGCGCGTGCACGTAACAGCGTATTCCGTGTGTCTTTGGTGGGCTATACCAACGCGGGCAAGTCCACGCTGTTCAACGCTTTGGTGAAGGCGAGAACTTACGCCGCGGATCAATTGTTTGCCACGCTCGATACCACCACCCGCTCCCTCTATCTGGAGCAGGCCGGAGCGAGTGTGTCCTTGTCCGACACGGTGGGTTTCATTCGCGATCTGCCGCATAAGCTGGTCGTGGCCTTCCGCGCGACCTTGCAGGAGGCCGCCGATGCTGACTTGCTGCTTCATGTGGTCGACGCTGCTTCACCGGTGCTGGATGAGCAGATGCTAGAAGTGGAGCGTGTTCTGGACGAGATCGGTGCGGCATCTATTCCGCAGATCTTGGTCTACAACAAGCAAGACATGCTGGAAGAGTCCCAGCTGCCGCGCGAACCCATGGACTGGCTGGCTCGACCTGGTGACGGCCTCGGAGGCGGCCAGCGAGTACCGCGTGTTTTCGTCAGTGCACTCGATGGCAGTGGTTTGGATCTGCTGCGTCAGCAACTCGTCGAGGCGATGCAAAATCAGCCCAGGCCCACATTGGATGCTGAAGATCCGCGAGGACTTGTCTTGAAATCTACCGAACGCCCCCCAATTGCTGAGGCGGAGTTCGATCCCGAGCACCCTGCTACTGAACCCGATACGGGTTCGGAGCTTATCCCCCCCACACAGGCATGAGCATGAATACCTTTGAGCCAGTGAGCCGCGAGCGGCGCCCCGAGAATCAGGCCGCCGGTCGTTTGAAACCGCTGGCCCTGGCCGCGCTGGCTTTGTTGGGCGGCCTGATGCCCGCAGGCTGGCGCGCCGGACGCCATTTGAACAATGGCCGGAATGACGGTCCGCCCGATTTGGATGAACTGTGGCGCGACTTCAATCGCAAGCTGACCGGTATGTTTGGCGGCAAGCCGCCCGGCGGCAATGATTCGGGTGGCAATGGCGGTAACGGCGGCGGCAACAACTTCCAGCCCGATATGAAAAGCGCCGGCATTGGCGCCGGTTTGATTGGCGGCGTGGTTCTGTTGGGTTGGTTGGGCAGTGGATTCTTCATTGTTCAAGAAGGCCAACAGGCGGTGGTGACTTCGTTTGGCAAGTACAGCAAGACCGTTGAGGCGGGCTTCCAGTGGCGCCTGCCGTATCCTTTCCAGGCGGACGAAATTGTCTCGGTGACGCAGCTGCGTCAAGTTGAAGTGGGTCGGAACTCGGTGGTGCAGGCCACTGGGCTGCGCGACTCTTCGATGCTGACTCAAGACGAGAACATCGTCGATATCCGCTTCACCGTCCAATACACGCTGAAGAATGCACGCGACTATCTGTTTGAGAACCGCAACCCCGATGAGGCGGTGGTCTTGGCGGCGGAGTCGGCGGTGCGTGAGATCGTCGGCAAGAGCAAGATGGATTCGGTGCTTTATGAGCAGCGCGACGCTATTGCTGTGGATCTGGTGAAGTCCATCCAGACGCAGTTGGATCGACTGAAGGCCGGCATTCAGATCAAGAACGTCAACGTGCAGAACGTGGCGCCGCCCGAGCAGGTGCAGGCCGCGTTCGACGACGCCTTCAAGGCTGGCGCCGACCGTGAGCGCCTGAAGAATGAAGGCCAAGCCTACGCCAATGATGTGATCCCCAAGGCACAGGGCACTTCGGCTCGCTTGCTGGAAGAGGCGGAAGGTTACAAGTCCCGCGTTGTCGCGCAGGCGGAGGGTGATGCGCAGCGCTTCAAGAGCGTGTTGAGCGAGTACCAGAAGGCTCCGGGCGTGACGCGCGATCGCCTCTATACCGACACCATGCAACAGGTCTATTCGAATGTCAGCAAGGTCATGGTCGACAGTCGCAATGGATCCAACCTGCTGTACCTTCCCTTGGATAAATTGATCCAGCAGTCCTCGGGCACTGTGACGGCGTCGCCGCCGGTGGCCACGCCAGCCGCTGAAGCGCCAGCGCCTGCGGTCAGCAACGATGTGCGTTCCCGTGACGGCTTGCGCAGCCGTGACGGTCGCTGATGAATCAGGGAGTTATGCAGATGAATCGTATTGCCGCCATTGTGGCTGGAGCTCTGGTCGCCCTGATGCTTGCCAGCTCTATGCTGTTTGTCATCGACCAGCGTCAGTTTGCTGTCGTGTATGCGCTGGGTGAGATCAAGGAAGTGATCACCGAGCCCGGCTTGAAGTTCAAGCTGCCGCCGCCGCTGCAGAACGTGGTCCTTTTGGATCGACGGGTGCAGACATTGGATAGTCCGGAATCGCGTCCGATCTTCACGGCCGAGAAGAAGAGCTTGGTGATCGATTGGTTGATCAAGTGGCGAGTCGCCGAGCCCCGTCAATTCATTCGGAACAACGGCTCTGATATGCGTAATGTCGAGAATCGCCTGAGTCCGGTGGTTCAAGCGGCCTTCAACGAAGAGGTAACCAAGCGCACGGTCATCTCGGTGCTGGCGACTGAGCGCGAGAAGGTCATGAACGACGTGCGTAAACGTCTGGAAGATGAGGCCAAGCAGTTCGGTATCGAGATCCTCGATGTGCGGATCAAGCGTGTGGACTTCGCCGCGAATATCACGGACTCGGTCTATCGCCGTATGGAGTCCGAGCGCAAACGCGTTGCCAATGAGTTGCGCTCGACGGGTGGCGCGGATGGCGAAAAGATTCGTGCTGATGCCGACCGGCAGCGTGAAGTGATCGTGGCTGAAGCCTACCGTGACGCGCAAAAGATCAAGGGTGAGGGTGATGCCAAGGCTTCAGCTTTGTATGCGGATGCTTTTGGCCGCGACCCGCAGTTCGCTCAGTTCTACCGCCAGCTCGAGGCTTATCGCAGCAGCTTCCGCAACAAAACGGACGTGATGGTCGTTGACCCAAGCAGCGACTTCTTCAAGTCCATGCGGGGTGCGGGCGGTGGTGCGGCTGCGCCCGCGCCGCGCAAGTAAGGCGGACTCGTCTTGTCGCAAACCCTGCTGTTGGCGCTCAGCCTGATGCTGGTCGTTGAAGGGCTTTTGCCCTTCCTCAGCCCGCAAATGTGGCGGCAGGTGTTTGCTCGCATGTTGGCCATGACCGATGGACAGATACGCTTCATCGGCTTGGCCAGCATTCTGGCTGGCTTGCTGGGTGTGGTTTTGGTGTGGCCTTAGCCCCCCGAAATCATTCAAGTCGGTGCTAAAAGCTGGCAGCCGCGCGTGACGCCGGTACAATGCCGTTTTTAACCGCTCCCCATATACACATGGCTTCTGCCTGGCTGCTGCCTGAGCATATTGCTGACGTTCTGCCGTCCCAGGCGCGCCGTATCGAAGAGATCCGTCGCGAACTCTTGGACATGGCCCGAAGCTACGGTTGCGAGCTGGTGATGCCTCCGCTGCTGGAGCATCTGGAGTCTTTGCTCACCGGTGCGGGGCACGAACTTGATCTGCAGACTTTCAAGCTGGTCGACCAGCTATCGGGTCGGAGTCTGGGTCTGCGTGCAGACACCACGCCTCAAGTTGCTCGAATCGATGCCCACCTGCTGAATCGACGCGGTGTAACCCGTCTTTGCTACTGCGGACCCGTGCTGCGCACCCGTAGCAGCGGCCTCCACGCCACGCGTGAGCCCTTGCAGTTCGGTATTGAGATCTATGGTCATGCTGGGCTGGAGGCTGACTTGGAGGTGCAGGAGTTGGCGCTGGATGTCGTCAAGCGAGCTGGTCTCAAGCAAGCGGTGATGGATCTGGGAGATGCGCGCCTGTTGCGCGGTGTGTTGGCGGATTCGATGCCCGCACCCGTGGTGATGGATGCTTTGATTGCTGCGCTGACGACCAAAGATGGTGCCGCACTGCGCTTGGCCAGTCAGGGCTTGAGCCAAGATGTACAACGCGGCTTGTTGCAACTGCTGTCCTTGTATGGGGGCACCGAGGTTCTGGCTTTGGCGCGTCGACAGCTACCTGCGCATCCCTTGATCACTGCTGCACTGAATGACTTGGAATGGTTGACCAAGCATTTGCAGCAAACCCACCCTGAGATTTCGATCGGCCTTGATCTGGCGGATTTGACAGGCTTTGCTTATTACAGCGGCGTGCGTTTTGCTTTGTACGCCGAAGGTGCGAGCGAAGCAGTCTTGCGCGGCGGCCGGTATGACGAGGTGGGGGCCGTGTTTGGCCGGCGTCGTCCTGCAGTCGGCTTTAGCTTGGATTTGAAGGTCTTGGAGGCATTGAGTCCTGCGGCGCCTTTGCGAGCCGCAGTTCGGGCGCCCTGGGGTGAGAATCCTGAATTGCGCGCTGCGGTGCGCAAGCTCAGAGAAGCGGGCGAGACCGTGGTCTGCATATTGCCGGGCCACGAGCATGAAGGCGAAGAATTCGACTGTGACCGTGAGCTGGTGCAGGTCGACAATCAGTGGTTGGTGCGCGCGCTTTGAGCGCCGACCGGCCGACATCACTTTTTTGATCATCGGATTATCAAGATGAAAAGCGAAATCGCGCGCGGCCGGAATGTGGTCGTTGTAGGCACCCAATGGGGTGACGAAGGCAAGGGCAAGGTCGTCGATTGGATGACCGATCACGCTCAAGGCGTCGTTCGTTTTCAAGGTGGCCATAACGCTGGCCACACCCTGGTCATCAAGGGTGTGAAGACAGCCTTGCAACTGATCCCCTCGGGCATCATGCGTGACGGCGTGGCTTGCTACATCGGCAACGGCGTGGTGCTGGATCCGACCCATTTGCTGGGCGAAATCGAGCGCTTGGAAAAAGCGGGCGTTGAAGTGCGTTCGCGCTTGTTCATCAGCGAGTCTTGCCCCTTGATCCTGCCCTTCCATGTGGAAGTGGACAAGGCTCGCGAGGCCCTGCGTGAGAGCAGTGGGGCCGGCAAGATCGGCACCACCGGCAAGGGCATTGGTCCGGCCTACGAAGACAAGGTGGCTCGCCGCGCCCTGCGCGTGCAAGACCTGAAGCACCCCGAGCGCTTTGCCAAGAAGCTGCAAGAGCTGCTGGCTTTGCATAACTTCGCCCTTGCGGGGTACCTGAATTCCAAGGCATTGGAGTTCCAGCCCATCTTCGACCAAGCCATGAAGATGGCCGAAGTGATCAAGCCGATGATGGCTGACGTGGGCTACATGATCCACAAGGCCCATTTGGCTGGTGCCAACATCTTGTTCGAAGGCGCGCAAGGCACGCTGCTGGACATCGACCACGGCACCTATCCCTATGTGACCTCGAGCAACTGCGTGGCTGGCAATGCTGCGGCTGGCGCGGGCGTGGGGCCACAGATGCTGCACTACATGCTGGGCATCACCAAGGCCTACACCACCCGCGTGGGTTCAGGCCCGTTCCCGACCGAGTTGGAGTGGGAAAAGGAGGGTACGGTGGGCTATCACCTGTCGACAGTGGGTCAGGAGAAGGGCACTGTGACCGGTCGCGCTCGTCGCTGCGGCTGGTTCGATGCGGCGGCGTTGAAGCGTTCGGTCATCATCAACGGCATTACGGGTCTGTGCATCACCAAGCTCGATGTGCTGGATGGCCTGGCCGAGGTCAAGATGTGCGTCGGCTACAAATTGGCCGATGGCCGAACACTGGACATCCTGCCTTTGGATGGTGATGAAATCGTCGGCGCTGAGCCGATCTATGAAACTTTCCCCGGTTGGGCTGAGGTGACTTTTGGCGTCACATCCTGGGATGCTTTGCCGCAGAATGCTCGCAACTATCTGCAACGAATCAAGGAAGTCATCGGCGCTCCGATTGACATGGTCTCGACCGGCCCAGACCGTGAGCACACCATTTTGTTGCGTCACCCCTACGCAGTCTGAGTTGCTTGCCTTCAATCAATTTCTGAGTCTGACCGCCTCACTCCACAGGAGAAACCATTTATGTTGACCGACGACGGCAAGCACTTGTACGTGTCCTGGGACGAGTACCACATGTTGACCGAGCGCCTAGCGCTCAAGATCCATGCATCTGGCTGGGAGTTTGATCAGATCCTATGTCTGGCCCGTGGTGGTATGCGCCCCGGGGATGTGCTGTCGCGCGTTTTCGACAAGCCGCTGGGCATCATGTCCACCAGCTCGTATCGCGCCGAAGCGGGCACCATTCAAGGCCGCTTGGACATCGCCAAGTACATCACCATGCCTAAAGGCGAGTTGGCTGGCCGTGTTTTGCTGGTGGATGATTTGGCAGATTCGGGAGTCACGCTGAAGGCTGTGGTTGAGCGTCTGCGCAGCATGCCTGCCATCAGCGAGTTGCGCTCGGCCGTGATTTGGACCAAGGGCGTCTCGGCCTACACGCCGGACTACTATGTCGAGATGCTGGATACCAGCCCCTGGATTCACCAGCCATTCGAAGAGTACGACGATATGCGGCCCGATGCTTTGGCCAAAAAGTTTGTGGTCTGAATCGCTGGAGCGGCTTCAAGGCATGAAAGTTAATCAAGCCGGCAGTGTGAAAACCTGTCGGCTTGTTGCTTTGAGGGTGAAGCTTTGCGGGGTGAGCGTGCGCGCTTCAGGGAATTCGCCGGCGCTTGTTCAAAAAGACTGGGCGAAAGTTTCGAAATTCATTCGAGCTTCGTACGGCACAAAGCAAAATGGCCTCATGCATTTCGACATGAGACCATCTCTTTGGATTTATTTCAATCTTGGTGCCCAGGAGAGGACTCGAACCTCCACGGAGTTACCCGCTAGTACCTGAAACTAGTGCGTCTACCAATTCCGCCACCTGGGCATTTCAGGAAAGCAAGGATTCTATCATCAAAAACATTAAGAACACAAGTACGCAGGGCCAGCAAGAAATCGGCTCGCTATTGAGCGAGGTCGAAGGCACTGTGCAGGGACATCGGGACGGGCATGGCTTCTTGCAGCCCGATGTGGGGCAGCAGGACATCTATTTGTCATCGCAGGAAATGCATGCAGTCATGCATGGTGATCGCTTGCGGGTGCGCATCGTCCGTATGGACAAGCGTGGCAGGCCCGAAGGGCGGGTGCTCGAAATTTTGGAGCGCAAGAAGAAGCCCATCATCGGGCGCTTGCTCTTGGAGTCGGGTATCTGGCTGGTGGCACCTGAAGACAAGCGCATGGGGCAGGACATCTTGGTCCCCAAGAACGGCTTGGCCAATGCGGTCGCTGGGCAAGTGGTGGCTGTGGAATTGATCGAGCCGCCGTCCCTTTACTCGCAGCCGGTAGGCCGTGTGGTTGAGGTGTTAGGCGAAATCGATGATCCGGGCATGGAGATCGAGATTGCGGTGCGCAAGTACGAGGTGCCGCATCGCTTCAGTGCCGAGACTCTGGCGCAAGCCGCGAAACTGCCGGACAAATTGCGTGCAGCCGACTTGAAGCATCGCATCGATCTGCGCGATGTGCCCTTGGTGACCATTGACGGTGAAGATGCGCGAGACTTTGACGATGCCGTCTATTGCGAGCCGCACAAACAAGGGCGCGGCAAAACGGCCTTCAGCGGTTGGCGCTTGTTGGTGGCGATAGCCGACGTCAGTCATTACGTCAAGCCGGGCGATCCTTTGGATGCCGATGCCTACGAGCGCGCCACATCGGTGTACTTCCCGCGCCGTGTCATCCCGATGTTGCCAGAGAAGCTCTCCAACGGTCTGTGCTCGCTGAATCCCTATGAAGACCGTTTGTCCATGGTCTGCGACATGTTGGTCAACGAGAGCGGGGAAGTTCAGGCCTACCAGTTTTACCCAGCAGTCATTCGCTCGCATGCGCGATTCACCTACAGCGAAGTCGCAGCCATTTTGGGCAACACCCATGGGCCTGAGGCGGCCAAGCGCAGTGATCTGGTGCCGCATTTGCTGCACTTGTACGAGGTCTATCGGGCTTTGCTGGCCGAGCGCTCACGCCGGGGTGCGATTGACTTTGACACGACCGAAACGCAGATCGTTTGCGATGACAACGGACGTATCGAAAAGATCATCCCGCGTACCCGTAACGAGGCGCACAAGCTGATTGAGGAGGCTATGTTGGCCGCCAATGTCTGCGCGGCTGACTTCATTGCCCAGTCCAAGCATGGCGCCTTGTTCCGGGTCCACGAGGGGCCGACGCCTGAGAAGCGCATTGCGCTGCAAGCTTATTTGCGCGCGCTGGGTTTGGGTCTATCGATCAGTGACGACCCCAAGCCGGGCGAGTACGCAGCGATTGCCGCGGCGACCAAGGACCGGGTCGACTCGACGCAGATCCACGCCATGCTGCTGCGCTCCATGCAGCAGGCGATTTACACCTCGGCCAATGCCGGGCACTTTGGCCTGTCTTACTTGGCCTACACCCACTTCACCAGCCCCATTCGACGTTATCCCGATTTGTTGGTGCACCGGGTCATCAAAGCCATCTTGGCCGACAAGCGTTACCACTTGGACGCAGGCAAGATGGAAGTGCCGATGGCTGCGAAGCGGCCGGGCCGCGCTGCGCCCATCGATCCGGCCAAGGCGACGACCGAGATCGAGCGCTGGGAAGTGGTGGGCGCGCATTGCAGTGCCAACGAACGGCGCGCCGACGAGGCCTCGCGTGACGTCGAGGCCTGGCTGAAGTGCCGCTATATGCGGGAGCATCTGGGCGAGGAGTTCGCTGGCACGGTCAGCGCGGCCACCAGCTTTGGACTCTTTGTGCAACTGGACGCGCTTTATGTCGAGGGCCTGATTCACATCACCGAGTTGGGTGGTGAGTATTTCCGCTTCGATGAGGTCCGCCAAGAGCTACGCGGAGAGCGCACGGGCATTCGCTATGCCACCGGCGCACGGGTTCAGGTGCAGGTCAGTCGCGTCGATCTGGATGCGCGCAAGATTGACTTCCGGCTGGTGCAAGAGAGTGGTGAAGCGAAGCTGGTCGCGCGCGCGCAGCGAGACAAAGCGGGTTTGGGTGCAGCAGACAGACAGCCCTTGTCGGCGGTGGCGGAACTGGATCAAGTGCGGCGCGATGACCGCGCGGTGAAGAAGGCGGCCAAGGCCAGCAAAGCTGGGCGCAAGGGCAAGCCAGGGCGTGCGGCCAATCCTGGGGCTTTGGGTGCATCGGGGGCGTCTGCGGCTCATCCCATCAAGGCGGTCAGGCAGGCGGCACGGGGCAAGGCGGAAGTAAAGCCCTCGGCGGCCGGCTTGGAGCCTCGGACGCGCAAGCGTCGGTGAAGTTCAGAGAACTTTGCTGAGCTGTTTGTTCACAGCGCAGTTAAGCGGTGCTTGGGGTCCTTGATCCCAATTCAGGTGCCAATGTCAGGCGGTGGAGGGCATGCATGCGTTCCACCAAGTCGGCTGCGCGCAGGGGGCCGGCCTCTTGTTCATCGGCCGCGCGTCCATGCCAATAGCAAGCGGCGCTGGCCAGCAGGGCGGGCGGTGTGTCTGGGTGTTGCGCCCACAGTCCGCCCAACCAGCCCGCCAGGACGTCGCCGCTGCCCGCTGTGGCCAGGGCGGCATTGCCGCTGCTGTTGATGGCCAGGCGGTCTAATTTTGAGTCGGCGACGACGCTTCCCGAGCCCTTCAAAATGACCTGACTGTTGAATTGAGCGGACAGGGTTCGCGCTGCTTTCAATCGATCGGCCTGGACATCGTCGGTGCTGCAATTCAGCAGGCGTGCGGCCTCAAGCGGGTGAGGGGTGAGTACGGTGGCCAAGCTTTGTCCTGCGCGTTGGGCCAGCAGTGCGCGCAATTCTGCGCTGCTGGCGACAGCATTGAGGGCATCTGCGTCCAAGACCAGCCGTTTGGCGTGGCGCAGTACCGTAGGCAGCCATTCGCTGATGGCCTCTCCGCCGCCACAGCCGCAGACCACGACCTTGTCTTGCCATGATTGCGCATCCGCCAGGCGCTGCTTCGCGAACTGCATCAACTCTGGACGCATGACATCGGCTTCGGTTTCCACCGAAGCTGTTGAGTCGGAACTCAGCAAACAAACATAAACGCGGCCGGCGCCTGAGGCCAGCGCGGCACGCGCTGCTAAGCGGGCGGCGCCGCGCATACCGGGCGCGCCACCCAGGACCAGGACGTCGCCTTGGCTGCCTTTGTGTTGCGCGTGGCGGCTTAGTCGGGAGTGGGTCAGTGGCTGGAGCGCTGCGGCGCCTAGCAGCAAGGCATCGGCCTCGATTTCGTGCTGGGCGCCTAGTGAGTCAAACCAAACTTGTCCGCAATGAACTCGTCCTTGCGCCGTGAAGAGGCCGGGCTTGAGGGTCAGCAGGCTCAGCGTGTGCTGGGCGCGTACCGCCACCGACCCCGCCAAGTTGCCGGTATCGGCCAGCAGGCCGCTGGGTAGATCCAGCGCCAAGATCGGCGACCCACTTGCGTTCAGGCAGTGGATGGCGTCGGTGAATTCGGCGGTGGGTGCGCGGCTCAAGCCCAGGCCCAACAAGGCATCTACAGCGAGGCTTGTGGATTGCGGCGATCGAAGGCCTTCGCTGATGTGCACGCCGGCCAGCTGTGCTGAGGCCAATGCGGCCTGTGCATCCGGCGGGAGCGGGCGTTCCGGCCCATGGCCGATCAAGCTGACGCTTACATCCAAGCCGTGGGTCCGCAGCAGTCTCGCCGCCACCAAGCCGTCGCCACCATTGTTGCCGGGGCCGCAGAGCAGCCAGATGCTGTGTCTGCTCGAACTCAGGGCTAGACACAAACGCGCAGCACTAGTGCCGGCGCGCTCCATCAAGGCGTGTGGGGGCAAGGTCGCCAGAGCTGCGCGTTCGATGGCGCGGCTGCTGGCTGCTGAGTGCAGGGGCCAGTTGTGCTCTGCGGGCAGGAGTTTGTGCATGGCCCCAGCTTGTCAGGCCAAGCGCGAGATGTCCAGACCTGTGATCTCCGGGGCTTCGGCGTCCGTCTTGCGCTTGCTGACTTGGTTGGCCAGCAGCCGCGCTGCGCCGCAGGCCAGCGGCCAGTCCAGGCTGTGAGCGGCCCCTTGAGCCAAGTTCAGCCAGATGCCGGGCAGGCCGCTGGCGCCGAGCAGGGGGAGTCCATCGGGTAGTAGGGCTTGGCAGCCGATCCAGCGTTGCTCTTGGCCGACTTGCATGGCGCCGGGGAACCAGTCGTTCAAGACCCGGTGCAGCGAAGCGAGTGTCGCGGGCTTGAAGCTTTGCGGGGCGGCGCCCGGCTCGACGCTGCCGGCCACGCGCACTCGTTGCCCGATGCGGCTGATGGAGGTTTGCTCGCGCAGATCGAAAACGCCGGCTCTGGGGCCGAGGTCGGGGTGGGCCTCCAGCTGTCGCAGGGGCGCTGTGATGGTGTAGCCATGGACCAAGCCCATGGCGGGCTTGAGGCCGAGCGGCTGCAAGAGATCCAGGGCGCTGGCGCCCGCGCAGATCAACACCGCGTCAAAGCTCTCTTGCATGGGCCCAAGCGGTGCGGGCTGAGTGTCGCCGGCGTCTTGCTTTTCTGGCGCGCGCGTCGCAGCGCCCAATCCTTCGGGCGGGATGGTGTGTTCGTGAATCAGCGAGGCGACCGTGCCGGGCGTGAGGCTGCGAACCGTGGTGTGAAAGCGGAACTGCACGCCCAGGCGCTGTGCCTCGATGCGCATCAAGTGGCTGAACTGGCGGCAATTGCCGACCTCGGCTGGGCTCAGTTGGATGCCACCATGCAACGCCGTGTCCGGGTTCAGGCCGGGCTCGAGGGCAAGGCACTGCTCGGCGCTCAAAAACTGCTGCTGGAGCCCCAGGCTTTGCAAAAGATCCAGCTGCGCTTGAATCGCGCGCAGATCGCGGTCCTGGCGCAGCAGTAGCAACTGCCCTTCGGCGCGCTCAAAGTCCAGCTGCAAGCGCTTGCGAAGCTCTTGCAGGCGGCTGTGGCTGTACAGGGCCAACTGCAGCAGCTGGGCTTGTTTCGTGGCTCGGTCCTTGCTGCGTTCAGCACGCCAGCGGCGCCATTGCCAGCTCAGCGAGCCGGCGCCTGGCCGAGGAAATGAGGCCTGCGTCCAGGGCAGGGCCATGGCGGGGGCGGCCTGGCCGGTGTTGGCAAAACTGCCTTCGGCGGCCACGCTGCCGCGACGGTCGAAAACGGTGACTTGATGGCCGTCGGCTGCGCACTCGAAGGCGCTGGTGACGCCGGCTATTCCGGCGCCGATGATGGCAATACGCATGCGCTCAGGGTCTCGCGTTCAAAAGGTGTTCAATCTGTAGCGCAAGGCTCAGCAAGAGGTCGTCCTGCGCTGCGGTGCTCCACAGCATCAGTCCAACCGGCAATTCTCCCTCCTCTTGGCAGGGCAGCGAAATGGCGCAGCCATCCAAGAGGTTCACAACGGACGGGTTGCGCAGCAACAGGGCGTTGGTGGCGAAGAATTGTTCGTCACTGGCGAGCAGTGGCGCCAGCAAGGGCGCAACGATGGGCACGGTAGGGCTGATCACCGCGTCAAAGCCAGCCAGCGAGGCTTCCATGTTGGCGATCCACTGGCGGCGCCGATTCAGCAAGTCGACGTAGTCGGCGGCGCTGATGGCCTCACCGCGTCGGATGCGTGCACTGACGCGTGGATCGTAGAGTGCCGCTTGTTCGGAGTTCTGCAGGCGCTGGCGATGCCAGGCCCAGCTTTCTGCCGCCGCAAAGCCACCTTGCGCTTGCAGCTCGGAAAGCTGATTCAAGGCTGGGAGATCGATCTCCTCAACATCGCAGCCGGCCGCGCGCAAGCGCTTCAGACTGCGCTCGAAAGCGCGGCTGACGGCGTCGTCCATGCCATCTTGAAAAAGCGGCTTGACCAGGGCCAGGCGCATCGCCTTCAGGGGGCGCGGGCTGATGCGAACTTGGCGTGCTGCCAACACCTCATGCAGCAAGATGGCGTCGCGCACGGACCGTGTGAGCGCGCAGGCCGTGTCCAAAGTAGTAGACAGTGGAATGCAGCCTTCGGTCGGTGTCAGTCGCGCGGTGTTCTTGAAGCCGACCAGGCCTTGCAAAGCTGCCGGGATGCGGATCGAGCCGCCGGTGTCGGAGCCAAGTGCCGCCCATGCGGCGCCGGTCGAGACGCTGACCGCTGCGCCCGAACTGGAGCCGCCCGGGATGCGAGCCTGCCCATCCATTGCAAAGGTGACGGGGTTCAGGGGCGTGCCGTGGTGCGGGTTGATGCCTACGCCCGAGAAGGCGAACTCGCTCATATTCGTGTGTCCGGTCAGCACCGCACCCGCTTGGCGCAAACGGGCGACGGCCGGGCAGTCCTGATGGGCGGGCGCGTTTTGGCTCAGGACGCGCGAGCCCGCACCGCTCACGGCGCCGGCCACGTCGAACAAGTCTTTGATGCTGATGCCTAAGCCGCCCAGCCGGGGCCGAGGAGCTCCAGCCTGCGCCAGGGTGTCAATGGCTGCGGCGCAGATCTGGGCCTGTTTGAAGAACTCTCGCACATAGGCGTTTTTGCAGCCTTCCGAGAGGGCCTGGCGCTGGTTTTCCTGCGCAGCTTCGGCGGCGCTGAGGCGCCCATCTTGCAGCTGCAGCAGGGCGCCGCTCAGGTCAATGCTCATGAATCGTGTATACTCTTTGGGTTTTGCCGGGCGGCACTGGGCGTTTTGCTCAATGCAGCGGGTGAAATTTGAAATGTTTCGCAAGTCCTTTGCGAACAAATCGCAAACCGGCCACTGAGAGGTGTTGCTGCTGTATTCGAGTTCAATCCCCAGCTGGGTGAATGAGCGTCACTGCGCAGAGCAATTCGGGCCGGATTTTAGACACAACCTTCGGAGTAAAGAATATGTCCGTCACTATGCGCGAGATGCTGGAAGCAGGCGTCCACTTTGGTCACCAAACTCGTTTCTGGCACCCCAAGATGGCCCCGTACATCTACGGCCATCGCAACAAGATCCACATCATCAACCTCGAAAAGACGCTGCCTGCGTTCGAAGAGGCGATGAAGTTTGTGCGCCAGCTGTCGGCTAAGCGCGGCACCATCATGATGATCGGCACCAAGCGTCAAGCGCGTGAAGTCGTCGCTCTGGAAGCCCAGCGTTGCGGCATGCCTTACGTCGACCAGCGTTGGTTGGGCGGCATGATGACCAACTTCAAGACGGTCAAGACTTCGCTGAAGAACCTGAAGGACATGCAAGCTCAAGTGGATGCCGGCACTCAGCCCGCCATCAAGAAAGAAGCTTTGATGTTCCAACGCGATCTGGCCAAGCTGGAAAAGAACATCGGCGGCATCCAGGACATGAACGGTCTGCCTGACGCCATCTTCGTGATCGACGTTGGCTACCACAAGATCGCCATCGCCGAAGCCAAGAAGCTGGGCATCCCCGTCATCGGCGTGGTTGACACCAACCACTCGCCTGTCGGTATCGACTACGTCATTCCTGGTAACGATGACTCGGCCAAGGCCGTGGCTCTGTACGCCCGCGCCGTCGCTGACGCCGTGCTGGAAGGCCGTGCTAACGCCGGTAACGAAGTCGTGCAAGCCCAGGCTCCTGCCGGCGACGAGTTCGTTGAAGTGAGCGAAGGCGCCTGAATTTCAGCTGCCAAACAAAGGGGCTGATTCAGCCCCTTTTTTTCAAAATTTTTTGAGCGGTATGACTGATTCCTCGGAATCTTCTACTGCTAAACCCTGACAAACACCGGAGATTCAAGATGGTTGCAATTACCGCAAGCATGGTGGCCGAACTGCGTGCCCGCACCGACGCCCCGATGATGGAGTGCAAGAAGGCGCTGACCGAAGCCGGCGGCGACCTGGACCGTGGTGAAGAAATCCTGCGCGTCAAGCTGGGCAACAAGGCCGGTAAGGCTTCTTCGCGCGTGACCGCCGAAGGCGTGGTCGCTGCTGCCGTGGTGGGCACGACCGGCGCTTTGCTGGAAGTGAACTGCGAAACCGACTTCGTCACCAAGAATGACGCTTTCTTGGCTTTCGCCAATGCTTGCGCCGCCTTGGCTGCTGAGCACGGCGTGGCCGATGTGGCTGCTCTGGGCAATCTGCCGCTGTCGCAAGAAGGCTTTGGCCCGACCGTGGAAGAAGTGCGTCGCGGTCTGGTCGGCAAGATCGGCGAAAACATGTCGCTGCGTCGCGTCAAGCTGTACAACAGCGGCGCCAAGCTGGCTTCTTATCTGCACGGCACCCGCATCGGCGTGATGGTGGAGTTCGATGGTGACGAAGTCGCCGCCAAGGACGTCGCCATGCACGTGGCTGCGATGAAGCCGGCTGCGCTGTCTTCCGCCGAAGTCGCGCCTGAGTTGGTCGAGAAAGAGCGCAAGATCGCTGCCGAGAAGGCAGCCGAGTCCGGCAAGCCTGCCGACATCGTCGCCAAGATGGTTGAAGGCTCGGTGCAGAAGTTCCTGAAGGAAGTCTCGCTGCTGGACCAAGTCTTCGTGAAGGCCGCTGACGGCAAGCAAACCGTCGCCGCCATGCTGAAGGACAAGGCCACCAACGTGAAGAGCTTTACGCTGTACGTGGTGGGTGAAGGCATTGAGAAGAAGGTGGACGACTTCGCCGCCGAAGTGGCTGCGCAAGTGGCCGCCGCTAAGGGGCAATAAGCTCTGAAGTCAAAAAGGGCGCCTCTGGCGCCCTTTACACTTGTGCCGCTGCATGGGTCTGCTCACGAGGTGGATTCTGCGCGGCACTGGTTCGAGAACACCGCAGCAACACAGCATCAAGAGGTCCCTATGCCCGCGCACAAACGCATCCTGCTCAAGCTCTCCGGCGAAGCCCTGATGGGCGATGACGCTTTCGGTATCAACCGCGCCACCATTGTGCGCATGGTGCAAGAAATTCGGGAAGTCACGCAAACAGGCGTTGAAGTGGCCGTCGTGATTGGCGGAGGCAATATCTTCCGCGGCGTGGCGGGCGGCTCGGTCGGCATGGACCGTGCGACCGCTGACTATATGGGCATGCTGGCCACCGTGATGAACTCGCTGGCGCTGGCGGACACCATGCGTCAAGAAGGCATTGTCGCGCGCGTGATGTCGGCCATCGGCATCGAGCAGGTGGTGGAGCCTTATGTGCGCCCCAAGGCACTGCAATATTTGGAAGAAGGCAAGGTCGTCGTGTTTGCTGCCGGCACCGGCAACCCCTTCTTCACCACAGACACGGCCGCAGCACTGCGTGGCGCCGAGATCGGCGCTGAGATCGTGCTGAAGGCCACCAAGGTCGATGGTGTTTACACCGCCGACCCCAAGAAAGACCCGAGCGCCACCCGTTATTCGCGCATCAGCTTTGATGAAGCGATCGCCAAGAACCTGCAAGTTCTGGACGCCACTGCCTTCGCGCTGTGCCGTGACCAGAAGCTGCCGATTCGTGTCTTCAGCATCCTCAAGCCGGGTGCTCTCAAGCGCGTGGTGATGGGTGAAGACGAAGGCACGCTGGTCCACGTTTGAGTGGCCTCATGCGTTAAGGTGAATCAGCTTTTCAAGGTTTAGAGATATGAGCATTGCAGACATCAAGCAGAACGCCGAAACCAAGATGGCGAAATCGGTTGAGGCCCTGAAGAACGAATTGCACAAGATCCGCACCGGGCGCGCTCACCCGGGCATTCTGGATCAGGTCAGCGTTGACTATTACGGCTCCATGGTGCCGATCTCCCAGGTCGCCAACGTGACCTTGCTGGATGCCCGCACCATCAGCGTTCAGCCCTGGGAAAAAGGCATGGGCGCCAAGATCGAAAAGGCCATCCGCGAGTCGGATCTGGGTCTGAACCCGGCCTCGCAAGGCGACTTGATCCGCGTGCCGATGCCGCCGCTGAACGAAGAGCGCCGCCGTGATCTGACCAAGGTGGTTCGCAATGCGGGCGAAGACGCCAAGATCGCAGTGCGCAATCTGCGTCGCGAAGCCAATGAGCAGGCCAAGAAGCTGACCAAGGACAAGCTGATCAGCGAAGACGACGAGCGTCGTAGCTTGGACGAAGCGCAAAAAATTACCGACCGCACCATTGCCGAGATCGACCGTCTGATCTCCGCCAAAGAAGCCGAA
The DNA here is from genome assembly GCF_049240545.1 of Roseateles sp. GTDB lineage: Bacteria > Pseudomonadota > Gammaproteobacteria > Burkholderiales > Burkholderiaceae_C > Paucibacter_A. The sequence goes on along the minus strand of NZ_JBMLSK010000152.1, from coordinate 2,317 downwards.
ATTCTGGCTGTTTAAGCGCTGACGCCCCGAGCACGAGAGACAAGACGCAGTGAGCAATGACAGCAACAAAATCGTGCCGCGCCATGTGGCCATCGTCATGGATGGCAATGGTCGGTGGGCTAAGAAACGTTTCTTGCCGCGCTTCTTCGGTCACAAGCAAGGCGTGGACACCTTGGTCAAGGTGGTGCAAGCCTGCATCGACCGCGACATTGAGCATCTGACGGTTTACGCCTTCTCGTCCGAGAACTGGAAGCGTCCGAGTGACGAGGTGTCGGGCCTGATGGGCTTGGTGCTGGCGGCGGTCTCCCGCTACCTCGCCCGCATGGGCTCCATGGGCGTGCGCATCCGCATCATTGGAGACCGGGAAGCCGTTTCGGCCAAGCTGCGCAATGCCTGGAACGAAGCCGAGTCCGCCACGGCTCACAACAGCAAGCTGACCTTGTCGGTGGCCTTCAACTACGGCGGCCGTTGGGACATCGTGCAGGCCTGCAAGTCCGCGATGCAGGCGGGTGTGCAGCCGCAAGACTTGACCGAAGCCAAGCTGTCCGAGTTCATGGCCATGAACTATGCGCCGGACCCGGATCTTTTCATTCGCACCGGCGGCGAGGTGCGCATCAGCAACTTCTTGCTCTGGCAGGTGGCCTACACCGAGTTCGTGTTTTCTGACTGCCTGTGGCCTGATTTTGGCGAGGCGCAGTTGGATGCTGCGATTGAAGCCTTCCGTGAGCGTGATCGCCGCTTTGGCGGTGTCAAAGAGGCACCGGCTGTCGCCGAGGCCTGAGCACGAAGTATGCTGAAAACGCGCATCATCACCGCAGTGCTGTTGCTCTTGGCCTTGTTGCCCACCATATTGGCGGGCACGGCATTGCCATTTGCCTTGTTGACCTTGTTGATGATTGCTGCCGCAGGATGGGAGTGGTCGCGTCTGAACGGCGTGACGGGCCCATCGGCCTTGGTCTTTGGTGCAGTCACTGGTGCTTTGGCCTGGGGCTTGCATCTGCTCGTCGGTTGGGAGGCGGCGCCGCCTTGGAGCTGGTTCATGGCCTCACTGCTCTGGGTGCTGGGTGGTGGTTATGCACTGCGTGGCGGACCTGAACAATGGCCGCATGCCACCAAGACGGCACGCATGGTGCTGGGCATGGTGGCATTGATCGCCGCTTGGCTGGCCATGGTGGAAGCCAAAAGCACTGGCATCAATTTCTTGCTGTCGATTTTTTGCCTGGTCTGGGTGGCCGACACCGCCGCCTACTTTGGTGGCCGCGCCTTCGGTCGCCGCAAATTGGCCAAGTCCATCAGCCCCGGCAAGAGCTGGGAGGGCGTTTGGTCCGGCATGCTCGGCGTGATCGCGCTCGCTTTCTTCTGGGCCTACTACATCGATGTGCAGTTCGCAGTCGATTCGCCCAGCCTTTACCAGATCCTGCTGCAGCGCAACGCCCTGCCATGGGGTCTGCTGGCCCTGGTCTTTTTGGCCAGCATGAGCGTCGTCGGCGATTTGTTTGAATCCCTGATCAAGCGCGCCGCTGGCGCCAAGGACAGCAGTCAATTGCTGCCCGGCCATGGCGGTGTGTTGGACCGTGTGGATGCCTTGTTGCCGGTGTTCCCGCTCGCCATGGCCTTGAGTTCTTTGAGCCCTCTTCAATGACTAGTTACTCCCGTCCTCAGCGCATCACGGTGCTGGGTTCCACCGGCTCCATCGGCGTTAACACGCTGGACGTGTTGGCCCGCCACCCGGAACGTTACGAGGTCTTCGCCCTCACGGCGATGAGCCGTGTCGACGCCTTGCTGGCGCAGTGCTTGACCTGGAAGCCGCGCTTTGCGGTGCTGCCGGATGCGGCGCTGGCCCAGCAACTGCGCGCTTTGTTGCGCGAGCAGGGCAGCAAGACCGAGGTCTTGGACGGCATGGACAGCCTCTCGACGGTGTCGGCCCATGCGGACGTCGACATGGTCATGGCCGCCATCGTCGGCGCCGCTGGTTTGGCACCATGCCTGGCCGCTGCGCGCGCTGGCAAGCGACTGCTGTTGGCGAACAAAGAGGCCATCGTTGTTGGTGGCGCCTTGTTCATGCAGGCGGTGAAGCAGGGCGGTGCCACCTTGCTGCCAATCGATAGTGAGCACTCGGCCATCTTTCAATGCCTGCCCGAGGATCGCAAAACCTGGGCGCAGCGCATCGATCACATCGTGTTGACGGCGTCTGGCGGTCCTTTCCGCCAGCGGGACCCCGCCACGCTGGCCGAGGTCACACCCGAGCAAGCCTGCGCTCATCCGAACTGGGTGATGGGCCGCAAGATCTCGGTGGACTCGGCCACCATGATGAACA
>NZ_JBMLSK010000151.1:0-17590 GCF_049240545.1 Roseateles sp. | reverse complement strand
CCCTGGTCAAAATTCAATCGGCGCGGGTGGTCAAAATTCGGTCGGCGCCAACAAAAGTGCTGGTTATATGGCGAAAACTGGGCCTAAATACACCCTGCCTATACGGCATTTAGGAACACACGGTTCTTTCACATGCGAGCGACTGCGGGGCTGGCAGGCACTGCCTGTCCTGCGCGACAAGGCGCCGCGACACGGCACATTGGCACTAGCGTGTGGCCGACAGAACGTCGAAGTCGATTGGGAAAAATATAAAGGCAGCGCTTCGAAAAATGCATGCAATTTCGACAAGTTGCGCCCAGTCCAGTGATGATTAAACTTGGTCCAAATTAAATATCTGAAGGACCTGCCTTGACACTAAAGTGCCAAAATTTAATCTTCCCAAGTCAACGAAATCTGGACCAAAAATGTTTCACCTTGCAAAGGTTGCTTCGATTAAAGGAGAATTTGTAAATATCGAGCCACCGGAGTAGCTCATGTGAGTTCAGGGGCCTCCAAAGTTTGACTACGAAGGCCGCTGGAGTAGTTCTGTCGTATCAAAAAAGAGCCCCTCGTATATAGTTCGCACTGCTGCGTACATGCGGCCACTTGTATTGCCCACCATTGCGCTGGCCGGCGTGCGCGCACTTTCTGAGCAGCAGCGCGCTCAGGCCAAGGCTCAGTTTTCTAGCGCCAGCCGCGCCAGCTTTTCCAGCATGCTCATTTTCGAGTTGTCCCCGCCTACGAGCACGCCGTTTGTGAGCGTGTGGAGATAAAGCTGAACCAGCTTACGGTCAAGCAACCCGCCCGCCACAGCTTGGCCATCCGGCAGGTACACCATCACATCGCGCATACCGGACAGTGAATCGCCGGCGCCGACGATGCCACCGGCGGGCGGGACGAACATTCGCAAGAAGGCCCCGCAGTCCTGCAGTGCGATGCGCGTGCCAGTCCGCTCGCCGTGCGTCTGATGCGCCGGCAGGTACATTGACATGTAGTAGGGGAGCAAGTTGAATGCACGGTCCTTCGAATAGAAGCGCGCCTTGCTGCCCTCCTGACGTCTTTGCTCCAGATGCCCTTCCTGAGCGGCCAACGCGGCCTCGACGCCATCGTATGAGGCGTTCAGGATGAGCTTCGGGACAAACTTGCCCCACCAGGCTGTCAGCCGCTCGCCAGTAGCCCGGTCGATGACCCAGAACTGGCCATCGCCAATTAGCTCCCTACCGTCCGTTTGAAGGAAGGGAAACTCCTCCACGAAGTCGATGGCCGCAAGGGTGTCCTTCGACCAAGGCGAGCGCCGAACACGCGTCACCGAAAGGCCGTCCGGGCCTAAATCCACGTCGACGCAGGCCACCAGTTGCTTTGGCTTCTGACGACCGCCCATGCGAATTTGCCGCGTCGCAAGCAGCGTCAAAGATGCAGGAAGCAAGTCCTGCGGCATAGTCGGTGCCGGGACCGGCTTGTGCCCAAGCAGGCCTTCCTTCAAGGAAAGCTCGACCAGACATCGCTTCAAGGCCTCTTGCAAGGCGCGGTCATCGTCAGCAAGGTCACCAGGCGTCAGGCGCGCGAGCGCAGAGGGACAGTAGTCGAGTCCCTGGGTCGATACCAATACCGTGTCGCGCTCCATGAGATGCCTGAACTTGGCCTCTGTGTACGGGTCGGCAACAGAACCGCCGGCCGCAAGCGCGGAATAGGCCGCGTTTGCCCGTACAGCCTTGAATTCCAGCGCAGCGCCCGTCACCTTTGCCACCCGGATGCTGTTGTCCTCGTCTTCTGACGCGCCGTTGAGATACAGGTAGTTCAGAGCCGGGTCAAGATTCAGTGGTGCCTTCTCAAGGGCACGGACCTCTGGAGCAGCGAACTGCGTACGCTTGTTGCCGGCGACGTGGTAGCCGTCGGGGAAGAATTCAGGGAAGCGCATTAGCGGTTTCAGCGCCTCGTTGGTCAAGGGTTCGCGCGTCGCGTTAACAACAATCAGCGGGCGCTGTAGCTGTGCCAGCGGCTCCAGCGGGATGTAGCCGTCATCGACACAGTGCGATGCCACAAATGTGTCGGACTCGACGGGCACGCCGGCCTTCTCAAAAAGCTTGAGCGCAAACTCTGTCAGGACGTTGAGGTAGTACAAGCGCGTCTGCCGGAACTTCTGCGTGTCCAAACTGATACCCGTCATTGGGTAGCGGCGGGCGTCCAAGTCAAAGTAGTCTGACGGCACCACTCGCGTAACGCCGAGGATGAACCCTTCGCCCGCGTCTATTGGCAAAGTGGCTGAGGAAGCTGCTTCCGAGCCGGTCTTGGTCTTTTTCGCGAACACCTTCGACGCAACGTCGCACAGCACTTGACCGTACTTTCCACGTACGGTGAACTGCACTTCGGCAAGATGGAGTCGTCGAACCGTGCTCTTGCCGAGGTTACCCAAGTAGACGCCAGGCCCGAACCCGCCCGTCACGAACGTCTGGCTCGGGTCGAAGGCAGCTTCCTCGATGAGCTCTTTTTGCAGCATCAGTTCGATGAACTTCTCCGGCGTCGCACGCACAGCGTCCAGCATGCCGTCCCAGTTCAAATTCGGGCGTGGTCCCAAGTACCACGCGTCGCGATAGGTCATCGTGAAAGTCAACCGGCCTGCCGCCTTCGCGTCCAGCCCCATGTCGGTCGCAATCTTCTGCCGAACTTGTCGGGCACGGTCACGGAAATACTCCGATGTGGCGTCGGCCGCCTCACCATTGGGTTGCGTGGACTGCTTTGGCAACTCAATGCGAATCGGAACGACCAGGCCTTGCCTAGACGCGTCCCACTCGGCCAGCTTGACGGCGGCGTCCTGCACGGAGGTCTTGAATCGAATCGAATTCAGGCGCGCGACTGCGGCGGTATCTCCTAGGCTTCGAATTGGCATAGAGCGTGGCGTTTATTGAGCAAGCAGAACGTTTACGAGGTTGTCGTTGGCTATCCACTCGTCGGATGGGTGGACGTAGAGGGACATGAAGCGGATGCTGCCGCTGGCCGGGCGCTGAACCCGATACTTGTGTGTGCCATGCAGGTTCACGTACACGGCGTGCACCCTTCTATCCGGGAATAGCTCCTGCAAGCGTGCATGCTTGCGCCATGCCTCGGCCTCCAGCTCTTCTTTCTTATAGCGGTCGGTACTGCGCGCCCAGTTCTTGACGTCGACGGCTACCAGGGCGTCGCTGTCAGCGACCTCGAGGTAGTAGTCATAGAGCTGGAAGATGTCGGCCTCCAGCGGGTGCTGTGCAACTTCGAGGTAGCGCACAAGCGCACCAGTCGTGTCCAACTGACCTGGCAGTACGCGGAACTGCTCTTCGACGAATCGCTCGAACTCGCGCTCGGCGACGTAGCCCTTCATGATTTCTGTGACAAACCACGGCTGAGGGAAAAGGCACCTGGCCCCATCCGTGCCGTCGACAGGGAAGCCGCGACGGGCCTTCATGAACGACTTGGCCTCGGTCGACAGCTTCTCGGCCAGCCCCGCCGGCGCGAGCATGCCGACCCAGTCGTACACGTCAGTACCGTCCACCGAGTCAGCGAGGATGACTTCGGTCAGCCCCGCGCGGGAGACTTCTCTCGTGTAAAGCTCTGCGCTGGTTGGAACCTCCAAGTAGGCGCCCTCCAAGAATTCAGCTGGGATGCCGTGCTTGCGCAACTCGTCGAGGTACGCCCTCGGGTCCGTGAACATGCGCGTGTTGAACAGCCATGGCCAGGCCTTCCGAGCTTCGACGTCGGACCTGAACCGCTTTGGCGTTTGGCTCGTGTACTCGCGAAACGCATAGGCTCGCTTGAGGCTGTCAGCCACATGCGCCTTGCGTTGCTCGTCGCTGGCAAACACGGCGGCCGATGCGTTGTGCTGCTGAATGGCTTGCAAGGCGCATCGCTGCGCCGGCGAAGCGCGGCGTGCGAGTTCTGGGGCGTAGCGCACCCCCAGGTGCACCATCTGTGCTGCCTGCGCGCTGATGAGGATGTGCTGCTTCGGCATCGCGGCTTCGGGGCAACGTTCGCCGCGACCGAGCGCCTGGAAGATGGTGCGCGTGATGTCGATGAAGTGTTCCTTGCGCAGTCGCTTCCAGCGGTTGCGCGAATACTCGTAGAGCAAGTCTCGCTTGGACATTGCCGGCCAGGTCTCGTCTTCGTCGCGGACCACCTGGATGTAGCTCTGGAACATCTCCATCGAGAAGCCACGGCTTCCCGGGCGCGTATGCCGGGTGTAGTACGGGTCGTTAAGCAAGCAGAACAGCTCGAAGTCTTTCTTCACGCCACGCTCAGTCGTCACAAAGTCCAGGCCGCGCGACGCTGAGCCATAGGCCGTCCAGAGGAGAACCTTGTGATTTGTGATGTTCAGCGCCTCCACCAGCTCGCCGTTGAACTGCCCAGCGTCGTCCACTTCGACGAGCGCACCCGTCTTGGTGGAGTCACGCTTGCGGAACCGCTCTGCGGTGTAAAGAATGAGCGTGACGGGGTCAACAGTGGCCTTGCGATAGGTCGGCAGCAGCGGTCGGATGGTGAACCGGTGGCCGTCGTGGTCTTCCTGCACCACACCCGCGCCCTCGGTGTTCGCCAGCTTCACCAAACACTTTTGGACGCGGCGAATGGTCTGGCACAGGACCAGGCCAGAGCGCACATTCGTGGCCAGCAGCTTGTCCAGGCTTGCCACCAGACCGTCGATTTCGTGTTTCTTGTAGTTGTTCAGATGCGAGTAGCCAGGCTCGTCTTTTTCGGGGTAGGCCTCGTGGAAGAGCTGCTTGAGGCCCTTGTACCCACCTGACACCTCAAACCCAGTCGCAGGCGCGGTGTCGTCGATGATGGTGACCTGGCGCTGCCGGAGCTCCAGGAATTCGTTCGCTCGTTTTCCAACAACGGCAAGTTCTTCATCGGTCATCTCGGCGTAGACGCCACCCTTGGCCTCCAGCATGCGTTGCAGCTGTTTTGTGTTGAACGCGCCCGTGGACGCTGCCGCCAAGCCACCCGTTGCGCTCATCAGGTACACGCCATTGCTGCGACCAAGCGACTGAAGAATGTCTTCCTCAGGTGTATCCCTTAGGGACGTGATGGTGATGGTGAGGTTGACGTCAGCGGGAAGGTTGTACTCCTCGGCTTGCCGGCGGCTCTCTTCCAACGTGACGACGCTCTTCGTGCCGCTGAAGAAGAAGCTTTCGGCAAGCAACTCGTCGCCAAACGTCTCATGCTCGAAGCCGCCCTCGGCGTTCTTTGCCTTGAAGAGCTTGCGAATTTCTCGCCGGAAGCGCGCCAGGCCGGGATACACCTCCAGGTCGTCCTTCGTAAACGTGATGACGTTGTCGCCGCTGTCGACGTTCAGCAGCCGAGCGATGAACAGCACCAGCTCCAAGTAATTGAAGAGCGTGTAGGCGCCGTCAGGCAGGTCGTCCTCGTGGTAGACGAGTTGTATGGTTTGCGCGCCGGTGTCTGGCGAGAGCTGCACTCGCTTCAGGAAGTCCGTGTCCATGACGTTGGACTCCCCGTTGAAGAATGTTTGGCTTGGCTGGTCGAGAACCTCGCCATATGAAGCCCGGTTCATCGTGAAGTACTTCTTGTCGACGACAAGCTCGCGCAATGCCTTGTAGGTGCGGTATGCCGAATGCGCCGGCTTCCGGTCCAGCCCGGCGACGTACTCGCGCAGCGCTGCGAGCACACGCGCCTTCTCCTGGAAGCGTTGGAATTCGTTGTGAACGTCGTTGCGGTCGATGAGCTGCTTCAGAACCTCACCCAGTTCTTCGTCCGTCCATGGCGCCGCAATGAATTCTGGGTACTTGCTCTCAAGCTCACAACGAAAGAGGGCAATACGCTTTGCTTCCGGGATGTGCTTCGCCTTGGAAGCAGTCTTCTGGACCTCGAACTCACGCCACACCGCCGGGCTAACCGCAGCAATCTTTTCTAGGTGTGCGTAGACCTTGAACGCAAGCCCGTAGTCGGTACCGGGCCGCTCGAACGCCAGGGGCCAACGCAGGTCGAGAAACTTGAAGAACTCCGTGATGACGACGTTCAGGTCGTGGCGCCCTTCGGAGTTGACGACAGACTTGCGCTGGTCGAACAGGTACCAGTACGAGTCCTCTTCTTCGTCTACGAACATCACCACGCGTGCAGGCATGTCGCGCTTAGTGACAAGCCTGCCCAGGTTGCTCTCTTCGCGATTGAGTTCCTTCAGGAACTCGGGCAAGTTCTCGAACGTAAGCCACCGGTTGCGCCCCGCCTTGGCGTCATAGGTGTAGACCTGCTGCTGAACCTGGGACTTCGACGCGGTGCTGACGATGATGCCGGGGTTGTCAAGGAACGCCTGCAAGGGCTGGAGGCGTCGCACCATATCCGCCACGGGCGGAGCTGTCATGACGCGTTGCTCAGACGGGTCTTGCGTTCGCGTATCGACGTCTAACTGGATGAGGCGCTTGGTCATCGCCTCGGCTTGAGTAAGCGCGACACCTGCCGACTTCATGTAGTGCGCGTAGGCATCTGCATAGGTGTCGTCGCTAGGCGCAAGGTCGTGAAAGTTGGACTCCAGGCACACACGGGCCTTGCGTCGCATTTCAGCCAGCCGCGCCGCGAGCGGGTTCTTCGGGTCCGCTCGGCCGGCGCGCTCCAGCGCCGAAAACACTCGGTCGTTCGAGGTCAGCCAATCGTGCAGGCGGATTACGGCCTCGAAGAAGGTCGCGTCGTTCTGGTGGTAGTCGCGCGAGTAGAGCCGATGGACCGTGACAGCCGCACCCCGTTCGCGCAGGAGCCGCTCGATTTCATCTGCTTGTCCGGTGGCACCGTGATGCTTCTGGATGTCGTCGGCGAATCCTTTCACCAGTGACTGTAGCGGCGCAATGAACACCGGTATGACTTCGGCCTGCAAGAACAGGTCGATTGCGAAGACTGCGGCCGTGTACGTCTTTCCGAAACCGGTGAACCAGTTCAGCTGCTTGATGAAGGGACGGTCGCCGGCTTGGAGGAAGGGCTTGCGAAAGCCCATGTAGAAGATTTCGGTCTCAGTGCGCTTCTGCTGCCGCTTCATTGCTCGCTCCCCGGGAAGTCGATGTCGAGGAACAGGCTGGTGCCGACCGCATAGGGAAAAATGTCCTTGGGGGCATCTGCCGGCATGAGCGCGATGAGGGGCATGCTGCCCACCCAGACAGTCAGACCCTGTTGCTCAAGGGCACCAAGGAGTTCCTGTGCGTCGCCGCCGTAGACGAGATTCGGAAGGGGTTGCGAAGACTCAAGAGCACCAAGCTCCAGCATCTTTCGCACACGAATTGATGTCGCCAGTTCCTCAACGGCATCCGAGACAGCCGCCTTGACCGCAGCGTTGGCGGCGCTGGTGAACCGATACCGCACATGGTCCATTTGCGGAATCATCGAGCGCAGCATTCTGTCGTCGGCCACGTGAACCAGATGCTCACGCGGCGGCCGTGCAAGCACGACATTTGGGTCTTCAAGCTTGAGCTTCTTGACCAGTTCGAGGACTAGCCCGATAGGCAGCACACCCGAAAGCTCGAGAGGGTCCTCATGGTCGCGGATGAAATCCTCCCAGGTCGAACCTACCTTCGCCAGCTCGGCTTGAATGCGGTCGGGGCGCACGCGGTACACCGACGCCATTGCACTGAACAGCGGCAGCATCTTGGTCATGACCGAGTTGTGCACACCATCTTTCAATACCCGGCGTGCCAAGCGATAGCGGTGCAGTAGCCGGGATACCTGAGGCTCGGTCAGCTGTGTGTACGTCGTGGTCGGCGCAGCGCCGTCGATGCTCGAGGCCTGGGCCACACAGACCTGCCAGACGAAACGGTCAGTCGCGCAATGCCACGCAACACCATCGGCCGTGACTTCGCCAGCCTGCCGGTCGGCGCGTGCCAAGTCGAGCTGAGTCCAGCAGTCAACCTCCGTGCCTCGAGCGATTTCGAATCCTTCATCCGGCTCGCCAGCAGACTGCATGAGCACGAGCTCGGTATTGGCTGCATCGTGTGGGCTAGGTGCGAGCTGCAGGTTGCTGAAGCCCTCCAGCAGGGCTAGCCCTGGTTCTTCGATGCGCCGGCGCACCATTTCCAGTGCCACTTCCAGACCTTCGTGCCAATCCCGGCTATCGGTCAACGGGTTGACAACAAACACAGGCAACTCTTGCCCAATCTTTCGGCCCTTATCGGCGTGAACCCAAGGGGCGGCGAGCATCACGAAGTTCTCGCCAAAGTGCAGTTCGAGCACCTTGACGCCGGTATGGCGAACCGCGTGTTCCGCCCAGTCCGCCAGGGTCACGCCCCCGCTCTTCCACGAGTCAAAGGTGGCGTGTTTCTCGTCCGTCTCCAAGATGCCGTAGGCCTTGAGCTGGAATGGAGGGCTGTCCGCGTTGTGAGCATGCCAGCTTTCGTGGCCTTGAAGCCGCACCGCAGCTTCTATGGCGTTCACATGCTTGATTGCGACACCGTGCCGAACCAGCTCTTTTCGCAGCCGTTTGGCAAGTGACTTGGTGTCGTCGTCAGCGCTTGCGCCGAGCGTCTCAACGACCTTGAGCGCGGTGTCGCTCGTGAACCTGGGCGTGCGGAGGTGCACGAACGTCCACAGCGCGGCTGCCTGCGCTTCAAGGATGACTGGGGAGAGAGGGACTTCGTGGTCCGGGCGTACGGCTGTCATGGATGAGCTCCGTCAGGAAAGCACTCGAGGACGGCACGCGTTGTCCGGCTTCCCAGGAGTTCACCTAGCCGGGGGATTCGTACTGCACCTCTGGCTTTGCCGTGCCGGACTTGGAGAGTCCGGTGCGTGCACTGACGGGCGCCAACTTGCCCACGATTCGGCTGAACCGTACTCAAAATATATCCGAGGGTTTTCTAACTTGTCAACTCCACGGCCGCGCGTTTCAACTTTCGATACGCGGAGATGCCGTCCTTGCCAGTAAATAGGTAATGAGTTATTCCTGTGGCTCGCGCTTGGCCCTTCTGGGCTCACCTTGACTCCACCATGAAGTTTCGGCAAAGCTCGGCTGCGCCTGACTGGGAGGTCGGGCCCGCTGAGACAGCTATGGCAAGCACAGCCGGAAAGCGCTATGCGCCGGCGCCCGATGTCACTGGATTACAGGCTCGGGGACTTTCCACCAAGGAGTCCTCATGCCTTCAAGTAATCGAATTCAGGTCCTTCGACGTTGCGCCGTTTCGTGAAACACCGCCCTTCACTGCCTCTCGCTGTTCATTCCTGATGCTGACAAGAGCCCTGTTGACTCGATGAGTTTCGTTTAGATGCGTTGGCCGGTGCTAAACGAGTGCATTTTGGTCATGAGTTCTGCGATGAAGAGGTCCGCAATGGGTCCCCAAATGGCAGTTGAGTAACACCAGACACGCACCATGTCGGATGCCCGGTTTCGAGTGCGTAGCGGTCATTCGAACCGGTGCTCAGCGTGTGGCTGGCAATGGTTTCAGTCGCCGCTATGGCCATCGGCTACGAATTACTACGTTCAGCCTGACGCTGCTGGCTGAGCCGGCAGCGAATGAGGACCTCCGCGCGTCCACATCCATCGCTGATGTCTTCAAGACCTCGGAGGAATGATTCGAAATCCGGTGGCACCGGTGTGATGGCGTAGCCCAGCACTTGGTCGACACGGATAACCCTCGGCTCGCCTTGTGGGCCGCAGGCGCGTTAATCGAGGCACAGCATGTTGTGCCCGGCTAAGGGGTAAGCCGCTGGAGCAGTCTTTTCGTATCAAACGAAGCGCCCTAGTACATGGTTATCAGCCGTAGCTTGGAAATTCCTGTGGGTTAGCAGCGCAAGGTTGCGAAACAAGAGTGCGACGGCTCAGGCGAAATCGCTAAGTCATTGATTTGATTACGATGCCGGTTACCACGTAGAAGTCGTGCCGACATTGTCGGCCCCAAGGAATTTTGGTAACCACCCTCAAGCGTCCGATAGCCCACGGCCAACCCGCGCTCCCTTGCGTCGTCGATGCAAGAGCATGCAGCGGCCCGGCAGTCTTCCACACACGGTGCGCGTGACGCCCGTGGTGATGCGGCCGCTGCTCAAGGCCGCTGCACCCAAAAGTGGCCTTGGGGGTGCTCGCCGTTCGCCCTGGCTTAAGGACAAAGAACGCCCGCCCAACTGGTCGTTTGATCAGGCCTGCGGCCTCGAACCGAGCATGATGATGGCCATGCCGACAAAGCAAAAACCGAGACCGATCCAGTCGCTGGTGCTTGGGGTGACTTTGTCGACCGCCCACAGCCAAAGAATGGCAACACCCACGTAGACACCCCCATAGGCGGCGTAAACGCGACCCGCTGCCGTGGGGTGCAAAGTTAACAACCAGGCAAACATCGCGAGGCTGATTGCCGCGGGCACAAGCAGCCACGCAGAGGCGCCCTGCTTGAGCCACAAATAGGGCAAATAGCAGCCGACGATCTCCGTCAATGCCGTCGCCACGAACAAGCCAAACGTCTTGATGAACTCCATGCCCGCGATTGTCCATCGCTAGCGGGAAATGCTCCTCGATCCTGAGGAGACAATCACCGGCCTCAAAGAGGCGCACCGTCCGTTCTTGTCTCCGCGCCCTACTCTTTTGATGAGCGACGATACAAAACACTTTCAGATGTGGTGGGACTGCCCACAATGCCAAGCCACTGGGCTCTTGGGGCTGACACATCGACATTGCCCCCAATGCGGCACGGCCCAGGATGCGCGTCGCCGCTATTTCCCACCGGAAGGTCAGGAGCTGGAGGCCAAGCAACACCGTTTTGTGGGTGCCGATTGGCAATGCAGTTACTGCCACAGCCCGAATGCTGCAAACGCCAAGTTCTGCATCAATTGCAGTGCGGGCCAAGATGGCTCGAAGCCGGTGGCTTTGGTCCGGGATGGCGACCCAAGGCCGAGTGGATCCATTCAGCCGCCTGAGCCTCTTCCGGTCGCCAAACAAGCCGCCCGGCCATCAAGACCTTGGGGCTGGATGCTCGCTGGCCTGGGGGCGCTGGCGCTTTTCATCGGCCTGGTCGTCATGTTCAACACCACCCGGGACAATGCAGTCACCCTGGTGGACAAGACATGGGAGCGCAGCATCCGTATCGAGCGGCTTAACGAAGTTCGCGACTCCGCTTGGTGCGACAGCATGCCCAGTGATGCCTATGGTGTGAGGCCCAGTCGAGAGGTCCGCTCACACAAGCAAGTGGCGGACGGACAGGACTGCAGCGAGATCCGCGTGGACAACGGAGATGGCAGCTTCAGCAAGCAGCGTTCGTGCAGCACGCGCTATCGCGAAGAGCCGGTGTACGACATGCGGTGCAGCTACAAGCTCATGCGTTGGCAGACCAGCCGCCGCTTGGTGAGCAACCAACTCAGCCAGACAGAGCCCGCTTGGCCCATCTTGGACGCCAGTGTCGGGCCGCCTGACGCCAAAAAGCTTGGCGCCGAGCGCAAGGGGGGCCAGAGTGAGACCTACACCCTAACCCTGCATGGGCAAAAGCCGCAAGACAACTGGACTTGCGAAGTCAGCCATGCCGTCTGGGCTGAACTCAAGCGCGGACACCAGTTGACCTTGCCGGTGCGTTTGCTCGGTGGTGCGGCCTGCGCCCGATTGCATTAGGCGTCGGTAGGCTGCGCTGTTTCTTCCTTGAAGTCTGGCCCGCCCCCTCGCGTGGACGAGGGAATGTGGTTTCAGCGGTGGGGTGCGGACCAAGCCCTCGGGCGCTGCGAACTCAAGGCCTTGCAGACCAGGCACGCACGGCAAGTACGGGGAATGACGGAGCGCAGACCTCGTTTTCTTGGCCTATGCTGCGCCACCCACCGATTCGCAGACCAAGCGGCCAACCGCCGTTTTGATTGATGACCAAGATCAACATCCCGGGCTTGCGCCCCCGTTCGAAGGCGCTTGCAGCCAGCCTGCTTTGCGCCGCGACAGTCCTAGCCCCAACAATGGCCGCCCATGCAACGGACGGGCCAACGAGCGCCACCCCAACCACAGCAAGCCGATGGAATGTCAACCAGCCCCCCGGCACCGGCCGTATGGTGAGCATCGACACCCGCACGGGCACCTGGATGTCGGTGGATGTGAGCCCGGACGGCCAAAGCATCGTCTTTGATTTGCTGGGCGATCTCTACCTGCTGCCTATTGCAGGAGGCGAGGCCCGCGCACTGACGCATTCGATTGCCTGGGAGCAGCAGCCGCGCTTCTCGCCGGACGGCAAGCTGATCGCCTTTCAAAGCGATGCCGGCGGCGGCGACAACATCTGGGTGATGAATGCCGATGGAAGCAACCCTCGCGCCATCAGCAACGAGGACTTCCGCCTGCTGAACAACCCGGTTTGGCACCCCAATGGCAAGTACATTGCGGCGCGCAAGCACTACACCGGCACCCGCTCTGCAGGCTCCGGTGAGATTTGGCTTTATCACTTGGATGGCGGCGCCAACAACAAGGGTGTGCAGCTGAACGAGAAACCCAACTGGCAAAAAGACCTGGGCGAGCCAGCGCTCTCGCCCGACGGCAACTATCTTTACTACTCCCGTGACACCACCGCCGGGCGTGTATTCGAGTACAACAAAGACGCCAACGGCGAGATTTTCAAGATCTTCCGCCAAGACTTGCGCGACGGCACGGTGGAGGCCTTTGTGCAAGGTGCCGGTGGTGCCATCCGCCCCACCCCTTCGCCCGATGGCAAGTACCTGGCCTTTGTGCGCCGCATCCGCAACCAAAGCACGCTGTTCCTGAAGGACTTGAAGACCGGCCAAGAAAAGCCAGTCTGGGCCCAGATGGAGCGCGATCTGCAAGAAGCCTGGTCGGTGAACGGGGTCTACCCCGCCTTCGCCTGGACGCCAGACGCCAAGCATGTGGTGACCTGGGCCCAGGGCCGCATCTGGAAGGTGGACCCGTTTGCGGGCACGGCCGCCGAAGTCCCATTTCATGTGAAGCACCAGCGCGAGGTGCGCGAGGCCTTGCGCCAGGCGCAAGAAGTGGCCCCGGATCAATTTGCCGTCAAGCAATTGCGCTGGGCCACGGTGGCGCCGGACGGCAGCGCGGTGGTCTATTCCGCGCTCGGCCAGCTCTACATCAAGGACCTGCGCGCTGACAAAGAAGCGCAGGCCCCGCGCCGACTCACGCAGCGCAGCGATGCTTTCGAGTTCTTCCCGAGCTTTTCGCGCGATGGCAAGTCCTTGGTCTTTGTGACCTGGAACGACGAGCAACTCGGCGCGGTGCGCAAGCTGGACCTGGCCAGCGGCCGCGAGACCCAGATCACCAAGACGCCCGGCAAATACCTGGCGCCCAAGCTCTCGCCCGACGGCAAGTCGGTGGTCTACAGCAAGCAGCCCGGCGGCTACCTGACCTCTCCCTGGCACGGCCTGGACAAAGGCATTTACATCGCCGCAGCCGATGGCAGCGGCGCGCCGCAGCGCATTGCCAAGGACGGCGATGCGCCGCAGTTTGGTGCGGGCAGCGATGCCGTCTTCCTGACCCGATCGTCGCTGAGCAACGAGGTGGATTTCGCCCGCAAACTGGTGCGCATTGACCTGGCCGACCGCAAGGAAACCGAGATCGCCAAATCTGAATTTGCCACCGAGTTCAGCCTCTCGCCGGACGGCCAGTGGTTGGGCTTTGTCGAGCGCTTCCATGCTTATGTGACGCCGCTGCCGCAGGCCGGCAAGTCCATCAACGTGGGGCCCAAGATGGACGCCTTGCCGGTGCGCCAGTTGGACGTGATCAGCGGTGAGGCCATGCAGTGGAGTGGCGACAGCCGCAGCGTGCATTTCACCGCCGCCGATCAGTTGTTCACCACTGCCCTGGCCGATGCCTACAAGCCCGGCGCTGCGGCGTCAGACGGCAAAGCCAGCGAATTCAAAGCCTCCGCCCAAGGCCGCCCGATCGGCTTTGTGCAAAAGGCCGACAAGCCCAGCGGCACCATCGCCATCAGTGGCGCGCGCATCGTGACGATGAAGGGCGACCAGGTCATCCCGGACGGCGTGATCGTGGTCGAGGGCAATCGCATCGCCGCAGTCGGCGCCAAAGGCCAGGTGCAGGTTCCGGCCGGCGCGCTGATGCTGGACGCCAGCGGCAAGACCATCATCCCCGGCCTGATCGACGCGCATTGGCATGGCGGCATGGGTGAGACTGAAATCATCCCGCAGCAAAGCTGGGTCAATTACGCCTCGCTGGCCTTCGGGGTGACCACCTTGCATGACCCCTCCAACCGCAATGGCGACATCTTCACCCAGGCCGAAATGCAGCGCGCCGGCACGGTGCTGGCGCCGCGCATCTATTCGAGTGGCACGATTCTGTATGGCGCCAAAACGCCCTTCACTGCCGTCGTCAACAAGCTCGACGATGCACTCGTGCATCTGAAGCGCCAGCAAGCCGCCGGCGCCATCAGCGTGAAGAGCTATCAGCAGCCGCGCCGCGAGCAACGCCAGCAAATCATTGAGGCCGCGCGGCAGACCGGCATGATGGTGGTGCCCGAGGGCGCCTCGCTGTTCCAGCTGAATATGAACATGATTGTGGACGGCCACAGCACCATCGAGCATTCGCTGCCGGTGGCCCATGTCTATGACGATGTGAAGCAGCTCTGGTCGCAAACCCAAGTGGCTTACACGCCCACCTTGAACGTGGGCTTTGGCGGCCTGGACGGCGAGCATTACTGGTACGCCCGCACCGAGGTCTGGAAGCACCCGCTGCTGACCCGCTATGTGCCACGCGCTCTGCTGCAAGCGCGCAGCGTGCGCCGCCTGACCGCGCCGGACGAAGACTTCAACATCCTGCGCATCGCCAAGACCGCCACCGAGTTGCAGCGCGCCGGCGTGCGCACCAATATCGGCGCCCATGGCCAGCGCGAAGGTCTGGGCGCGCATTGGGAGATGTGGATGTATGGCCTGGGCGGCATGAGCTCGCTGGAAGCGATCCGCAGCGCCACCTTGAACCCGGCCCAGACCCTGGGACTGGACAAAGACCTGGGCTCGCTGGAGGTGGGCAAGCTGGCCGATTTGGTGATCATCAGCGGCGATGTGCTCGGCAATATTCGTAACAGCGACCAAATCAGCCAGGTGATGCAAAACGGCCGCTTGTTCGAGGCGAAGACCATGAGCGAGGTCCTGCCGCGCAGCAAGACGCGCCGCCCCTTCTTCTTTGAAGGCGTGAACGGCGAAGCGGCGCCCATCAACGAGGAACTGGCGGGCCAAGCCCATGCGCATGGCCATGACTGATGTTTGCGGGGGCTGAAAAAGTCTCGTTCGAGCAGGGGCAAAGCATGGCTACAATGCCCCCCGTCAGGAGAGAGTTCCCTCGCGGGAACCGCCGAAGGCGCAGTGGCACTGGTGATCCCACGCTGCGAACGCTCAGGCAAAAGGACTGACAAAACGTCCGTTCACAAAACGTCGGGCGTTCCTCACTGGAGAGAGACGAGCCTTTGAGCCCGTCCACCGAAGGGGCAAGCTGCGGGCAATACGCCGGCGGCCAATCTCTCAGGTAAAGCGGACAGCGAGGGCATTCCCCCTACTCCCTGGTTGGAGTAGGCCAGATGACTGCCCTCGAGTAATTGCCGCCATGTCCGCTGATCAAACCCTCCTCAAGACCCCCCTGCACGCGCTGCACATTGAACTCGGCGCCAAGATGGTGCCCTTTGGCGGCTACGACATGCCGGTGCAGTACCCGAGCGGCGTGATGGCCGAACACAAGCACACCCGCGCTGCGGCTGGCTTGTTTGACGTATCCCACATGGGCCAAGTGCGCCTGATTGGCGAAGGCGCCGCTGCCGCGCTGGAAACCATCGTGCCGGTGGACGTGATTGACCTGGGCCTGTTCAAGCAGCGCTACGCCCTGTTCACCAACGAGGCCGGCGGCATCTTGGACGATCTGATGATCGCGCGCCGCCCGGACGACCTCTTTGTGGTGGTCAACGCCGGCTGCAAGGTGCAAGACATCGCCCATATGCAAGCCAAGATCGGTGACAAGTGCCAGGTCTTGCCTTTGCCCGAACAAGCACTGCTGGCCCTGCAAGGCCCGCAAGCCGTGACCGCCCTGTCGCGCCTGAATCCTGAAGTCGCCAAGCTGACCTTCATGACCGGCGGTTTCTTCAATTTGGACGGCATCGACACCTTCCTGACCCGCTCCGGCTATACCGGCGAAGACGGTTTCGAGATCTCGGTGCACCAAGACCAAGCAGTCGAGTTGGCCCGCAAGCTGCTGGCCCAGCCGGAAGTCAAGCCGATCGGCCTGGGTGCGCGTGACTCGCTGCGCTTGGAAGCCGGCCTGTGCTTGTATGGTCACGACATCAATACCGAAACCACCCCCGTCGAAGCCTCGCTGACCTGGGCCATCCAAAAGGTGCGCCGCGCCGGTGGCGCCCGTGCCGGCGGCTACCCCGGCGCCGCCGTGGTGGACGATCAACTGGCCAATGGCGCTGCGCGCAAGCGCGTCGGCCTGGTCAGCAGCGAACGCATGCCGGTGCGCGAAGGCGCCAAGCTGGTCAATGCCGATGGCGCCGAGATCGGCGTTGTCACCAGCGGCACCTTGGGCCCCACGGTCGGCAAGCCGGTTGCGCTGGCCTATCTGAGCAAGGAATACTCGGCCCTGGGCACCGAGGTGTTCGCCATCGTGCGTGACAAGCGCACGCCGATGACGGTCTCCAGCACGCCTTTCACGCCCAACGGCTATTACCGCGGCTGAATTCGCGGCTGATTGTCAGCAGCGCTGGGGTCGGTTGATCGCACCCCAGCCTTGAATTCCTGTTTTTTCCCTCCTGCACTCATCTATTCACGGAGCAACACATGAGCATCAAGTACACGCACGACCACGAGTGGGTCCAGATCGAAGCTGACGGCATCGTCACCGTGGGCATCACCGTGCATGCGCAAGACGCGCTGGGCGATGTGGTGTTCGTTGACCTGCCTAGCATTGGCGCCTCTTTTGCCGCCAAGGAAGTGGCCGGCGTGGTGGAGTCCGTCAAGGCTGCCGCCGATGTCTACATGCCCGTCAGCGGCGAAATCACCGAAGTCAACGAAGCCCTGCGCGACGACCCTTCGCTGGCCAACTCCGACCCACTGAAGGCCGGCTGGTTCTTCAAGGTCAAGCTCAGCAACGCCGCTGAACTCGACGGCCTGATGGACGGCACCGCTTACGACGAGCTGGTCAGGAACAGCTGATTGACAAGGCTGCTGCCGGCATGGCCCAACAAGGGCAGCGCTCGGCAGCGGCCTGGATTGCCTAGAAGTCCCAGGAGCGCTTGAAGAGGCGCTCCGCCTTTCCCCGAATGATCGGAGCCCGCTCGCCACAAGCCGGCGCGCTCCAGCAAGGATTTGCCATGTTGATGTCCGCTCTGCAGCCGCTGGCCGCGCTCGAAAACGCCTCCGAATTCCACGCCCGCCACATCGGCCCCTACGCCAGCGATGAAGTCGCCATG
The DNA here is from genome assembly GCF_049240545.1 of Roseateles sp. GTDB lineage: Bacteria > Pseudomonadota > Gammaproteobacteria > Burkholderiales > Burkholderiaceae_C > Paucibacter_A. The sequence continues at coordinate 269 of NZ_JBMLSK010000151.1, read as the reverse complement.
CTGTCGGTGATTGGCGCCGCTTCGCGTCGCGCGCTGATCGAAGCCATTGTGCCCGCCAGCATCAAGCGCTCGGTCGGCATGGACCTGCCGCCGGTGGCCGGCGAGGCAGCAGCCTTGGCCGAACTGAAGGCCGTGGCCGCCCAGAACAAGGTGCTGAAGAGCTATATCGGCCAGGGCTATTACGACACCCTGACCCCGGGCGTCATCCTGAGCAACATCCTTGAAAACCCCGCCTGGTATAACGCTTACACGCCATACCAAGCCGAAAT
>NZ_JBMLSK010000150.1:0-1047 GCF_049240545.1 Roseateles sp. | reverse complement strand
CCGTGCGACAGCTCGCGCGCGTGATCGCGTATTGATGGCCTAACGTTCGAGCTAAGCGGGAGACGACGGATGGATGACTGCCCGGCGATGACGATGATGGACAACCCGGCAGCGCCGGGCAGGCAGCCAGCCGTTGGCTCTCCGCTTGAGCGAGGGGTTAGGCCCGTCGCGTGGACGTTGCGCGCCGAACTCGATGCGCGCCAAACCACATGCAGAGCCCACCTGTGGTTCACGAACCCACAGAACAGCGCGTGGGCGCCGCTGTACGGCGAAGACTTGAAGCGCGAGCGCGATGGGCTGATGCAGACACTGCGCGACGAGATAGACGAGAACCTGCGACTGCGCGAGCTGGGCGGCGCGATGCCCGGCGAGAACATCACGGCGATGACGGAGCGGCTGATCCGCGAGCGAAACGCCCTGCGTGCGCAACTCGCCATTGCAGCCCGTGGGCTGAAGCACTGCGCCGGGTGGAACATCAACGACGACAAGCGCAACGCTCTCATGTCCGTGGTGCTGGAGAGCGAGGCAATGCTGGCCCCAGGGCCTAACGCCAGGTTAAGCGGCCCCTGAAGGCCGCAGGCCGTAAGGGGTCGCGCTTGAACCGTTAGTTAGGCAGCGCGCGCAACTGGTTGACAAAACGAGCAAAACGCTCAGAAACGAGGTTGACAAAGTGGACGAAAAAGCGATTCAGCAGACAACGCGCTGGCTCTTGATCGAGCGCGCCGCGATGGCCGCAGGCGTTGACTTGCACTGGGGCAGCGGTGGCAACGGCGAGAAATACCCGTGGATCGTCGGGCCAGACGGACAAGAGACGTGGGACCCGCTGGACGACGACGGGGCAGCATTCCGCTTGGCGGTGAAGCTGAATCTCGAAACGGTGTGCGACGACTCGACTACGGACCACATGCCGTTTGCCTACGCACGACTGGCCGGCACCGATGAGTGGACCATCGTGCCGGTGGTTGCGTGCCCGCTCAAGGCGATGCGCCGCGCAATCTGCGAGTGCGCCGCCAAACTGGCCGCGCCGGCTGTTCGTGCTGCCTAACG
>NZ_JBMLSK010000149.1:0-1924 GCF_049240545.1 Roseateles sp. | reverse complement strand
CCGGGCTTACAGTGCCTGCCGTAGCGGGTCAGCTTGAGCGAGGGGTTAGGCGTCATCGCTGGCGCTGCCCGCGAATCGTACCGATGAAACTGTGCGCGTTTATGTGGCATGGTGGGGTGCGGAGCCGACGAAGACCGTAACGACACTGGCGCTGCATGCCCGCGGGTTAGGTTGGTCCTGGGTGACGTTATCGATATTGGTGAGCGCTGCTTGCTGGCTGTAAGGCCGATGGGCACGCATCCCGTCTGAGAGAGTGAGCTAAGACGACGTTCCCGACATCGGCTCCGCATCCCGCAACAGATGATGGAGCAGGACATGGCGACGAGCAAGATCAAGGAAGCGATGAAGCTGGAGGTGGTGCACCCGGATGCTGCCGGGGTGGACGTGGGTGGGTCCAGCCACCACGTGGCCATCCGGGGCGATGCACCGGGGCAGACGGTGCGGGAGTTCGGGTGCTACACGAAGGATCTTCACGAGATGGCGGACTGGCTGCTGAGCAGCGGCGTGAGGATCGTGGCGCTGGAGTCCACCGGGGTGTACTGGATACCTGTGTACGAGGTTCTGGAGCGGCGGGGCTTGGAAGTGCTGCTGGTGCACGCGCGGCACGTCAAGGGAGTATCGGGCCGCAAGAGCGACGTGCTGGATTGCCAATGGCTGCAGCGCTTGCTGAGCTACGGGCTGCTCAGGGGAGCGTTCCGGCCGCAGGACCAGATGTGCGAGTTACGTGAGCTCAACCGGCTGCGCAGCAGGCTGCTGCGCGACCAGAGCAGGAGCGTGCAGCACATGCAGAAGGCGCTGACGATGATGAACGTGCAGCTGACCAACGCGATCAGCGACGTCGCCGGCGTGACGGGGCAGAAGATCGTGCGGGCCATCGTGGCCGGCGAACGGGACCCGCAGGAGTTGGCCAGCTACAGGGACGCGCGCATCAAGGCCAGCGAGCAAGAGATCGCAGCCAGCCTGCAGGGCAACTGGCGCGCAGAACATCTGCTGGCGTTGAAGGTGGCACTGGCCACGTTCGACTTCTGCAGCCAGCAGATCGAGCAGTGCGAAGTGGAAATCGAGCGAGCGATGCAGGTGCTGCAGCGCTTCACGCAGGAGCCGGAGAAGGGCAAGAAGCGCAGCAAGGCCAAGAACGCACCGAAGTTCGATGTGCGAGAGCGCTTGTTCAAGATGTGCGGTGTTGACCTCACGCGCATCAATGGCATCGACGTGAGCACCGCCATGACGATCGTCAGCGAGGTCGGCACGGACATGAGCCGCTTCCCCAGCGACAAGCACTTCGCATCCTGGCTGGGGCTGTGCCCGGGAACGAACATCAGCGGCGGCAAGAGGCTCGGTGCCGCCAGCAAACACAGCGCCAACCGCGCCACACAAGCCCTGAAGCAGGCCGCAGCGGCACTGAGAACCAGCCAGTCGGCCTTGGGAGCGTACTTCAGGACACTGTGTGGCCGGATGGACAAGGCCAAGGCAGTAACGGCTGCGGCGCACAAGCTGGCCAGGCTGATCTACGCCATGCTGACCAAGGGCCAGGAGTACACCGACCAGGGCCAGCTGTACTACGAAGAGCGCTACCGAGAGCGTGCCGTGCGCCAGCTTCAGCGCCGGGCCAACAAGCTCGGCATGCTCGTCGTGCCCGCAGGCGGCTGAAAACAGCCAATCAAATCAACTACTTGGAAGGAGTTTCCTGAGAGGCGTCACCGCGGTGCGTGCTGCTCACGCGTACAACTCGCTCCTGCCAAAGGCGGCAGCGAGAGCCCCAAAATAAAGGCAGTGTAGCGCGTGGATGTGATCCAAGTAGATGTACTGAAGCTCATGATCCGGGAGGTCCCGTAGCTCCCGCAAGTCGATGGTGGGCGGCAGAATCATTGCAATGTCGGGAGTCCAGTTGAGGACTCGGTGAAGCAACATGTCAGCTGGTGGG
>NZ_JBMLSK010000148.1:0-10148 GCF_049240545.1 Roseateles sp. | reverse complement strand
GACGAGTATGTGCGCCAAGTGCTGCGCAAGGCCCTGGGCGAAGACAAGGCCAATCTGCTGCTGGACCGCATCTTGCAAGGCAGCGATGTGTCCTCGATCGAAAGCCTGAAGTGGATGGACGCCGCCTCGGTGGCCGAACTGCTGCGCAACGAGCACCCACAGATCATTGCCGCCATCCTGGCGCATCTGGACTTTGACCAAACCAGCTCGGTGCTGCGCGTCTTCACCGAGCGTCAGCGCAATGAAGTGCTGGTGCGCATCGCCACGCTGGACGGCATCCAGCCTATGGCGCTGAAGGACCTGAACGAAGTCATGAGCCAAGTGCTGGCCGGCGGCGAGCGCATGCGCAAGTCTTCGCTGGGCGGCGTCAAAACGGCGGCCGAAATCATCAATATGTTGGGCTCCAGCGTCGAGGCTTCGGTGCTGGACTACATCCGCGAGGCCGATGCCGAGCTGGCCCAAAAGATCATGGACAACATGTTCACCTTCGACGATCTGGACAAGATCGACGACAAGGGCATCCAGGCCGTGCTCAAGGAAGTGCAGAGCGAATCGCTGGTGGTGGCCCTCAAGGGCGCGAGCGCCGAGTTGCGCGAAAAGATTCTGCGCAATATGTCCAGCCGTGCGGCCGAAACGCTGCGCGAAGACCTGGAATCGCGCGGCCCGGTGCGCCTCTCCGAAGTGGAGAGCGAGCAAAAGGAAATGCTCAAGATCGTGCGCCGTCTGGTCGACGAAGGCACGATTGTTTTGGCCGGTGGCGGCGACGACCAGTTCGTCTGAGCTTAAGTGGACAGCATCATGACCCCACGCGCCCCCCGCCAAGTGCCGCCGCCCGAACGCCGCGATGGCGAAGAACGCCGCGGCAGCTACGCCCGCTTCATTCCCCGCGAAGAGCTGCAAGGCTTTGCCGCCTGGAGCCCCGACGCTTTGTCCGGCGCCAGCAATGCCAAGCGCCCACCCATCAGCGCTCCCGCCCCTCCAGCGGCCGTACCGGTGGCCCCGACACCCGCGCCGGAGCCCGAACCCAGCCAGCAAGAGCTGCTGCACGCGGCGCGCCAGTCCGGCTACCAAGATGGCTACCGCGACGGCATGGCCGCGCTGGAAGCCTTCAAGCAAAGCTTCGCCCAGCAAATGAGCGCCCAAATCGGTGGCCTGGTGCGCAGCTTTGATGCCGACTTCCGCGCCATGGAAGACGAGATGGCCCAGGCCCTGGCGCGCTGCGCGGTGGAGCTGGCCCGTCAGGTGGTGCGCAGCGAAATCAGCCAGCGCCCCGAACACATTGCCCGCGTCGCGCATGACGCCGTCGAGGCCTTGCAGCTGTCGGCTCGCCATGTGCGGGTGCGCGTCAACCCGGCCGACTATCCCTTGGTGATGGACGGCGCCGGCGAAGAAATGCGCGCTCGTGAAGCGCAAGTGCTGCCCGACCCCGAAGTGCCACGCGGTGGCTGCAAGGTCGATTCCGACATCAGCAGCGTCGACGCCAGCCTGGCCACCCGTTGGCAACAAGCCGCTGCCGCCATGGGCCAAGCCTCGCTATGGGAAGACCGTCGCGGCGCCGGCTCGAATGAGCGCGCCGCCGATGCGGCTGATGGGGAGGCGCTGTGATGGACCTGCGTGACTTCGACGCCATGGACGACATGGCCAAGCCTCAGGCTGCCGAGCTGAGCAGCCGCGCCGGCCGCTGGCAGCAGTACTTGCAAGACCTGCAAGCGTTTGCCGGCAGCGCCGTACCGCTGGAATCGCAAGGCAAGCTGGTGCGTGTGGCTGGCTTGGTGCTGGAGGCCACCGGCGTGAAAGTGCCCGTGGGCTCGGTTTGCGAAATTCATATGCCCAGCTCCAGCAGCAATCCGCAGCGCGGCCAGCGCCCGGTCAATGCCGAGGTGGTGGGCTTCTCGGGCGACCGCGCCTACCTGATGCCGACGGATGAGATTCAAGGCTTGTCCAGCGGCGCCATGGTGCTGCCGCGCGCCCTGCCCTTGATGGCGCCGCAACTGGGCGTTCCTTTGCACCCCTGGCGCCGTGGCGAAGATCGCGGTCTGCACCTGCCCATGGGCGCCGGCCTGCTGGGCCGCGTGGTGGACTCGCATGGCCACCCGCTGGACCGCCGTGGCCCGCTGCAAATGACGCAAGACGAGCCCATGGTTCGCCGCCCGATCAACGCGATGGATCGCGACCCGGTGCGCACCCCGCTGGACACCGGCGTGCGCGCCATCAATGCCATGTTGACCGTAGGCCGCGGCCAGCGCCTGGGCCTGTTCGCCGGCACCGGCGTCGGCAAATCGGTGCTGCTGGGCATGATGGCCCGCTACACCCAGGCCGACGTGATCGTGGTCGGCCTGATCGGCGAACGCGGCCGTGAAGTGAAGGAATTCATCGAAGACATCTTGGGCGAAGACGGCCTGCAGCGCTCCGTCGTCGTGGCCGCGCCGGCCGATGCACCGCCGCTGGTGCGCATGCAAGGCGCGCACTACGCCACCGCGATTGCCGAGAACTTCCGCGACCAAGGCCTGCATGTGCTGCTGCTGATGGATTCGCTGACCCGATATGCGATGGCTCAGCGCGAAATCGCCTTGGCGATTGGTGAGCCCCCGGCCACCAAGGGCTATCCGCCCAGCTGCTTCGCCAAGCTGCCGCAGTTGGTGGAGCGCAGCGGCAACGGCCTGCCCGGCGAAGGCTCGATTACTGCCTTTTACACCGTGCTCAGCGAAGGCGACGATCAGCAAGACCCGATCGCCGACGCCGCACGCGGTATTTTGGACGGCCACATCGTGCTGAGCCGCGAACTGGCCGAAGCCGGCCACTACCCCGCCATCGACATCGAGCGCTCGATCAGCCGGGTGATGACCAATGTGGCCGCGCAGTCTCACATCGACGCCGCCCGCCGCTGCCGCCAACTGCTCGCGAAATACAACAAAGCCCGCGATCTGATCCAACTGGGCGCCTATGCCCCCGGCCACGACGCCGAGTTGGACCTGGCCGTGCGCCTGCACCCCGACATCACCCGCCTGCTGCAACAAGACATGCACAAAGCGGCACTTTTGATTGATTGCCTCAAACAACTGTCAGCCGTCATCAAGGACGCCTGATTTCTGCCGATAGACCAGGGGTCGGACCACGACCTCGCACCTGAACGAGAGACGGAGAGCGCCACATGAACTCAAGCAATCTGCAAGTCCTCAGCATCTTGCTGGAACGCGCCGAGAGTGAACGCGACGAAGGGCTGAAGCAACTGCAAGAGGCGCAAGCGCGCGCCGAGCAAGCCCGCGCCCAGCATGGCGATCTGGCCCAGTACCGCAACGACTACCAGCAGCGCTGGAGCCAACAGTTCGCCCGCCAAGGCACGATGGACATCGTGGTTTGCTACCAGAGCTTTGGTGGCCGCTTGGATCAAGCCATCACCAGCCAGACCCAGATCGCCCAGTTCGCCGAACAGCGGGTGGAACGCGCACGTGCAGCGCTGCAGGCTTTAGAGATGCGTGTGGCCTCCATCACCAAACTGCTGGAGCGCCGCCGACTGGAGATACGCCACGCCAGTCAGCGCCAAGAGCAAAAGGCCACCGACGAACAGGCCGCTCGCGCCTCGCTCGCCGCTTTCAACCCTTTTGTTCGTCTGTCAGCCTGAGCCAGCAGCGCGGGAGAAGCACGCGTATCTGAGTTCGCTTTCTCCTGAACCGCGATGCCCCCTCGCGTGGATTGCCAGCAAAACCGTCCGCTGAGCGAAGGAATAAGTCATGAGTCCCGACACCAACAGCCTCCTGTTCAACGCACCCGGCCGTTTCACACCGAGCGCCAAAACAGAGCGTCCCAGCAACAGCTTGGCCCCCTCACCCAAGCCGGGCGAGGCGCCGGCCGCAACGTTCTCGCAGTTGCTCAAAACATTCGACGCGGCCCAAGTCAAGCCGGCCCTGCCTGCAAGCACGACAGCGCCCCTTCGTTCGGCCCAGGCCCAGCCTCGCTCCTACGCTGCACCCGCGCCCGCACCGCAAGCGCCACCCGCCCCACCCAAGGCAGCCGAGAGCGCTCCAAAGCCGACCGAGGGCCCCAAGCCCAACGCCAGCGCCAAGCCACAGCAGCAGCGCACCGAGACAGCCCGCCAAGAAGCCAAAGCCGCCAACAAGCTGGCATCACCCGGTGCCAAGTCGGAGGGCAGCCCCGTCAAGACGGAGCCAAACAAGCGCAAAGAGGAAGCCTCGACCGCAGACGGCATCAGCCTCGACGATCGATCCGAGCAACCTGGGGCTCGCAGCAACGAGTCCCTCACCGGGGCCGCTGCGAGGCAAGCTGCGGAGCGTGAACCGGCCGCAGCGGCCGAGTTGACCGACCCCGAGGGTTTATCGCCCGTCCCCAGCGGCGCCGATGCCGTGGCAGCCGGCTTGCTGAGTTCGAGCAAGGCCAGCGCGCTGGGAGGCAACGCAACCGATTCCGAGACGCTTCTTGCCGCCGAAGCCGTCAGCAGCGCGGGTGGCAAGCCCTTGAGTCCGAGAGCATTGAAGCTGAATGCAAGCGGCCAGGGCGCACGCGGCCAAGACAAGGCCGAGCCCAGTGACGCCAAACAAGTGCTGGCAGCAGGCACTGACGCGAAGTCACAGGCCAAAGGCCTGGAGGTGAGTGCAGCTCGGCTGGATCTGGGACAAGCGCGCAGTAGCGAGGTCGCAGCGATTCGCCCCGAAGCTCAGTCTTTTGAAAAGCTCCTGACAGCTCAGCTTGCCGCCAACCAAGCCCCTGGCACCGACAAGCCCAGTGCTGGCGCCGGCGCCGAACGACCTCAGGTGCTGCTGAACGCCCATTTGTACGACGCTAAATTCGCACCCGAGATGGCCGCGCGTCTGAGCGTATTGGCCGCTGAGGGCGTGCAAGAGGCTCGACTGCATCTGAATCCGGCCGAGATGGGGCCGGTCGCCGTCACCATCGTGGTTGATGGGCAAAAAGCACAGATCTCCTTTCATGCCGAGCAGGCCGACACCCGCAAGGTGCTTGAGAACAGCCTCCCTGATCTGGCCACCTCATTGCGCGAGTCCGGCCTCACCCTGAGTGGCGGCGGCGTCTTCCAGCAAACCAATGGGCAAGGTCAAGAGCAGCCTAGTAACGCTGATCGAAGCGCCAAGGCCCAGGGTAAAGCCTTAGCCGAAGACGGTCAGCCCCGTCTCGAGGCGCGCTCACCCATGCCCCAGCGAATCAGCCGTGGCGTGTTGGACACCTACGCTTAAGCCCGGCCTCCCCTGAGGCGCCACACCAAAGCGGCCTTAGCACCGAAGTGGAGAAGATGGGCCTCTCCAGTCGCGAATCAACCGGGGATCGAATAGCCCAACGACGGCCCCGCTTTTCCTGTCTTGGGGTGCCAATCAGGCGTGAATAATCGAGCTCAGCTTGGCTTTGTTGGCATTGCAGTCGGGGTCTGTCAAGGACCGCCCACTTCTTGCCAGCCATAGAACACAGGAGTCCGAATGTCAGCAGCACCCGCAGCAGCCGCCGAAGCCCCCAAGGGCGGCGGCAAAAAGAAGCTCATCATCATCATCGCAGCCGTGCTGCTGCTGGTTTTGGTGGGAGGCGGCGCCGCCCTGATGCTGATGAAGAAAAAGGCACCAGCCGATGGCGAAGAGGACGGCGAAGGCGCAACGCAGCAGGTCGCCGCAGCACATCCCCCGCCAAAGCCAGGCACCCCGCCAACCTATGTGCCGCTGGACCCCTTCACCGTCAATTTGGCGGACAAGGAAGTGGATCGCTTTGCACAAATTGGCGTCACACTGGAAGTGGGTGACCCCAAGACGGCAGACCAGATCAAGGCCTATTTGCCCGCCATCCGCAGCAATGTGCTGATGGTGCTGTCCTACAAGACTTCGACCGAACTGCTGACCCGCGAAGGCAAAGAAAAGCTCGCCCGCGAGATCATGCGCGAGTCCGTACGTCCGATGGGCATCGAGCTTGAGGACGAGGAAGAAGAGGCAAACGCAGACGAAGAGCCGAAGAAGAAAAAGAAGAAGAAGAAAAAGCCTCAGGTCGTGAGCCCCGTCACCGCAGTTTTGTTCTCAACCTTCATCGTCCAGTGAGCCCGCTGTTCAAGCACATCGGTGATTCGCCATGAATCAGCAAATCCTCTCCCAAGACGAAGTAGATGCCCTGCTGCAAGGCATCACCGGCGAGAGCCAAAAGCTCGATGCCGAAGAGGAACAGGTTGGCGGCATTCGCGACTACAACCTGGCCAGCCAGGAACGCATTGTTCGTGGGCGCATGCCCACGATGGAAATCATCAACGAACGGTTCGCGCGCAATATTCGCGTGGGCTTGTTCAACTTCATCCGCAAAAGCCCGGAAGTGGCCATCGGCGGCATCAAGGTGCAGAAGTACAGCGCCTTCTTGCGCGAGATCGTGGTGCCGACCAACTTCAACATCGTCTCGGTCAAGCCGCTGCGCGGCTCGGGGCTGATCGTCTGCGACCCCACCCTGGTGTTCGCGGTCATCGACTCGCTGTTTGGCGGCATTGGCAAGTTCCATGCGCGCATTGAAGGTCGTGACTTCTCAGCCACCGAGCAGCGCGTGATCCTGCGCTTGGTTGAGGTGATCACCGCCGAGTATCACAAGGCCTGGAAAGGCATCTATCCGCTGGAACTGGAGTTCCAACGCTCGGAGATGCAGCCGCAGTTCGCCAATATCGCGACGCCCAGTGAAATCGTGGTTTCGACCTCCTTCACCCTGGAGATTGGCGAAACCAGCGGCACGGTCTACTTCTGCATTCCCTATGCCACGCTGGAGCCGATTCGCGACGTGCTGTACTCGACCACGGTGGGCGACTCCACCGAGCCGGACCGCCGCTGGGTCAATCTGCTCAAGCACCAGATCCAAGACGCCAAGGTGGAGTTGGTGGCCGAACTCGGCACGGCGCCTGCCACGGTGGAACAGTTGCTGGCCTTCAAGCCGGGCGACTTCATCGAGCTGGACCTGGAGGCCATGATCAAGGCCAAGATCGACGGTGTACCCGTCTACGACTGCCATTACGGCACCTCCAACGGCAAGTACGCCATCAAAGTTGAACAAATGCTGACCAGCCCCGACCAGGGTTGGCTGGGAGCCCGCAATGTCACCTGATACCCCCTCCTCCGAAGAACAAGACGCAATGGCGGCCGAATGGGCCGCCGCGCTGGCCGAGAGCAAGCCCGCCGAAGTCGCGGAAGAATTTCAAGCGCCCGCCGAACAGGTGTCGCCTGCGAGCTTTGCCAATTTCTCGCCCACGCCGAGCAATATGCCAGGCGGCGACATCAATATGATTCTGGATATCCCGGTCCAACTGACCGTGGAGTTGGGACGCACGCGCATCCCGATCAAGAACATTCTGCAATTGGCCCAGGGCTCGGTGGTGGAGCTCGACGCCTTAGCGGGTGAACCCATGGACGTGTTGGTGAACGGCTACCTGATCGCTCAGGGTGAAGTGGTGGTGGTGAACGACAAGTTTGGTATTCGACTGACCGATATCGTCACGCCATCTGAGCGCATGCGCCGACTCTCTAAAGCCTGACTTACAAAATCAACGCAGCAAGACCTGACACCAGGCTGCCCGATGGCGGACAATCGCCGCGATGAACTCCCCTCTTCTGCCCATACTTTGGTTCCTGGCCATTTTGTGCCTGATCCCCTTGGTGCTGTGGCTGCTCAAGCGCACACCGCTGGGCGGCGGCGGCGGATCGGCCGGCGCCGGGGCGATGCGTTTGATCGCTCAGTTGCCCGTGTCTCCGACGCAAAGAATTTTGACCGTCGAGGTCGGCCAGGGCGACGACAAGCGCTGGCTGGTGCTCGGCGTAACCGGCCAACAGATCAGCACCTTGCATGTCATGCCGCCGCAAGGTGAGGTTCCCGAGTTGGGCCAAGGGGGGATGCCCTTCGCACAACTGCTGAACGCTCGCTTGCGTGGCGGCGCGTCGAAAGTGCAACCTCAAGAACACAAGCCTTCGGGAGAGCACGGTGCAGTTTGAGTTGCGAAAGAGCGGCGTGTGCGACGTCACCGCTTCTGCCCTGCTTTCGACCGTCCCTCCAAGGGCTGCAAAAGCACAAGCCAAATCACTTCCGCTTCGATCATTGATCGCTGTGCTCGCACTGGCATCAGCAAGCGCAATGGCACAGAACGCCCCACCGGCCACCTTGCCCTTGCTGGTGGGCCAGGGTGCAAGCGGCGGCAGCTTCTCGGTGCCGATTCAAACGCTGCTGTTTTTCACAGCCCTGGGTTTCCTTCCCGCTGTGCTGTTGATGATGACCAGCTTCACCCGCATCGTCATCGTGCTGTCCTTGATGCGCCAAGCGCTAGGCACTCAGGCGGCCCCTCCCAACCAAGTCATTGTCGGACTGTCCTTGTTTCTAACGTTCTTCATCATGAGTCCGACCCTGGACAAGGTCTATGCCGAAGCTTGGCAACCGTACAGCGCTGGCCAGATCCCCTTTGACGAAGCCATCAAGCGTGCGGAGCCGCCGATGCGGAACTTCATGCTGAAGCAAACCCGCGAAGCCGATGTCGCCCTCTTTGCCAAGCTGGCCAAGCTGGACAGCTCCATCAAGGCCGAAGATGTGCCCTTCAAAGTGTTGGTACCTGCTTTTGTGACCAGCGAATTGAAGAGTGCCTTCCAGATCGCCTTCTTGGTGTTCATCCCATTCTTGGTAATCGACATGATCGTCAGTAGCATCCTGATGAGTCTGGGGATGATGATGCTCTCGCCGGTTCTGGTCGCTTTGCCCTTCAAGTTGATGCTGTTCGTCTTAGCCGACGGCTGGAACCTGCTTTTGGGTTCTCTGGCCGCAAGCTTCGTCACCTGAGCCTGCTCCAGAAAAAGGGATAACCGCGCATGGATGCTCAACAAGTTTTCACCTTTGGCCAGCAGGGGCTCTACGTGCTGATGCTGGTGTCTGCGCCGATTTTGCTGGTCGTCTTGCTGGTCGGCGTGCTGGTCAGCGTTTTCCAAGCCGCAACGCAAATCAATGAGTCCACACTGAGCTTCGTGCCCAAGGTTGTGGCCGCCGTGCTGACCTTGTCACTCACCGGGCCCTGGATGGTCAGCACCTTGGTGGACTACATTCGACGCACATTGATGACGATTCCCCAAGTCGTTGGCTGATGTTCTCGCTGACTGAAGCGCAGCTACTAGCTTGGCTGAACCCACTGTTGTGGCCTTTTGTCCGCACCTTGGCCTTGTTTGCGGGCATGCCGATCTTCAGCCAACGCAATGTGCCAATGCGGGTGCGTGTGGGCCTGGCCTTGTTCATCTCCATGGCCGCGCAAGCCTCCCTGCCGCCCATGCCCTTGACGCCACTGGACTCCTTGCCCACCCTGGTGCTGCTCTTGGCGCAACAACTGTTGATCGGCTTGTCCATGGGCTTCGCGGTGCGTTTGGTGTTCGCCTCTCTGGAGTTCGCCGGTGAATTGATTGGCCTGCAAATGGGGCTGAATTACGCGGGATTCTTCGATCCAGCCACTGGTAGCCAGGGCACCGCCAGTGCCAGGTTTTTCGGCAGCATGGTGGCCTTCTTGTTCATCGCCATCAATGGACACCTGCTGCTGATCAATGCCTTGGTCCAGAGCTTTCATGTGTTCCCGATCGGCGATGAGCCTTTCCGCTTCTTGCGCGTAGCGCAACCCCAGACTTGGGGTGCCGAGATCTTTCGCATGGGCTTATGGATCGCCTTGCCGCTGATCACCATGCTGCTCTTCGTCAATATGGTGTTGGGCGTGATTTCACGCGTCGCCCCGCAAATCAATGTGTTCTCGGTCGGTTTCCCGCTGACCGTCAGCATCGGGCTGATTGGCATGGTCGCGACACTGCCATTGATGCAAACGCCGTTTATGGTCGTTTTAGAACGGATGTTGGCGGCCTTCACCTGACGGAAGGCCGGCGGCCTGCTTGCTTTGCGCAAACATGGTGCCCAGGACGGGACTTGAACCCGTACGACCGTTAAGTCGGCGGATTTTAAGTCCGCTGCGTCTACCAATTTCACCACCCGGGCTGCGGGTCGAAGCTGCGGAATTATCACTCCGCACTGACGTGCCCAAGAAGACACGCACATCACAAACGAGCCACAAACAAGAAAGGGAAGCCTTTGGGCTTCCCTCTTGAAATGGAGCGGGAAACGAGACTCGAACTCGCGACCTCAACCTTGGCAAGGTTGCGCTC
>NZ_JBMLSK010000147.1:0-3216 GCF_049240545.1 Roseateles sp. | reverse complement strand
ACGACTTGCCCAAGCATGTGCAGGGGGGCAAGATTGGTTTGAGCGGTGGCGACGTCGCCGCCGTCCACTAGCGGCAAATTCTCTAACTGGCGCGCTTCGTTGCGGGTCATGATGCCGTTTTGCACCGCTTTGGCGTAGACCTCCATGCGGTCTCTGATATTGGCGCGCAGCAGGGCGTCAAAGGAGAACTCGACGGTGTATCTACTGCGCATCGCTGGTGTGAGCACGCGGCGCGCGATGGCTTGCTCGATCACGGTAAGCATGGGCCGAACCGTCAGTTTGTGGAATCCGTCGAGAATCTGCTCGATGCCGCTGCCCCAGGTCGTTACATTGCTGTGGCCGACCAGTACCGGCGGCACGCCAAACCAACGGCAGATTTCCTCGACGCTGAAGCGGCGCGTTTCCAGCAGCTGGACATCATTGGGCGAGAGGCTGATCGGCTGGTACTTCATATCAGCTTCGAGAATAAAAAGCCGAGACTCAAGTCCCGAGGCGATCTCACCAAAGTTTTGCCGCAGGCGCGCGCGCTGATCGTCACTCAGCTTGGCGGGCACCATCAGCAAACCGGTAGGCTTGTTGCCGTTTGAAAACAGGCGCGTTGCTTGAGCCTGGGCGCGCGCGGCTTCGTTGATGCTGGCGCGCATGAAGTCAATCCGCGATAGGCCGACGATGCCGTTGCCGGTGTCGCGCACGTGCAGAACTTCTTCGGCAGGCAGCAGCCAGCGCTCGGTATTGCGCTGGTATTCGTAAAACAGAGATCCAGTTTCCGGGTCGATGTAAGGCACTACCTGTTCCGAAGACATGGGCCACAGCGCCACAGGGTCGCCGCGGTCGTTGCGCTGCACCCGCGCGTAGGCATTGCCGCGCAGGAGAAAATTGAGCACCATCGCGCCCCAGAACTCGGATGCGGTTGAGCTGGCGTTGGGCGCATCGTGCATCAGCGACCACAGCACCGTGTCGCGCGCGAGGCGGCGTTGGCCGGCACCGTCGCGCTCGTACACGAACAGCGGGAGCGTGCTTATGGTCTTGCTGAGCAGATCGACGCAGCGGTACAGCGTCGCTAACTGCAGTGCCGAGTCAGGCCCGAGCGGCTGGGTGTTCTCGACCAGCGGCGACGCGGGCAGCACGAGTTGATCGCCAGTGCGATCCGCAAGTACGGCACTACGCCCAAGCCAGCGCGAAAAAGTTGTCAAAAAGCTCATGCGCTGATCGGAGAATTGATGATGCTGTCAAGCGACGCACCGCCTGCCGGATTCAGCCCCATCAAAGATACCGCATTGAAAGTCGCCATGAGCGGGTCGATCTTCGCTGTTCCTGCCGCTTGCTTTGTGATCGTCACTGCGTTACCTCTCGGCTCGACTTTGGCGTTGCCTACGCACCATTGCATCAGCCGCTGGCCGCCGTGCCACAGCGCGCGCTCGGCGAGCTTGCGCTCCGTGGTCTTGATGGCTCCAGTCATTTTCCAGCCTTGCGATATCCCTACGATTCGATCCTGCTCGACGCCCTCCGCAACGATTGCATCGACGATTGCTCCGATTCCGGCGGGGTCTGCTCCGATCCGATCCAGTTTCCCGCTCTCGTGTACTTGCGCGACGGTCGCAGCGACCTCTGCCACGTCGTCGCCGATGCGATCCACAACGCGCAAATCTCCGTCTTGCTCAAAGTCACGCATCCGCGACGACTCGCTTTTGCGGCGCTCAAGCGCCACGTGATGCGCCCACGCGCGCGTCCACAGCAACCACTCGCGGGTTTGCGCGTCGCGCCCTACAACGGCTAGCCCGAGCAGGTCGTCCAGGCCGCCGCCGTCGATCCCAACGGTCAGCACTTCGCTGCGCTGGATCACCTGCTCCAGCGTCAGCCCTCCGTCTACTCGCTGCTGCTCCCAGTAGTCGGCTCCGGCCCAACGGTTGTGCGCCAGCGCGAGGCCAATCTCGACGTTCAAATGCTTGGCTAGCACGTCTTGCAGCGTCGCGCCAGATCCTTCTTCCGCTTCGCGCAGCTTTCTCCGGATGTAACTGGCGTCGACGCTGGCACCCAGATTCGGATTCGTGATGCGCCAGTTGGCCTCGTCCATGTACGATTTGTCCGCCAGCATCGATGGCGGAAATTCGTACAGCACGGGCAAAAACTCTGGGTCAACGATGCGTCCGTCGCGCACGCCGCGCGCATACAGCAGTTTTTCGCGGAACACGCCGCTCGGCGCTTCGTCCGACTGCGTTGACAAATAAAGGACAAAACCCTCGGGCCGGCTCGCCATGCCGCCGGTCGCCTCAAGCAGCATCTTGTGCGCGTTCGGACGTTTGCCGAACAGCCAGAGTTCGTCGACCAGCGTGATCGACCACTTCTTGCCGGCAACCGTCTCGCTGTCGGCGGCCACTACTTGCAGCTTGGCACCCGTCGTCCGGTGCGTGATCGTGCGGATGTGATCCTGCACGGCAAGCAGCGCGGACAGTTCAGGATCGACGCGTATCATGTCACGCGCGGGTGCCCAGGCATTATTGGCGACCTCGAGTGTCGGAGCCAGGATGCCCATCTCGGCGGATTTCCGCCAATTCAGCAGCAGCGCCGTAATCATGATCGCTGCGGCGATCGTGCTCTTTCCGTTCTTTTTCGCTATCAGCAGCAGGGCCTCTCGGATAGCCCGACGTCCAGTCTCTGGATCGCAGGCTCCAAAAATCGACGCCACGATGTCGCGCACCCACGGTCGCGCTGCATCCCCCATGCGAGGGCTGCCTGCCATGTCTACAACGCGCAATTCGTCGATGTACCGCAGCGCCTCTTCAGCCTTGTTGGGGTAAAGCGGCGAGAACTGGATCAGCGACTCTCCAGCAATGATCCTGCGCTGCCAGTCAAGGCAGGCAGTTGACCACCAAGGATCAGCCACTGGCAATGAGTTTCAGAGGCGTTGGCATTGGCTTGAATTTGCCGGCGACGACGTGCTCGGCCTCGCGCTGTCGCTCGGCTTTTACGCCGCCGCCGTCCAGACGCAGAAGCGCTTTCGCTGCCTGTATCTGCGCAGGCGCAGCCTCGATCTCGCCGCGCATGACAAGATGCAAGAACTCTCGCGCGTCGCCGGCGAACGACGCCGCCGCTTTGCGCGGTCTCCCTGCGCCAGGGCGCGCGCCGCCGTGGGTGGCCTTTGGTTTCATCGCTTGATTACCTGATTTCGAGATTTAATCTACGGATGGCTAACCCCTTAGCGGTCTAGGGTTAATT
>NZ_JBMLSK010000146.1:0-1745 GCF_049240545.1 Roseateles sp. | reverse complement strand
CGGTGGGCATGTGGGCAGGCTGCCTTTGAGCCTGTCCACATGTCCACGGGGCGGTTGCCAGGAGCACGGTGTTGAGCATTGGAGTGGAGGCGCTGTTCACCAGCGCGTTGGGCCTGCAGCCGCCTTGGGTGGTTGAGGACGTCAAGCTGGACGTTCCGTCCAAGCGCATCGACTTCGAGGTCAGCTGCACCGGCGCGCTGCTGAGCTGCCCGGCCTGCGGCGCGGCCTCGCAACCCGTGCACGACCGGCTGCGCCGCTCCTGGCGGCACCTGGACTTCTTCCAGTTCGAGGCTTGGCTGCACGCCGACGTGCCGCGCGTGGCCTGCGGCAGTTGCGGCAAGACCACCCAGCTCAGCGTTCCGTGGGCTCGACCCGGATCGGGCTTCACGGCTGCGTTCGAGGCCCTGGCGCTGGCCCTGTGTCGTGAGTTGCCGGTACGCCAGGCCGCCGCACTCTTGCGCTGCCAGGACAAGCAGCTGTGGCGCCGCATCGAGTTCTACGTCGATCAGGCGCGCGCCCTGGAGCGCTTCGATGGGGTGCAGATCGTGGGCATCGACGAGACCAGCCTGCGCCGTGGTCAGCACTACATCACCGTCGTGCACGACCTGGATGCCAAGCGACTGCTGTTCGCCACCGAGGGCCGTGACCATCAGACGGTGCTGGACTTCGCGGCGGACCTCAAGGCCCACGGGGGTGACCCGGCCGAAGTGCGCCACGTCTGCATGGACATGAGCGCGGCCTACGCCAAGGGCGCGGCCCTGGCGCTGCCGCAGGCGGCCATCAGTTACGACCGATTCCACGTCATCGCGATGGCCATCCAGGCGATGGACGATGTACGGCGCGAGGAGTTCCGCACCGACCCCGAGGAGGTGGCCGCAGCGCTGCTGGGCGCGGACCCCAGGACGCGGCGCAACCTGCTGTGGGGCATGCGCAAGAACCCCACGGGGTGGACCGTGGCGCAGACCAACGCGATGCACTGGCTGCAGCGCTCGGCGTTGAAGAGCGCGCGGGCGTGGCGTCTGCGCATGGCGCTGCGCGAGATCTATGCGCTTGCCCGGCACCACAACAGCGCCGAGCAGGCGGCGGTCGATCTGGCCGCCTGGACAAGCTGGGCCAGGCGTTGCCGGCTGGAGCCGTTCAAGAAGCTGGCCACGACGATCAAGGAACGCTTCGACGCCGTCGTGCGCGGCATGCTCGATCACCGCAGCAATGCCTTCGTCGAGTCGATGAACGGGCAGCTCCAACAGGCCAAGCGCGCCGCCCGCGGTTACCGCACGGCCAAGAACTTCATCGCCATCGCCTACCTGCGGCTGTCACGCTTGAAGAACCTGCCCGCTCACCCGTTCACCGCCGCGGCGGCCGTCAGATAAGGCTGTCGTGTTCCACACGAAACGGCATAGAGCCCAGTCCGGTAGTGCTCAATGTCATTGCGAAGCCGAATGACCTCATCCACACGGCCGAAGTCGGCTTCCACGCCCATTGACTGGAATCGTTCCTTGATTTCCTGAACGTCCACGGTCTTCTTACCTACGCCCTGAAACGACACGCCTCCACCAGCGCTGGGAGTCGGGCGGATGCTCTTCTTGAGGAGGACTTCGTCCGAACCTGCGGGCGAGAGCTGGCGAAGCTTTTCTTTGAATAGCAGCAGGACACCTGCGGTCAGGTTCCTGACAGCAGACAGACTGCGCCGCTCGTCACCGGACTGAAAGTCTTCGACCCCAAGCTGGATCGATGCGATGGCGTTC
>NZ_JBMLSK010000145.1:0-1545 GCF_049240545.1 Roseateles sp. | reverse complement strand
CGGTGCACCATGTGAGGTGGCACGCAGGCGCGATGAGGTCGCAATACGAATGAAGGCCCGACCCCGGTGCCTAACCGGACCTCCACCGAGCTGGCTCGCACCCCCGACTGTTGCGCTGCCTGCTCCATTGCCGTGGAGCCGGTGGCAGCACGTACGGTAAAGAGGCCCGAACCGGTTTCGGTTCGAGGAGTCTTCCAGCTCACCGGTGCAACGCACCGGCCACAGGTGTCGCTCCTGCGTGCCGCTTGGCACTTTACTCACAGGAGCATCTTGATGGAAGGACTTTCCCCCCTGCACCGCCGCGTGGCCGGCATCGATGTGCACCGCATGCTGCACGTCGTCACCGTGCTGATCGAGCAGCCCGACGGCTCGATCGACAAGCACAGTCGGGAGTTCGGCGGCTTCAAGCGCGACTGCCGCGCCCTGGCCGCGTGGCTCAACGAGTTGCAGGTCCAGCTCGTGGTCATGGAGAGCACCGGCATCTACTGGAAGAGCGTGTACGCCCACCTGGACAACGCCGGCATCACCGCGTGGGTCGTCAACGCGCACTTCATCAAGCATGTGCCCGGCCGCAAGACCGACATGCTCGATTCCGAATGGCTGGCCGTGCTGGCCCGCTTCGGTCTGGTGCGCGGCAGCTTCATCCCCCCGAAGGACCTGCGCGAGCTGCGCCGGGTCTCGCGCTACCGGCGCAAACTCAACGCCATGTGCACCAGCCAGATCAACCGGCTGCACAAGATGCTCGACGATGGCGGCGTCAAGCTCGGCGCCGTGGTCAGCGACATCCACGGCGTCTCGGCCCGCGCCATGGTGCGCGGCCTCATCGAGGGCCAGTCCCAGGCGATGTTGCTGGCCCATGCGCGCGGAGCCTTGAAGCGCAAGACCGAAGAGCTCGCCGCCAGCCTGGACGGTGACCTGAGCGAGCGCCATCTGTTCGTGCTGCGTCACCTCAGCGACAGTATCGACGCGCTGCAATCCCAGATCGCCGACATCGACGCCTACCTCATGCGCGCCATGCAACCCTACGCCTGGGCGCACGCGCTGCTGCAGACCATCCCAGGTATCGACGAAGTCGCCGCCGCGCTGATCCTCATCGAGATCGGCGACGACATGGCCCGCTTCGGCAGCCCCGAGCGTCTGGCCTGCTGGGCCGCCCTGAGCCCGGGAAACCACGAGAGCGCTGGCAAGCGCAAGTCGGGCCGCACACGCCACGGCAACAACACCATCCGCTACATATTGTGCGAATGCGCCAACGCCGCGCGCATGACCAAGAGCACCCTGGCTGCCAAGTACCGCAGCCTGATGGTGCGCAAGTCGCACAAGAAAACCATCGTCGCCGTGGCGCACAAGATGATCCGGCTGATCTACATACTGCTGTCGCGCCGACAGCCTTATCTCGACCAAGCCATCGACTACGCCGCCATGAGCGCCAGGAAGAACGCACCTCGCTGGATCAAGCAACTTAAGGCCATCGGCAAGTGGCCCGCGCCCAGCGCACAGGCGGCAAGCGCCGCGCACTGATCGTCCGCTGAAACCACGGGGTCG
>NZ_JBMLSK010000144.1:0-1228 GCF_049240545.1 Roseateles sp. | reverse complement strand
ACCTTGCCGACTTCAAAGCCTTCGGCGTTCCGCTGCTCAACCTGTTCAAGCCGTAGCGTTCCAAGGGAGTTGTCGTGTCAGACACGCCATTTCCCCGGGGCGGCTGCGGCCTTGCCTTACAGGTTTGCGATGAAGTCTTCTGGCGCTACATCAGCCTGGCGAAGCAGGCCTGCCAGTGTGCCGACCTTGAGTTCGCTGTGCATCGGGATGACGCAACCTTTTGAGCCCTTGCGAGCGACCACATGGCTGCCGCTCTGGCGTACCTTCTCGAAGCCGAGTCGCTGCAATGCCCTGAGCGCCTCAGCGCCTGAGACGCGCGGCAACTTAGGCATGCGCTGGGATGCTGAACGTGGTGACCAGGGGATGACCACGGGAGACCATGGGGAACTCTTCGAGGTACAGCGCAGTAGCCTCGCGAAGGTTCGCGACCGCTTCCTCGACGGTCTCTCCCTGTGTGGTGGTGCCCGTCTCGGGGTTGAGGGCGATGTAGCCGCCTTCTTCCGCGGGCGTCAGGACAGCGGTGAACTCCATGGCCGTGCTCCGGTGGGAATGCTTGGTCGGATTGTCGCCGTTGACACGGGACGCGAGGCCTGCCCCATCAAGAGCTACGCCGCCGCCACATCCGCCTCACATGCCCGTGTCCGAAGCTCCCATCGGCCAGAAAAGCCACGACCCCTCTCATGCCACTTGAGCCAGCGGCAGAAGAATCTCCACTGACTCGAAGGGGACGAAGACGGCATCCTGTTCGTTGCGCTCAATCAATCCAAGTTGCTCAAGTCGGCCCACATCGGTGTGAACGTTGGAGTAGTTGCGGTCGGCGGACTTGGCGAGCGCGTACACGCTGCAAGGGCCAACCTTGCGAAGCGTGTCCAGAAGGTCAACCCGCGCAGGCGTCAGATCTGCGAACAGCGAGCGGGCTGACTCAAAGCTGAGGTGGAAGTTGGGAGACTTTCCCCGACGCGCGCCTGCAATCTGCGCGCGGGCAGTACGAACGGCAGAACCGCGGGGGGCGACCTCAATGACAGCCTTCATGGTGATCTCCATTCCTGAACGTCGCGCTCGAAGTCATCCAGCATTTGGTCGAGACAGACGAAGCTGCAGCTTAGCCCACCGCCACATCCGCCATCACATGCCCGTGCCCGAAGCTGCCCTCGGCCAGGGCCTCGCCGCCGGGCGTCACCTTCACCGCGCAGTACTTGAACTCCGGGATCTTGGCCACGGGGTCCAG
>NZ_JBMLSK010000143.1:0-1765 GCF_049240545.1 Roseateles sp. | reverse complement strand
CCAGGACGCTGCAGCCTTTGGACGGGAACTTGACGTCTGGGTCGCGCAGGTCCAGAGAGAAGTGCTGCCCCGCTTCCCGGGCGAGGCGATGGGGCTGTTCGCAGCATTCCTGGAGCTCGACCGCGTGGTGTTCGAGGGGGTCGATGACGATGGCGGGTACGTCGGTGGGGCCTTCGATCTCGCATGCCGGCTCTGGTTGACAGCCGCAGTGGTCGCCGGTTTGTCGGGGGATGAGATCGCCAGCGGTGCATCGGCCATGCTGCCTGCTGACAACTGCGGCGCTCGGTCCGGGCTCAACGGGGCCATTGCCCGCTGAGGCAGCTCGCCTCAGCCGGAGGCCCGAAGTCGAGAATACAGAAGGGAGAGAACGAAGAGCCAATAGCGATACTGCCCGGCTCGCCGTGCTGATCGATGCGGACAAAGCATCAGCCAGCGTCGTGAAGGAGCTGCTTGAGGAAGTGGCCAAGCAAGGCACAGCCACCGTCAAGCGCGCCTACGCTGACTGGACAACACCCAATCTCGTTGGCTGGAAAGAGCATCTTCATCGCCACGCGATCCAGCCCATGCAGCAGTTCGCCTTCACCAAGGGCAAGAACTCGACCGACTCGGCGTTCATCATCGACGCGATGGACCTGTTGTACGCAGGCAACCTGAATGCCTTCTGCCTCGTATCGAGCGACAGCGACTTCACCCGTTTGGCCACCCGCATGCGCGAGGCAGGCAAGATCGTCTGTGTGGCGGCCGACACTTATCTTGAGCGCCGCATTGACTCATCGGAATCGCGTCCGGTGCTGACCTGTTGCCTCACGTCGCTTGTTACCCGTCGGATGGGCCGGCGGGGGCAGCGCATCTTGCAGGTGAGCGCGGCGACCATCGATCGCGTGCTGGCCGCAGCGCGGGCGCACATCGGCGGACAACGCAAGCGCCGCAAGGGCGTGGGCTCGGCGATCCGCCGAAGCATCCCGGTGCGCACCTTCGCCGACTGGCTCGATCCGCCGCCCGGGTTCTTCGAGATCGACATGGTCGAGCACTGTGGCGGCGACTGGTCGGCTATGGCCGCCTGAGCGGGACCGTAGCCACGAAGGCCCCGGCGCAGTTGTACGCGTCATCACACCTGTACATCAACTTCTTCCAGCCCTCGTTCAAGCTGCAGTCCAAGACGCGAGACGGCGCGCGCGTGCACAAGGTCTGCTTCACGCCGGCGACGCCGTGTGATCGGCTTCCGGCCCACAGCAGCGTGGGGCCGGCGATCAGACAGCGGCTGACAGCTCCATTCATGGGCCTCGGCCCGGTGCGGCTGTTGCAGGAAATTCGGCTTTCTCAGCAGACGCTGAGCGACTTGGCGGCCCACGGCGTGAGTGAGGATGTGGCGGCGGGCACACCAGCGATCGCGGACTTCGTTGCCAGCAAGGCACAACCGAGAACCTTGCAGCGCCAGGTCAAAGCGTGGCGCGCCGAGCGAGCGCAGGACAAGATTCTGGGTCGCCTGCGTGTGCCTGATGCGATGCCGGTTGAAGTCTGAAACGGCAGCGCAAAAAAATCGGCGCCGAGGGGGCCGGGCGCTTCGCGCCCGGCAGGCCATGGACATGTGGACGATGCGCCTGCGGCGACCGGCGGCGCACCGGTGGCGCCCGTGGACAACGCGCCGCTTCGCGGCTGCGTTGCCCACCGCCGCCACCTTCGACCACTGCCCACAGCCTTCGATCATTGAACCTGAAAACGGCAGTTGGATGCATGTGCCAGCGCTGCTGTTGGGGCGCCAGGC
>NZ_JBMLSK010000142.1:0-3083 GCF_049240545.1 Roseateles sp. | reverse complement strand
CGTTGATTTCATTGACTTTCCTGTTCACTTTCAAATCTGCGATTCGTGGCGTCAAACCGTGGTCGGTTTCATCCATTGGTGCCAGTTATCGATGCATTTGGCCGCGAAGGCAGGATTTGGTCAGCATAGCGGTCAACCGGGAAGCGAAACACACCCCGCAAGTTGATGCTCTCCAGCCTGGTGGGCGCAATCTTCCCGATCAGTTCCGGTGGAATGACCTGGCGGCGGTTCGACCAGCGATCCAGGACCGCCTGCATCTGTGAGGTATTCCACGCCATCACGATGTTGGCCATCAGGCTCAACGCATCGGCCACAGCCTGCATTTCATCGACACGTTTGGCCTGCGCCGGGCTGATCCGGCCGGTATAAATGGCGCGCTTGAGGGCGTTAACAGCCTCGCCCCGATTGAGCACCCGGCGCAACTCGTTCCTGAAAGCGTCCTTGACAAAGTAGTCAGCCAAAAACGCCGTACGCAGCAACCGCCCCAATTGCACGCCAGCCTCATAGATTGGATCGCCCTGGGCGGCAGAACCGAACCGCGCAAGAGCTGCCACCGCACTGGCATGTCCGCTCATGACCGAGGCTGCCAGGTGCACCAGACTATCCCAATGCTTTTCGATCAAAGCGACGTCGACATTGGCTTCGCACACCGCAGCGATTTCTGCGGGCACTTTGGTGCCGCGTGGCACAAAGAGGTGGCGCTGTTTGAGTTCCTTCAACCGCGGGCAAAGATCAAAACCAAGCAAACGGGCATGTGACATGGCAAAGTCGGTGTAGCCATGGGTATCCACAGCAAGCTGGCTGGTCTCCAGCTTTTCTTGGCGGATGACACCTTCAATGGCCACGCCCGCCTGGCGCTCATTGAGCACAAAGGGCTGCGCATGGAAGATGCCCCACCGGTCTTTTACATGGGAGTAGATTCCAATGGAAGGTGTGTTGCGCCGAGGATCAAGCCGGGCTTGCCACACCCGTTTGGTGGTCTCCATGCTCATCATGTCAGAAGATGCCAAATCGGACCGCCCCCAGGTGGCGGCAATCGGGTGTCGCTGCATGAATTCCAGCACAGCCTGGCAGGCCTGGCTCAGACGCCGTTCGTCCCGCGCCCAGCGCATGGCCTGGCGAATGCTGGTGGCAGACAATTGCGGAATCATGCGCGCGCATTCGACCGCAGTCAGACTGGTGCCGTGGGCCATGATGCCGGCATAGACCATCAGCAGCTCGTCGGTAGAGCGCGGCTCACGTCCGAGCATGATCCAGCTAAAGCGCACCTGGGCGTCAACGGCCAGAATCACTTCCGGCAATTGAACCTCACCGATGCGGTGATCCAAAGCCGCGCGCAGCTTGGTCACTTCTGGGTCTTCGTCCTCTGCGGGCAATGGCGACAAATGGAGTTCATCATCCACGCGCAGTACGCCACTGCGGGCTGCAGCGGCCACCGCATCGACACCGGCAGTTACTCTGGCCAGCAAAGGCTTCAAGAAAGTGGCAGCCTTGCTGGGTAACGATAGACGGGCATAGTGTTTCTTGGACTCTGCCTGCCAACGCTCGTCCGTGAAGAACAAGCGCGCACGACCCCGAAAGCTCAGGCTGTGCTCAATCCAGACCGAGCCATTGCGCACCGCGCGGCGCAGGGCAAACAGGGTGGCCACCTCCAACGCCTGAAACGCCCGTTCCCGGTCTGGGCTGGAGATCGAAACCTGCCAGATCATTCCCAGACTTGGTGCCACCACTTCAACTGGCAGCTTTCTGGATCCTTTGAGATATAAAGCTTGCAGCTTGGCAAGGTACTCGATGGCAGGATGCTCGCCGGTGGCCTGCCAGGGCAGCTTTGCAATGGCGACGAGCAACGACCGCACGGGGCGAATTCCATCAATCAATCCCTCGCGGACCAGGGAGGCCCTGCTCGGTGGTTTGCGTTTCTGGGTTTCGGTGATCAAGGCTTCAAGACGGGCACGCAACTCAGCATCTGGCACCGCACCTTGCGCGCTCAAGGCAACAAGTTCGCCGAGCAGCGTTTTGTACATTGCGGCCCAATTGACGGTAGCGGGGACATCGGCGGCAGCCTGACGCCACAGATCGGCGATCCGGCGCTGCACCATAAGGATCAACTGGTCTGTGGTGGTGAACAGGCAATACCGAAGAAAGCATGCGACCTCCACGGTGCGCGCTGGCTCTTTGATCTTGGCTCCGGCTGAGGGCGGCCTGGAGACAAGTCGGCGCGCGTAGCGGCGCAAGATGAGATCGGGGATGTCTGCCAGGTGCTTATGAACGTCCAGCGTGTAAAGCAGGTCGATGCGCTCCAGTACCTCGCTGATTTGGCGGGTTGAGTGTTTCGCCGGTGCAGCCCATAGCCAACTCTGCTGGGTTTGTCCATCTGGGCGCAGCTCTGAAACTGAGGCTCGCCAGCGATCAAGTGTTGCTGGATCAACGCTGGCGGCGATGGCGGTGCCTGTTTCAACTTCAAGCTGGGCAAGTGCCGCCGCAATCAGTGTCCGAATTGCCCGCTCGTGCACGATCACCAGCTTGTTCTTGTACAGCCATTGACGCGCCCGCACGAGTAGCTGATCGCGGTCGGCGCAGCGCGCCACTTCGTCGCGCAGTTCACGTACCAGTGAGCGGCGCTGGTGCTCGCTCATCCACTGGAATCCAAGGACCGTGCAGGCTACTTGTTGGTGATCGAATAGCGTGCGCCCGCGTTCATACATGGCTCTCAGCGAGGCGACTTCTGGTGCTGCAATGCCAAGCTCGTTGCCAAGGTGGCGCCACAAGGCTACTGGAATTACCCGAAAGGCACCGAGCAAACGCCCACTCATGCGCAGGAAACCAATATGGAGCGCCAGACCAAGCTTGTGGGAATCACCTCGGCGTGCATTGATTGCGTCGCGCTCGGCACCATCGAAGGTGAAAAATGCCTTCATCTCGAAGTCGCTGATATCGCGGGGGAGCCCACGCATCCCCAAAAACGTTGTGTGCCAACCCTGCATCGTGAACCTCAAAAGTGGGAGGCCACCATACCCGTTTACAAAGCGAACAGGAAAGTCAATGAAATCAACGGTCTACCCAGACCACCCCCGCGCCAGTGC
>NZ_JBMLSK010000141.1:0-1755 GCF_049240545.1 Roseateles sp. | reverse complement strand
GAGGCCGAGTTCTGCAACCCGGCCTCGGGCTGGGAGAAGGGCGTGGTGGAGAAGAACGTGCAAGACCGACGCCGCCAGGTCTGGCGCGAGGCCGCTGAGCGGCGCTGGAGCGACTTCGCCGCCTTGAACGCCTGGCTGGCCGAGCGCTGCCGGCAGTGCTGGGAAGACAGTGCCCACCCCGAGTGGCCGGCACTGACCGTGGCCGAAGTCTGGCAGGACGAGCAGGCCCGGCTGATGCCATGCCCCAAGCCCTTCGATGGTTACGTCGAGCAGCCGGTGCGCGTCTCGGCCACGGCCCTGGTGCACTTCCAGCGCAACCGCTACAGCGTGCCCACGCGGCATGTGAACGCGATCCTGAGCCTGCGTGTGTACCCGGAGCAGCTCGTGCTGGTGGCTGAGGGCGTGGAGGTGGCCCGGCATGCGCGCAGCTTCGAGCGCGATCAGACCTTCTACGACTGGCGGCACTACATCGAGCTGGTTCAGACCAAGCCCGGAGCCCTGCGCAACGGCGCGCCGTTCAAGGCCATGCCCGAAGCCTTGCAGACGCTGCAGCGGCATCTGCTGCGCCATGCCGGCGGCGATCGGGTGATGACGCAGGTGCTGGCGGCTGTGCCCATCCACGGTCTGGATGCCGTGCTCGTGGCGGTAGAGCTGGCGCTGGAGTCGGGGCGCCCCAGTGCCGAGCACGTACTCAATGTGCTGGCCCGGCTCAGGGACGGGCTGCCAGCCACCGAGCCACTGCAAACCCTCACCCCGAGCCTGCGCGAGGAGCCGCGGGCCGATGTGCAGCGCTATGACCGGCTGCGGGAGGTGCGCGCATGAGCACCGAGATCGTCACGCGGCTCAAGGCGCTCAAGCTGCACGGCATGGCGTCCAACTGGCCGGAGCTGGTGGCGCGCTGCCGGCATGCGGCGCTGGAGCCCGAAGCACTGGTTGAGCAGTTGCTCGACGCCGAAGGCGCCGAGCGGCAACTGCGCTCCATCGGCTACCAGATGAAGGCGGCCCGCTTCCCAGCGCACCGCGACCTGGCCAGCTTCGACTTCGCCGGCTCGGTGGTGGACGAGGTCCTGGTGCGCAAGCTGCACAGCACGGCCTTCACTGAAGCCGCGCACAACGTTGTGCTCATCGGCGGACCGGGCACAGGCAAGACGCATCTGGCCACCGCGCTGGGGGTGGAGGCCATCCAGCGTCACGGCAAGCGGGTGCGCTTCCACTCGACAGTGGAGTTGGTCAACGCGCTGGAGGCCGAGAAGGCGCAGGGCAAGGCCGGGCAGATCGCCCATCGGCTGATGTACGTGGACCTGTTGATCCTGGACGAACTGGGCTACCTGCCCTTCAGCCAGGCTGGCGGCGCACTGCTGTTCCATCTGCTGAGCAAGCTCTACGAGCACACCAGCGTGGTCATCACGACCAACCTGAGCTTCGGCGAGTGGAGCAGCGTCTTCGGCGACGCCAAGATGACCACGGCGCTGCTGGACCGGCTCACCCACCACTGCCACATCGTCGAGACCGGCAACGAATCCTGGCGCTTCAAGCACAGCAGCACGACCGCTGCGGGCACGCGCGTCAGACCTTCAAGAACTTCGAGGAAAGGAACTCAGACCGAAGACTTATCCACACAACCGGCTACCCTCGGGTAGCCTTGCGGGTGGGTCAGTATTGAATGATCGCGCCGGGTCAGTTCTGGGTGATCGTCAACAGCCTTTGCGAGCGTGCTGAGCGATCGGGCCTGACCTCCCTGGGGCAAGCAAGGAA
>NZ_JBMLSK010000140.1:0-1325 GCF_049240545.1 Roseateles sp. | reverse complement strand
CCCCAAGTTCGACAGTTCCGCGCCCAATTCGGCGACAACGGCTGATCGAAGGCACGTCGAATCAACAACTTGCAGCGCTCATCGGGCCGCTTTGGCCGAACGTGTGTAGTGGCACGTTTGCAGATGTATGTAGTTTCCGTTTTCTGCCATCCCAGCTACACTCGCGGCCATGTTCATCAAGGTCACGAGCTCCGGCGGGCGCCGCTACGCGCAGTTGGTGGAGTCGTACCGCAACGACGCCGGCCAGCCCCGTCAACGCACGCTGGCCACGCTCGGCCGGCTCGAGCCCGGTGGTGACGTCGATCGCCTGATCGACGCCCTCGGTCGCGCGCAAGGCCGCGAGAACACAACCGGCGGGTCGACCCGCATCACCGACCTTCGCTTCCTGGATGCCCGCGCCGCCGGCGACGTCTGGGCGCTGTGGCAGCTGTGGCGGGCGTTGGACCTGGAGGGTCTGTCGCTCGCGTGGCGCCGCTCCAGGAGCGAGCTCGACGTGCTGGCCTGCCTGCGCGCGATGGTCTTCAACCGGCTGTGCGACCCGGCCTCCAAGCTCGGTGTGCTGCGCTGGCTGCAGACGGTGGCGCTGCCGCGCGGCTTCGGCTTCGATGGCGGTCTGCCGGAGCATCAGCACCTGCTGCGCGCGATGGACGTCATCGACGATCACGCCGATGCGATCAACGAACGACTTGCGCTGCTGATGCGCCCGCTGATCGACCAGGAGCTGTCGGTCGTGTTCTACGACCTCACCACCATCAAGGTGCACGGCGAAGCGGTGGTCGACGGCGACGTGCGCGACCTCGGCAAGTCCAAGGACGGCGGGGTGGCGCGCCAGTTTGTGCTGTCGCTGGTGCAGACCGCCGAGGGGCTGCCCATCGCGCATGAGGTCCACCCAGGCAACACGTCAGAGGCCAAGACGCTGCTGCCGATGATCCGCGCGCTGTTGGAGCGCTGGCCGCTCAAGCGCGTGGTCCTGGTGGCCGATCGCGGCCTGCTGAGCTTGAACAACCTGCAGGAGCTTGCGCAGCTGCAGGCCGAACTTGACGCGACCGGCCGCGGCGTGCGTTTGGAGTACGTGCTGGCGGTGCCGGCCGCGCGGTACGGCGAGTTCCGCGACGAGCTCAAGGCATTGGATGCCAGCCACGATGCGGCGCTTACTTGGATCGACGAACTGCTCTGGGCCACGGGGGGCGAGAAGGACACGGCAGGCCCGCCAATGCAACACCGATTGGTGGTCGCCCACGACCCCGTGGTGGCGCAGCGGCGCAGCCAGGCCAGGCGCGAGCAGATGCGCGAGTTGATCGCGCTGGGCGAGCAGTGGGGCGGAC
>NZ_JBMLSK010000139.1:0-13586 GCF_049240545.1 Roseateles sp. | reverse complement strand
TGCGGTCGCCGAGCAGGGCGCCGCCGCTCTTGCGGCGCGAGGGGTCGATGGAGATGACGGCCACGCGCAGGCGGTCGTTTTGGTCCAGGCGCAGGCGGCGGATCAGCTCGTCGGTCAGGCTGGACTTGCCGGCGCCGCCGGTGCCGGTGATGCCCAGCACGGGCACTTTGATGCTCTTAGCTGCGGCTTGCAACTCGGCCACCAGCGCTGCATCGGCCTTGTCGTTTTCGAGCGCGGTGATCAGCTGCGCCAGTGCGCGCCAGGCGGCTTCGCCATGACCTTGCAGGCTGCTCAGCGACTTGGGCGCGTAGACGCTGAAGTCCTGGTCGGCCTTCATCACCATCTCGCCGATCATGCCTTGCAGGCCCATGCGCTGGCCGTCTTCGGGGCTGAAGATGCGCACGCCATGGTCGGCCAGATCGCGGATCTCGGCCGGCACGATCACGCCGCCGCCACCACCGAAGACCTGGATATGTTCGCCGCCGCGTTGCTTCAGCAACTCGACCATGTATTTGAAGTACTCGACATGGCCGCCCTGGTAGGAGCTGATCGCAATGCCTTGCGCGTCTTCTTGCAGGGCGGCGGTCACCACCTCATCGACCGAGCGGTTGTGGCCCAGGTGGATGACCTCGGCGCCCATGCCTTGCAGGATGCGGCGCATGATGTTGATGGCCGCATCGTGCCCGTCGAAGAGGCTGGCGGCCGTCACGAAGCGCACCTTGTGGGTGGGTCGGTAATTGGCCAGGGCTTTGGATTCGGCGGACAAGTCGGTCATCGAAGGTCTCCAGCGGCAGCCCACGGAAAGTGGCCGCCTTTTGTATCAGCAAAACTTCGCCGATTCTAGAGCTTGATTGACGTTTACGTAAACGTCATTGACCGATTCAAAACACAGCAGCGCTGTGGCTGCTGTGTTTGACTTTATGGGCTGTCTGAGCGCTTCAGAAGGTTTCCCAGTCGCCGTCATTGCCGCTCGCCTCTTTCGCCGCGCTGGGCTTTGGGCTAGGCGTCGGGCTGGGGGCGCGGGCTGGAGCATGCGTTGGGGCCTTGGCTTTTGTGGCCTGCACCGGTTTGGGCGCGGGCTTGAAGGCCGGCGAGGGCGCCTTTTTCTCCAGGGCCGCGGCCGGCCGCTTGTGGCTGCTTCCCGAACTGCCGCCGTAGCTCGCCCCTTGCAGCTTGAATTCGCTGACCAGCCCGGCCAGCTTGCTGGCCTGGTCGCGCAGGGACTCGGCCGCCGCTGCGCTTTCTTCCACCAAGGCGGCGTTTTGCTGCGTCATCTGGTCGAGTTGACCGACCGAGCCATTGACGCTGCTGATGCCCGAGCTTTGTTCGACGGTGCTGGCGCGGATCTCGCCAATGATGTCGGTGACCTTGCCGACGCTGGCGACGATCTCGTCCATGGTGCTGCCGGCGTCTTGCACCAACCGTGTGCCGGCCTCGACCTTGTCCACGCTGACGCCGATCAACGCCTTGATCTCCTTGGCGGCTTCGGCGGAACGTTGTGCCAGTGAGCGCACCTCGCTGGCCACCACCGCAAAGCCGCGGCCTTGCTCGCCGGCGCGTGCAGCTTCCACGGCGGCGTTCAGGGCCAGGATATTGGTCTGGAAGGCGATGCCATCAATCACGCCAATGATGTCGTTGATGCGCTTGGAGCTGCTGTTGATTTCCTCCATGGTGGCGACCACCTGGCCGACCACCTGGCCGCCGCGCTGGGCCACTTGGGCGGCGGTGCTGGCGAGTTGGTTGGCGGTGCTGGCGCTGTCGGCGCTCTGGTGTACCGCTCCGGTCAGCTGGCCAATGGCGCTGGCGGCTTGCTGCAGATTGGATGCGGTTTGTTCGGTGCGCTGGCTCAGATCCAAGTTGCCGGAGGCGATCTCGGTGCTGGCGGTCTGGATGCTGTCGGCGCTGCGGCGCACTTCGCCGACCACGCGGTTGAGCGCGTCTTGCATCGCGCCCAAGGCGGCTTGCATGGCGCCGATCTCGTCTTGGCGGTCATGCGCGATCGGGCTGCTGAAGTCGCCGCTGCCGATGCGTTCGGCTTGTTGGGCCAGCAGATGCAAGGGCTGGCTGATGGCCCTGACCAGAAAGCGGGTGGCAATGGCCAGGCCCAGCACGATGAAGCCCATCACCAAGGCCACCATCCAGACGGTTCGCATGCGCTCGGCGCCGGCGGCTTCCCGCAGGCGATCGGATTTGTCCAGTTGCAGCTTGATGAAGACTTGCTGCGCGTCCAAATAGGTCTTCAGTTGTGCACCGCTCTTGCCGGTGCTGTAGTCCTCATGGGCGCGCTTGATCTTGTCGAGCAGGGACTTCTCTTCGCTGTCGGTGCTGAGCGCTTCCAACTGCTTTTGCAGATCGGCGCTTTCGCTGGCATTGGCTTGCGCCTCGGCCTTGGCGGCTTCGGGCAAGCCGGTCTCGCCGGCGGCAGCCAGTCGGGCGCCCTGGGTCTCGACCAGGCCGCGCCAGCGCAAGGCCATCTCGATCTTGTGCTGTTGTTCATGTTGAGCGGCTTGGCCCTTGGCGATCAGGCCCTGGGTGCGGCTGGAAGCCACGGTGGTCATCAGCACCACAAAAATAGCCAGCACGATCACCGGCATCCACAGGCGGGCCGAAATGGAAAGAGACTTCATGGTGCAGAACTGTCCGAATGGTCGGGCTTGAAGCATTCGCTGTGCCACTTGTTGCCTCGCCTGCTGAGCAGGTCTGGGCCCGACGGATCTGTTGGACTCCCGTTGAGCCATATCGTCGCTTGGAAAGCGAGCCTGAGTGCCAATTCACTGCAAAAGAACTGTTAGGCTGGCAATAGTTGACAGCTTCTCCTTGATTTCATGAGCTTTCTGGCCATCGACATCGGCAACACCCGTCTTAAATGGGCGCTCTACGCTTCTCCGCAGCCCGGTGCGGTGCTCCTGGCCCATGGGGCGGTGTTTCTGGAGACCATCGATCAGTTGGCCGATGGCGACTGGCGGCACCTGCCCGAGCCGCACAGCGTCTTGGGCTGCAATGTGGCGGGCGATGCGGTGCGCCGCCGCGTGGAAGAGCAGTTGGAACTCTGGGATGTGGAGGCACGCTGGGTGGTGTCCAGCGGTCATGCGGGTGGCGTCACCAATGGCTATGACCATCCTGGCCGCTTGGGCGCGGACCGCTTTGTGGCCCTGGTCGGTGCGCGCTCGCATGTGATGGCGCGCTGCAAGGCGGGGATCTACGACAAGCCCCGCGCAGCCCTGGTGGTCATGATTGGCACGGCGGTGACGGTGGATGCGCTGGATGCCGAAGGTAAGTTCTTGGGCGGCATGATCATGCCGGGCCACGGCATCATGCTGCGCGCTCTGGAAGGCGGCACCGCGGGTCTGCGTGTGCCCACCGGCGAAGTCAGCGAGTTCCCGACCAACACCTCGGATGCGCTGACCAGCGGCGGCACTTATGCCATCACCGGCGCGATTGAGCGCATGCACCGGCATCTGAGCAAACGCTCGCAGGAAGTGCCGTTGACGCTGATGACCGGTGGCGCCGGCTGGAAAGTGGCGCCTACGCTAGAGATCGAGCATGAGCTGCTCGACTCCTTGATCTTCGACGGTATCTTGGCGCTGCAGTCGCACCGGCTGGCGCTTTAGTCTTCATTCGCGGCTGGATCTGATCTCTTTTTTCAGTTCGGCCAGCTCTTCATGCACCTTGCGCAACTGCGCATGCATATCGCGCAGGATGTCTTGCTCCATGCGGCGCTCGGACGATTCCACCCAGAAGGACGCGATGGCCGCTGTCACCAGGGACAGCACCGCATAGCCCAGCAAGACCACAAAGACGGAGAAAATCTTCGCGGCCGAGGTGGTGGGCACGATGTCCCCATAACCCACCGTCGCGGCGGTGGTGAAGGCCAGCCACAAGCCATCTCCCAGGGTTTTGACATTGGGCTCCAGCGCCCAGAAGCCGACGCCACAGAAGAACAACACCAGCATGGCCAGGGCCAGCAAATAGCCCAGGCTGCCGCGGGTGACCCAGAACTTGATGGCCCAGACCATGCGCACCAAGGTCAGCAAGGCGACGAACAAGCGCAGGCCCAAGGCCGTCTCGGAATGCAGGCTGGGTGGCAGCAAGGCGGCCGCCAGCAAACCGATGACCAGCAACAGGTCCATTGCATTGCTGCGTAGGTACTGCTGGGGGTGGCTGACCTGGCGCGCCACCAGGCCTAGCGACAGCACGATCAAGCCGGCCGCACCGAGGTAGATGCCCACCGCCAAAGGCGTGGGCAGGTTTTCCAGCAGCTCGATGTAGAAGGCCGGAATGGTGCACAGCAGACCGATCAGCACCGGCCAACGCCAGCGCCTTTCGGTCCGCAAGGCGGCCGCATTCATGGCCGGCGGGCGGGCCAGTCCCCAGGTGCGTGTGGTCAGGCGATGTGGCATGGGTGGCTAGCCTAGGGCCGGACCCTCGATGCAAGATTGACGTGCATCAAGGGTCTTGACCGGCCTGGCTGGCCGACTCAAAGAATGAAACGCGACAGGTCTTCGTTCTTCGCCAACTCACCCAGCTTGGCGTTGACCTCGCTGGCGCTGAGCGTGATGGTCTGGCCTTGCAGCTTGGGCGCATCGAAGCTGATCTCATCGAGCAGGCGCTCCATCACCGTGGCGAGGCGCCGCGCACCGATGTTTTCGGTGCGCTCGTTCACCTCGAAGGCGATCTCTGCCATGCGGCGGATGCCGTCGGCGCTGAACTCCAGCGTGACGCCTTCGGTGGCCAGCAAGGCCTGGTACTGCTTGACCAGGCTGGCATGGGTGCTGGTGAGGATGGCCTCAAAGTCATCGACAGACAGCGAACTCAGCTCCACCCGGATCGGGAAGCGCCCCTGCAACTCGGGAATCAGATCGCTGGGCTTGGCCAGGTGGAAGGCTCCCGAGGCGATGAAGAGCATATGGTCGGTCTTGACCATGCCGTACTTGGTGTTGACCGTGGTGCCTTCGACCAGCGGCAGCAGATCGCGCTGCACGCCCTGACGCGACACCTCAGCGGAGCCGGTCTCCGAGCGTGAACAGACCTTGTCGATTTCATCGATGAAGACGATGCCCATTTCTTGCGCGGCTTGCAAGGCGGTGGCCTTGATCTCGTCCTCATTGAGCAGCTTGGCGGCTTCTTCTTCCACCAAATGCTTCAAGGCCTCGGCAATGCTGAGCTTGCGGGTCTTTTTCTTGCCGCCGCCGATCTGCGAGAACATGTTTTTGAGCTGCTCGGCCATGTCCTCCATGCCGGGCTGGCCCATGGGCGTGAGGATCTCCATGCTGGGCTTGGCATCGAGCAGATCGAGTTCGATCTCTTTGTCGTTCATGCTGCCTTCGCGCAGGCGCTTGCGCATGATCTGGCGCGCGGTGTTTTCCGCGTCGCTGCCGGGCACCAGGATGTCCAGCACCCGGTCTTCGGCGGCGTCTTCGGCGCGCAGGCGTTGGCGTTTCATCTGCAACTCGCGCTCTTGCTTGACTGCCACATCGATCAGGTCGCGGATGATGGCGTCCACGTCTTTGCCGACATAGCCGACCTCGGTGAACTTGGTCGCTTCCACCTTGATGAAGGGCGCGCCGGCCAAGCGGGCCAGGCGGCGGGCGATCTCGGTCTTGCCGACGCCGGTGGGGCCGATCATCAAGATGTTCTTCGGCGTGATCTCGGCGCGCAGCTTGTCATCCACCTGCTGCCGACGCCAGCGGTTGCGCATGGCAATGGCGACCGCGCGCTTGGCGGCGTTCTGGCCAACGATGTGCTGATCCAGTTCGGAGACGATCTCCTGAGGGGTCATGCTGCTCATTCCAGCGTTTCCAGGGTGTGGTTGTGATTGGTATAGATGCACAGATCGCCGGCGATTTCCAGCGACTGTTTGACGATGTCGGCGGCGCTGAGCTCACTGTGTTTGAGCAGGGCGCGTGCGGCGGCTTGTGCATAGGCGCCACCGGAGCCGATGGCGGCAATGCCATGTTCGGGCTCCAGCACATCGCCATTGCCGGTGATGATCAGGGTGGCGCTGCGGTCGGCCACGATCAACATGGCCTCGAGCTTGCGTAGCACGCGGTCGGTGCGCCAGTCCTTGGTCAACTCGACGGCGGCGCGGGTCAGATGGCCCTGGTGCTTCTCGAGCTTGGCTTCAAAGCGCTCGAACAGGGTGAAGGCATCGGCGGTGGCACCGGCAAAACCGGCCAGCACCTGATCTCGGTGCAGCTTGCGCACCTTGCGCGCGCTGGCCTTGACGACGATCGTGCCCAGCGTGACCTGGCCATCGCCGCCGATCGCGACCTGATTGCCTTTGCGCACGCTGACGATGGTCGTGCCGTGAAAGAGGGGAGATTGTTGGTCCATAGCCGCTCCATCTGAGGCCAAAGACCTGAACTTCAAGCGCAGTGAGTCGCGCTGCGTGAGTCCTCAGACCTGGCGAACCTTGATCTTGGCATGCTCATTGATGCCCATGGCCACAAAGAACAAGGCCACCAGGCGGTGCGCCTCGCTGAAGGTAACGCTGCGGTTCTCGCCGCGCCGGCTCAAGACCCAGTTCAGCAGGTCGCCGGCGGCCATGAAGTCGAGGCGGATCAGCTTGGGGCAGTTCACGGTGATGGCGGTGGCGTTGCCGACTTCCGCCGTCATCTGGCTCAGCCGCTCCGAGATATCGCCGCTGAGCTGCCCGCTTAGATCCAGCGTCACACTGGATTCTGGTGCGCCGTTCTCTGTGATCTGCGACTCCAAGAAACTGGTTGATTGCTCCATGGTCATGGAGTTGGTCGCAGGGCCTAGGGTGCTGGTGCCGGCGCTGCCCAAGCGAACGCGGCATTGGCTGCGCTCCCAGCTGGGGGGCGACACCTCATAGGTGACGCAGTAGTCAATGGCAATCTCGTCGAATTGATCGGGGCGATTGATCAGACGCAGCGCCTCCAAGCGCAGCATCCACAAGGCTGGGTCCACATCGCGCATGCCCACCGGCGCCAGTTCGCCCAGCAGTTGCAGCAAATGGTCGCCACCGATCCAGCGCATATCGATCGGCTGACCCGACCAGTTGCGGAACAAGCCGCGCAGGACGGCGCAAGCTTCGGGCTCGAGTTGGCGCAGCGCGGACCAATCGAGCACCCAGGGCATGGGCAGGTTTTGGCAGCGAGCGCTCAAGCGCTGCACGCTTTCAGGGGTCAAGGTCTCCGGGGCGGCCCAGCTGATGCCAGCAGGCTTGCCCATTGGCGCGCGTACCGACTTGGCGGCATCGGCCAGCATCTTGGGCATCGAATACCACTGTGGAGCCGACAGGCCAAACAGCTGTGAATACTCCACGGCCAGGGTTTCGAACTTGGCCGCCTGACCGGTGGCCCGAAACAGATCGAACATCACCAGCCAGGTTTCCCCCTGCAGATTGCGTGGACCTCCCGGGCGGATCAGCTCATGGATGCTGCGTTCACAGCTGTCATGGTCGGCGTTGGCAAAAGCAATCACCGCTTCATCCAGCTCCGGGTCGTGCACCATCTCGCGCAACTCGGCCACCGGGGCGCGTTGCGCGATGCTGAAGCTCAGCGGCATGTCTAGTGGAGGGAGTTCGCGTGCCGACGGGGGCTCGGGCAGCGTGGGGAGCACGCTGGGCTTGGCATCGGACAACGGCGACATGCCGGCGCCCATCACCACGGCGGCGGCTGGCGGCACCGATTCCAGGCGCTCCAGTTCCTCGGCGGAAGCGAACTCGCTGACCCGACCGGTGGGTGAGTTGGCCAACACCGTCGGTGCAGCCGCGTCGGTGGTCGTGGTTGCTGCAAAGTGCTGCTGCCGGGTGCTGGTCTCAAAGAAGCCAGGCGGATGTTTGGGCTGCGCTTGCGTGGTGGGGAAATGTTCGCCCGCCATTTGCTGTTCGATCTCGTCGATCTTGGCCTTCACGCCCAGATCAATCTTGGAGTTCAGCTCGCTGATACGGTCTACATCGTCCAGGCGTGAAGACGCGGCCGAGCCCAGGGCTGCCAATTGCTCGGGCGTGAGGCCTTCGCGGCGGATGCGGCGCAGCATATCGAGCTCGCGTTTGCGCACAAAGTCGTTGCGGCGCTTGCGGTCGACCATGGCGCGCAGTTCGGCCTTGGCCTGATCCCCCTCGGGGTCATCTTGGCGGGAATTGATTTCGGCCCAATCGGTGGTTGGGTTGGCCACAAAGCGCGCGACCTTGCGGAAGAAGCTCTCGCCGTCTTTCGGTTCTGTCATGCGCGCTGGACCTGTCGTGAATCGGGTAAACGTTCAGTCTTGGCAGTTCGTTTCAAGCCTTGAGCTGCAAGCCGGGCCGCGGGTGAACTGCGGCCACCGGCTGGGCAGATCTCAGTCCCCAAACATCTTTTGCTTCATCTCGCGACGTTGCTGGGCTTCCAGCGACAGCGAGGCGGTTGGGCGGGCGATCAAGCGACCCAGGCCGATGGGCTCGCCGGTTTCGTCGCAATAGCCGTATTCGCCGTTGTCCAGGCGCGCCAGCGATTGGATGATCTTTTTCAGCAGCTTGCGCTCGCGGTCGCGGGTGCGCAGCTCCAGGGCGTGCTCTTCTTCGATGGTGGCGCGGTCGGCCGGGTCGGGCACGATGGAGGTGTCTTCACGCAAATGCTCGGTGGTTTCACCGGCATTCGACAAGACGCCGTTTTTCAGCTCGGTCAGCTTGGCGCGGAAGAATTCGATCTGCTTGGCGCCCATGTACTCCGTTTCGGGCATGGCCAGCACTTCGGCATCGGTCAGCTCGTGGCCGGGCTTGGTCTTCCAAGCATTGGCCAGTTTCGGGTCGGACTTGGCGGCTTTATTGCCGTTTTGAGGGCTTTCAATCACGGGGCTGTTCATTTGTCGCGTTGGCGGCTTCGGAGGGGCGAATCGGTCAGCGAAGCGGCTGGTTCCGGTCGGTGTGGGGCTGGCTTCGAGCGTGGCAAGCCCGACCTCGGCATCTGCCTTGGACTTGGAAGCCGCCTTGGCCGTGGTTTTGGCTGCAGACTTCTCAGCGGCGTCGGATTTCGAGGCCTCTGGGCTTGTCGGAAGGGCGGTTTTCGGGGCCTGGGTCTTGTTCACGTTGCTCTCCTCGCTCTGGCAGTTCTTATGTCTCTGTCAGGCTAGATTTCAGTCGGGACCAGCTAGTTCTCGCACTTTAGGCGCCGCGGATTGTAGCCACGTTCATTGAGCGCCTAAATCTTGCTTGAATGACGATTTTTTCTGCCTGTCACTTCAGGCCAAACAGCCTTCCATGCCTTGCAAGAGGATCTCTTTGGGAAGGTCGATGCCGATGAAAACCATTTTGCTCGTCTTTTTCTCGCCCGGCATCCATTTCGGCCCCAAGTCTGAACCCATCAGCTGGTGCACGCCCTGGAAAATCACACGTTTGTCGGTGCCTTTCATATAGAGCACGCCTTTGTAACGCAGCATTTTGGGTCCGTAGACCTGCACGATGGCGCCGAGGAAGTCCTCCAGCTTGGCGGGGTTGAAGGGCCGCTCTGACTTGAAGACGAAGGACTTCACATCGTCGTCATGCACATGGTGGTGCGGGTGATTGCAGTGCTCGCCGTGCTCATGATCGTGGTCATGGTCGTGATCATGCGCGTCGGCGTTCAGGAAGTCGGGGTCGATTTCCAGCTTGGCGTTCAGGTTGAAGCCGCGCAGATCAAAGATCTTGGCCAAGGCCACTTCACCAAAATGAGCCACTTGCTGTGGCGCACGCGGGTTCATGTGCTTGAGGCGGTGTGCCAGCGCATCGACCTTGGCGGGCTCGACCAGATCGGCCTTGCTGATGAAGATTTGGTCGGCAAAGCCGACTTGGCGGCGTGCCTCCTGGCGGGTGTTCAGCTGTTCTTCGGCATGCACTGCGTCGACCAGGGTCAAGATCGAGTCCAAAAGGTAGCTTTCGGCGATCTCATCGTCCATGAAGAAGGTTTGCGCCACGGGGCCGGGGTCGGCCACGCCGGTGGTTTCAATCACCACCCGGTCGAACTTCAGCTCGCCCTTGCGGCGCTTGGTGGCCAGGTCGGACAAGGTGGTGCGGAGGTCTTCGCGGATGGTGCAGCAGACGCAGCCATTGTTCATTTGGATGATCTGCTCTTCGGTGTCGGCGACCAAGATGTCGGTGTCGATGTCTTCCTCGCCGAACTCGTTTTCGATCACGGCGATCTTTTGGCCGTGGGCCTCGGTCAGCACCCGTTTGAGCAGCGTCGTTTTGCCGGAACCGAGAAAGCCCGTCAGGATGGTGACGGGGATGAGGCCTTTTTGTTCGTTTGACATGATGGTCAGGTGCCGAGGCACAGAGAGAAGCACAGAGAAATCCAGCCCCTGATATGGGGGCGGGTGACTGTCCTGCAAGAGAGCGGTCATGTCAATCGGTTATTCTGCAGGCCTGTGCAACTACGACACGAAGTTCCTGTGTCTGAACCTCATCCTAGTCGGCCCTCTCATCGAGGGGGCCACAAACAAGCCGCTGAACCGCGTGGTCTGCTAGACCGGATGCTGGAATTCCTGCATCCCGGCCCCGACTCCAAAAGCGAGCTGATTGAAACCTTGGCCTCGGCCGAACAGCGTGAGCTGATTGAGCCTGAATCGCGCCAGATGCTCGAAGGCGTGCTGCGCATGGCCGAGATGAGCGCCGGCGACGTGATGGTGGCCGCGCCGCGCATGGACCTGTTGGATATCGACGCACCCTACGAGGCGTTGCTGTCCCAGGTGATTGATGCGGGCCATTCGCGCTTTCCGGTCTTTGACGGCCAGCGTGACAACATCATCGGCATTTTGCTGGCCAAAGACCTGCTGAAGATCCAGCGCGCACCCGAGTTGAACCTGCGTGCCTTGTTGCGCCCGACCGTGTTTGTGCCCGAAAGCAAGGGTCTGAATGAGTTGCTCCGTGACTTCCGCTCGAATCGCAACCATCTGGCCATCGTCATCGACGAGTTCGGCAACACCGCCGGCTTGATCACCATCGAGGACGTGCTGGAGGAAATCGTCGGCGAGATCGAGGACGAGTTTGACGACAAAGACGGCGAGTCCAGCATCTACACCTTGGCCGATGGCAGCCAGCGGGTGGCTGGGGACACGCCGATTGCGACCGTCAACCAGGCCTTCGCTATCGAGTTCCCTGAGGATGAGTTCGACACCATCGGCGGCTTGATTGCGCAAGAACATGGTCGCGTGCCGCGCCGCGGTGAGGTGGTGGAAGTGGGAGGCTTGCGCTTTTCGGTGATGCTGACTCGCGGCGG
Source organism: Roseateles sp. (assembly GCF_049240545.1). GTDB lineage: Bacteria > Pseudomonadota > Gammaproteobacteria > Burkholderiales > Burkholderiaceae_C > Paucibacter_A. The sequence goes on along the minus strand of NZ_JBMLSK010000139.1, from coordinate 2,391 downwards.
TGCGGTGCGTTGGTTCAAGGTCACCCGAGCCGAGACACCCTCCGACTGATGCGGGGCCGACTTGCCGCCGGGCTGGCCTTGCTGGCCGGCTTTTTGCACACCGCCTCTTTTTCCCCCACTGAGTTTTGGTGGCTGCAGCCTTTGGCGCTGGCGCTGTTGGCGCGCGTCACCTGGTCGGCCTCGGCCAAGCAAGCGGCCTGGCGCGGCGGCCTGTTTGGCTTTGCCTGGCTGGGCTCGGGCGTGTGGTGGATTCATGTCAGCCTGCACCAGTTTGGGCATATTCCCTGGCTGCTGGCGGCGCTGGCGATTGCGCTCTTGTCGGCCTTTTTGGCTTGCTATTACGCCGTGGCGATGGCGCTGGCCGCTTACCTGCGCGGCAAATCTGATTACCGCGGCGTTTCTTGGCTGATTTGGCCGGGCTGCTTTTTGGGCGGCGAGTTGCTGCGCGCCGGACTGATGACCGGCTTTCCCTGGATTCTTGGCGGCTATGCCCACACGGTTGGGCCCTTGGCTTCTTGGGCGCCTTGGATCGGGGTGTATGGCATCACGGCCTTGGCCGCCGCATTGGCCATGGCCTTGGCGGGCTTGAGCCTTCGACGCTGGCGCCCGGCTTTGGGTATGGCGGTGCTGATCGGTCTGGGGCTGCTTTTGCCGCAAGACTTCACCCAAAGCACAGGCTTGCTGCGGGTTTCACTGTTGCAACCCAATGTGCCGCAAGACCAAAAATTTGACCGCGATCTGATCGAGGCCAACCTGGATCGATTGGCCACCTTGATCGAGTCTGCCAAAGGCCAGGTGGTGTTGACGCCGGAGTCCGTGGTGCCCTTGCCACTCAACTATTTGGATGAAGCCTATCTGCAGCGCTTGCAAACCAGCGCGGCCCAGCGCCCCTTGTTGCTGGGCGTGTTCATTGGCAATGAGCGGGACGGGTTCGTCAATTCCCTGGTCAGCTTCGGCGGCAACGGGCCTTACGACTACGGCAAGCGCCATTTGCTGCCTTTTGGCGAGTTCATACCGCCCGGCTTCCATTGGTTTGTGCGCGCCATGCAAATTCCCATGGACGACCAGGGGCGCGGCCAGCATCAACGCAGCTTCCCGGTGGCCGGCCAGCGTTTGCGCCCTTTGATTTGCTATGAAGACCTGTTTGGCGAAGACATTGTGGACAGCGTCAATGGCAGCGAGTCGGCGACGGTGTTTTTCAACGCCAGCAATCTGGCCTGGTTCGGCACGCTGATGGTGCAGGACCAGCATCTGCAGTTCTCGCAGATGCGTGCGCTGGAGTTTCAGCGTCCCTTTGTGCGCTCGACCAATACCGGCGCCACGGCCGTGCTGGACCACCATGGCCGCGTCACAGCTCGCTTGGCGCCTGCTACCACTGGCGTCTTGGAGGCCGAGGTCGAAGGGCGCAGCGGCAGCACCCCTTATGCACGCTGGCTGCAGACCTTTCGGCTCTGGCCGTTTTACGTGGCTTTGGCCTTGCTGCTGGGCTTTGCCGGCTGGCGTCGGCGCGCCTCGTAGAATCGGGCGCAGTTTCTAGTGGTCGGCCTGACTTGGCGCGGCCGCTTTCCTCAATGTTTGGCTTTTCACCATCACGCCCATGCTGAGTTTCCAGCAAATCATTCTGACCCTGCAGGACTACTGGTCCAAGCAGGGCTGCGCGCTCCTCCAGCCTTACGACATGGAAGTGGGTGCCGGCACCAGCCACACGGCCACCTTCCTGCGCGCCCTCGGCCCCGAGCCCTGGAAGGCCGCCTACGTCCAGCCCAGCCGCCGCCCCAAGGACGGCCGCTACGGCGAGAACCCGAATCGCCTGCAGCATTACTACCAATACCAGGTCGTGCTCAAGCCCGCGCCGGCCAACATCCTGGAGCTCTACCTCGGTTCGCTCGAAGCCCTGGGCTTTGATCTGAAGAAGAACGATGTGCGCTTCGTTGAGGACGATTGGGAAAACCCCACCCTCGGTTGCTGGGGCCTGGGCTGGGAGGTCTGGCTGAACGGCATGGAAGTGACCCAGTTCACCTACTTCCAGCAGGTCGGCGGCATCGACTGCAAGCCCATCACCGGCGAGATCACTTACGGCCTGGAACGGCTGGCCATGTATCTGCAGGGCGTGGAGTCGGTCTACGACCTGGTCTATGTCGAAGGCAAGGACGGCGCGCCCGACATCAAGTACGGCGATGTCTTCCACCAGAACGAGGTCGAACAGTCGACCTACAACTTCGAACACAGTGACGTCGAGTTCCTGCTGACCGCTTTTGCCGCGCACGAGAAGCAGTCCAAGCACCTGATGGAGCAGCAGCTGGCCCTGCCCGCCTACGAGCAACTGCTCAAGGCCGGCCACAGCTTCAACCTGCTGGACGCCCGCGGCGCCATCAGCGTGACCGAGCGCGC
>NZ_JBMLSK010000138.1:0-1298 GCF_049240545.1 Roseateles sp. | reverse complement strand
TCCGCCTCGGGGATGATGCGTTTCATGAACTCGTCGAACATCGGGACCGTGTACGCGGTGTCGCCATGGTTCGGGCTCCAGATCATCCCCTTGGAGATCAGCGAGCTGCGAGTTGGCGCGAGCGACGTCACCTTGGCCGGGTAGCACGCGGCGATGTCCCCGGAACGGTGCGGACCGGGTCCCAGTTCGGCCATTGCGCGCAGGTAGCGCTTTTCCTTCGGTGTCAGCCGGTCGAAGCGCACACGGAAGAAACTCTCATCGAGTGCCGCCACGGCACTGCCCGAAGCGCGCTCGACTGCATCGATGCCAATCGGTGTGTGGGCCGCCTGCTCCCACGTATGAAAGCCCCACTGTTGCAGGAAATACGCGTATCCGCGTGTCACATCGACCAGGCGATCCAACGCCGCTGCGTCGATGGCGACCCCTTCCTTCTGCAGGGGCACGCGGATTGCGCGTTCGGCCGCAGGCCGCGGCAGCGCGCCGATCTCCGGGAAGTCGAACAGACGCTCGGCATAGGACTTGGCGTTGCCCATCCGGCCACGCAGCTGCGGCAGGCCGGCACCGACGAGCACGACCGGCAATTGCAGCTGCTCGATGCGGTGCATCGCCGTGATGAGGACCGCCAGTTGGTCCTCCTCGACGTACTGCAGTTCGTCGATGAAGATTGCCTCGGCAGTGCCGGCAGCCCTCGCCGCCTTGCCCACCTGCTCGAACAGGGCCTGCAGATCGTGCTCGAGGTCGCCGTTGTCGGCCAAGCCGGGCTCCGGTTCATAGTCCAGGCCGACCTCAAGATCCTGATACTTGATCTTCATCTTTCCAGCGAAGCCGGCGAGCGCGCGCAGGCCACGGATCGCGTAGTCCTTGGCCGCGGCAATGTTGCTCAGCCTCAGCAGCGCCTGACGCAGTTGAGGTGCCAGGATCGCAGGCAGGGATCTTCCCTCCGGGGCTTCGATTCGGATCGTGTGGATGCCCGCTGCCTCGGCATCGCTTCTGATTCGATCGAGCAGCACCGTCTTTCCCACCCCACGCAGGCCGATCAACATCGCGCTCTTGGCGTGGCGACCGAGCCGAGCGCGCTGGAGCGCGACACGCATCTGCTCGAGTAGTGCGTCGCGGCCGGCGAGTTCGACGGGTGGCGTGCCTGCGCTCGGGACAAACGGGTTTCGGATGGAGTCCATGGACGGTGATTTATGTAGACATTTGCGATCTTATCGTAAGTTACTAAGATACGAAATAAATGAATAAACGGCAACGCGGTGCAGAGCAGCACCGCGCCATGGCTTCGGCACGGCTCCTCG
>NZ_JBMLSK010000137.1:25649-97853 GCF_049240545.1 Roseateles sp. | reverse complement strand
TGGAAGCCATCCGCATCCTGGGCCTGGAAAAGAAGACCCGCTTCTACCAAGCCTCCACCTCCGAGCTTTACGGCCTGGTGCAAGAAATCCCGCAAAAGGAAACCACGCCCTTCTACCCACGCAGCCCCTACGCCGTGGCCAAGATGTACGCCTACTGGATCACGGTGAACTACCGCGAGGCCTACGGCATCTACGCTTGCAACGGCATCTTGTTCAACCACGAAAGCCCGCTGCGAGGCGAAACCTTCGTCACCCGCAAGATCACCCGCGCCGTGGCCCGCATTGCTTTGGGCCTGCAAGACTGCCTGTACCTCGGCAATATGAGCGCGCTGCGCGACTGGGGCCATGCCCGCGACTACGTGCTGATGCAATGGATGATGTTGCAGCAGGAAGTGGCCGAAGACTTCGTCATCGCCACCGGCGTGCAATACAGCGTGCGCCAGTTCGTCGAGTTCGCAGCCGCTGAGTTGGGCATCACGCTCGCCTTCACGGGCGAGGGCGAGCACGAGATTGGTACCGTGGTCGCGGTCACCGGCGACAAGGCCAAGTGCAAGGTCGGCGATGTGATCGTCAAGGTCGACCCGCGCTACTACCGCCCCACCGAAGTGGAAACCTTGCTGGGCGACCCCACCAAGGCCAAAGAAAAACTCGGCTGGGTGCCCACCACCTCCTTGCGTGAGTTGGTGGCCGAAATGGTGGAGTCCGACTACACCTCCGCCCGCCGTGACAGCTTGGTCAAAATGGCCGGATTCAAGGCTTACGACTACCACGAATAAACGCGCGAGATTTACCAAAACTTGCACTGGCGGACGCAAACGCCTACATGGAACTACTGAGGACCTCTCAATGAAAGCAGTGATTCTGGCAGGTGGGCTGGGTACCCGCCTTAGCGAAGAGACAGCGACGCGCCCTAAGCCAATGGTAGAGATTGGCGGGAAGCCTATCCTCTGGCACATTCTGAAAATGTACTCCCACCACGGCGTCAACGAGTTCGTGATCTGCTGTGGCTATAAGGGCTATGTGATCAAGGAGTATTTCGCCAACTATTTCCTGCACATGTCTGACATAACTTTTGATATGCGCAGCAACCGGATGGAAGTACATCAAAAGCGCGCCGAGCCATGGAAAATCACGCTAGTTGACACCGGGGACGACTCAATGACGGGAGGGCGTCTGCGCCGCGTTGCGGATTACGTCAGGGACGAAGATGCCTTCTGTTTCACCTATGGCGACGGCATCGGAGATATTGACATTAGCGCCACCATAGCGTTTCACAAGTCGCACGGGAAGGCTGCGACACTGACCGCCACTTACCCACCGGGTCGTTTCGGCGCGCTGGACATCCGCCAGCAGCAGGTGATGAGTTTCAAGGAGAAACCCAAGGGCGACGGCGCCATGATCAACGGGGGCTTCTTCGTGCTGTCCCCGTCGGTACTACGGCACATTGAGAGCGATGCCACGACCTGGGAGCAGGAGCCCCTAATCGCGCTGGCCGAGAGCGGTCAACTCATGGCCTACGAGCACACCGGCTTCTGGCAGCCGATGGACACGCTACGCGACAAGCACCTGCTCGAGTCGTTGTGGGCATCCGGCAATGCTCCGTGGAAGCTCTGGGACTGAACATCCCGGGCAACCCCGGTCATCGGCCACGGCCGTCTTCAGCATCACGGAAAATACCCAACACCGGCCTGCCTCGAGGCCGGATCCATTCAGGCAGGAGATTGTTCAATGTTCGGAAACGTCTATCAGGGCAAGAGGGTCTTCATCACCGGCCACACCGGCTTCAAAGGTTCGTGGCTCACCATCTGGCTACTCAAGCTCGGGGCACAGGTGACGGGCTTCTCGGACTGCGTGCCGACAAGCCCCTCCCTCTTCGACACCAGCGGCTTGGGTGATCGTATCGATCACCAGGTCGGCGACATCCGCGATCTGCAGCGCTTGCGTCAGGCATTGATGGACGCCAAGCCCGACTTCGTCTTCCACCTCGCCGCCCAGGCCATCGTCTCGACCTCCTACGCACAGCCGATCGACACTATCACCACCAACGTCCTTGGAACGGCCAACGTGCTTGAAGCGCTGCGTGAGATCGAGCATGACTGCGTCGCGGTGATCGTTACCTCAGACAAGTGCTACGAGAACGTGGAATGGCCATGGGGCTACAAGGAGACCGACCACCTCGGCGGCAAGGACATCTACAGCGGCTCCAAGGGTGCGGCAGAAATCATCTTCCACTCCTACTTCCACTCCTTCTTCAACCGTGAGGACCATCCGGTGCGCCTGGCCACCGGCCGCGCCGGCAACGTGATTGGCGGTGGCGACTGGGCAAAGGACCGCATCGTGGTCGACTGCATGCGCAATTGGTCCGAGGGCCAACCGGTAGAGATCCGCAGCCCCCGTGCGACTCGCCCCTGGCAGCATGTCTTGGAGCCACTGAGCGGCTACCTGACCCTTGGCGCCACATTGACCTCGTCCCAAGCACTACGTGGCGAGTCCTTCAATTTCGGGCCGCGATCAGAGCAAAACCGCACCGTGCTGGACTTGTTGAGCGATTTGAGCGTTCATTGGCAGTTCGCTAACCCAAATGAAGCGTATCGCGTGACGGCAGATATCCCCTTTCACGAGGCAGGGCTGCTTAAACTCACTTGCGACAAGGCCCTGTTTCATCTGAAGTGGGAATCCAACCTGGGGTACCACGAGTGCGTGAAGTTCGTCAGCGAGTGGTACTACCAGTTCTACAAGACCAAGGCGGACATGTTCGGCCTAACGGTCGCCCAGATCGAGCAATACGAAGCTTTCGCCACCGAACGGAGCTTGGTGTGGGCGCGCTAACGCTTTCCCCGGTGATCGTCACGCCGCTACGACGCATCGAGCACCCCAAGGGCTGCATCTACCACGCAATGAAGGCCACCGACGCTGGCTTCGCCGGGTTCGGCGAAGCCTATTTCACTACAGTCATTCAGGGCGAGACCAAAGGTTGGAAGCAGCACACCCGGATGCAGATGAATCTGGTGGTGCCAGTTGGCGAGGTCGCCTTCCACCTGCGTGCGAGCGACGAAGGCGAGACCATCCGCCATGTCGCGGGCGACTCTCGCTACGTCCGCTTGACCGTCCCGGCTGGCTACTGGGTGGCATTCACCGGGCTGGGTCAGGGGCTCAACCTCGTTCTGAACCTGGCCAGCCTAGCGCACGACCCGGAAGAAGCTATCAACCTTCCGATCGAGGCTTTTCCCTTGGCCAAGGGCGACGCATGAGAATCGCGATCACTGGGGCACGTGGCCTGCTCGGCTCAGCGTTCGGCGACGCACTGACCGCTCAGGGACACGAGGTATCGGTCATCGCCCGCACAGCGCTGGGCGGAGATGCGCACGCAAGCGCACGGCTGCTGGCGGGAGCTGATTGGCTCCTTCACGCAGCTGCCAACACCAACGTCGAGTTGTGCGAAGCCGACTTCGACGCCTGTTACCGCGACAACCTAGCGCTGACGGAATTGCTCGCGGACGCCACACGTCTGGCTGCGGTTCCGATGGTCTATTTCTCAAGCACCGGGGTGTACGGCAGCGCCGAGTCCCTGCCTTATGCGGAGTACCACGACACCAATCCCACCACGCATCATCACCGGGCCAAGAGGCTGGGCGAGATCGCGGTGCTGGGCCGCGCGCCTTGCAATCTGGTGATTCGAACGGGGTGGCTCTTCGGCGGCGCAGTGGCCAATCCGAAGAACTTCGTCGCACGACGTATCGAGGATGCCCGCCGTGCGCAAGCCTGCGCCACGACTCTAAGATCCAACCAGCAGCAGGTGGGGTCGCCCACCTTCACCCGCGACGTCGTCGAGCGCGTCCTCGCGCTGATCGCATCGGGTAACGCAGGCATCTTCAACTGCGTGAACGAAGGCAGTGCTTCCCGCTTCGACTACGTTCGAGAGATCGTGCGTCTCAGTGGCCTGCCCGTCGAGGTCGAGCCGGCTACCGCGGCCAGCTTCAACCGTCGGGCACGCGTATCTGACAACGAGGCAGCATCCAACTGGCGAATGACCCAACTGGGCTTCGAGCCCATGCCGCGCTGGCAGGACAGTCTGGCCGACTACATCGACAGCCTCGCAGGAGAACTCACATGAGCATCGAGCATGTGCACGTGGCCATCCTCGGCGCGGGCATCGCCGGCCTGGGTGCCGCCCATCGTGCGAATCAACTGGGGCTGACCGACGTCGTCGTCTTCGAAGCGAGATCCAGCGCCGGGGGACTGTTGGACAACTTCACACTTGACGGGTTCCGCTTCGATCACGCGGTGCACCTGAGCTTCGCCAGCGAGCCGGAAGTGCGGGAAGTCTTCGATCGCGCGCCCTACCTCACACATCCAGCGGACGCGAAATGCCATGAGTCCGGTCGCTGGCTCAAGCATCCGGTGCAGAACAACCTATACCCGCTGCCCGCAGACGAGAAGGTGGCACTGGTCAAGTCATTCCTTGACCGGCCGGCTGCGCTGGGAGAGGCCGACTACGAAAGCTGGCTACGCCACCAGTACGGCGACGCAATCGCCAATCGCTATCCTATCCGTTACACGCGCAAATACTGGGACACTCCCGCCTGCGATCTATCCACCACCTGGGTCGGCAATCGCATGCGGCGAGCCGAACTCGACGAGATCCTGCATGGTGCCTTCACGGACGAGACTCCGAACTACTACTACACCAAGGAAATGCGGTACCCCGAACGCGGCGGCTTCAAAGCGTTCATCCAGCCACTGATCGACGCCTCAAACATCCGCCTCAATCACCGCATCCAAACCATCGATACCACCCAAAAGGTGTTGAGCTTCGACAACGGCCGGCAGGTGAGCTACGACCTGCTGGTAAGCTCGTTGCCGCTGCCGGTGCTGGCGACCTTGTGCACTGATGTCCCCGAGTCGGTGCGCGAAAGCGCTGGGATGCTGCGCGCTACCTCGCTGGACTTGGTCTCCGTCGCCTTCAACAAGCCGCTTGTTAAGGACCTTTGGTTCTACATCTACGACGGGGAGTTTCTGGCCAGTCGAGCCTACTCGCCGTCTGTCAAGTCCCCGGAAAACGCGCCAGCGGGTTGCAGTTCGCTCCAATTTGAGATCTACGCCCGCGGGACCGAGTCGGCCCACACGCCAGAAGAAGTCGTCGCGAACACCCGACTGACGATCAAGCGACTAGGCATAGCTAAAGATAGCGACATCCTGTTCACGGATCACCGCCGACTGCCCTACGGCAACGTGATTTTCGATCTGGGCATGGAAGCCCGCCGCGACAAGGTGCTAGCCTGGTGCGAACAGGTCGAGATCCGCTCCTGCGGACGATTCGGCCGCTGGGACTATCTCTGGAGCAACCAGAGCTTCCTGAGCGGCTATCACTCTCTAGACGACGCCGCATGAGCGCCAAGCCACACCTCGATTCGATCAGAACCGCATGATGCGCACGCACACCCATCGGCGAGACGTCGCCTGGGGCTATCTGGCGCAAGCATTGAACATCGGCGCGGGCCTTCTCCTGCTCCCGGCTGTGTTGCGCTACCTGCCCACGGACGACGTCGGGATTTGGTTCGTCTTCATCACACTTTCTAGTCTGGCGCAGCTGCTCGAGTTCGGCTTTCAGCCGACCATAGCCCGGAACACGGCCTACGTCTTCGCGGGCGCCCGCGCGCTGACTGAACACGGCGTGCCGACGGAAGTCCATGGCGGCGAACAAATGGACGCCCACCTACTAGCGGATCTCGTCAGGGCTTCCCGGGCGATTTATCGCGGCGTGGCGGCGGTCAGCGGGCTGGTCCTGTTGGTTGGCGGCAGCGCTTACGTCATGTCGGTGGTCTCGCCGCGACAGGACCTGTTCACGGTACTCTGCGCCTGGTGGTTCTTCGCAGCCGGCTACATGCTGAATTTCTATTTCGGCTACGTCAACGGCCTCATGCAAGGCCGTGGAGACGTGGCCGCAGCCAACCAAGTCGTGATCATCAACCGGGCGAGCATGCTGATCTGCGGCGGGACGGCTTTGGCCTTAGGCGGCGGACTTCTGGGCCTGGGAGCCGCGACCTTCGTCGCCTGCGTCTTCGGACGTCTGGTCGCGCTGCACTTCTTCCGGCGCGGCGAGACCGGCGCGGGCTGCGGGGAGACCGGCAGCGTGCGTCTGACAGTCAAGCTACTCTGGCACAACGCCAGTCGCTTGGGCGCAGTGCAGATCGGCGCGTTCCTGATCCAGCGTGCCAACGTGCTGGTAGCCTCCAGCTTCCTCGGCATCAGCGCAGCCGCCAGCTTCGGCATGACCGTGACCCTAATGATGACGCTCAGCGGCGTCGCTGCCGTCATACTGCAGGTGCGCATGCCGCGGCTCGCGGCAGCTCAAGCCAAAAAGGATCTGGATGAATTACGCGAAATATATGGCGAAGTATTGGTCGTGACCTGGGTTACGTTCCTGGCCGGTGCAACCATCTTAGTGGCTGGCGGAGAATTGGTACTCCACCTAATTGGCAGCAATACTCCGCTAATCTCAACGCCGCTATTGGTTCTATTCGCCGCAATCATGATGCTCGAACTAAATCACAGCCTTGCAGCTGGATATCTAACCACACGGAACCAAGTACCCTTTCTGAAGGCAGGACTGATCTCCGGCGTCCTCATCTGCGCCTGCAGCATACTGCTAGTCAAAAGATTCGAAGTTGCTGGTTTAATTGCCGCCCAGGGTTTGGTCCAACTATCCTACAACAATTGGAAGTGGCCGCGTGAGGCTCGCAAGGACCTAGAGGTCGGATGGACCGAGCTAATCGCACTAGGTATACGCAAGATCCGGGGCAAGACGTCACCCCAGTAGCTTCCGAAGGCTGATTTCAAAAGCAATAATGAATTCACTATTCACTAAACAGAGACAACACGAGATTTTTTACGACGTTGCCTGACCCCTCGAAGTCGAGACAACAGTATGTTACCACCCGCCGTCACCTGACCCTCCACACTTAACATGCTCGTTGACCACCCTAGCCCTGCACGCCGCGTCCTCGACAAAGCAGGCACGAATGATCCAATCCTAACAATCGCCATACCGACCTATCGTCGAGAAGCGATGCTAGTAGAAGCACTAACCAGTGCATTGCAGCAAGACACCACGCTACCGATTGAAATCATTGTTGTCGATAACGATCCAGCGAGCGAGGCCAAAGCTCTATCTTCGGTTGACCTAAATACCAGTACACATGCTGTCCGCTACTACATCAATGATTCCAATGTCGGCATGCTTGGAAATTGGAATCAATGCATCGCACTAGCTCGAGGGAAGTGGATCACACTACTGCACGACGACGATTGGTTGGCACCGGGGTTTGTTTCAGCAATGCTACGCTTGGTTATGCAGGGCTACGACTTCGCAGTCTGCAGGGTCAAGGTTGGTTCATCGAATTTCAAACCTGAAATTTTACGACGCACACGCGATACCGATGACATCGAAATTCTAACAGTTGACGATCTTATCTTCGGCAATCCTACCCCAGCTCCAGGGCTGTTAATCCTAAAGGAGGCTCTAGCGGCCACAGGCGGATTCGACCCGGCAGCCTACCCATGCGCCGATTATGTAACCTACGCACGTTGTGCGACCAACGTGCGCTCCGGGCGACTCAACCGGACTTTAGCCTACTACCGAACCACCGATAGTCAAACCTTTAAAGAGGACACGTTGTGGAAAATTATTCAGCAATCCAATGAGATAAAGTTAAGACTACTTCGGGTTGCACCTAAAGCGTCTACGGCGACCTACATACTAAGCATGGCTTTTTGGTTCCGCTTAGCATCTGCACACGGAATTCCCCTCATCGACATCCAAATGGATTGGAGACTCAAATGTGCACGAATCCTTTCAAGGTCCCGCCTAATCACACTACCACTGGAATTGATACGAAAATCGATCAAATACTTGCACCCTCACAACTAGGACACAAATAATCAATGACCTCCAATGCCTCGACCATGGTCAGCATAATTGTCTGCTGCCACAATTCGGAAAAAAGAATTGACGAAGCTTTGAAATCAATATTTAACCAAAGCGTCAGCACCAATGTCGAAGTAATCGTTGTTGACAACAACTGCTCAGACTCCACCGTTACTAGAGCCAAAACGATAGCCAGTCAATTTTGCAGAACAATCGCTGTTGTCACTGAACAGAAGCCAGGTTTACTCTACGCGAGACAATCAGGTGTACTTGCGGCCAAAGGTACATTATGCTGCTTTGTAGATGATGACAATTTACTCGATGCCGACTATGTTGCCCGCGCTATTGAGATTTTCAATATGCACCCAGGCGTAGGATATTTTGGCGGAGCAAGTCGCCTTCCACTTAATCTAAAAGCACCGAGCTGGATCACTCCAAAATTACTACTTTCATATGCTGTTGGGCGCCAATACGAACACAACGGCCAACTAAATTCAACCACTCCGCTACTTTGGGGTGCGGGCTTGTGCGTGCGCACCGAGGCAATCAAAAAGATCCTTTACAACATTAACAATTTTAAATGCCTCGGGCGCATTGGGGGGAAGCAACTCGCTGGCGATGATAGTGAGATTTGCTATCGACTCGCACTTGAGGGTTGGCATGGATATTACGACGACTCTTTGACTCTGACCCATGCGATCGATCCAATTCGTTTCACGAACGAACGTTTGCAAGCCATGCACACTGGTTTCGGCGCAGCCAAACCAGTTCTCGATGCACTTGAAGCCGACCTAGCAAAAATACAAAACTACAATAGTTTTCGGCTTCGATCCTTGCTGTACCACCCACTATTGAGAGTTTTTGTTTATGCCACGTTAACCGTGCTATGGTCGATCCGTTCATTTTCTCTCAATGCCACACCAAAAATGCGGGCCAACTACTACAAAGCAGCTTTCCTAAGTTCAATCCGCATCTCACGGTCCGACAACTAGAATCGGAACATGACTATAAAACTGACTATGCCACCAGACAACCCCAATAGTGCATTCCTAATTAGCGTCATCGTTGCAACGCGTAACGCCGAGCTAAATCTACGCCGAACACTGCAGTCTTTGGTTGATCAAATCGTTGGGGGCTTTGAAGTCATACTAATTGACGGCGGATCGACTGATGGTACGCTAAAGGTGGCAAATGAATTCTGTGATTTGATTTCCTTTCAACTCTCCGAACCGGACAATGGCATCGCCGACGCTTGGAACAAGGGCCTGCGGCATGCACGTGGGCGCTGGATCACATTCTTAAACGCCGGCGACTTACTGCATCGGGAACATTTCTCCCGCGCGGCGCCTGTGCTTCTAAGTGCGGGAGCAGGGCCAGTAGTTCTTTACTGCGACGTCCTTAAATTCAACGACCGCAAAGAGCCGACAATCACCATCCGAGGTCGCGCGCCAACCGAACGCGGTATCGCCCGCGGTGGATTGGGATTCGGTCATCCGGGCAGCATGGCCTCGGCCGAGTGCTACGCGCAGATCGGCAAATTCAACACCGAACTGCGTATCGCCATCGACACCGACTGGCTGCTACGAGCCTTCAAGTCGGGGTGTGCGTTTCGCCGTTTCGACAGCATCGCCTACATGGCCGAAGGCGGCGTGAGCGACCGCAAGTTCGGCGAGGCGATGCGCGAGTACTTCCTTTGCACGACCCGCCTAGGTCTGACCACTGCAAGCCACGCGACCCTGGCCAGCCGTCTGTTGCCAGCGGCTCGCCTGGCGCTGCAAATCTACCGCTCAATGCTGCGCGGCCCGCTGCGCACACTCAAGCACATCCTGATCAGCCTAGCAAACAGCGCTGGCCAGTGCCTGCCGTTCCACTGGATGCGTCGCGCCTACTTTAGACTACTGGGCTTCAAACTAGGATCCCGTGCTTCTATCGCTATGGGCTTCCGCTTCTACCGCCCAGGCGGTGTGGTGATCGGCGACGATTCCGTCGTCAACCGGTCCTGCCTATTCGACAACCGCGACACCATCCATGTCGGCAAGCACGTCTCGATCGCGCGAAACGTCTCGATCTTCACTGCCGGGCACGACCCGGAGTCGCCGTTTTTCGAGATGACAACGGCTCCGGTGTGCATCGACGATCATGCAGTTATCTTCTCAGGCGCGTCGATTATGCCGGGTGTGCGCATCGGCGCCGGCGCGGTGATCTACGGCGGCTCCGTGGTTACAAAAGACGTCGAGCCGATGACCATCGTAGGCGGAGTGCCAGCCCGGCCAATGGGCCACCGGCACACGCTGCCCGAGTACGCCCTCAACTACCCCTACCCGCTGGCGATGTGAAGTGACGTCCTTCCTCTACATTGCACCCCTGTTCCTATACTTCCCTCGCTTCTTGCCGGGCGTAGAGACGCAGCCGCTGCTGGCCACCCTAGTGGCGCTGGTCGCACTGCTGCTCGGGCGCGAGCGACGAGCGGCACTAGGATTTGCCGGGCTGGCCTGGGCGATGTTGTTCTGGATTGCCGTCAAAACACTACTTGAAGGCACGCTAGGCAACGCGTTAGGGCTAGTGCAGCTCCTAATAGGACCGCTTTTCCTGTTCGGGGCAATGGCGCTGCGTGCCCCCCCCCCATCGCGCCGGTTGATGGCTGGTGTGGGCGTCTACTTCATGCTTTGCATGGTCATTGAATTACTCACGCCGGGCGTCTACGAGAGTATCGCGTCCGCGCTGCTGAGCCGCGCAACCGTGGCCGACGGCCACCGGGGCGTGTCGCTGTTAACTCCCGAGCCAACCTATGCGTCTATCTCCGTCATGTACTTCGTCATGTTGGCCTGGTGGTCCGGGAAACACTGGGGCTTCCGTCACCGGTGGATCGAACCCCTCTTGGCGCTCAGCCTTTTCGCCACCGGCTCCACCTATGTCGGCCTCATGCTGATGGCACTAGCCTTTGTGCGCTGGCCGCGCCTGATGATTGCGGGCATCCTGGTTACAGTCGTGGCCATACCGTCGATGGGCGTCGTTGCCCTGGCCAACGATGACTCGATCCGTGCCGTAGTCGCACTCTCGCGCTTGTTGTCTTCAGACTTCAGTGACCTTCTTCCCTCTATTTCGATAGTTGACAGCAGCCTAGGGAGTCGCTTGACCACAAATGCTGCGAGTTTTCTGACGCCGTTGAACACGCCTTTGGGCCTAGGCCTAGACTGCAAAGCCGTCCCTGCCGCCTTCTCGGCCGCAGGCTATGACTTCGCCTTCGATAATGCGGTGCTTAGTGCTGTCATGGACGATGGCTGTTTAAAGCCACAATCTTATGCGGCGACTATCTCGCTCGGACTAGGTTCGCTCGCCGCGGTATTTCTTGTGGTGTTAGCCGTATGCGGCAGATATGCTCTGGGCCACCGAAAGCACATGGTATGGCTGCCACCTGCCGCAATTGCTTCTGTGATCCTAATTGTCCAGGGCCAACTGACCAACCCGATTCCTTGGTTGTTGATTTTCATGGCTATGAGCGCTCGCCGATACCCCCCACCCCAGCCAAGGCGCCCAGCCATGCACGGTGATATTCCCTCTTCAATAACATGATCCCACGACTACTTATCCTTACCACCCGATTCCCATACCCGCTTTACGGAGGCGACTTGCTGCGCATCTATCGTCTATGCGAAGCGCTCCGTTGCACCTTTCGTATAACGCTATTGAGTATCTGCCAGTCAGCCGAGGAAATGGAAGCCGTACTTCCCGAAGACAACCCATTCTCGGAAGTGCACCGAATCCGACTCCCCAAATGGCGGTCCTATGTCAATGCACTAACTGCTCTCGTCACCGGTCGCTCAATGCAGACTTCCTACTACCACAGCGGTGAATTCGCGCAGGCGGTGGCCCGACTACAAGGTAGCCATGACATCCTGTTGTGCCACCTAGCCCGCACGGCGCCTTACGCCGCAGGCTTTCGGGGCACAAAGGTGCTAGAGCTGACTGACTTCATACCGCTCACCTACGCCCGCTCAAACTCAATCAAGGGCAAAGCACTGTCGTTGCGCCGACTGATATACACCCTGGAGCAAGGTAGAGTAGACCGCGCCCAGAACCAACTCGCTCCTCAGTTCGACCTGATCACGTTTGTCTCTGATGTTGACCGTGAAATGTTCCTGAAGTCTTCGGGCATGCCTCCGGCCAAGGTAGCCACCTTCGGTAATGGCGTTAACCTCCATGAACGTCCGTTCCACGAAGCGCGTTCCGGCAAGACTCTGGCGTTCGTCGGCACCTTGAAGGCGATGCCAAATGCTGATGCTGTGTCCTATTTCATCACCAGCGTGTTGCCGTTAATCCATAACAGCGACCCAGATGTGAAGTTCCGAGTGGTTGGCGCCGTTGACGACAATTTCAAGGCACGCTTCGAGGGTTCGCACGTACAGTTCACAGGGCCTGTGCCCGACTTGGCCAAAGCCCTTGAGGACTGCGTGCTCGGCGTCTGCCCCGTCCGCATCGGTGCGGGCGTACAGAACAAGATGCTCGACTACATGGCGCTCGGGCTGCCGGCGGTCACCACACGAATAGGAGCTGAAGGGCTAGATGGGCAGAAAGATCATACGTTTGTTGTAACTGACGACAAGCCAGAGGCATTCGCTGAAACCATCACGTCGCTACTTGACAATGACAAATGGCGCAGACAACTAGCGCGAAACGGCCGCGAACTGATGGAGGATCATTACTCGTGGGCCGGTCGCCTGGGGGATCTTCCCTTGCGCATGCTGCAGTCACTAAATCATTGATTCGCTTCCGATGCGCCAGTCATATGGATATCCCTTGAACAACTTGCTGGTCATGCCTCTGTCTTCGGCACGAGACGCACGGCGAGGATTCGCAGCAGCACTTATCTGTACTGCAATTCTGTTTGCAATGGACATCCACCTGTACCACGCTGGCCAAAGCTGGACGCCACTGCACTACGAATCTCTTGCGCCGCTGCTGGCGTTGGGCTATCCGCGGCTGCGGTTGCAGTTAATCTCCACTCTAGGAGCCACGCTGATGGTTGGCACAGCAACCGTGTTGTACTTCACTTTCGGATTGACTTCGCAACTTGCCGCAGAATCCTGGCTGTTCGTCGGTGGTGCCGTACTGGCATTGATAGCGTGGCTAATGCCGCTTGCAACAAGCGCGCGGCACACTCGATGGCTGCCAGTCGGCTTTCTTGCTGCTAGCGCAGCATTGCTGATCTCCGACAAGGCGCTCAGCAACGACATGCTTGCCTCCGCGTACCTACCTCACTTCTTGAAGCTCAATGCAGGTGCCAAGGTCACGCCTAGTACCAATCCAGTCTATGCCTCACTTAAGCATCGACTATCACCCGGTCATGGTGGAGTCTTAGTCGTTTTCGAAGCTCTCGGATCACCTAATGACAAGGTGCTAGTCAAGGAGATAGAGCAGGATTACCAAGACTTTGATGTCATCACACCAGAATTTGAAGGCGGCTCCACCGTGCCGGCGGAGATTCGATACCTTTGCGGCCTGAACGGCAACATCTCTGACTACTCGACCTGCCTGCCTCATGTGCTGCCGTCGCGCGCGATGCACGGCAACTCACTCTCCTATTTCAACCGCCACCTTCTATATAGGAATATGGGCTTTGGCCACTTAGCCGGCAAGCATGAATTAGCTGAGTTGGACACCTGCCGGTTCTCGTATTCAGCCGTTTGCGACCAAGCGATGTGGGACAGATTGCTCAAAGACGTGCGCAGCACAAAATGCCGGGAATTCCATTACGTGCTGAGTATTGATTCTCACTTCCCCTACACCAAGTACACCAAACACGCCGCAGGTTTGTTGGGCGACCTGCGGCAGCTGTTGGACGTCATGAGACAGATCAAGCAGGAATTTCCAGACTGCGAAATCGTAATCGCAGGCGATCATCCGCCCCCGCTCGCGCCCGGCTTCAACAATCATCAGGTGCTGGTAGTCACTGCTCGTCGTTGACTGCAGTCGGCCGCAGGAGGGAACCCCGGCATGTCAGATCCGCCAATGTATAGATGCCGGCGTAACGACTCTTCTGCGCGAGCTCCAAATCCGCACAGGTGTGTACAGGGTGTACAAATAGCCGGACTTCACGGAAGGGCTCAATCGACAATGCACTACTACGCTTCAGAGGAAATGTGAAAGCTCGAAACCCTGCCCTCTGCGAGCCTTCCAGGACTTGATCGAGAGAGGATCTTGCTACATACGCCGTAACAATGGGGCCAGCGAAATCTGTCGCATTCGGCATTTCAACAAAAGCCTCGACGTCGCTTGGACGATACAGCTGAAAAATGACGCGACGTCGTTGCGTCGGCATGTCCAACAACACCGCTGCGACTGCGGCAGCCGCCTGATCAAAGTCCGTCTTGATGTCCAACACTAGGTACTCACCACTATCCTGGGTCGCTCTGAGCAATCGACCAAACGTGCAGGTCCTGTCGAGTAGCGGCCCGGGATCTCCTGGACCGTGAAAGCATCGCAAACTACCGTCTTGGGCCAACCACAGATCGACTTCAAGCACACTCATCCCATGCTTCCGACCCTCAAGGACGGCCGGGAGTTCATTGCCTAACGCCGTGCCTGAGTACCCTAGCGCATGACCGATCCTCAGCATTGACTCACCTGAGTCCATCCAGCTGTAGTCCATACCCATCGGCAAATTCGGCAACCGGGACCAATCTTCTTTAGCGACATGTTCACCATAAATCTGCCGTATCCGCTCATGCAACCAAGTCTTGTCCGCGTACACCAGGAATTTTGCAGCTAGCCAGAGCCCGACAATGCAAGCGATGATCAGCCTTGACATACGCAATAAATTTCGACTAAACATCATCGGTGTGAATGCTCTGGAACTTGAACTGATTTCTGATTTTTTTGGCGCGAACCCCAGGAAAGTGTACTTTGCTCAAGCCCGCTCACTGAACGCCTCCCCCAACAACTCCCGCAACGCAACACGAGCCACCTTGTCATCAGCCCGGCCAAGCGAACCCGCGCCGTTGAGGAGCCAGCCCATGACCTCAGCATTTTCCCGGCTATCGTCCAACCGGGCCAGCGCCAGACCAGCGCAACTCGTGGGCAGCGTGGTGTCACTGTTGGCCAGCAATTCCTCAAACAATTTCTCGCCCGGCCGCAGGCCGCTGAATTCGATCCGGATCTCGTCTTGCCCGCGCCCAGACAGTCGAATCATGTCCCGCGCCAGATCCACAATACGCACCGGCTCGCCCATGTCCAACACCAGCACCTGCCCGCTTTCGCCGATGGCGGCTGCTTGAACAACCAACCTCGCCGCCTCCGGAATCGTCATGAAGTAACGCGAGATGTCCGGATGCGTGACGGTGACCGCCTTGCGCCGCCGCGATGCGCGCCGTTTCAGCCTGGTAAAGATCAAGCCGCATTTGGGATCCTGCGGGGCAGAAGGGCGGCGACTGTAAACCGAACGCAGCCGTCCATTCGGCACCATCTTCTTGCCCCATAGCTGTGCTACCGGGCGGCAAACCAGTAGCCCTAAATCCCGCAGTTACCCCGGCGCCTCCAGGTGCTTGAGGGTCGGATTCGTGGCAATTCCCGACACGATTCGCTGACAGATGTAGCGCATCAGCGTTGCCCACCGATCCACCTTCGGCATCTGCTCCGCATTGGCCTTCACATACTGCAAGGCCTCATGAATGTTGGCGATCCGCGTCTTGACGGAGTCGAACTTGGCATGCAACGGCGTCAAATACAGCTGCGCTTTTCCGCCATGATTGGCGGCTGTTGGCGCCGTTTAACAACTATTCAGTCGCAGCAGAATCCACTCCCACCGACACCCTCACCACACCCAACTTCAAGCCCAGCATCCCAAAGATGCGATTCATCGTCTGGACGTTGCCTTCGCTGCGCTCGTTCTCAATGTCTTGCATGGTTCGGTAGGCGACGCCCGAGAGTTTGGCCATTTCCGCCGTGGTCAGCCGCATGGTCTTCTTGAGATGCCTGGTGGCCTGCGCGAGCGACCATTCCGGGTGCGCCAGCACATCTTCGACGGCCTGTTTGCGCAGCGCCAACTGTTCGGCCAGGCCCAGGGTATTGAAGCGTTTGTCCATGGGTTTCAGCTGAGCGTGGCCAGCTCTTTCGCCCGGGCCAGGATGCCGGGGCGAAGGTGATTGAGAAGCTCGGCGTCCAGGCCCATGGCTTCACCATCGGTGGCAATATGCGCCAAGGCGGGCGCCATCGCCCTCAAGCCATGAACCAGCGGCTCACGCTCCAATAGGGCTGGGGAGTTTTTCTTGCGGCCCGCCTTGCCGACTTGCGCGCCGAGGTCACAGACCCGACCGAGCACGCGACCCCAGTCCGACCGGCCTCCGTCATTGCCTTCCCAACGGATGCGCCGGGCGATGCCGTCGGGGTGCAGGACCATGGGCGCAAAATCGTACAGCGGCGTGAGCGCGATGCGACCCTTGAAGTCGCGCTGCACTGCCGTGTTGCGGGCGTGGTTGTCTTTGTTGCCCAGAGCCAGGTTGGCGATGTCTCGCTTGATGTATTCGAGTACTTCGGCCTGCGGGTCGGAACAATGCCGAATCAAGGCGAGGCAGACTTGATCGTGGCTGGGTACGGCGTCAAAGCCCGGCATGCCCGTCAACGTGGCAATGCTCTCCTGCGCCAGACGCGTCACGCCACCGCCTTGCACCACGCGGTCAAAGCGCGGGATAAAGAGCGCGCGCTGAAGCAGCCGCAGCGGCGCATGCACCCGCAGGCCCAGCTGGGTCGCAATAGCCATATAGGGCGCTTCATGCCGAAGAATGCTCGCCAGCTGTGGGTCGCTGCCACGTCCGAACTTGACGATGTAATGCGCGACCGCTCGCTCGTCGGGGAGGCTGTGGTCCAGGTAGAGCAGCCCATCCTCGGCGCGCGTCAGCAGCACCTTGGGCCACTCGCCTTGCACGCCGGATGAACCCGCGACGAAAAGTCCATGTGAAGCAAGGTACTCGGAGAATGCGTCGCCACGCTGGGCCACCTCCTCATCGGTGAAACCGCGCAAGGCACCCGCGCCTTCTATCTCTCCCGCGCCGGCATTGGCGAGCAGCCATTGCGCCGCCTCCTTGACGCGCAAATTACCGATTGGATTGCCGGCTCCGGCCAAAAGCAGCGGCCAATCGGCGACAACGCCGGCCGTCGGAGATTGGCCGATGCGCCGCAGCAGTTCCTGGCGGCCGAAGCCTTGCGGCAGCATGTCGATCAGGAATACAGGCCAGTGCGGCAGCTGCAAGGACTCCAGCCCAACCGACCACTGGGCGCACAAGGCGTGAGCGTCTGTACTGCCAGGGTGTTGGCACGCCCAGTCGACCGCATAACCTGAGTAGGTCTTGGCCTTCCAGCCTTCATTCTCCGACCCCTGCAAACTGACGCTGGCCACATCGTGCCAAACACCGCTCTTGTGCAGCTGAATCGTGCAGGTATCTTTCATTTGCACGAAATTATATCCATATAACCAAAGGATAAAGGCTTATACAAGCTGTTTTTTCGTGCAAATAAAATATGACACTTGATCACCATCAGTTCTAGGATGCCGAAGAAGTACGGGCAAAAGCTGCCCAATTCCCCCTCAGTTCCCCTCAGTTCCCCTCAGCGCCCCCCGGCACAGAAGGCCACGCCCAACAACTCACGCAGCGCCTTGCGCGCCGCCTCATCATCAGCCCGACCAAGCGAACCCGCGCCGTTGAGGAGCCAGCCCATGACCTCAGCACTTTCCCGGCTATCGTCCAAGCGGGCCAGCGCCAGACCAGCGCAACTCGTGGGCAGCGTGGTGTCACTGTCGGCCAGCAATTCCTCAAACAATTTCTCGCCCGGCCGCAGTCCGCTGAATTCGATCCGGATCTCGTCTTGCCCGCGCCCAGACAGTCGAATCATGTCCCGCGCCAGATCCACAATACGCACCGGCTCGCCCATGTCCAACACCAGCACCTGCCCGCTTTCGCCAATGGCGGCTGCTTGAACAACCAAACGCGCAGCCTCGGGGATGGTCATGAAGTAACGCGTGATGTCCGGATGCGTCACCGTCACCGGCCCGCCTTTGGCGATTTGTTCCTTGAACTTGGGGATCACGCTGCCGCTGGAACCCAGCACATTGCCGAAGCGCACTGCCATGAACTTGGTTAACTGGCCATTCTTCTCTGATTCAGCGGCCATATGGCTGATCACCAGCTCGGCCGCTCGCTTGGTGGCGCCCATGACGTTGGTGGGATTGACCGCCTTGTCGGTGCTGATGAGCACAAAGCGTTCGGCACCATGCTCGGCAGCAGCTTGGCAAGCGTTGTAGGTGCCGAGGGTGTTGTTGCGCAGGCAGGCCCAGGCGTTCTCCTCCTCCATCAAGGGCACATGCTTGTAAGCCGCAGCGTGGAAGACGATCTGCGGTTTGTATTTGCCAAAGACATAGCGCAGATGCTCCAGGTCTTTGACATCGCCGACCAGGCGCACCAAGGGAATGTGAGGGAACTTCTCGCCCAGTTCTTGCTCGATGGTGTAGAGCGCGAACTCGCTAAGTTCATAGAGCACGACCTTGGACGGGCCATAACGGGCCACTTGCCGGCACAGCTCACTGCCAATGCTGCCGCCCGCACCGGTGATCAGCACCACTTTGTCATTCAAGCACTCGCTGATGCCAGCCTCGTCTAGTTGCACCGGTTCGCGGCCCAGCAAGTCTTCAGGCTGGATGTCGCGCAGTTGATCGACATGGCGTCCGGCCAGCAATTCTTGGCCGCTGGGAACGGTCAACACCGGCAGGCCGACTTGGCCGGCCAAGTCGAGGGCGCGGCGACGTTGGGCGACGGTCGCCACAGGCATGGCCACGATCAGGTGAGTGATGCCGTGGAGAGTTGCAAAGTGTTTGGCGTCCTCCAGAGCGCCCAGCACCGGCACACCGCCTACGCGAGCACCGCGCTTGCTCGGTGCGTCTTCCAGATAGCCCACCACCACCCAGCCCTGGCTGTGCTGGATGCCAGCGACCAGCAGGCGGCCCGCATCCCCTGCGCCCATCACCAAGGCGCGACGCTGTTCCTGCGCGCTGCCGCTGATGCGGCTGCGCATGTGCTCGTAGAGCATGCGATAGCCCATGCGCAGCATGGCCAGACCCATCAGGGTGAACAGAGGATGCAGGGCTAAGACTGCGCGCGGCACTTTGCTGAGATGCGCCATCAGCACCACGGTGGCGCCGATCAAACCGGCGATCAAGCAAACCAGGGCCAGACGCTGAACCTCACCAAAGCCCGAGAAGCGCCACATGCCTTTGGGCACCTTGAGCCCCTTCAGCACCAAGGCATACAAAAGCACAAAGCCCAGCAAGACCCAGTGGTCGTAAGCAGGTCGGGCACTGAACCAGCGCTCAAAACCCAGGCGGAACAAGTAGGTGGCTTGCCAGGCCAAAGCCACCACGGCCAGATCCAGCCCGAGGGCCAGCGCCTCGCGCTGCGGCCGGATGCGGGTCAAGAAAGCGTCGAGAGACAACCAGTTCATTGCGTACTGCTATTTTTTATTGTTCGAGACAGAGTATGAGTCCTTGTGACCCAAGGCCCCCAGCGTGACCAAGATCAAGCGCAAATCAGTCCAAACACTGGCCTGTCGCACATAGTCGCCGGCAATCTGCAACTTGGCCGGCATGATGACGTCGACATACTCACGCTCAGGATCCGCAGCGCTGGCCAGAATCTCACTCTCGTTGCGGAACTGCAAAGAGGCCGGATCGGTGATGCCTGGCCGCACCGACAAGACCAATTCGCGCTGCTCTGACGTGTAAAGCGCCACATAGCGCGGCACCTCGGGCCGGGGGCCGACCAAGCTCATGGCACCACGAAACACGTCCCACAACTGCGGCAATTCATCGATCTTGCTAGCCCGCAGCCAGCGGCCACTACGCGTGATGCGAGGGTCTTGACCAATCGTGATTTGCGGCCCCAGGGCGGGAGCATCGACGCGCATGCTGCGGAACTTATGGATGTGAAAAGGCTTGCCGAATCGACCCACCCGTTCCTGCCGGAACATGACCGGGCCGGGTGAGTCGAGCTTGATCCAGATCGCCACCACAAGCAGCAGCGGCGACAGAAGCAAGAGGCCCAGGCCGGCACAGAATAGATCGAAAAGCCGTTTGGCCATGAAGGAGAACTCGTTGCAATGGCGAAATCAAGCCCGCGCGATGCGGCGCACAGCGGCTATCACACGCTCCACATCGGCGTCCGTCATGGCCGTGTAGAGCGGGATGCTGAAGCTGCGCTCATAAGCCTTCTGCGAATGCGGAAACTGCTCGGGTGTCAGGCCATAGCGATCGCGCCAATAGGGCTGCAGATGCAAAGGGATGTAATGCACGCTGCAGCCGATGCCGGCGGCGAACATCGCTTCGATGAAGGCGTCGCGGTCGATGTCAGCGGCATCGCTCAAGCGCAGCACGTAGAGATGCCAGGAATGCACATCCCCCTCGATCGCTTCCGGCGGCAAGATCAGCGGCAGATCCGCAAAAGCCTCGTTGTAAGCTTGGGCGATCTTCTCGCGCCGCAGCTGAAAAGCCGGCAAGCGCTTGAGTTGGTGAATACCCAGCGCGGCGCCGATATCGGTCAAGTTGTATTTGTAGCCCGGGGCCACGATCTCGTAATACCAACTCGGCACCTTGGCGGTGAAACGATCAAAAGCATCGCGATTCATGCCGTGCAAGCGCATCACCTTGGCGCGCTTGGCCAACTCAGCATTGCGCGTCACCAGCATGCCGCCCTCGCCAGTGGTCATGGTCTTGTTGGCGTAGAAGCTGAACACGGTAGCGTCGCTGCCCATGGTGCCGATCAGCTCTTTTTCCAGGGTTGTCGGCAAGGCGTGGGCCGCGTCTTCCACCACCCGCAGGCCGTGCTTGCGGGCGATGTCCAGGATGGCAATCATGTCCACCGCCAGGCCCGCGTAGTGCACCGGGATGATGCAGCGGGTGCGCGGAGTAATGGCGGCCTCGACCAGCTTGGGGTCGATATTCAGGGTCTTGGGGTCGATGTCCACCAAGACCACATCCGCGCCCAGGTAACGCACCACCTCGGCGGTGGCGGTGAAGGTGTGCGTGGTGGTGATGACCTCGTCGCCGGGGCCGATGCCCAATGCTTCCAAAGCCAAGTGCAGGCCGGCCGTGGCGGAATTCACCGCGATGCACTCAATCTCGGGTTCGCCCAAAAACTGAGCGAACTCTTGCTCAAAGCGCTTGGCCTTGGGGCCGGTCGTCACCCAGCCCGAGCGCAGCGTGTCCACCACCTCATTGATCTCATCCTCGCCAATCTCAGGCAAGGCAAAGGGCAGAAACGGGGCTTGAGACGAGAACTCAGAACTCATGAAGATGACTTTTCGATCACGGCCAGCACATGAGTGCGCAGCCAAGGAATGCTATTGAACACGGTGTAGGCACTGGGATGCAGGCGACACACGAGCCGGGCCAGCGGCGGGGCCAGCGTCACCCGTTGCCAGCGGATGCGGGCATCCGGAAACAAGGCCTTCACCCGCTGAATCGGCACGCCGCGCACATCGGCATTGCGTGGATTGTCGACGATGAAGTCATACCAAAGCACGGCGCCACCCGGTTTAAGCCAGTTCCACATCGCCTGGGCCAGGGCGACTTGCACCGAGTCGCTCAAGATGGAAGAAAAAACCGTCGATTGCAAAACCAAGTCTTGGCTGGCCGGCGCGATCTCGGCTTGCGAGGCGTCGCCCAAGCTCAGGCGTACGGCCTCGGGCAAGACCGCGCGGGCCGCTGCATGACGCTCGGGCAACAACTCCACACCTTGCAAATGCTCGGGCTTAAAGCCAAAACGCAGCATCTCTTGCAGATTGCCGCCGGCGCCGCAGCCAACCTCGGCCAAGCGCCAGTCCGCCGGCGAGCCCGGCTTTTGCGCCAAGACGCGCAGCAAGGCCCGCTGCCGCTCCTGCCACATCTGCCAGACTTCGGGCCTCAGCAGGCTGTACCGGTCGACAGGCACAGCGTCGGCGCGGCGTTGGTAGCGCTCGGCAATGGCCTCAAGCTCTTCTTGGCGCTGGCTCATGCGTAGTCAACTCAAGGCATCGATAAAGCGCTGGGCCAGCACCGGATAGGTGTGGTTCGCCAGCACAAAAGCTCGACCTTTTCGCCCCATATCGGCGCGCTCGTCTGGGCTGCGCTGCGCCAGTTGCAAAACGCCTTGGGCCACTGCGGCCGGGTCCTCGGGCGCCACGGTCAGGCCCGCCCCCGCCTCGGCCACCGGGTCATTGCCCGCTTCCACCGAATGCAGCACCGGCACTTGCGCCATCATGTAATCCATCAGCTTGTTCGGTGCGATGCCAAAGCGATAAATCGGCGTGCGCTGCCAACCGATATAGGCCAGATCGAAACACGTCAACAAGCTCGGGATCTGCGCTTTCGGGATGAGGTCAAACAGGCTGACATTGCTCAGCCCCTCGGCCTGCACCCGCGCCGCCAAGCGGGCTTTCTCATGCCCGCCGCCGACCATGACGATGGCAATTCTGCGTCCAGCCTCCGTCTGACTCAGCAGTTTGGCCGCATCCAGCAAGACGTCCAAGGCATTGGGAAGACCATGCGAGCCGGCATAGCCCAAGACCAAACGACCGCTGGCTTTGAGCAAGGCCAAATGCGCCGCCAAGTCCGCCTGCAATGGCTCGGGCTCGCCTTGCCACTCATCGATGGTGATGCCATTCGGCACGATGCTCAGCTTGTTCAGGTCCAGACCATGGGCCGCCATGTGCTCGTGAACCTTGGGCAGCATGGAAACGACCCGATCGGCGTCTCGGTAGGCGTCGTTCTCGGCTTTTTGGCAGAGCAGCGCGAAGGGATGCAAGGGCGACATGCCGCTAAGTTCAATCGGCGACAAGGGCCACAGATCGTGCACCTCGTAGACAAGTTTGGCCTTGGCTTGGCGGGCGATCTTGCGAGCCACCCAGATGTCCATGGGATAGGTGCTGGACGCGATCACCGCATCGGGCGCAAAGCCCTCGGCCAGATGTTTGGCATCGCCAGCAATCTGGCGGCAAAAACTCCAGATATTGCGCAGGCGCTGCCAGCCGTTGCCGGCGTACTCAGGCGTGTCGTACCAGCAGTAATGCACGCCATTGATGATTTGCACGCCCACCTGCGGCTGGGTGCTGCGCACATGCGACTGCGAAGCGCCGAGGATCAAGACCTGATGACCCTGGCGCACCCACTCGCGCGCCAGGTAGTAAGGGCGGTACTCCATGCCATGCTCGGGTGAGCCGGCGTAATGGTTGATCAGCAGCAGCTTCACGTCGTCGAATCCAGTTCTTTCACACGCTTCAAAAATTTCTCCACCGCCGGGGCGAAGAGCCCGTGCTCGGCCACCCAGGCGCGGTTGGCGGCGGCCATGGCGGGCAAACGATCGCTCAGCGCCCGCAATTGCGCAGGCAAGCCAGGCAAAGCCGCCTCATCAACAATGAGGCCGCGCTGCGTCGGCTCACCCAAAAGCTCATGGTTGGCCGGCAGGTCCGAGAGCAAGGGCACGCAGCCATGGGCCATGGCCTCCAGCACCGACACCGACACCGAATCGCTCTGCGGCAGGCTGAAGTACCAGGTCGACTTGGCGTAATGGCTCGCTTGCGTGGTGGCGTCGAGCCGACCCACAAATTGCACACGCTCGGCCAGCCCCAGATCCCTCACCTGCTGCTGCAAGGGCTCGCGCAGCGAGCCGTCATTGGCCACCACCAGCCGGGCCTCGGGCACCTGAGCCGCCACCGCCGCAAAAGCCGCAATCACCCGCTCAGGCCGATAAATCGGCTCCAAACCGCGATTGGCAAAGAACAACCATGGCTGCTTGCGCGAAGCTGCTGCATTGCTGCTCTTGGGCATGGCCTCCAGGCCGAAGGGGAAGGTCATCACCTCGCCCGCACCTAGCGTCTTCATCACGCCGCTCATGTGCTGAGAGTCCGAGGTGCTCAAGGCGCAGGCCTGCAGCACCTTGCGGGTCAACCAGCGGTAAGCCCAGCCCTGCTGTGGCGTCACCAAGATATCGCTGCCCCAGGCCGAACCGATGATGCCCGCCCGCAGCCGCCAGCCGCGACGCGCCGCCCAGGCCAGGGTGCCATGCGAGGTCAAGTAGTGGGCATGCAGCCAGTCGGCGTCCACCTCGGCCAACCAGGCGCCCAGGCCCGGCAGCTGTTTGAACACGCCAAGGTTGCCGCCGGCATGCTCGGGCCGGGTGTTCATGGCATGGCGCCGGCCCGCCGGAATCAGCCAGTCAAACTCGGGCAAGAATCCGCGCGAGGAGGCGGCCCATAACTCGATATCGGGACGCTGCGCCAAGGCGCGCGCCCACTTCAGCAGATGCGGGCTTTCGCCGTCGCCGATCAGCACCCATCGCAAGGGCTTGGAGGGATTCAAGGCAAGGCTCCTGAGTGCTCCGCCCGGGGCAACTCGCCCGCCCAGGCTTGGTAGTGCGGCGCCAATTCGGGGTATTGAGCCAAGAGCTTGGCATCCGCGGCGCGCACATCCCCCACCTGCACCGCCGGTTGCCCGGCCATGATGGCAAAGTCCGGCACTTTGCCGCGCACCTGGGCGTAGGCGCAGATCAACACGCCTTTGCCAATCACGCTGCCGGCCTCGATCAGGCTGTGCGGGCCCACAAAGGTATAGGCGCCGATGCGAATCGGTGCCTTGATATAGCCCGGACATTCGCCTTGCCGCTGCGCCGCATAGCTGGCACCCAGCAAGCGAATTGAACGGTGCGAGCTGTGGGTGACGATGCTGACGTGATTGGTGATCTGCACGCCTTCATCAATCTGCAGGCCCGCCGTCGCTTCTATGAAATTGAACTGCCCGATGAACACATGGTCCGCCAAGCGCAAGCCCGCTTCGCCCTCGATACAGGTGCTGGGCGCAATGCGGGTGTGGGGCAAGTAACGCCCGTCCCAGCTTCGCTCACCGAAGAGGATGCGATGGCTGATCAGGCGCTGCAATCGGCGCCGACAGCGGTTGATGAGGGGATTCAGCCAAGCACGCACGCAGTCTTGCTTTCAGTTCCGAGATTCGTTTGGCGCCAAGCTCTGAGGCGCTGGAAACGAGTGCCAGTTTGCCAAGGCCCAGAAGAAGTAGGCAAAGTACGCAAGCATAGCGGCGGAGACCCCCCAGGCCGCGCCGATCAACCCGCCCAGAGCCAGACCGGCGGCCAAGCCCAAGACGAACATCAGCTGCCCCACCAGCGCCAAGCGCAAACCCCAGGCTTGCGCGCCCCAAGCCATCATCGCCACCGACAAAGGCGAAGCCACAAAATGCAGGGCGATATAGGGTGCCAGGGCGCGCGCCAATTCGCCGGCATCCTGCCACCGCTCACCAAACACCGCCGCGAACAGGGCCGGACCCCAAAGCATCAAGCCCGCCATCATCGGCAGCGCCAGCAGCATCAACAAGGCCATGCACTGGCGCACCAAGCGCAGCGACTCCGCCGCGTTTCCTTGGCATTGGACCAAGCGCGGGTACAAAACCTGCGACAAGGCCCCGCCCACCAGGCTGGCCGGCGCCTTCAAGTAACGCAGGGCCAATGCCCAATAGCCGGCGGAAGCATCACCCGACCAAGCGGCGATCAACACCATCGCTAGACTGTCTTGCAAGGCACCGGCAAATGCGTGCGGCGTATTGAGCAAGGGGAAGTCACGGTGCTTGCTCGCCATCGCCTTGAGCTCCGGCCTGGGCGCGCGCCACAAGGCCACCCAGCCGCCCAGCGGCGCCGGACGGGCCAACAACACCACAGCCAACAGGCCCGCAAGCACCGGCCCCAGCAAAAGCCCCGCGACCCCCACGCCGGCCAAACCCAAGAGCAACTGCAGCACCGCGCCACCGCCATACTGCAGCACCCGCGCCACTGCCAAGGCCTGAAAACGCTGCGCCCGGGTCGACCAGAGGGTCAGGGCTTGCGTCAAAGCGGCGGCCAAGACCGCCAGCGGCAAGCCCCAGGCCAGGGCCAGGTCTTGCCAGCGCCACAGCACCAAACTAAGCAAGACCGCCACACCCAGCACGCAGACCAGGACACGAGCACACAGGGCCAACAAAACGGCGGCCTTGGAGTCTTGCGTTTCCATCGGCAGCGCAAACTCATAACGGGCGCAGCCAACCACGGCCAAAATGCTGGCCAGCGCCCACATAAAGCCGAACTGACCAAACTCGGTCGGCGTGTAGATGCGCGTCAGCCAGGGGCCCAGCAACAAGGGCAGCAGTTGCGCCAAAGCACTCCCCGCCAAGAGGGTGAGCGTGGCACGCAGCAGGCCGCTACTTTTCATTCAGGAATGAACGCCCCGGCCCGCTCAAGCGAGGGCCAAGCGCAAGGCAGCCAAGACCTGGTCTTGCTGCGCCTCACTCAAATCAGGGCTCATGGGCAAGCTGATCACACGCTGCGCCGCGGCCTCTGCCCTTGGAAAACTACGCCCTTGGCCAAACTGTGCATAGGCCGGCTGCAGGTGCATGGGCTTGGGGTAATGGATGGCGGTCGGGATGCCAGCGGCCGTCAGTGCCGCTTGCAGCGCCGGCCGGTCGTCCACTTGCAAGGTGAACTGCGCCCAAACGCAATTGCGATCGTCGCGCACGGCCAAGGGCTGCACCGGCAGATCAGCCAAACCTGCTTGATAACGATCGCCAAGGCGAAGGCGCTGCTCAATCTCCCAATCAAATCGAGGCAATTTGGCCAAGACGACGGCGCACTGCAGCGTGTCCATACGGCCGCCCACGCCCAGTCGGGTGTGGGTGTAGCGCTGGCACTGGCCATGCACACGGATCTCGCGCGCCGCCTGAGCCAACGCGTCGTCATTGGTGAACAAGGCCCCACCGTCGCCATAGCAGCCCAAGGGCTTGCTGGGGAAGAAGCTGGTCGCGCCGAATGTACTCAAGCCGCAGCTCTTCTTGCCTTTGTAACTGGCGCCAAAACTCTGGGCCGCATCCTCGATCACCGGGATGCCGCCGTGACGCGCTGCAATCGCGTTGATCTCGTCGATGTCGCAAACCTGACCGTACAGGCTGACCGGCATGATGGCGCGGGTGCGCGGCGTGATGGCGGTTTCGATCAAGCGGGCGTCGATATTGCAGGTGTCGGGCTCGATGTCCACAAACACCGGCACGCCCCCCAACAAGACGATCACCTCGGCCGTGGCGGCAAAGGTGAAGGGCGTGGTGATGACCTCGTCGCCGGGCTTCAGGTCAAGCGCCATCAGCGCGATCAAGAGCGCTTCGGTACCGCTGGAGACGGTGATGCAATGCTTGACGCCCACATAGGCGGCCAGCGCCGTTTCCAACTCCTTGACCTCGGGGCCCATGATGTACTGACCATGGTCCAAGACGCGCTGGATGCGCGCATCGATCTCGGTCTTGAGCGCGGCGTACTGGGCCTTCAAATCGATGAAGGGCAAGTTCTGGGGGCTGTTGACGCTCACGCGAGCTTTCCTTCCGAGATCAATGCCAGACGATCGCCGCTGAGACGATAGACGTCGCCGGTGTGCGGGCAGGTGGCCTGGGCCTCGCCCTTCAAGGGCAAAGCCAAACGCTCGCCAAAACGGCTCATCCAGCCAATTTGACGCGCCGGGACACCCACCACCAAGGCAAAGTCCGGCAGGTCTTTTTGCACCACCGCTCCGGCGCCGACAAAGGCATAACGCCCAATCGTGTGACCACACACGATCGTGCAATTGGCGCCCAGCGTGGCGCCCTGCTTCACCAGCGTGCGCCGATATTCGTTCTTGCGCGCCACGGCGGCGCGAGGGTTGTAGACATTGGTGAACACCATGCTGGGGCCGCAAAACACATCGTCCTCCAGCGTCACCGCGTCGTACACCGAGACATTGTTCTGCACCCGCACGTTGTGGCCGATGTGGACGTCATTGCCCACATAAACGCCTTGGCCGAAGGCGCAGCGCTCACCGATGCGAGCGCCTGGGCTGATATGAGCGAAATGCCAGACCTTGGTGCCATCGCCCAGCTGCGCACCTTCGTCAACGATGGCGGATTCGTGTTTCCAGTAGCTCATGCTCAAAACACCAGCGGCAGGCCGACACGCTGGCCATCGCGAGCGCTGCGATAGGCTGCGATCAAGATCTCCAGAGAACGCAGACCTTCGTAGCCATCGACCTCGGCATTGGCTTCGCCGCGCAAGGTCTTGATGACGTTGTCGTAGTAGAGCGGGTGACCGAAGCCATAAATGCTGCCACCGCCCTGCCCCAACTCATAACTGGCGGCTTGTACGGCCACATCCTCGGGGCGTGTGTCGGCAAACTGCCAATGCTCGATCTTGTTGACCGCCGTGCCGCCGATCTTGACCGTGCCTCTTTCGCCGAGGATGGTGATGGAGCCTTCCAGATTCTGCGGATAGGTCAACATGGTCACATTGATGGAGCCCAGGCCGCCGTGGCGCAGGCGCACGCTCATCACGCCGGTGTCTTCGGCTTCGATATCGCGGTCCAGCGTGGCGGTGTAGGCATGCACGCTGTCCACCGGCCCGACCAGCCAATCGAGCAAGTCGACGTAATGGCTGGCTTGGTTCATGAACGCGCCGCCGTCCAGATCCCAACGGCCACGCCAAGGGGCAGCGTCGTAGTAGCTCTGCGGGCGGGTCCAGAACACATTGACGGTGCTGAGGAAGATGCGGCCAAAACGACCTTGATCAATCGCCTGTTTGACCTGCTGCACCGTGGCATTCAAGCGGTTTTGCTTGACCACAAAAAGCTTGACCCCGGCATCCCGGCAGGCGCGCACCATGGCCATGCCTTCTTCGAATTTGGTGGCCATGGGCTTTTCACTCAGCACATGCAGGCCCGCCTGCGCCACCTGAATCGCCTGCTGCGGATGCAAGCCGCTGGGCGTGGCTAAAACCACCACATCAGGGGCGCTGTGGCCGGCCAACAAAGCGTCCAAAGAGGCATAGCCGGTTGCGCCCGTCAAAGCCACTGCGGCCGCCAGATGCTCGGGCTTGGTGTCGCAAACCGCCACCAGCTCAGCACGCCCGGCATGGGCCTGGATGGCTTCGATATGGTTCTTGGCAATGCGACCGCAACCGACCAAGGCAAAGCGGACGGGGCGATCCAACAGGGGATTGTTCGAGCTCATGGGGGCAAAAAAAGAGATCCCGGCCGGGATTCAGAGCGCAGATTCTAAGAGCCGCACCCGATGGGGTGCGCCACTGCGCCTAAAATCACAGCAAATTCAATGAGTTGATGATGACCCAGCACACCCCCGCCGCCCCGCACCACAGTCCCGTCGCCGTCGACGAGAACCAGCTGATCACCGAACGCCGCGAGAAACTGGCCGCCCTGCGCGCCAAGACCGCCGTTCCCTTCCCCAACGATTTCAAACCCCAGCACCGCGCCCTGCCGCTGACGCAGCGCTATGGCGATCTGGACAACGAGACGCTGGAGCCGCAGGCCGTGGCCGTCTCGGTGGCCGGCCGCCTGATGCTCAAGCGCGTGATGGGCAAGGCTTCGTTCGGCACGCTTCAGGACGCGACCGGCCGCATACAGCTCTTCGTCACCAAAGATGGTGTCGGCGAAGAAGCCTATGACGCCTTCAAGCATCTGGACCTGGGCGACATCGTCGGCGCCGAAGGCCAGTTGTTCAAGACCAAGACCGGCGAGTTGTCGGTGCGCGTCAGCAACTTGCGCCTCTTGACAAAGAGCCTGCGGCCGCTGCCGGACAAGTTCCACGGCATGGCCGACCAGGAACAAAAATACCGCCAGCGCTATGTGGATCTGATCACCGACGAACACGCCCGCGCCCGCTTCATCGCCCGCTCCAAGGCCGTGTCCTCGATCCGCAGCTTCATGGTGGAGCACAGCTTCCTGGAAGTGGAAACGCCGATGCTGCACCCGATCCCGGGTGGTGCCAACGCCAAGCCCTTCATCACTCACCACAATGCGCTGGACCAAGAGATGTACCTGCGCATCGCGCCCGAGCTCTATCTGAAGCGCCTGATCGTGGGCGGTTTCGAGCGCGTGTTCGAGATCAACCGCAACTTCCGCAACGAAGGCATCTCGGTTCGGCATAACCCCGAATTCACGATGATGGAGTTCTACGCGGCCTACTGGACGCACCATGATTTGATGGACTTCACCGAGGAAGTGCTGCGCCACGCCGCCCGCGCCGCCACCGGCAATGCTCGCGTCAGCTACGCCGGCAAGGAAGTTCATTTGGACGAGCCCTTCGCGCGCTTGTCGGTGCGCCAGTCGCTAGTGGCCCATGCCGGCCTGAGCGAGGCCGAGGCCGACGACGCCGAACTGCTGCGCGCCAAGCTGAAGGAACTGGGCGAAGAAGCACCCAAGCACTGGACCCTGCCCGAGCTGCAGTTCGGCATGTTCGAAGCCGTGGTGGAAGAGAAGCTCTGGCAGCCGACTTTCATCATCGACTATCCCGTCGAAGTGTCGCCGCTGGCCCGCGCCTCCGACAGCAACCCCAAGATCACCGAGCGTTTCGAGCTCTTCATCACCGGCCGCGAGTACGCGAATGGCTTCTCCGAGCTGAACGACGCGGAAGACCAAGCCGCCCGCTTCCAAGCCCAGGTGGCCAACAAGGACGCAGGCGACGAAGAAGCGATGTTCTATGACGCCGACTTCATCCGCGCGCTGGAATACGGCATGCCCCCGACCGGCGGCTGCGGCATCGGCATCGACCGTCTGATGATGTTGATCACCGATTCGCCCAGCATTCGCGACATCATCTTGTTCCCGGCGCTGCGCCGCGAGGCCTGATCGCCCAAGCGGCGAGCATCAAGAAAAAGGGAGGCCGCGGCCTCCCTTTTTTATTTCAAGGCCAGCTTTCAACGCTTGCCGTGTTTGAAGACGGGCGCGCGCTTGTTGAGAAAGGCATCCATGCCTTCGCGCTGGTCATCCGTGCCAAACACGGCATGGAAGACGCGGCGCTCCGAGGTCACGCCCTCCTTCAGACCGCTCTCGAAGCTGCGATTGACCAACTCCTTGATCAATTGCAGTGCCGGGGCACTGAAACCGTTGATCTGCTCAGCGGCGGCCAGTGTTTCTTCCATCAACTTGTCGGCCGGCACCACGCGGGACACCAAACCGCTGCGCTCCGCCTCGGCCGCATCCATCATGCGGGCGGTCAACAGCAGATCCATGGCCTTGGCCTTGCCCACGGCACGCGGCAGGCGCTGGGTGCCGCCGGCGCCGGGCGTGACGCCCAGCTTCACCTCGGGTTGACCGAACTTGGCGGTGTCGGCGGCGATGATGAAGTCGCACATCATGGCCAGCTCGCAACCACCGCCGAGAGCAAAGCCGGCCACCGCCGCAATCACCGGCTTCTTAACGCGCAGGATGTGCTCCCAGTTGCGCGTGATCATGTCGGTGCGCACGGCGCTTTGGAAGTCATGCTGGGCCAAGGTCGGGATGTCGGCGCCAGCGGCAAAAGCACGCTCGGAGCCGGTCAACACGATGCAGCCGATGCTGTCGTCAGCATCAAAGGCCAACAAGGCTTCGCCCAACTCATCGAACAGCGGGTCGCTCAAGGCGTTCAGGGCCTTGGGTCGGTTCAGGGTGATCAGGGCGGTCTTGCGTGGGCCCTCGCCGTGCACGGCGGTCAAGATGCATTCGTAGCTCATGGCTTCTCCTTGTCTGAAACTTGTGGCGCAACTATAGAGGGCTGCCGGGACCGAGATGTGTCGACCCGACTTTCCATCGGCCGCTCGACCTCTTGCAGCGGCGCCGATTCCAGCAGCAGATCCACATAAGTCTTGTCATCCTGTCGAATCCGCAAACGCACCGGCAGGTACTGCAGGCTCGGCGCCAGCCAGACCTCGGCACTGAGATCGCCCCCGCTGGCCAGGCTGGTCGGCTTCAGATGCCAGGTCGGCAAACTGCCCATCGGCGTTTGCAACAGCTCTTCCCCCATCACTTCATAGCGCCAGCGGTACTGCCGCCTGGGCAAGGCCAGGGGAAGCTCGATCACCAGACCGGGTCGCAGGCTTTGCCGACCGGTCAAGAACAGCCAAGTCAGCTGCACGAACTGGCTGGCCGCGTCTTGGGTGCCGGGAGCGGAATCTTCGACGCGGCCATTCGCCAGCGTCAGCGTTTGAGGTCCTAACCACAGTGTTGAGCGGCGCCGCTCGGACAGCAAAACCCGCGTCTCTTCGTCATAACGAATCGGCGCGATGCCGGCGGGCGTCAGCTGACCATCACTGCTCATGCGGCGCCAGATCAAGGGCGCGACCCGGGGCCCGACGGCCACGTCCAGATGCATCTGGTAGCGCGGGCCTTGTCGAATCCACTCGACCTGCGCTGAGCCATGAATGGCGCCCCGGTAATTGCCGGTCAGCACGTAGTTCAGGCGGGTGGATGGGGGCCACTCGGGTCCGGGCTCAAAGGCTGTGTCCGCATGAGCAAGGTCCACTGCCACAGCGCCCTGCGAGGCCGCTTGCGCCGGAGCCAAGGCTGGCATTCCCTCTGAGGTGGCGTCTGGCAAGGGCACGGCCTCCTGGGTCGGCGCTGAGGCTGGCGCATCCGCAAAGGGGGCTGCAGAGGCAGCAGAGGCCGGGACACCGGTATCCGGGCCGGGCTCAACGGACTCAGCAGACTCCGTCGGCTCAGCAGGTGTTTGAACCCGAGGCGATGGCGCCGACTTGAGCGGCGCCAAGGCACGCGGTGACTGGGCAGCGCTCGGCGCTCGAACGATTGGCTTCAGTTCGCGAACGAAATCCACACGCATGCGCGGCGGCATCGGCGACTCCAGATCCGCCCAGTCTTGCTGCAGGTGCTGCAAGTACTGAAGCAAGGCCGCATGCAGCAGCAAGACCGGCAGGAGCAGGAGAAGCCAGATACGAAGGCCTGGCCCCGAAGATCCTGACTTCAGCCGCTCAGCCATGCCTTGCGCAAACTGGCGACACGCGCGGGCGCTTTCTCGGCCAGGCTCAGCAGCAAAGGCTCAGCGCCGCTGACTCCGCTGACACGCGAGCCCGGCAGGTCCACGCGGCCTTCAAGCAGGCGCTGGTCTCGGCTCAACAAGAAGTTCAAGCTGGACTGCCCGCCCGCCAGGGTCAGCACGGCATCCTCGATGCGGCGCAAACGCCAGCCATTGCAGGCCAGCACCTCATCGCCGGCGCACAGGCCGCCCGCCTGCGCCGCCGAGTCAGCCAACACATGCTTGACCGTGATCACCCCGCCCACTTCATTGACCCGCAGGCCGAGGCGCTGGGCCAAGGAGGCTTTGTCGGTGCGCAGCTGCACGCCGGCTTTTTCCAACAGGTTGGGCAAGGGCAAATCGGCCGCCCCATGCACCCACTGCCGGAATTCCTGCGCCAAGCCCTCACCGCCCAACTCCGCGATGAGATTCAAGATATCCGCTTCACTGATGGCGCCACGTGCCCCGGTCTTCAGTCCCGCATGGCTGCGCTGCCACAGACCCCGCATCAGTTCATCAAGGCTTTGCTGCGGCTCACCCAAAAAGCGCAAGCTCAGATCCAGCGCAAGCGCGAGCAAAGCCCCTTTGCCGTAGTAGCTGATCGTGCTGTTGGGGCTGTTCTCATCCGGCCGGTAGTATTTGACCCAGGCATCGAAGCTCGCCTGCGCCAGGCTTTGTTCCTTGCGGCCGGGCGTGGCGAGTACGCCGTTGACCGTGGTCGTCAGCAGTTTCAGGTAGCGCGCTTCATCGATCAGCCCGGTACGTACCAGGAACAAGTCGTCGTAATAAGACGTGAAGCCCTCAAAGAACCACAGCAACTCGGTGTAGTTCTCTTGTCCGAAATCCAGGCTCGCAAAGTCGGCAGGCTTGAGCCGCTTGACGTTCCAGGTGTGGAAGTACTCATGGCTGATCAAGCCCAGCAGGCGCACATAACCCTCTGACGCCTCGGTCTGGCCGATGCGCGGCAGGTCACGGCGCGGCGCGATCAGGGCGGTGCTGGCCAGATGCTCCAGACCGCCATAGCCCTCGTCCACTGCGTTGAGCATGAAGGTGTATGAGGCAAACGGAGGCGCGCTGCGCCGCTTGCTGGCCGGCCCGTGCCAGAAAGCGATCTGGGCCTCGCAGATGCGCTGCGCGTCCAGCAGCAAACGTTCGCCATCGAAGACGGGTAAAGCGCCACTGACCACCACCTGGTGCTCAAGCCCGCCGGCCTCAAAGCGGCCCTGCCAGAAGGCTCCCAGCTCAAACGGGTGGTCCACCAACTCTTCGTAGCAACTGGCGTGAAACTGCGAGGACTCAGGCTCCCCCAGGCGCGGCATGGCGGTCGCAATGCGCCAGTCTTTGGGCAGCGTGCCAAACGCCAAGCGATGCGTTTGCGACTCACGGCCATGCACCCGCAAACACAAGCTGGTTCCGTTGAAGAAGCCTCGCTGCGCATCCAAGAAAGCGGCACGCACCGAGGTATCAAACGCATAGACCCGATAGGTCAGCACCAGGGCCGAGGCCCCTTGACAGTCAAACTGCCAAGTGGCTTTGTCGATCTGCTCAAAGGCCACTTCTCGGCTGCCTTGCCGGGCGCGCAATGCACTCAAATGCCGGGCGAATTCGCGCAGCAAATAACTGCCCGGTATCCAAGCCGGCAGGCTGACGCGCTGCTGCGGCGCCGGGGCCGGAATGGTCAGCGTGACGTGAAAGAGATGCCGGGCGGGCTCGTCCAGATCGATCCGGTAGCTGATATCGCTCATGTCTTGCCCTTGTTTGGCCAACTCAAACACCCGGTCAGCTGCCCGCCGCACCCAAGAAGCAGCACAGCGCCGCACCAGCACTCAGCCTGAAGCGCAGGGTCAACCATGCCGAGGCGCCAAGCGCGGGATACAGCCGCCGATCCACCAGATAGCAAACCACCAGCATGACCCCATGCAAGACCAGGCCTGCATAGGCCGGCATCACCAAGGCGACCCAGGCCGCCAGCGAAGGCACCACACCCCAGACAAAGGGTTGCAAATGCGGCTCGGCCTGCCGAAAGCCCAGCCCCCAATAGATACCGCCCAGAAAGGAAATGATCAGCGCCGCATAGGCCGACAGCCCAAAGCTGACCCAGGCATGCGCCTCGGCATTGCGCCCGCCGACCAACCAGACCAACAAAGCACCCAGCACAAAGGGCAACAAGCCCAAAAGACCCAGGCGCTGGGCATAAGGCGGGACAGGCAGGGGCGACGGTGCGGCGGGGCTGACATCAGCAGGCATTAAAAAGGACTCCGAGTCGGTTCCAGAGGAAAGCGGTTTGAAACAGGGCTGTTCAGCCAGAAAGCAAGGGAGGAACGCTGGGCTGGAACCCTCGCCCACTCACTCAACTCAATTCTTGCCCAGGTTCTGCAAGCGTCGTTCCAGTTGATCGGCGCTCAAGGCACCGGGCGCTCGGCTGCCGTCTTCAAAAATAATGGCCGGCGTGCCATTGATGTGGTGACGCCTGGACAGGGCCAAATTGCGCTCGATGGCCGCATCATCGCAAGCCGCCGCCGGCCTGGGCGGGGCCTTGCCTTCGAGCATCAAAGCCTGCCAAGCGGCGCCGGAGTCCTTGGCGCACCACACCGCGCGCGACTTCTCCGCCGAATCGCCGCCCAAGATGGGGATCAAGAAGGTGTAGACGGTGAGGTCCTTCATCTCCTGCAGCGAACGCTCGAAGCGCTTGCAGTAACCACAATTGGGGTCCGCAAAGACGGCGATCTTGCGCTTGCCATTGCCCGACTTCCAGACCACCGCGTCCTTGATCGGCAGGGCCGAAAAATCCAGGGTCAGCAGCCGGTTGACACGGTCTTCGGTCAGATTGCGACGGGTGCGCAGGTCGATCAACTCGCCTTCGATCAGGTAGTTGCCACTCGCATCGGTGTAGCGGATCTCACTGCCAATGCGAACCTCCCACAAACCCGCCATCGGGCTTTGCCTCACTTCTTCGATCTTGGGCAGGCCACTGAGCTTTTCGGTCAAGGACTTGCGGATCACCGCTTCATTGGCCTGGGTCAACAGCGGCCAAGCGCTTGCAAGGAAGGTCACCGCCATGGCGGTCCAAGTCTTGAGTTTCAGCATCATCTTCAGGGTCGAAAGGGTTCAAGAGCCCAGGGCGCGCGACGTTAGCCAGCGCTTCAAGGTCGGAACGGCATTCAAGGCATTCATGCCTCGATTTCGCAACTCACGCAGGGCCGGCTTGTCGCTGGCAAAGACCTTCAGCAAGCCATCGGTCAATTCGCCCATGGCCCAGTTGGGCGCCATGCGAGCGCGGGCATAGCGGCGCAAGAGGCGCTCGTCACCCGCGGGGCGCCAAGTCTCCTTGGCCGCCAGGACTTCGGCCAGCGCCGCCACATCGGCAAAACCCAGATTCAAGCCTTGGCCGGCGAGCGGATGCACCAGATGGGCGGCATCGCCCAGCAGGGCCCAGCCCGGTCCGGAAACCGCTTCCGCACGCGCCAGCGCCAAAGGCCAGGAGGAACGGGCACTGGCCAAGCGCAAGCGCCCCGCTTCAGCGCCGGTGGCGGCATTCAATGCCGACTCAAAGGCCTCATCACTCAGCGCCAAGAGCTCGGCGGCTTGAGCCTCCGGCACCGACCACACCAAACCATAGGAGGCGCCGGCCAGCGGCTTGGCGATCGGCAACAAGGCCAAGACATCGGGCGAGCGGAACCACTGCTGCGCTACCCCCTGATGCTCGGTATCGGCCACCAGGCGAGCGGCAATGCCGCGCTGGCCATAGCTGTGGACGTCAAAGCGCAGCCCCAAGTCGGCTCGCCCCGCGGAATCACGCCCTTCACACAGGGCCACCAAATCGGCCGGCACCGGCGCATCAACAATTTGCACATGAGGCGCGTAGCGCAGCGCCTGCGCCAATTGCTGCTCCAAGGCGCCGGCATCGACGATGAAGGCCAATTCGGCCACACCCTGTTGCCAGGCCGAGAACTCCAGCATGGCGCCGCCCTGGTCGCCGCGTACCTTCATGTCATAGACCGGGCTGACCGCATCGGCCGGCAGGGCATCCCAGACCTTCAACTCGGTCAACAGGCGTACCGAGGCGGCATTCAGGGCGTAGCTGCGTACATCATCCCGTTGCGTCGGGCTGGCTTCCACGCTGCCCAGCAGCGCCACGCGCAGGCCCTGGGCACCCAGGGCCAGGGCCAGACTGCGGCCCACGCAACCACTCCCACGAATCAAGACCTCATAGCTTTGCATGGCGGCATTGTAGGCAGGCGACACAAGGCCTCAGGCACGCAGGGTCGCCGAACGATTAAAATGCCATCTTTGCCCCGCACACGCGACCGGCGCCCCACCCAGAAAGTCATTCATGAGCCTCAAATGCGGCATCGTTGGCCTGCCCAACGTCGGCAAGTCCACCCTCTTCAATGCGCTGACCAAGGCGGGCATTGCCGCCGAGAACTATCCCTTCTGCACCATCGAGCCCAATGTAGGCGTGGTGGAACTGCCCGACCCGCGCCTGCAGGCGCTGGCCGACATCGTCAAGCCCGAGCGCATCCTCCCCGCCGTGGTCGAGTTCGTCGACATCGCCGGCTTGGTGGCTGGCGCCTCCAAGGGCGAAGGTCTGGGCAATAAATTCCTCTCGCACATCCGCGAGACCGACGCCATCGTCAATGTGGTGCGCTGCTTTGAAGACGGCAATGTGGTGCACGTCAACGGCCGCGTCGACCCAATCTCCGACATCGAAGTGATCCAGACCGAACTCTGCCTGGCCGATATGGGCACGGTGGAGAAGAGCCTGCACCGCTACAACAAGGTGGCCCGCGCCGGCGACAAGGAAGCCATCGCCCTGGTCAAGGTGCTGGAGAAGTGCGAGGCTGCGCTGAACGAAGCCAAGCCGGTGCGCACGATTGATTTCAGCAAGGAAGAACTGGTGCTGCTCAAGCCCCTGTGCCTGATCACCGCCAAGCCGGCCATGTTTGTGGCGAACGTGGCCGAAGATGGTTTCGAGAACAACCCTTTCCTGGATCGTCTGAAGGAATACGCCGCCGCCCAAAACGGCCCGGTGGTGGCCATCTGCGCCAAGACCGAGGCCGAGTTGTCGGAAATGAGCGATGAAGACCGCGCCATGTTCCTGGCCGAGATGGGCCAGGACGAGCCGGGCCTGAACCGCCTGATCCGCGCCGGCTTCAGCCTGCTGGGCCTGCAGACCTACTTCACCGCTGGCGTGAAGGAAGTGCGCGCTTGGACCATCCACAAGGGCGACACCGGCCCGCAAGCGGCCGGCGTGATCCACACCGACTTTGAGCGCGGCTACATCCGCGCCCAAACCATCGCCTATGAAGACTTCATCACCTACAAGGGTGAGCAAGGTGCCAAGGACGCCGGCAAGATGCGCGCCGAAGGCAAGGAGTACATCGTCAAGGACGGCGATGTGCTGAACTTCCTGTTCAACGTCTGATTCAACACGACACCAGCAGCCTCTGCTGGGCCGCTTGCTTGGTAAGCCCCATTGCGATGGGGCTTTTTTATTGCCTGGACCCCGGCGGCCGGCGCTTGCGGGTCGTTTACAGCTGAGACTCGATCGGCAAGAGGCCCAGCAGCCGGATCAAAGTTCGTTTCAGCCACGAGGTCTCCGGCTCTTGGTGCAAGGTATGCGGCGCAGCGGGATTGCGGTCGACCCATACGAGCTTGCCCTGCACAAGCTCCAGTTGCCAGGCGACTTGATCGAGTTGAGAGAGTAAGCCTTGCGCCACTTCCCTGGCCAAGGCCGGGGCCTCACACACCAGGCCCACCTCGGTGTTGAGCTGAATGGATCTCGGATCCAGGTTCGGTGACCCGATGAACACGCGCGCCCGATCGACCACCAAGATCTTGGCATGCAGCGAGGCCCTGGACGACCCGATGAAGGCGGACTGTCTTTTCTGCCCGGCCTGAGGGGCCGTGGGCTTGAGCTCGTACAAACGGATGCCGGCGGCCAGCAGCCTTTCTCGGTACGACTGATAGCCCGCATGCACCGCCGCAACATCGGTGGCGGCCAAGGAGTTGGTCAGGACCGTCACGGCGACGCCTGATTCGACCAAGCGAGCCAAGGCCCTGCTGCCCTGCACTCCCGGAACAAAATAGGGCGAAACAATCAACAACTCCCGCCCAGGCGTCATGCTTTGCAACTGTCGCAGTTGCTCAAGCAAATGCCCACGGGTGTCCTCAACGGAGCGGCGGATCTTGGCCGGGTCATCCACCAATAGATGAGCTGTCCCCCAGGCATAGTCAGTCGCCATGGGCTGCGCCAAGCGCTGCATTCGCTCCCGCAACTGTTGCAGAAAGGGCGAATCCTCGGCGGCCTGCAAGGATTGCTGCAACTGCTGCCGAAGTTGATCCAGTTCCACCGCACCCGCCAATCGCCCCCTGAGTGTTTCAATGGCATATGTGGCGGGGTCTTGCCAGTACCGGTCAAAAGCTTGCTCCACCTCAGCCAGCACCGGCCCATGGACCAACACATCCATATCGCCGAACTGAATGTGGCTGCGGGCGGAGAAGTACTCATCGCCGATATTGCGCCCCCCAAGTATGGCGACCTGACCATCCGCGACCAAGGCCTTGTTGTGCATGCGCCGATTGACGCGCTGGAACTCCAGGGCGGTGCCCAGCAACTGCAAGTCACGATAGGCGGTCGGATTGAAGAGTCGAATCTCAAAATTCGGATGCGCAGCCAAGGCGAGCAAGAACTCATCCCGGGCGTCGACGCCATGATCGTCCAGCAAGACACGCACCTTCACGCCGCGGTCGGCGGCTTGCAGCAAGCGGTGCAGGATGAGCCGCCCCGAAGCGTCATTGCGCCAGATGTAGTACTGCAAGTCCAAGGCGTGATCGGCCGCCTCGATCAAGGCAAGCCGGGCAATCAGGGCACCCTCGCTTTCTGCGAGTCCTTGAAAACCGTTCAAGCGGGCATCCGGCTGTTGGCGCCTAACCTCTGCCAAGGCCTGCTGAAGACGACCGGGCCGCGCAGCGACATCGGCGGCCGCCCGAGGGGCATCGGGGGGCTGAGGCGGCAAGCTGCTGCAAGCCACCGTCAGCAGACAAAGCAAGGCCAGCAAGGCCCGAACAGTCAAGCCCATCACGGCAGGCACTTCAGCTGAAGGTCGGCGTACCAGCCCCGCGCCTTTTGGCCGGTGTTGTCGGTGTCCGTCATCACGGCCAAAGCGAGCAGCGCCC
The DNA here is from genome assembly GCF_049240545.1 of Roseateles sp. GTDB lineage: Bacteria > Pseudomonadota > Gammaproteobacteria > Burkholderiales > Burkholderiaceae_C > Paucibacter_A. Next base: position 57,879 of record NZ_JBMLSK010000137.1, on the reverse strand, counting down.
CGGGAGCCTCACCGAAAGCCCTGCGGTAGTCCTCGTGCAGATTGCGCTGCATGGGCTGCCAATGGCCCAATTCCTGACTGCCGGAACTGGCCACCATCATCTGAACGCGGCTGCTGTGCGCGGACGGAATCAAGGTTCCAACCGGCCATTGCTCGCTCCAGATGTACATCAACACGGCATAGGGCGGGGCCGCCCCCAACAAGGCCTTGGCCAGCTTGAACCGGCGCTGCTCCTTGGCTGGAAGCTTCTTCACATCGCCGTCAAAAGCCAGCAGCACGCGCAGGGGCGCGTCTTCCCGGCGCTTGTCTTTATTGTCCGCTCCCGGCACCAGGGCTTCCGCCTTCCATTGCCACGACAGCCAAGGCGGTGGTGCCAGCATCGCGGCGGGATTGAGCTTGCTGACAAACAAAGAGGCCGATGCATCGGCCTGCGCCAAGAGCGCGGTGTGCCCCGTCAGCCCCGCTTGGGTCTCCAAACTGTACTGGGTGTCACGCTTCAGTTTCGACAAAGGATGGGCGCTCCAGACCGCCTTGTCTGCCGCGAAACCAAGATCCCTCGGTACACAAGGCAAGTCGCCACCCGCGCCTGAAGAAATCTGTGCCGAGGCTGGTGCCAAGGTCAGGAATGCAAGGATCAAAAAGCCGCAGAAGGGCTTGAGGTTAGTGGTCCACATGGGTCTTCGAAATCAGACAAATAAAGATGCGCCAAGTTCGAGGGCGTGCGCTGCCGATGTGCACATGAAGAGCATCTGCTGCCCGACTGCATTTTGCCGCTCCTGCGGAGCGGATCCTCAGAGCAGTTTCTCTTGCCATGAAGGCCGAGTTCAGCCGTGCGCCGCTCATCGCTTGGTAAAGAGAAGGCTCGGCCTTCAATCAAGCCTCATCATCCGCAGCAGCGGTTTCAAAATAGGCGACGCCACGTCCGCTTGATCTCAAGACCGCTTGGCAAAAAAAGGGGCAGAATCTTCCGCAAAGTTGACCCCTCCCTGACTAACCCTGTTGCACATCAACCATGAGTTCCAACGAACTGATCGCCAGCCAAGGCTCATCGACTGCGCTGACTTCTGACCATGCCTCGCGCGCTGATTCGCGCCAGTTTTTGACCTTCCATGTCGGGGGCGAGGAGTACGGACTGGACATCCTGCGCGTGCAGGAAATCCGCTCCTACGAGGCGCCAACCCGGGTGGCCAATGCACCTGCATTCGTCAAAGGCGTGGTCAATCTGCGCGGGGTCATCGTGCCCATCGTTGATTTGCGCCTGCGCTTGGGGCAGTCCGGCGAGTACAACGCCTTCACCGTGGTAATCGTGTTGAATGTCTGCCAGCGGGTCGTCGGCGTGGTGGTCGACGCGGTGTCCGACGTGCTGGAACTCAATGCCGAGCAGATCAAGCCCCGGCCCGAGGTGGCGGCCGCGCTCGACTCACGCTTCATCACGGGCCTGGGCAAGATCGGCGAACGCATGTTGATTTTGCTCGACATCGAGGCCATGGTTGCCAGCCCGGATTTCGGCCTGATGGACTAGCAAGCCCCGCTCGCAGTCAAAAAGTTAGTACACGCCCTCCCGGAATCCCTCTAAAAACGGGGCCTCTGGAAAAGAACCCAGACTCTTAGCACTCATTCGCAGCGAGTGCTAATATTGATCCTGTCGAACCGAAAGGTTTGCTTTGCGAAAGAAGATGATGACGATGTCTACCCCTAGTGCTTTGACGGTGCGTGACCCTTGGTCGCTGGTGCCTTCTTTGGGCAATCTGGACGCATACATCTCTGCCATCAACCGTCTTCCCTTGCTGAGCCCCGAAGAGGAAATTGCGGCGGCTCGCAAACTGCGCGACCATGGTGATGTGGAGGCCGCCGGGAAGCTGGTGTTGTCGCACCTGCGTCTGGTCGTGTCGATTTCGCGCCAGTACATGGGCTACGGCCTGCCCCAAGGCGATCTGATCCAGGAAGGCAATGTCGGTCTGATGAAGGCCGTCAAACGCTATGACCCGGATCAAGGCGTTCGCTTGGTCAGCTACGCCATGCACTGGATCAAGGCCGAAATCCATGAATACGTGCTGCGCAATTGGCGCATGGTCAAGGTCGCCACGACCAAGGCGCAGCGCAAGCTGTTCTTCAATCTGCGCTCGATGAAGCACAGCATGAAGGAAGACATGAGCGACGATATGAGCCACCGCAACAGCTTGAGCGAAGCTCAGCTGGAGCATGTGGCCAAGGAGCTCAACGTCAAGCGCGAGGAAGTGCTGGAGATGGAGACCCGCATGTCCGGCGGCGATGTGGCGCTGGAGCCGCAGACCGACGACGAAGGCGAGACCTTCTCACCGATTGCCTATCTGGCCGACGAGACACAGGAACCCACCCGTGTGCTAGAAGCTCAGGCACGCGATGCTTTGGCCGGTGACGGCATCACCCGCGCCCTTGAGGCTTTGGACGAGCGCAGCCGTCGGATCGTGGAAGAGCGTTGGTTGAAGGTCAACGATGACTCCAGCGGCGGCATGACCCTGCATGAATTGGCGGCCGAATATGGCGTCAGCGCCGAGCGGATTCGCCAGATCGAGGTTGCGGCGATGAAGAAGATGCGCAAGGCGCTCACTCCCGCCTGATGAAGTTTCGTGGCTGAGGGGCATCACCCTCAGCATGCACGCTCAAAGAGAAAAAGCCCCTAGGCTCAGCGCCTAGGGGCTTTTTTGCTTTCTGGCGGATCGAATCCAGTTCAGGACTTTTCGGCCAGCAAGAGCTTGATGTCATTGGCCAGAGCACTGGCCCCGGATCCGTACCGGGAGAACACCCGCACCCGTCCTTGGGTGTCAAAGATGAAGCTGGCTGCCGTGTGATCCATGGTGTAGCTCTCGGGCGTCTTGCCCGGCACCTTGGCGTAGTAAACCTTGAACTCTTTGGCCGCGGCCTTGGTCTGTTCCTCGCTACCGCGCAAGGCCACAAAAGACGGGTCAAAGCTGTCGACATAGGCCTTCAACAAGGTGGTCGTGTCGCGCTCGGGATCGACGGTCACGAACACGCCTTGCACCCGTTCGCCTTCCGCACCCAAAGAGCGTTTCACCTCGGCCAACTCGGCCAAGGTCGTCGGGCAGACATCGGGGCACTGGGTAAAGCCAAAGAAGACCACCACCACCTTGCCTTTGAACTCACTGAGGCTGCGGCTGCGGCCGTCCTGGTCGCTCAAGCTCAGGCCTCGGGCGTACTCGGCGCCGGTGAGATCAACGCCCTGAAAGCTGGCTTTCGAAGTACCCATCTGATCGCAAGCAGCAAGGCTCGCCGCCATGACGGCGATCGCGGCCGTCTTCACCCAAAACCTCATGTTCAGACGCATAGCAAGTCAAGCCATCAAAGGCTGCAAATAGTGATCCAGCAAGAGCGCGGCAAACAAGAGCGACAGGTGCCAGATGGAAAAACGGAAGGTCGCCCGAGCCAACTCGTCCGAATATCTGCGCCACAGCTTCCAGGCGTAACCGCAAAAGCCCAGACCCAAAATCACTGCGCTCACCAGATAAATCCATCCGCTCATGCCGGTCAAGAAGGGCAACATGGTCGCGGCCAGCAAGATCCAGGTGTAGAGAAAGACCTGCAAACGGGTGAACTCAGAGCCATGTGTGACCGGCAACATGGGCAAGCCGGCCTTGCGGTAGTCCTCGGTGCGGTAAAGGGCCAAGGCCCAGAAGTGTGGCGGCGTCCACAAAAAGATGATCAAGCACATCAGCAAAGCCTCAGGCCCCACTTCGCCACGCAAAGCGGCCCAACCCAGCACGGGTGGCATGGCACCTGAAGCGCCGCCGATGACGATGTTTTGCGGCGTCATCGGCTTCAAGATGACGGTGTAGATGACGGCGTAGCCCACAAAGGTCGCGAAGGTCAGCCACATGGTCAGCGGGTTGACCCAGAACCAGAGCAAGGCAAGCCCAACGCCGCCGAGCAGGGCGGAGAAGCTCAGGGTCTGCGCCCGACTCAGTTGGCCCTTGGCAGTGGCACGCCAAGAGGTGCGTTTCATCTTGGCGTCGATCTGCTGTTCCACCAGACAGTTGAAGGCGGCGGCAGCGCCGGCCACCAACCAAATGCCAGCGGTTGCCGCCAATACCTTGACCCACTCCTCATTGCTTGGGAGACCCGGAATCGCCAGCGCCATACCGATGATGGCGCAGAACACGATCAACTGAACGACCCGAGGTTTGGTCAGTTGGTAGTACTGTTGCCAGCGCGAACTCGGGCCAGCGGCGGCCGCGACGGAAGTAGATGAAGCCATAAGGGCGAAGCGTATCGGTAAAACCGTGTCAGAGGGAGACCAGCGCAGTGGCCGAAGGACGGCCTTGCTGCAAACGGGCCAACAAAAAGCTCAACATCGTCAACAGTGCGGCGGCCCCGCCTGTATGAGCTAAGGCGGCCAGCAAGGGCCAGTCCAACACCACATTGGAGATGCCACTCAGGAATTGCCAAGCTGCAACGAGCAACAAACGCCGTGCCCAAACACGCATTTGAGGCTCGCGAGTGCGCCACAGCGTCCAAGCAAACAAAACAATGGCGCTGAACACCACCAATGCGCCGAGCCGATGAACCATATGGATGGCAGTCAGGGCCTCAAAAGACAACCAACCACCTCCCGCATTGAGGCCCAAAGGCCGCCAGAACGAAAAGCCTTGTTTGAAATCCATCGCCGGCCACCAACTGCCCGGCAGGCATTGCGGAAACTCCGAGCAAGCCAAGACGGCATAGTTGGTGCTAACCCATCCGCCCAAGCCCACTTGCATGAGTGACAACACCGTCAGCACTGCGGCACCCCACAAGACCCATCGGTGGCTTCGCAGCGGATTCGGCTGATAGGCCTGCGCCTGCCAAGCCAAAAGCATCAACAAGCCCATGCCACCCAAAAGATGCAAGGTCACGATGGCGGGAAACAGTTTCATGGTGACCGTCAAAGCGCCAAAAGCGCCCTGCATACAGACCCAGACCAAGGTAATCGTGGACCACCACGGCGACAGCGTGACCCCGCCCTTGCGAGCCAAGCGCCAACTCTGCACGCACAGCACCAGGATCAACACCCCCACCGCACTGGCCAGATAGCGATGCACCATCTCCACCCAGGCCTTGCTGTGCGTGACAGGCCCGGTGGGCATGGCGGTCTGTGCCGCGTGGATCTCCTCCCTGGCACCCAAGGGGCTGGCGCTGCCATAACAGCCCGGCCAATCGGGGCATCCCAAACCCGAGTCACTCAGGCGGGTAAAGGCACCGAACAAGACCAGATCAAAGGTCAAGAACAGGGTCAACAAGGTCAGTGCACGCAAACGCGCACGAGGACTGGAGTCCCTCTGGCGAAAACGCAGCCACAACAAAGGGCCGGCCGCCAGCAATGCGCCCAAGCCCATCAACTGCCCCAGCGGAGAGAGATCGTAAGCAGCGACGCTCATGGGATTCAACGCCCAGCCTTGTCCCAACCCGCATTGGCCTTCAAGAGGCGGCTCAAATCACCTTTGACCTTGCCGGGATCGGGGGCCACTGGGCTGCGCAGCATCCAACGGCCCAGCGGGTCAATGACGAAAAGATGATCCCGCAGGGCTCGACCATCGGCTGGCTTCAGCCAAGCCTCCAATTCCGCACGCGGCGCGCGCAAGATGGTGACGGGAATGCCCTGGGAGACGGCCTGCTGCAACTCGGGGCGCAAGGCCTCGTCGTCAGGGATCAGCCAGAGCTTGTCGACTTTGTCGCGCTCTTTGCCGAGCATCTCGCGCAACTGCCGCTGCATGAACAGCATTTTCTCGCATTCAGCATCACAAGCACTGCCTTGCACCAGGGTCAGCAACCACTGGCCTTTCAGGGAGTCGGGCGTGACGGGCTTGCCTTCCAGGGTCTTCAGGCTCAGTTGCGCTGGCACATCGACGGTGGGCAAGATCAAATCACCGTAGGCCGAACCACGCGGCTGAATCACATAGAAGGTGAAATAGGAGGCAATCACCGGCGCCGCACAAGCCGCGAGCACCAGCAACATACGGACGCGGCCTCCCTTGGTGCGCTGTGCAGCATTGGCCGTCATCGGATCCGGCAGGCTATGAATCGTCATCGCCACGGGGTCGCTTTCGGGAGTGGCCGTGGGCGCAGCGGCGCTCGAGGCTGGATCATGATTCTTGTTATTCACGGCTGCGGGCTCGGAGACGGGGGCGGATTGTTTGGAACCAGACATAAAGACCTATCAGCAGCGCAGCGAGCGCGAACCATTGAAACGCATAGCCATAGTGTTTGTGCAAACCCAGATCGGGAGCGGGCCAATCACGTAACAGCCCATCAGCCGGCTTCGAGTTCGAGGCCTGGGCTCCAATTGAAGGTGCCCAATCTTCGAGTTGCAAGACGGTTAAGGGCAGCAATGCTTGCCCAATTTCCTGCCCGTAGGCTGAAACGTCGAGATTCTGCCGGACCGAGCCGCTTTCGGCTGCCGCCAGTTGATAGACCCTAGAGGGCGTGGCGGCCAGTCGACCGAAAACCTCCACGGCTTCGCTTGTCTGCGGCAAAACCGGCAGTCGCGTGCGGTCGGCCGCGTCCCGGGGCGTCCAGCCCCTTTGAACCAATACCGCTTCCGAACGCCCCTCAATCTGCAAGGGCGTCAAGACCAAAAAACCAAATCGCCCCGCCATCGGGCGGTTGTCAAGAAAAATGGTCTTGTCATGCAGCCAATGCCCGCGCAGCTTGACCCGCCGATGAACTTGCACCTGGGCCTGAGCAGGCTGAGCGTGCAAGGCCGCGCCATTCAGGGGCGGCAGCTGTGCATTCGCCTCGATGCCGGCTTGCAGCTTGAGTTTCTGTTCGGCTCGGTCGAGTTGCCAAAAGCCTAAACCCAGCGTCAAAGACACCGCAGCTATGGTGGCGACCATCACCACGAGTGAACGCAAACGGGGACTCACAAGACGCTCCGCGACAGATAATCGGCCATGATGAAAACCGCTATTGCAATCGCCTTCATTGGCATCTTATTGGCCTTGGCTGCGGCTGGGCTGTTCATGCTGAAGAACGGCTCCGGCGCCGACAAAAAACGCAGCCACAACATGGCCCGTGCGCTGGCGGTTCGCGTCGGAGTTTCGGTGGCCTTGTTCTTGTTCATTTGGCTGAGCTATCTCTTGGGCTGGATCGAGCCGACCGGCTTGCCCTTGCGCTCATAGCTCGCAAGGAATGAAAAAGCGCCGCATACAGCGGCGCCTAGGACAAATCGGCGACCCGCAGGTCGCCACTGCCCCTTACATCCAGTACACGATGACGTAGAGGCCCAGCCAAACCACGTCGACAAAGTGCCAGTACCAAGCGGCGCCTTCAAAGCCGAAGTGACGGTCCTTGGTGAAATGACCTTTTTGCAGGCGCAATGTGATGAAGAGCAGCATCAGCATGCCAATAAACACATGGAAACCGTGGAAACCGGTCAGCATGTAGAAGGTCGAGCCAAAGATGCCCGAATTCAGCTTCAGGTTCAGGTCGTTGTAGGCATGGGCATATTCGTAGCCTTGCAAGAACAAGAAGGCGATACCCAGCAGCACGGTCAGCCACATAAAGGCAATGGTCTTAGCACGGTTGCCGGCGATCAGCGCGTGGTGCGCAATGGTCAGGGTCACACCGGAGGTCAACAGAATCGCGGTGTTGATGGTCGGCAGCGGCCATGGACCCATGGTGCTAAAGGCTTCCACGGTGCCGCCCGGCGCCGCTGTCGCACCAGCAGCGACGCTTGGCCACAAGGCCTTGAAGTCGGGCCAGAGCAGATTGTTTTCAAAGCTACCCAGGGACGGCACCGAGTGCACACGCGCCCAGTAGAGTGCACCGAAGAAGGCTGCAAAGAACATCACTTCAGAGAAGATGAACCAGCCCATGCTCCAGCGGAAGGACATGTCGATGCGATCGCTGTACTGACCGCTTTCGCTTTCAGCGATGGCGGCACCGAACCAGTTCTTCAACACCCACAGGAACCAAATCAAGCCAAAGGCCACGGAGTAAGCGCCCCACTGGTGACCATTGATCCACTGACCAGCGCCAAGAATGACGAAGAACAGGCCGATCGAACCAAGCACCGGATAGGCCGATGGCCCGGGAATGAAGTAATGAGGGGCTTTGCCCGCTGTAGTCGCTGCCGACATGTTTCTTCTCCTCGAACTAAATCAGTTCAGATAACGCTTAGCTAAATTCTGCAAAAACTCAGGCGCTGGCAACACCACTGCCGACGACCCACTGGATCAACAACACCAAGGCCAATACAAACAACAAAGCCCCGATCACACCGGCCACGATCACATGAACCGGATTCAATTGAGCGGCATCTTTCTCATAGTCTGCGCCACGACGCACGCCGAAAAATGACCAGGCCACCGCCCGCACCGTCTGGAAAAAAGACGCAGGCCGGGCCACGGCCTGCTTCAACTCTTCACCGGCCCTCATGAGCCGCCGTTGACCGGCTGAACTTGAAGCGCGGCCTGCTGATTGCCCTTGCCGGCCACCTCAAAGAAGGTGTAGGACAAGGTGATCGTCTTCACATCTTTCGGCAACTTGGGGTCAATCACAAAGACGACCGGCCAGGCCTTCTTTTCCCCGGGCTGCAAGGTGTACTCGTTAAAGCAAAAGCACTCGAGCTTGTTGAAATGCGAGGTCGCTTGCTTTGGCGCGTAACTCGGAATGGCCTGCGCTGCCATCACACGGTTCTGTACGTTACGAAACTCGTACATCACCGTGGTCAATTCCCCGGGGTGCACGGTCAGATGCTTCACCGCGGGAGCGAACTCCCACGGCCCCCGCGAATTGGCATCGAACTCAATCGAAATCGTGCGGCTGTAATCAATCTGGGTGTTCTTGACGTCCTCCGCGCGCACAGCATGCTGACGCTCGGACAAAGACAAGACATTGATGCCCAAGGCATTGCAAATGGCCGTGTACAAGGGCACCAGCGCGTAGCCGAAGCCAAACATCATGGCCACGACCACCACCAGCTTGCCCACCAAACGCAGGTTATCCCTGCGCAAGGCGGCGGCAAAAGACCAGGAGGCGCTCATACTCGTTTCAGAAGCCGAGTACGGCAATCTTGGTCACGAAACCAAGGCCGAACACCAGCGCCACACTCACCAAGATAAGGGCCAGGCGCTTGTTGTTCTTGCGCTGCTCAGGACTCTGCGTCATGGTCTCAGCCGATCACCTTGGTTGCGGTGGCATCCAGCTTGGGCGGGGTGTCGAAGGTGTGGAAGGGAGCCGGCGACGGCACTTCCCACTCCAGGCCTTCAGCAGCTTCCCAAGGCTTCTGAGGGGCCTTTTCGCCCTTGCCGCGCATCATGGGGATGACCACGAACAAGAAGAAGTACACCTGCATCAAGCCGAACCAGAAGGCTCCCACCGAAGCAATCGCATTGAAGTCAGCGAACTGCATCGGGTAGTCCGCATAACGACGCGGCATGCCGGCCAAGCCCAGGAAGTGCATGGGGAAGAAGGTGATGTTGAAGCTGATCAGCGAGCCCCAGAAGTGGATCTTGCCGCGAGTCTCGCTGTACATCACACCGGTCCACTTCGGACCCCAGTAGTAAACGCCAGCGAACAGCGCGTACAAGGAACCAGCAACCAACACATAGTGGAAGTGCGCAACGACGTAATAGGTGTCTTGGATCTGAATATCCACCGGCGCCATCGCGCAGATCAGGCCGGTAAAGCCACCCATGGTGAACACAAAGATAAAGCCCACGGCCCACAGCATCGGCACTTCAAAGGTCATGGACCCGCGCCACATCGTCGCCAACCAGTTGAAGATCTTCACGCCAGTTGGCACGGCGATCAGCATGGTGGCATACATGAAGAAGAGCTGACCCGTCACCGGCATGCCGGTCGCGAACATGTGGTGAGCCCAGACGATGAAGGACAGGATGGCGATCGAAGCCGTCGCGTACACCATCGAGGCATAACCGAACAGACGCTTACGAGCAAAAGCGGGCACGATCTGGCTGACGATGCCGAAAGCCGGCAAGATCATGATGTACACCTCGGGGTGACCGAAGAACCAGAAGATGTGTTGATACATCACCGGATCACCACCGCCCGCGGGATTGAAGAAGCTGGTGCCAAAGTGGCGGTCTGTCAGCGTCATCGTGATCGCACCAGCCAGCACAGGCATCACCGCGATCAGCAGATAAGCGGTAATCAGCCAGGTCCAGCAGAACATCGGCATCTTCATCAGAGTCATGCCAGGAGCGCGCATGTTCAGAATAGTGACGATGATGTTGATCGAACCCATGATGGACGAGGCACCCAGGATGTGCATCGCGAAGATGCCTGCATCCATGGAGGGGCCCATTTGCAGCGTCAGCGGCGCATACAAGGTCCAGCCTGCGGCAGGCGCTCCGCCGGGCATGAAGAACGAGCCCACCAGCATGATCGCAGCGGGCACCATCAGCCAGAAGCTGAAGTTATTCATGCGGGCGAAAGCCATGTCACCGGCGCCGATTTGCAGCGGGATCATCCAGTTCGCAAAGCCCACGAAGGCCGGCATGATGGCGCCGAACACCATGATCAGACCGTGCATGGTCGTGAACTGGTTGAACAACTCGGGGTTGAAGAACTGCAAGCCGGGCTGGAACAACTCGGCGCGAACACACAGCGCCAAGATGCCGCCAATGATCAGCATCGTGAATGAGAACAGCAGATACAGAGTACCGATGTCCTTGTGATTGGTGGCGAACACCCAGCGACGCCAGCCCGTAGGAGCGTGGTGGTCATCGTGGTGGCCATGAACGTCGTGACCGTGATGGTCAAGCACTGCACTCATGTTGATTCCTCTTTGGACGTTTTCGACGTTTGTCTGATGCTTCTTGACGTTCTACCGCTTACTTGCGCGCGGCCACGATTTCGGCCGGCTGGACCACTTGGCCCGTCTTGTTGGACCAGCTGTTCTTGGTATAGCTGATCACGGCCGCAATTTCGGTATCGCTCAGTTGTTTCCAGGCTGGCATGGCGCCGTTGTTTTGGCCATTCAGCATCACAGCGATTTGCTTGAGCTTATCCTCATCCAAAACGATCGGGGAGCCATCCAAGGCCTTGATAGGACCTGCACCCTTGCCATCGGCCTTGTGGCAGGCGGCGCAATTGGCGGCGTACACCTTCTCGCCGCGAACCATCAACGCAGCCAACTCCCAAACCTTGCTTGGATCATCCGCCTTGGCGGCCATTTCCTTCTTCTTGCCATCGACCCACGCCGTGTACTCAGCGGCCGAAACCACCTTCACGTGGATGGGCATATAGGCATGCTCTTTGCCGCACAACTCGGCGCACTGGCCGTAAAAGTCGCCGGTCTTTTCGGCCTTGAACCAGGTGTCGCGCACGAAGCCGGGGATGGCATCTTGCTTGACGCCGAAGGCCGGCACCATCCAAGCGTGGATCACGTCATTGGCGGTGGTGATGATGCGAACTTTTTTGCCCACCGGCACAACCAGCGGGTTGTCGACCTTCAGCAGGTAGTCATCGGTCAATTCGGGCTTGCCGGAGTCCGACATCTCGCGCTGCTTGGCATCGAGAGTCGCCAGGAAACCAATACCCTCGCCCTCGCCCTTCAGGTAGTCATAACCCCATTTCCACTGGTAACCGGTGGCCTTGATGGTCAGGTCGGCGTTGGTGGTGTCCTTCATGGCCACCACCACCTTGGTGGCCGGCAAGGCCATCAAAATCACGATGATGAAAGGCACCACGGTCCAGGCGATCTCGACCTTGACGCTCTCGTGGAAGTTGGCGGACACCGCACCCTTGGACTTGCGGTGCTTGAAGATCGAATAGAACATCACGCCGAACACAGCGACGAAGATGAGCACACAAATGATCATCATGAAGTTGTGCAACCACATCTGGTCGGCCGCGATCTTGGTCACCGGCGGATGCAGATTGATCTGATTGACCGCCGGCCCACCCGGGAGATCGTTCACTGCCAGGGCTACTTGGGTGGCCAGCGAGGCGCCCGCAGCAATCGCCACCTGTCCCAAGCGGCGCGCGGCCTGATGCACTCGTGCGTTCATCATCTTCATGGTCGTCACTCTTATTTCTATTTCATTTCCGGGAAGCCAGGGCTTGCGCCTTGGACTCGCCACGACATCCACCTGAAGTCGAAAATGCCAGGGACCGCTGTCAATTCCAGAGAGGTTTGAGCTATCTCAAATCATTGAGCAAGACCTGACCCTAGACTTCAGGCGCATATTCCGACTAACTCGGAAGTTTAGCTTATGCCCGCAGCGGGATTGTGGCTTTGACACCCCGAATCATCCCTGATTACCCGCTGATTGATTATTCAGTGCGGCCTCAGGGGCTTGATTTACGCACCATCGCCCGCATTTGTTCCAGCGATACATGGGTTTCAGAGCTGATCGACAAGCGCGGCTGCGGCTTGAACGCGTGGCCGTAAACCAGTTCCAAACTCAATTTCAGTCGTCCATCCGGGCCACGCAACGGCTCCAAAGACTCCAGCCACCGGGCACGCCATTGTCGGCCTCGGCACCCAGAAAAACGTGTCGGCGCATAGTTGCCCCCCAGGGCACGCAGGTCCATCAACAAAGACTCGCCATCGGCCCAGGTCAGGCCAATACGCTCCTGGTCCATCACAGGATCTGCGAAACCGGCCTCGACCATCAAATCGCCGATGTCATGCATATCCCACCACTCCGGTGAGCTTGGCCCCCAGGCTTGCTGCTGATAGATCGCGCGCAACTCCTTGAAGCTATCCGGGCCGAGGCAAGAGAACATCACAAAACCGTCCACTGCCAGGGCTTGATGCCAGGCGCGCAAGGTCGCCACAGGATCAGGACTGGCATGCAAGCACATATTGGCCCAAACCAGTTCGGCTCGTCCCTGCGCCAGATTCTCCGGGGCCTCAACCGTCAGGGCTGAGGAGCCTCGCCAAGCCTTCCACCAAACGCGCTTGTGTGCAAGTTGGCTACGGGCCCGCAGCTCCGCCGTGACTTCCACACTGCATTGCTCGGCCTGCGGATACGCTTCACTCAAGGCCTTGCCGCCCCCGCCCAGCAAGCCTTGCCATTGCAACACCCGCTTGGGTTGAAACTTGATGATGGACAGACGCTCCGCCATGCGCTCGGCCACCTCCTGATGCAGCCAAGGAACCGCGTCCAAGCCAGCCATTCGCCGTTGTTGCCGCAGGACCGCCACTGGGTCCAGTGCCCGGGGCTGTGGCGCCGGCGGCTTGGCAAGCCCCAGGTCGACATGGGCAGAAGGGGAACTGGGAGAGTTGGGCATGGGCGGCAGTATATTGAAGCGATGAAAAAGCGGCCGCTGCCACCGGAACGCCCCTATGGGATGGAGCGACTCTTGATGCGCTGTCCCGGCCAATGCGCGGTCTGCCGAGCATGGAGCCATAGCCGTGTTTGCCGCGACTGCCTGCAACGCTACGGCCGCCCGGTGCCTCGCTGCTGGACCTGTGCCGCCCATTTGCCCGTCGGGCTCGGCGGGCGTGAAAGCGCCCAATGTGGCGCCTGTTTGCGTCACGCTCCACCGCTCGATCGCACGATTGCCGCATTGGATTACAGCTTCCCTTGGGACCGACTGCTGCAACTCTACAAGTTCCATCAGGCCGTGGACTTGCGCGAGACCTTGCTTGAACGCCTCTCGCAAGCACTGGACTGCAGTGCGCCAGATGCGCCCGATTGGCTGCTGCCTGTGCCACTCAGCCCCGCGCGGCTGAAAGAGCGCGGCTACAACCAAAGTCATGAGCTCGCCCGCACCCTGGCGCGCCGGCGCCAGATTCCTTGCGATGGCAACCTGCTGCTGCGGGTTCGCAGCACAGCGCAGCAAGCCCATACCCCGCTGAAGGACCGCGCCGCCAATGTGAAGCAGGCTTTTGCCGTCGAACCGCTGCGCAAGGCAGAATTGCGGGGCCGCCATGTGGCCTTGCTGGATGATGTGATGACCAGCGGAGCCACGCTATTCGAGCTCGCCCGCGTACTGCGCCAAGCGGGCGCCGCCCATGTTCAAGCCTGGGTGATCGCGCGAACGCCTGATGGCGAAACGGCTTGAAACCCGTTGCTAGCCGGCGGCACCCCACCCTTACCCTGAAGTCTGCTCATGTTTCATATCGTGCTGGTTCAACCAGAAATCCCTCCGAACACCGGCAACGTGATTCGACTGGCCGCCAATACAGGCTGCAGCTTGCACCTGGTTGAACCCTTGGGTTTTTCCATGGAAGACCGTCTGTTGCAGCGCGCCGGACTCGACTATCACGAGTACACCGCGGTGCAGCGACACAAGGACTGGGCCAGCTTTCTGGCCACCATGCAACCCAAGGCCGAGCGCATGTTTGCGTTCACCACGCGCGGCAGCCACTCCTTTGCGCAAGTGAGTTGGCTGCCCGGTGACTTCTTGGTCTTTGGCTCCGAGACCGCCGGTTTATCGCCAGAAATCCGGAAACAGTTTGCGCCGCAGCAGCGGGTTCGCCTGCCCATGTTGGAGGGGCAGCGCAGCCTCAACCTGAGCAATAGCGTTGCGGTCGCTGTGTTCGAGGGCTGGCGCCAAAACGGCTATCAAAACGGCATCTAAGCCGGAGTCAAAAAACTGCCGGCTCCGGCTGCCCGCCACTTCAATGTTCTGAGCGCGACTGTCGCCCCATCAAGAGGTCGACGGCCTGAACCGGGCTCAAGCGCCCCTCCAGCACGGCCACAACCGCTTCGGTGATGGGCATGTCCACGCCCTTCTGGCGCGCACGCGCCAGAACCGTCGGAGCGCTGTAGACCCCTTCGGCCACATGCCCCAGATCATGCAGGATTGTGGGGAGCGCCAGGCCTTCGGCCAGCAGCAGACCGACACGGCGATTGCGAGACAAGTCGCCGGTGGCCGTCAACACCAGGTCACCCATGCCGGACAGACCCATAAAAGTCTCGCTGCGCGCGCCCAAAGCTAGGCCCAAGCGCAGCATTTCAGCCAAGCCCCGTGTGATCAGCGCGGCACGACCATTCAGGCCGGGGGCATCCGCCACATGACCGATACGCTCCGCACGCATGCGCAGGCCGTCGGCCGCACCGACGGCAATGGCCATCACATTCTTGACCGCGCCCCCGACTTCAACGCCGACCGGATCGGCCGAGGTGTAGATACGCAGTCGTTCGCTATGAAATGCATCCACTGCAGCCTGGGCCAGATCCGCATCCTCGCTTGCGGCGACGAGCGCCGTCGGCTGACCCAGCGCCACTTCCTGGGCGAAGCTGGGGCCCGACAAAATGCCAGCGCGCAGCCTTGGCTGGACCGCCCGGGCGATCTCGTGGCCCAGTAGCCCGGAACCCGCCTCAAAGCCTTTGCACAACCAAAGCACCCGCGCCCCATCCGGCAAAGCCGCCAAGATGCCGCGCAAACCCGCCATCGGCGTGGCCACGATGATCAAACCGTCGTCCCCGCAAGCATGACTCACGGCGACATCTCTGTTCGCCTCCAGACGCAGCGCGGCCGGCAGCACAGCCTCTGGCAGGTACTGCTGATTGCGCCGCTGTGCATGCATGGAGGCAACCGCCGCCGCGTCACGGCCCCAGAGCATCACATCGTGCCTAGCACTGGCCTGAATCGCCAAGGCCGTACCCCAGGCACCCGCCCCCAGAACGCTGATTTTCATAAGTGAGGTCCAGAAAAAACCACGCGCCCCGGCTGCAGCTGGCAGCGTGGGGCGCGTGTCATGAGGGCTAATCTCAGTTGAGAGTCGGAGCCGCAGCGGCGGCCGCTGCTTCGCGCTGAGCCTGCTGAGCTTCAAACATGGCCTGGAAGTTGACTTCCGACAACAGCACCGGCGGGAAGCCAGCGCGAGTGCAAACGTCCGACACGATGGCGCGCAGATACGGGTAAATCATCTGAGGGCAGACGATGCCGAGGATGCCCTCGACCTGCTCTTGCGGCACATTGCGGATCTCGAAGATACCGGCTTGCTTGGCTTCGATCAGGAACAAGGTCTTCTCGCCGACCTTGGTGGTGACGGTCGCGGTCACGCAGACCTCGAAAACGCCTTCAGCCACGGGCTCGGCGGACAGGGCCAGATTGATGTCAACCTGAGGCTGGGTCTGCTCGAGCAGAATTTGCGGCGCGTTCGGCTGCTCCAGCGACAGATCCTTCAGATACATGCGCTGAATCTGAAACACGGGGGTATTGTTCTCGTCGGCCATGGTAAATCCCAAAAAAAGTGAAGCCCGTCAGCCAATGCTGCGGGCGGCGTTATTGATTATTACTCAGCGCATGTGACGATTCCGTGGGGGTCTCCCCCCTCTTGAAATCTGCGCACCCCGATCAAGCCGCTTGCAACAAGGCTTGCAAGCCGCCGCGCTGATCCAGAGCCATCAAGTCATCACAGCCGCCCACATGGGTTTGGCCAATGAAGATTTGCGGCACCGTCCGGCGGCCAGTCAAGGTCATCATCGCCTCTCGCTCGGCTGGATCGAGGTCGATGCGGACTTCTTCGATGTGCTCAACACCCCGTTGCTTGAGCAGAGCCTTGGCCCGCACACAGTAGGGGCAGACCTGGGTGGTGTACATCTTCACAACAGCCATGAGGCGACTTTCTATTCTGTATTGGAGACGAGGGGCCAAGCCCCTCAGGCCGCCGATTTTTCAACCGGCAAATTGGCATCGCGCCAGCTCTTCATGCCACCGCCCAGGACCTGAGCCTTTTCGTAACCGAGCTTGCGCAGGGTAGCGGCTGCACGGCCCGCACGCGCACCGCTTTGGCAAATCAGCACCACGGGCAAGGTCTTGTTGCTGGGCAGTGATTTGTGCCCTTCCAGCGATGCCAGCGGGATATTGCGAGCACCAGCCACATGGGCTGCGGCAAATTCATTGGGTTCACAGACATCGATCAAAACGGCCTTCTCCCGGTTGATCAGCTGCACCGCCTGAGCGGGCGAAAGCGCAGCGCCTTGGCTGCTTCGCACCAGGGCGGGCCAAAGCAACATCGCGCCCGAGCTCACGGCGGCCAAGACCAGAATCCAGTTTTCAAGCAAAAAGTTCAGCAAAGCAGTCTTCCGGTTATTGAGTGCACAAGGAGCGCGATTATAGAAAGAGGCCCGCCGGCATGCCGACGGGCCTCCGATTGGACCCGGGAGTCGTCAGATTTACTTCAAATTCAAAGCTTGAAAGTCGCCACTGCCGTTTGCAAGGACTGGGCTTGCTGCTCCAGGCTGGTCGCCGCAGCCGCCGCTTGCTCCACAAGTGCCGCGTTTTGCTGCGTCATTTGATCCAACTGACTGACAGACTGGTTGACCAAGCCGATACCCTGGCTTTGCTCGCCAGACGCTGCGGTGACCTCGCCAATGATGTCCGACACGCGCTGCACGCTGGCCACGATTTCGGTCATGGTCTCACCGGCATCACGGACCAAGCGACTGCCTGACTCGACCCGATCCACGCTGGCGCCAATCAGGGATTTAATCTCCTTGGCCGCTTCGGCAGACCGCTGCGCCAAGGACCGCACTTCGCTCGCCACCACCGCAAAACCACGGCCTTGCTCGCCGGCGCGCGCCGCTTCCACGGCCGCATTCAGAGCCAGGATATTGGTTTGGAAAGCAATGCCATCGATCACGCCAATGATGTCGTTGATCTTCTTCGAGCTGGTGTTGATCTCTTCCATCGTGGTCACGACCTGATTGACCACCTCCCCACCCTTGCGTGCCACGGCGGCAGCGGAGCCGGCCAGCTGATTCGCCTGGGCTGCGGCCTCGGCACTCTGGCGGACCGTGTCGGTCAAGGTCTGCATATTGCTGGAGGTTTGCTCCAAAGAAGTGGCCTGCTTCTCGGTGCGGACCGACAAGTCATGGTTGCCAACGGCAATCTCACGCGAGGCAACCGACATCGAATCGGTGCCCGAACGTACATCGGTCACGATGGCCGCCAAACCCTGCGAGACCTCTCTCACCGCGGCCAACAGGCTGGCATCCGCCCCCGGCGCCACAGCAATCGACTGGGACAAATCCCCGGCGGCAATTTGCCGCATCACATCGCGGGCGTACTCAGGCTCGCCCCCCAGCTGGCGCCAGACGCTGCCAATCACCAAATAGGAGCCCACGCCCAACGCCGCCACCACCACCAAGCCGCTGATGACAATGGCCATCAAGCTGGATGCAACGCCTGTATTGGCGTTTTTCAAACCGCCGTCAAAGCCCTCGCTGGCATCGGTACGGGCCTTGGCCACATCGGCTTCAAACACCTTCAAGGCCGCCTGCATTTTGGAAATAGCGCCGGCCTGATCGCCCTGCTTGATACCAAGGAAAAGCTGAGCCGTTTCCACCGAGGCCGCGAAATAAGCTTCAAAGGAGGTTTTCAACTTGGCCGCGGTCTCGCCCTTGCCTTCAATACGGCCGATCGCATCCAGCAACTTGCGGATGCTGGCGGCCTTCTCGTTGGCTTCATCGAGACGTTTCTTCTCGCCCTCAGCCACGGCGCTTTGGATGGTCGCGCCCAGCGATTCCATCTGTGCACCCAGCTGCGTGCTGGCATCCACAAAAGGGTAGTGCACTCGCTCAACCGCCGAGATGGCCGAGGAAGTGCGAGCCGAAAACACCAACACCACCGCAATACCCACCGCAAAAATCACCGCGGCAAATACTGGCAAAAGCCAGATTCTTGTTTTCACATTCATTCGCATCTCCGTTGCAGCAGCGCCGCATTTGGCGGCGCTGCAATGAGAGAAACCCCGACTCAGTCTACGCTCAAGACCACCTTGACGGTGCCATCCACCGCCGACTTCTCGATGTAGCCGATGGCGTCCGCATTGGCCGCCACAAATTTCTTCACATCGGCTGCCGAGGCCAGCTCTTTCGGTGGCGTCGCCTTGCCAGAGAACACCAGCCGAGACCAGGCCGCCTTCACCTGCGCCGCCTGTTTACCCGTGACCTTGGTATAGAACTGATCACGGACGGCCGAGCTTTCGGGCAGATCGGTCGCCAGCGCCGATGCACCGCTGGGCAGCGAATTGCTCTTGCCCAAGAAAATGTTCGAGACCTGATCTGCCGTCATCGAAGCCGTGGCGCTCTTGGGGTTCACGATCACGGCCACCTGGGCATGAGCCAGGCCCATCACCAACATGGTGGACAGCACGCCGAGTGCGCGAATCGATTTCATTTGCTTATTCATTATTGGCCTCCCGCTCAGAACACAAAGTCCACAGCCAAGCTGTAGACATTGACGGTGCTCTGCCCGACCGTAAAGGACGGGGAAGGCGAAGCGAACAGCCCGGGCCCATTGGCCTTAATGCGCTCTAACTGCCCCTTCACCGCGATATTGCGATAGGCATCCCAACGCACGCCCAAGGCCTGGGTCTTTTGCTGATTGCTTTGAGCGCGCAAGGTGCTGCCCACCAGGACGCGCAGATCGGGCGTCACGCCAGCCACGGGAATCCTGGGCGGGATGGTGTTGTTGACATTGCTGTCCTTCTGCTTCAACTCAGAGACCGTCACATAGGGTGTGAACTTACCGAGGCGATAGCCCACTGTGGTGTACCAGCCATCGGTATCTGGGACATAGGACTCGGTGCGCCGCATGGTGTATTCGGCCATGGCAATCAGATTACCCGCATCCCAAGTGACGCCAAAGCCGGTGAAAGTGGCTTTCTTCTTGGTCGCATCCATCTGATCGGCCACGCCTGCAATGCCAGCACCCGGCACTCTGCCGTCCACCAAACGCAAGATGCCGATCAATTGCTTCAAGGAACTACTGTCTACCGTCAACTTGCCCTGCACATGGCCGGCCCGAAGAGTGATGCCGCCATCCAACTCGGCCGAGGCACTGAAGCCGACCAAGTTGTCCATCTTGACGTCCACGCCTTCAAAGACCGAACTGGACTTGCCACCATAGAGCTGGAAATTCAAGGTGCTGGAGCCCAGACTGGCTTGATAGCTGATGTCGCCGCCATCAAAGTGGCTGACCGGCACCTGGCCATAGACGTCTTGCGGCGGGCGCAGCCAGGTGTTGGCATAGCCCACATCGCGAAAATCCGAAACGGCGAAGAACGGGCCACCCATGCGCCCGAGCCGTGCCGACAAGGCCGGCGTGAACTGCGCCTTTGCAAAGGCCCACTCCAGTTCGGGCCGGTAATTGCCATCGCCGTTTTGTTTGGTCAAAACCTGCGCTGTGGCCGAGAACATTTTGTTCAGCTTGGCATTGACCTGCACGCCCAGCTTGGTGTCGACGTCGCCGCTCCAGGACTTGGTCGCGCCCTTGGGCTGGCCCGTAATGACATAGCGCGCCTCATCGGTATTGCTACCCACCACACCGAGGGTGCTAAAGCCCGAGAACGAGAAGATCGACTCGGCAGATGCCGTGTCTTGCGCCTGGGCGCTCAAGGCCAGCACAGCCAGGGCCAGGGCCGAGAGTTGCCCCAATTTCAATTGCTTCATGAAGTCTCCTTTGTTTTTGAAACCGCGCCCGGCACAGACGAAAGGAATCACTTCATCGCCGAGCACATGGGAAGCCATATCGGCAGATCGAACGTCAACTGAACTCCTTGTTTCGGCTGACAGCTCTAAAACTGTAGGCAACCCAAACGAGGAATGCATCACAGGGGCTTGCAATAGCTATCGGTCAGCAAGGCAAACTCCCGTGCGCAAGCCCACATTGTGACGACTATGGCGGGGCTTGCTGGAGTTTGTAAGGCCTCAAACGGCCGGGGTTGCAACTTGCCGACAGATCGCGCCCAAAGTGGCCACTCTGTGGTTCACTACGGGATTCGAGTCCAGGCCATCAAGCCCGAGTTTGGCTCGCCAGCACACCGCCTCCGACAGGGGCTTCATTGCACCGAGCAATGCTCAGCCCCCTTCATTCGGCTTGATCAACTTCGATCAAACTCAATCCGCTTCAGCGTCGATCTTGTAGCCCACGCCGCGTACCGTCTTGATCAGGGCCAAGGCGTGCCCCTCATCGATCTTCTGACGCAAACGGCGCACATAAACATCCACCACATTGGTGAGCGGATCTTCATTCGCGCCCCAGACATTCGACAAAATCCGTTCGCGGCTGAAGACCCGCCCCGGCGCGCTCATCAGCAGTTCTAGAAACGCCAACTCCTTGGCAGTCAGCAGAATCACCTGATCTGCGCGGGTCACGCGCATACGCTCTCGGTCCAGGCGCAGATCGGCCAGCGCCAAGGTATTGCTGGTTTGCTGCACATCGCGCCCGCGACGCCGCAGCGCCTCCAGTCGGGCCACCAACTCATCGAAGGCAAAAGGCTTGGTCAAGTAGTCATCGGCACCCAAGCGCAAGCCGCCAATCTTGTCTTCCAAACTGTCCATGGCCGTCAGCATCAGAACCGGTGTGGACTGAGCTTCGCTGCGCAGCGTCTGCAACACATCCATGCCGTTCATGCCGGGCAACATGACGTCCAGCACGATCAAGGCCCAGTCGCCCTGACGGGCCGCGGCCAGACCCTCCGGCCCAGTGCGCGCCAAGCTCACGGCATAACCCTCGGCCCGCAAGCCGCGCTCCAAGAAATCAGCCACACGGACATCATCCTCAACAATCAGGAGTTTGTTCATCATTCCTCTTCTACTTCGGCTGAACACAAGGGCAGATCGATGCTGACGCAAGTGCCTTGTCCTTGCACACTGCGCAGTTGAATCTGCGCTGCATGCGCTTGAGCAATCATCTGCGCAATCGGCAAGCCCAGGCCGATGCCATCGGGCCGGTGCAGACGCGCCGCCTGCGCACGGTAATGCCGCTCAAAAACATGCGGCAAATCCCCCTCCGAAATGCCAATGCCCTGGTCCTGCACCTGCACCGTCAAAAGACCCCCGACGGCCCTCGCATTCACCTCGATGCGGCCGCCCGCATGCGAGTAACGCAAGGCATTCTCCAGCACGATGACAAACATCTGCCGCAGCCGCTTGGCGTCACCGCGAATCATGTCTCGGCCGAAGCCGGCCGCCTCCAGGTGCCAACTCAGCTGCACTTGCGCCGACTGAGCCTGCGCGCTCATCTGCTCGCACAAGGACTGCAGCAGTTCAGGCCAATTCAAGACCTGCTGCTGCCAGACCAATTGCTCGAAATCGCTACGTGCCAGCAGCGTCAAGTCTTCCACCACATGTGAAAACTGGCCCACCGTACTGACGATTCGAGCCAAGGCTTGCTGATACTCCTGCGCCGTTTTCTCCCGTCCACGCAAGGCGACCTCGGCTTCACCGCGAATGGCCGTGGCTGGAGTACGCAACTCGTGGCTGACATCGGCAAAAAAGCGTCGGCGCCGCTGGTCGAGCGCCAACAAGGTGTCGTTCGCTTCGCGCAGTTCGGCCGTGCGGGCCTCCACCATCTCTTCCAGTCGTTCCCGATCGGCCTGTTCCTGGGTGCGCCTCAATTGCAACTCAGCCGCCATCGTGTTGAAGCTGCGCGCCACCGAGCCAAACTCATCCAGCTGACGCTCTGGGATGCGATGACTCAAATTCCCCCCTTGCAGCGCCAAGGCGCCCTGACTCAGATCATCAATCGGCTGCTTCAGCCGACGCATGAAGTAGAACGCCAGCCACACCGCAACCAGCAAGGCAGTCACACTGATCCCCAGCACGGTGCGGCGCATCGTCGTCAGCGCCTGATCGGCCGCAGCCCGGGAGGCCTCGGTGGCCGCTTGCTCAGCCACAATTTCCGCATTCAGCAAACTGCGCAAGTCCTGTCCCTGGGACCGGTCAAACAGGGCCGACAAGCGATCCCAGGCCCGACGGCCCTCGGCCCCCTCCTCCAAGGATTCCACGGTGAGCAAGGCTCGCTCCAACTCATCCAGATGACGCGCCAATACCTCGAGGGATTGATAACGCGCGACCGATCGCTCGCGCAAGCCCTGGGTCCGAGAGCTGCTTGCTTGGGTGCGCTCCAGCGCATCCAAACGCAGGGCCAGGTCATTCAGTTCCTTCAGGCCGGCCCGCATCTCGGTGATCAAGCGATCACGCGACTCAGGAATGGCCTGCGCGGACAGCAGGCGTTGCGCGGTCCAACTGCGCAGCTTTTGCTTGCTGGCAGAAAGCTCAACAAAGCCTTTCAAGATGTCGCTGTTCAAACGCCCGCGCTGGACTTGAAACTGCGCGGTGTGCTGAGCCCAAAGCGCAACGACGCCCTCGGTCAAGGCCAAAAAACCCAATAGAGAAATCGCCAACAGCAAACGCGCTCTGAACATGCCCGCACTTTAAAGGCTGCGGCAGGAGCGACAGCCCGATACGAACCGCGCCTTGCATGAAAATTCAAGCCAGAAACTTCAGACACCCAAGGCCATGCCTCAATTCGCCGCCAATCTGAGCCTGCTGTACAACGAACTGCCCTTCTTGGAACGCTTTGGCGCCGCAGCGGCCGACGGTTTCAAGGCGGTGGAGTTTCTTTTCCCCTATGCCCACGATGCCCATGAGTTGCGCCACTGCTTGCAGAACCATGAGCTCCAGCAAGCCTTGTTCAACGCCCCGCCTGGAGACTGGGACGCCGGCGAACGGGGCCTGGCCTGCCTGCCCGGACGAGAAGCCGAGTTCCAAGCCAGCATCCGCCAAGCCTTGCGCTACGCCGCCGCGCTGGAATGCCCGCGCATCCATGTGATGGCAGGCATCGCCCCCGCAAATTGCAACACAGAAAGCCTCGCGCAAACCTATGTCGCCAACCTCCGCTGGGCTGCCGCCTTGGCGGGTCAAGAAGGCCGCCAGATCTGCATCGAAGCCATCAACCTGCGCGACATGCCGGGCTATTTTCTGAACCGACATACGCAGGCTCTGGCGCTGATCGCCGCCGTTGACTCCCCGCACCTGCGCCTGCAGTTCGATGCCTATCACTGCCAAGTCAGCGAAGGCGACGTCAGCAACAAGCTGCGCCAAGCGATGAGCTTGGGGGTTTTGGCTCATGTGCAGATCGCCGGTGCGCCCGATCGGCAGGAACCGGATGCAGGGGAGCTGCGCGTCGAGACCCTATTGAAGCTGTTGGACGAGCTGGCCTACCCGGGCTTTGTCGGCTGCGAGTACCGGCCGCGGGCCGGCACGAGGGAGGGCCTGGGCTGGCTGAAGCGCTGGCAAGCCCAGCCACGCTGAAGGCCCAACACCGCCTCAGCGCCGCCGAGCTGAAGCGGCTCAGTTCAAAGCACGCCAGGCCTGCACCAACAAGGGGGCGACCGAGACCGCATTGCTGGGGTGAGCCACCGCATTGCTGCTCCAGACATGTCGCACGCCGGCCGCCGTCAGCGCCGCCAAGGCATCCCCATTGAAAAGCGCGTGGGTGACAGCCACGTCAACCGACTGGGCCCCGCGCCGCAGCAGCTCTTGCGCCGAGCCGATCAAGGTGCGCCCGGTGGAAGCCATATCGTCCAGCAAGACCACCGCCTGACCGGCCACATCAAGCTCAGGCAGAGCCAGCGTAACCTGATGATCACCATGCCTCACCTTACGGCCCACCGCATGCCTCAAGCCACCGGCCAGCGCCGCTTCACTGACCCATTGCGCCGATTCTTCATCGGGCCCGATCAAGAGCGCACCGGGCACCTGCGCTGCCACCCACTCGCCCAGCAAGCGAGCCGCAGACAGCGCAACGCCGCAAGCAACCGGCATCACCTCATCCAGACTGGCGATGCGGTGCAGATGCGGGTCGATGGTGATGACATGATCAAAATGATTCGCCAGCAGCCGAGCAATATGGCGCTGGCTGACCGCTTCACCCGGGGTGAACTCCATATCCTGGCGCATATATGCCAAATAGGGCGAGATCAGCACCAGGCGCTGAGCCCCCAGCTCACGCGCGGTCGGGGCGGCAATCATGAGCTCCACCAACTTGTCGTTCGGCTGCTGCAGGCCGCGCAGCAAGAGCACCGTGGGCGGCAGCGGCTTGGGCAGCACCAGCCGCATTTCACCGTCGGGGAAACGGTGGCGGCTGATGAAACAGAGCGGCAACACAAGCGCCTCGGCCAACTCCTGCGCCAGGGCGCGTTCATCCTCAAAAGCCAGCAAGATCGTGTTTGCATTCATCGAGAGTCTTCGGAGCGGTGTTTAGAGAGAGAACATGGCGCCGGCACTGGCGAACTCATGGGGCAGCTGCTCGGCGCTGCCGACCCGGTAACCGGAATCCTTCTCGGCAAGCGTGCGCGCAAACTGCAGATCGGCCTCATATTGAGCGTGGATCCGGTACAGCGGCTCACCCGCTCGCACCGGTTCGCCCAGCTTCCTTAACAAGTCCATCCCTGCGCCTGCCACCTGTGGTGCACCGGCCAAGCGAGCAATGCGGGCAATGCGCAAATTGTCGATGGCCACCACCACGCCCTCCTGCGGCGCCAAGACCTCGGCACTCAAGGCCCCAACCGTGGGCACATCGGCGCGACGCCCCTGGGCATCGATGATGGCGTTCATCTGCGACAACGCACGGCCCGATTCGAGGATGTCGCGGGCAATGGTGTAGCCCTCGCCGCCGCGCACATCAGGGTCGAATTCGATCATACGGCCGGCCAAGCGCAAGGCTTTTTGGCGCAAGTCCTGCGGCGCGGCCGGGTCGCCCTGCAGCACCTGCATCACATCACGTGCCTCCAGCACCGGGCCAATGCCACGACCGATTGGCTGGCGGCCATCGCTGAGCACCACATCGAGTTGCAAGCGCAAATGGCCGGCCACGTACTCGAACAGCTTTTTCAGGCGCTGCGCCTCCACCATTGAGCGCACCTTGGCACTCGGCCCGACCGGAATATCCAACACCAGATGGGTGGAGCCGGCGGCGATCTTCTTTGACAGGATGGACGCCACCATCTGGCCCGGCGAATCGATCGACAAGGGCCGCTCCACCGAGATCAGGATGTCATCGGCCGGCGACAGGTCGGCCGTGCCACCCCAGGCCAGGCAAGCGTGGGTGTCCTTGACGATTTGCACCATGCGCTCAAAGCTGAGCTCCACCTTCGCCAGCATCTCCATCGTGTCGGCCGTGCCCGAAGGGGAGGTGATCGCCCGTGAGCTGGTCTTGGGGCATAACATGCCATGCGCACTGACGATGGGCACCACCAGCATCGAGGTGCGATTGCCGGGAATGCCGCCGATGCAATGCTTGTCGACCACCGGGCCCGCGCCGACCTGGTGGTGCCAGTCGAGCTTGCGGCCCACGGCGATCATCGCCTCGGTCAGGTGCAGGACTTCCTCGCGATCCAGCTCGTACTGGTTGGTCGCCACCACAAAAGCAGCCAACTCGATCTTGGAATAGCGGGCCTCGGCCACATCGCGGATGATGGCCGCCAACTCATCTTTAGAAAGCCGCTCGCCATTGATCTTGCGGTGCAAGGCCGCGATCGAGGCCGGCGGCTCGGCATGTGCAATGCTGGCCGAATGACCCTCGGCAACACCCAGGCGGCTGAAGGCATCTTCGCTAACGCCCAACTCACAAGCACTGACGATGCGTTCATCGTCCACCACATTCAAGACCGCCAGGATCAACTGACCATTGGCGCGAATCTCAACCTTGGACAAGGCCTGGAAACCGGCCGCCCGCACCACCGGGCAGTCGCGGTGAACGTAGGCCACGTTTTCCCGCCAGGTGTCGATGCCGACGCGGCGGATGTGCAATTCACTTGGCGACAAAGCATTCATGCGCCGACTGTAGCGGAGCCCTCGATGCAGGCAGTGCTCAAAAAGAACAGAAAGACCTGCCGCGCATCCCCGAGATGCGAGGACTCAGGCCCAAAGTGTGTCGGATCAGTGCAGGTCGGCCGAAAAGGCCTCGTGCAATCGCCAGCCTTCTTGCCACAAGGCCGCCAAAGCCTTTGCCAGCACGCGCTGATGCAAATCAGCAGGACTTTGCCCAGGCCGAGCCCAAACCACGGAACTCAGCCATTGTGGCCCTGGTCCGTTTGCGGCAACACTTCTTGAACCCTCTGCGCCATGCGCACGCCACAAGGCCAAACGCCAAGCCGTTTGAGTCCCGCGGGACAAGCTGTCATCGGCCAACACGGCGAGCCAGTCGGTGCGCTTCACGCCATGGGCTGCACGCACAATGCTCGCAGCCGAAGCGCGCCTGGGCATGGCGGCGATGACCTCACCCCAGGGACTGATCAGATGCTCAGCGGCTCGGGCCAAACTGGCGGGCACCGCAGGGGCGCGCCCCGCAGCCTGTGGCCGGGGAATACCGTTCGACAAATGGTGCGACGCCGAAGATCGCGAGCGACGAACCAAGCAACGATCAAATACAGCCAATTCCTGCATAACGAAAAAACTCCAAGTGCCCTAACACCGGCGTTTGCCGGCCCAGGGCAACTTGGAGCCGCAACGCTTTAGCCGCATTTGATAGCCCGCCCGCAAGTAGTTGGTAAATCGGCGGTGACGCCCGCTTTCGCGAAACGTCGGAGCGAATTGTAAACGCAGCTCGCGCTTGCCTCAGCCGGCGTCTCTCAAGCCTTGCTGAATTTCTTCACGCACATGCTCGGCCAGCAAGCGCCGGTCGGCATGCGCGGTGCCCATGCTCGGCAAGACCTGCACCGACACGTTCAAACCCTTTGCCGTCAGCACGCGCCACAGACTTTGCACCAGGGTGGTGTTCCCGATGAAGCGCGCCGAGCTGCTGAAACGCTCGCCGGGCTCAGAGAAGCGAATCACCAAAGGCTGGATCGGCACTTCGGTGGAGATGGCCGCTTGCAGCAAATTGCCATGAAACGGCAAGAGCTCGGGCCCAGCGCCGGTGGTGCCCTCGGGGAATACGGCCACCGAGTCTCCCGCCTTCAAGGCATCGGCCATCTGATGCACCACCCGCAGGGCGTCGCGCTTGCTGGAGCGCTCGATGAACAAAGTGCCCACGCCGGTCACCAAGCCGCCGACCAGCGGCCAATGCTTGACGTCGGCCTTGGAGACAAAACGGGCTTCCGGCACCACCGAGTGCACCGCGGCAATGTCCAGCCAGGAGACATGATTGGCCACCAAGAGCTTGGCGCCAGGTCTTGCGGCAAGACCGGACACCTGCAATTCGATGCCAAAGATGCTGAGCATCATGCGCGACCAACGCTGGATTTGGGCGTGTCGCTGGCTCTCATTGAGTTGGCCGAATCTCAACTTGATGAGCAGCAGGCCGTAGATCACATGAAGGCTGAAACGAAGCAGGCGCCCTGTGGCGATTAGGTTTCTGAACATCAGGCGCTGGCCATCTCTTGTTGTGCTTGGGCTTCAAAAGCCACATGGCCCGCCACCAAGGTGTAGCGCACCGAGGCCGGCAGCTCAAAGCCGCTGATCTCGTAGGCGAAAGGCGTGTGCTTGCCCTGGCTGCTCAAAGCTTGGGGCGTGACCGACCAACTGGCGTTCGGATCGAACACGCAAACATCGGCCACACCGCCTTGCACCAAGCGCCCGGCGCTGGCCGACAAAGAGCCCAGGGCGGAGCCCAGCACCCGCACCGGCTCGGCCGTGACCACGGCCAAGGCGCGCGACAAAGGCAAGCCCGAGTCTTCGGCCCAACGCAGAGCCAGGCTCAAGAGCAACTCGAGGCCGGTCGCGCCCGGCGTGGCTTCGGCAAAGGGCACGTTCTTTTCGTCCGGTGCAACCGGCATATGGTCGGACACCAGCGCATCCAGCGTGCCGTCAGCCAGGCCAGCGCGCAGCGCGTCGCGGTCGCGGCCCTGGCGCAGCGGCGGCGTCAGGCGCATGGCGGAGTTGAAGTAACCGATATCCACATCGGTGAGGTGCAGCGAGTTGATGGACACATCGGCCGTCACCTGCAGGCCATCGCGCTTGGCGGCGCGCACCAGTTCCACACCGGCGGCGCTGGAGATGCGACACAGATGGACGCGAGCGCCGGTGGAGCGCATCAGCTCAAAAATCGTGTGCAGGGCTACCGTCTCGGCCGTCACCGGCACGCCGGCCAGGCCCAGGCGAGTCGCCACCGCGCCGCTGGCGGCCACACCGCCGCCGAGGTAGGCGTCTTGCGGGCGCAGCCAGACGGTGTAGTCATAGGTGGCCGCGTACAGCAGCGCGCGCGCCAGCACCTGGGTGTCGCGCACAGGCACTTCGGCCTGCGAGAAGCCAATGCAGCCGGCCTCGGTCAGCTCGGCCATCTCGGTCAAGGCCTGACCCTGCAGGCCTTGCGTCAAGGCACCCAGCGGGAACAAGCGGCAGCGGCTCAGCTTGCGGGCGCGGAACTTCAGCATCTCCACCAGACCGGGTTCGTCCAGGACCGGGTCGGTATCGGGCGGGCAGACCAGGCTGGTCACGCCACCGGCGGCGGCCGCCGCCAGTTCGCTCTCCAACATGCCTTCATGCTCATGGCCCGGCTCGCGCAGGCGCGCGGCCAGATCGACCAGACCGGGAGCCACGATCAGTCCGGTGGCGTCGATGACACGGTCGGCCGCGAACTCAGTCGCCTCGCCCAAGCCCACGATGCGGCCATTGGCGATGGCCAGGTCGCCCACGCGGTCAAGTCCGGAGGCGGGGTCGATCAAACGCCCATTCTTTATCAGAATCTTCACTTGCAGAACTCCTGTGCGGCAATATGACCCAAGCCCTGGATTAGCCGGACTTCATCCAGCAGAGCCCGTGGAACCGGCTTTGCCGGGCCACTGGGCTTGCCCCCTTGAGGGGGAGGCGCGAAGCGCATCGGGGGTGGGCTCATCTTCATGCTTCGTTCCCAGCCAAGATGGACATAACGGCCATGCGCACCGCAATACCAAAGGTCACCTGAGGCAGGATCACGCTTTGCGCGCCATCGGCCACGGTGGAGGCGATTTCCACGCCGCGGTTGATCGGGCCCGGGTGCATGACGATGGCGTCGGGCTTGGCCAGCGCCAGCTTTTCCGGCGTCAGACCAAAGTTCTTGAAGAACTCACCGGCGCTGGGCAGCATGCCACCGCTCATGCGCTCGTTTTGCAGGCGCAGCATGATGATGACATCGGCGCCGCGCACGCCCTCGGCCATGTCGTGGCAAACGCGCACGCCCATGTCCTTCAAGTCGCCAGGCACCAAGGTCTTGGGGCCAACCGCGCGAATCTCGGGCACGCCCAGGATGTTCAGCGCATGGATGTCCGAGCGGGCCACCCGCGAATGCACGATGTCGCCGACGATGGCCACGGTCAGATTGCGGAAGTCTTTCTTGAAGTGCCGGATCGTGTACATGTCCAGCAGGCCTTGCGTCGGATGGGCGTGGCGGCCGTCGCCGGCATTGACCACATGCACATGCGGCGCGCAGTGCTGGGCGATCAGGTAGGGCGCGCCGGATTCGCTGTGGCGCACCACAAACATATCGGCATGCATGGCACTGAGGTTGGCCACCGTGTCGAGCAGGGTCTCGCCCTTGGCGGTGCTGGAGCGAGCGATGTCCAGATTCAGCACGTCGGCCGAGAGGCGCTTGGCCGCGATCTCGAAGGTGGTGCGGGTGCGGGTGCTGTTCTCGAAGAACAGATTGAAGACCGACTTGCCGCGCAAGAGCGGCACCTTCTTGACCTCGCGGTCATTGACCGAGAGAAAGCTGCCGGCGGTGTCGAGGATCTGATGGATATTGGCCTGCGGCAGGCCTTCGATGGACAAGAGGTGAACTAGTTCACCATGCTTGTTCAGTTGCGGATTGCGCTTGGAGAGCATCGATCAATCCCCTTTCAAGTCAAAACTGAATCGGCCGTTGTCATCCTTGGCCAAACGCAGGCGCTGCGCGGCGGCCAGATGGATGCGGGCGGCCGAGAAAGCCGGCTCGATCGGCAACTCGCGCCCGCCCCGGTCCACCAACACCGCCAGCGTCACGCTGGCCGGGCGACCAAAATCGAACAACTCGTTGATGACGGCGCGGGTGGTGCGGCCGGTGTAGAGCACATCGTCGATCAGCACGATGTGCTGGCCGTTGACGTCAAAAGGCAGCTTGGTGTGATCGGCGCTGGCCGACATGCCGCGCGAGCCAAAGTCATCCCGGTGCAGGGAGCTGGAGATCACGCCGGCCGCACCGCTCAGGCCCAGATCGGTCTGCAGTCGCTCGGCCAGCCAAGCGCCGCCGGACCAAATGCCCACCAGCGCGCTGTCGGGCCTCATCAGCTTGCGCACGCCTTGCAGCAAGTCGGCGTAGATCGCCTCGGCGTCAAGAAGGAGAGTACTCATCAAGGGTTCTCACGGAAGAATTGTTCAAGAATCAGGGCGGCGGCGGTGGAATCGACGTCACGGACGCCATAACTTTCAGCCTCGACGCTGGTGTAGCGCTCGTCGACTTCAAACACCGGCAGGCGGAAGCGGCTTTTCAGCTGGCGGCCAAAGCGGCGTGCCCGCAGCGTGATTTCATGCTCGGCGCCGTCGGGATGGAAAGGCACGCCGATCACCAAGGCATCGGGCTGCCAGTCTTTGATCAGCTTGGCGATCGCCTGAAAGCGCGCTTCGCCGTCCAGCGCAATGCTTTTGAGCGGCTCGCCACGGCCGGTGAAGCGGCTGCCATTGGCCACGCCCACGCGCTTGGTGCCGAAGTCAAATGCCAACAAAGATTGCGCTTGCAATTTGAGCGGGTCAGCAGCCAGGCTCATGCGTGGCCAGCCTCTTGGCTGAGCATGCGCGGGTCGACGCCCAGCAGGCCGAGTGCGCGCTCGTAGCGCTGCTCCACCGGGGTGTCAAAAATGATCTCGGGCGCGGCGTCCACGGTCAACCAGCCATTGCGGCCAATTTCTTCTTCCAATTGACCTGCCGCCCAGCCGCTATAGCCCAGCGTGACCAGCACGCGCTTGGGGCCGGCGCCATTGGACAGGGCTTCCAGCACATCGCGGCTGGTGGTCATCTCCAGCCCGCCGGGCACCACCAGAGTGGCGTTGTAGTGGCCGCCGGTGGCGTCCAGAGGCTCATGCAGCACGAAGCCGCGTTCGGCCTGCACCGGGCCGCCGTAGTAGACCGGGCCGCTGGACACCTCGCCCTTGGGCGGGCTGAGTTCGACTTTCTCGAACAAATTGCCCAAGGTCATCGAGATCGGTTTGTTGATGACCAGGCCGAGCGCGCCTTTTTCGTTGTGCTCGCACATATAGACCACGCTGCCGGCGAAAGCCTCGTCGGCCATGCCAGGCATGGCGATCAGAAACTGGTTGGTGAGGACGATCCGATCTTGTGACATGGCGGCATTTTAGGCGAGGCCGCGCCCGGCACCATGCCCCTGCAACTCACAGAGAAAGCGCGGCGCTGCGACACTGTGCGAATGAAGAAGTACAAGTCCGCCCTGCTGTGGTTTCGTCGCGACCTGCGGGTGCAAGATCAAGCGGCGCTGTATCAGGCCCTGAAGCTGTCCGAACAGGTGTTTTGCGCCTTTGTGTTCGACAGCGACATCCTCAGCCCCCTGCCCCGCCAAGACCGCCGCGTCGA
>NZ_JBMLSK010000137.1:0-25549 GCF_049240545.1 Roseateles sp. | reverse complement strand
GATTTTCTGAACCGCATCGACCAGTACGGCAGCGCCCGCGACTTTCCTGCCGTCAAAGGGCCGAGTTACTTGAGCGTGCACCTGCGCTTTGGCACCATCTCGATCCGGCAGCTGGCGCGCGAGGCCTGGCAGCGCATGCAGGCCGGCGACCGGGGCGCCGAGGTCTGGCTGTCCGAGCTGATCTGGCGCGATTTCTATCACCAGGTCATGCATCACCACCCGCATGCGATGAGCCAGGCCTTCAGGCCCGAGTACGACAACATCGTCTGGGAAAGCGGCCCGCAGGCCGAGGCGCACTTTCAAGCCTGGTGCGAGGGGCGCACCGGCTATCCGCTGGTGGACGCGGCCATGCTGCAGCTGAACCAAAGCGGCTATATGCACAACCGCCTGCGCATGGTGACGGCCTGTTTTTTGATCAAGGATCTGGGGATCGACTGGCGCCGCGGCGAGGCCTACTTCGCCGAGAAGCTGCTGGACTTTGACCTCGCTGCCAACAACGGCGGCTGGCAATGGGCCTCGTCCAGCGGTTGCGATGCGCAACCCTATTTCCGCATCTTCAACCCGGTCACGCAGAGCGAGAAATTCGATGCCGAGGGCCGCTTCATCAAGCGCTATCTGCCGCAGCTGGCAGGCTTGCCGGCCAAGCTGATTCATGCGCCTTGGACCGCCAAGCCGCTGGATCTGCAAGGCCACGGCGTCACGCTGGACGCGGACTATCCGCTGCCCATCGTGCGCCATGACGAAGCGCGGCTGGCCACGTTGGCGCGCTATGCGGTCGTGAAGGACCGCAGCTTCCAAGCCGAAACTGCACCAACAAAAGCCTGACAGCCGGGCAAGCCCATGGCCAGGTCAGCGCTCGACTGAAGTCTGTTGAGCCGCCTGCAACAAGCCTTCGCTGAAGGGCGGAACCGCAGCGCTGTGGCGCTGAGGGCCTGCAAGCTCAGCACTCAAGCGCCACTGCTGGACCAGACCGGCATGCCGTTCGCCCCATTGGCGCAACTCATCGTCCTTGCCTTGATAGACCTGGGTCAAAAAGGCCAGCGACAACTCCTGCGTGGCGGCCTTGACCTTGGGGTTCAGGGTGACCCCGCCAGCGGCTGCTCGGTCGGTGAAGATGCTGTGCGAGCCGCCCTCAAACACCACCAAGCTCTTGCGCAGGCTGCCGATAGCCTCAAACACGGCGATGCGATCCTTGGCATCGGAGTGATAGCCAGGAATATTGATCACATCCTCTGAAGCGGTGATGTGCAAGCTGGGGATGCTGATGGGCTTGAGGATGGCCGAGGTCTTTTCCGTCTCGCCATAAAACGGCGGCGCCGAGATGAGGATGGCGGCCTTGATGCGAGGGTCGCGCAATTGTGCCAGCGTCTGCCCCTGACGGGTCACCTCAGCACCCGACAAAAGCATCACCGTGTTGGCCCCATAAGAATGACCGGCGGCGCTGATGCGCTGCGTATCAATCTTGACGCCATAAGGGCTTTGCAAAAGTTGGTCGAGTGCGAATCGGACATCGGCAACGCGGTTCAAGGCCTCGCCCTCTTTGGCCGCTTCCTGCAAGCGCCCCACCAAGCCAAAGGGATTGCCTGCCCACAGGCCGCGGTCACTGCCAATATGCTGCACATGCAAGCTGGCATAGCCCTGCGAGGACCAATAAGCCCCCAGATAGCTGTAGCCACGCCGGGAGCCGCCGATGCCGTGCGAAAACACAATCAGCGGCACGGTGCCGCCGGCCAACTCAGAGGCCGTCGCCTTGGCCGGCCAGTACAGCCGCGCGGGCACCGCTCGACTGCGGGCGCCGTCTTGCCAATCCAGGTCTTCGGTCCGGTAGTTCTTCGTCTCGGCGGACTGATCCACGGCAGCCGCCAAAGGCTCACCCTGCGCCCAATCGGGGCTGGGGCTGGGGCTGCGGCAGGCCGCCAGCATCAGACCCAAACTCAAGAGCGCAGCGCCGCGAAGGAGTCGGGAGGGGCTGGCCGAACGCGCCAAAGAACTGATGCCTTCATTCATGCTGTCCATATGGGCCAACACCTCCAAGTTTCAAGGGCATGAACGGCGGGACCCGTCAGATGCCATGCCTCAAGTGCTCACAGCCTTGCGACGAATCAGGCGCCCGAAGGCTTGAATCATGTCATCTACATAGCTGAACACAATCGGAATCACCAAAAGGCTCAGGAAAGTGGAGGTGATCAGGCCGCCAATCACGACGATGGCCATCGGCGCACGGAAGCTGGGATCGACCCCCATGCCGATGGCGATGGGCAGCATGCCGGCACCCATGGCGATGGTGGTCATCACGATCGGACGCGCGCGCTTGTGGCAGGCGTCAAGAATGGCTTCCAAGCGCGGCAGGCCGTGATCCCGGCGGGCGATCACCACATAGTCCACCAAGAGAATCGAGTTCTTGGTCGCAATGCCCATCAACATGATCAGGCCAATCATCGAGGGCATGGAAAGGGCCGTATTCGTGATGAACAAGGCCAAGAAAGCCCCAGGAATCGACAGCACCAGCGCCGCCAGGATGGTCACCGGTTGGATGAAGTCCTTGAACAAGAGCACCAACACGATGTAGATGCACAGCACCCCGGTCAGCATGGCCAGGCCAAAACTGGCGAACAACTCACCCATGGCCTCGGCATCGCCCACGGTGGTTTGAATCACACCCGGCGGCAGGTTCTTCAGCGAGGGCTTGGACAGGGCAAGCTTCTCCATCTCGCCCAAAGGCTGGCCGTTCAGCTCGATCTCAAAGTTGATATTGCGCAGGCGGTCATAACGATCGATCTGCGCAGGGCCGCTGGCGATCTCCAGCGTGGCGACGCTGGACAAAGGCACAGGTCCCTTGGCGCCCGGCACCGGCAGGCTGGAGAGCAGGGCCAGATCGGTGCGCGCATCGGCGCGCAGCTTGACCACGATGGGCACCTGACGCTGCGCCAAATTGAGCTTGGCCAGGCCTTGGTCATAGTCACCGGCGGTGGCCACGCGCAAGGTATCGGCAATAGCGATCGCATTGACGCCAAGATCGGCCGCTCGCGCAAAGTCGGGACGAACGATCAGCTCGGGGCGCACCAGGCTGGAGGTCGAGGTGACGGCGCCAATGCCCGGGATGGTGCGCAGTTCACGCTCCACCTGCTGCGCATGTTCGGCCAAGACGCGGCCGTCCTCACCGGCCAGCACCAACACGTACTTCTCACTGCTGCCACCAAAACCCACCTTGACCCGCACGCCGGGCAACACATCCAGCGCCTCGCGCAACTGCCCTTCCAAGTCCTGCTTGCTCAGACCCTTGCGCTCCTTGCGGGGGGTGAGGTTCAGAGTCAAGGTGGCCTTGCGAACCTCGGCCACACCGCTGACGGCGAAGGGGTCACCCCCCGCATTGCCGCCGCCGATGGCGGTGTAGATCAGCTTGACATGCGGGTTGGCGCCAACGATGGCTTCGGCCTCTTTCGCCACCGCCGAGGTCTGCGCAAAGCCGCTTCCGGGGGGCAGGGTCAGCGTCACCTGGGTCTGACTCAGATCATCGGGCGGGATGAAGCCGGTGGGCAGCAGGCTGACCAAACCGAAAGAGCCGACGGTAAAGACCGTGGTCAGCCCCAGCGTCGCCAGACGATGCTGCAAACACCATTTGGCCCAGCCGGTGTAGACCGTCAGCCAGCGCGGCTCGGTGTGGTCCTTGGTCGGCGGCTTGAGGATGTAGGCCGCCATCATCGGCGTCAACATGCGCGCCACCACCAGCGAGGCGAACACCGCAATCGCCGCCGTCCAGCCAAACTGCACAAAGAACTTGCCCGGAATGCCGCCCATGAAGGCGGTTGGCAAAAACACAGCAATCAAGGTGAAGGTGGTGGCGATCACCGCCAGGCCAATCTCATCGGCCGCCTCCATCGCCGCCTGGTAAGGCGTCTTGCCCATGGCCAGATGGCGCATGATGTTTTCGATTTCGACGATGGCGTCATCCACCAAGATGCCCACCACCAGAGACAAGGACAAAAGCGTCACCGTATTGATGCTGAAGTCCAGCAGATACATCAGACCGAAAGCCGGGATGACCGACAGCGGCAAGGCGGTCGCAGCCACAAAGGTCGCGCGCCAATCACGCAAGAACAGCCAGACGACCACGACCGCCAGGAATGCGCCCTCGTAAAGCAAGATCATGGAACCGTCGTAGTTCTCCTGCACCGGGTCAACAAAGTTATAGGCCTCGGCAAATTCAATCTCCGGGTGGGCGGCGCGCAGCTCTTCCAGGGCCAGGCGAACACCGGCCGCCACCTCCACCTCGCCAGCGCCGCGGGTGCGAGTGATTTCAAACCCGACCACCGGCTTGCCATTGAGCCGCGCTGCGGAGCGCTGCTCGGCCTCGCCGTCTTCCACCTTGGCGAGCTGGTCCAGACGCACACGGCGGCCATCGCTGAGCGAGATATCCATGGCCGCCAATTCCTGGGCCGTCTGCACCGTGGCCAAGGTGCGCACCGACTGCTCGGCGCCACCGATCTCGGCCCGCCCGCCCGAGGCCTCTTGTTGGATCTGACGCAACTGACGCGAGACATCCGCCGCCGTGGCATTCAGCGCCAGCAACTGGGCGGGGTCCAACTCCACCTTGACCTCGCGGCTGACGCCACCGACCCGGCCGACGGCGCCCACACCGCGCACCGACAGCATGCGCTTGGCCACATAGTTATCGACGAACCAGGACAGGCCCTCATCATCGAGCCCACCGTCCTTGCGCTTGGACGCCACGGTATAGGTCAGGATGGGCATGCCGGAAAGCTCCATCTTGGAGATCACCGGGTCGCGCAGATCGGCCGGCAGGTCGGAGCGCACGCGCGAGACCGCGTCGCGCACATCGTCCACCGCCTGCTGGGTACCCTTCTCCAGGCGGAACTCCACCGTCACCGTGGCGGCGCCGTCTTGCACCGTGGTGTAGATGTGTTTGACGTCTTGCAGCGTGGCGAACTGGTTCTCCAGCTTGCGGGCGACTTGCGACTCCAGCTGCGAGGGCGAGGCGCCGGGCAGGCTGGCGCTGACGATGACCGTGGGCAGGTCGATGTCCGGGAAATTCTGAATCTTCATCCAGCGGAAACCCAGCAAGCCGCCGAGCGTCAGCATGATGAAGAGCAGAATGGCCGGGATCGGATTGCGGATCGAGGCGGAGGAAACGTTCAACATGATGTTTGGCTCGTCCGCTTACTTGACTGCCTGCTTGCTAGCAGCAGGCTCGACCACGCGAACCAAGTCGCCATCGCTCAAGAAGCCAACCCCGCTGGCCACCACACGGGCCTTTGCGTCCAGCCCGCCGGTGACCTCCACCCGGTCGCCCAGGCGGCGACCCAGGCTGACCTTGACCTGGTTAGCTCGCGCATCGGCGCCGACCCGGAACACATAAGCAAAGCCATCGCGCAATTGCACCGCGCTCTGCGGCAAGCTCATGGCGCCCGATTGGCCCAGCTGGAACTCTCCGCGCGCAAAGCTGCCGGCCCGCAGCGCCGCAGCGGCAGGCAGATCCACAAAGGCCAGGCCCATGCGGGTTTGCGGGTCCACGCCGGGCGCCAGCACGCGCAGCTTGCCGGCCACCGGTTTGCCGTCCAGCCCCTGCACCTGCACCGCCAAACCGGGGCGCAGACGAAGCAGCTCTGCCGCCGGCACTTCGGCGCGCCACTCGAGCCGGTTCTGGCGGATCAACCGAAACAACTCTGCGCCCGGTTGCGCCATCGCGCCCAGCGTGGCCAGTCGGGCCGAAATCACGCCATCGTCAGGCGCAGTGATGCGCGTCTGCGCCAGCCGCAGCTCATCGGTTTTCAGCCGCGCATTGGCGGCTTCCATTCGGGCTTGAGCCGCCAGCTCCTGGGTCAGGTACTGCTGCAATTGCTGGGCGCTCAAGGCGTCGCTGCCGCTAGCCTTGAGCTGGCGCACACGCTCGGCATCGCCCTGCGCCGCCGCCAGATTGGCGCGCGCCTCGGCCGCCGCGGCTCGACTTTGCGCCAGCTCGGCCTGCACCGTGTCGCTGGACAAGCGCGCCAACAACTGACCGCGCTTGACCGACTCACCCACATTGACCAAGACCTCGGCCAGACGCAGGCCGGCGGTCTCGGCGCCGATCACCGTTTCTTGCCAAGCAGCCACCGAGCCGTTGGCGCTCAGGGTTTGCTGCCAGTCGCTGGTTTGCGCACTGATGAGATTGACCGTCAGGGCAGGCTTGGACTTGCTGGGCGTGGCGCCGCTGGCTGTCGCAGCCGAGGGCGCTTTCGCTGGCGCATCGGCAGCATTGGAGACACCGTACAGCCATGGCGCAAGCACCAGGGCCAGGGTCAGCACGTTCAGGGCGCGCACGGAGTTTTTCTCTTGCGTTGAGCTGGGCATGACTGGGGCTACTTTCAAATAATTCATCAACAAACGAATTGGGCTGGCCTGCGATGGGGTGGCGCCGCCCTTGGATTCAGCGAAGGCTTGTTCCTGCCGCTGCGGCTGTGGCCGCGGGGCCAGCGGAAGACTCAGGCTGCCAACCGCCACCGCTGGCCTTGTACAAAGTGACCCATGCGGCCAGGCGGGCGGCTTGCACCTGCACCAAGGCGGACTGCGCGTTCAGCGTCAAACGGTGCGCCTGCTCCAGCTCGGCTGCGCTGCTGAGGCCGGCGCGCCAGCTGGCCGCAGTGGCCAAAGCCGCCTTGCGATAGCCTGCGGCGCTGGCTTCGGCGAACTGCTCACGCTGCGCGGCCGAGTCGAGACGCACCAGCCCTTCTTCCACTTCACGCACGGCTTGCAAGACTGCGCCTCGGTAGCCCGCGAGGGCCTCGTCAAAGCGAGCCTGGGCCGCGTCGGCCTGCGCGCGACGAGCACCCGCGTCGAAGAGCGGCAAGGACAAAGACGGGCCAAAACTCCAACCCGAGCCCTCAGCTCGAGGGCCGCCGCTCAACTGCAGCGCCGACAAAGAGATTGACCCGCCGAGTTGCAGCTGCGGATAACGCGCCGCTTCGGCGGCACCGCGCTCCGCCCAGGCAGCCAGCACCTGGCGCTGCTGTGCGGCTAAATCGGGCCGCTGCGCCAAGGTCTGGGCTGGCAGGGATTGCACCTGCAGCCCTTGCGTCTTAGGCAGTTGGGCCTGACGTGCAGCGAGACGTACGCGCAAGTCGGCCTCGGCCACACCGCTGAGCGCCACCAGACCCTTGATTTGCACATCGCATTCGGCCTGCTGCGCCAGCACGCGGCTTTCGCTTTCCGCCGCCGAGGCTTGCAGCAAGGCGTCGGGCCCAGCCGCCTCCAGGCCCACCTTCAGCTTGTCGGCCGACCAGCGGCCCAGCTTGCGCATGGCTTGTGCATCTTCTTGGCTGATCTGCAGGAGCTGCTCGCAAGCACGCAGATTGATATAGCTTTGCGCCACCTCGGCCGCGAGGCTCACTCGCGCTGCATGCCACTCCAACTGGCTGGCTTGGGCGCGCGCCTCGGCCGCATCGCGCTGCTGCCGTACCCGCGAAAACAGATCGACCTCCCAGCCCGCATCGAGGCTGGCATTGCTGAGCGTTTGCGTCGGTGAGCCCTTGGGCAGGGCCAATTGCTGCCGCTGCGTCGTGGCATTCAAATTGACGCCCGGCCAGATCGCGCTGCCCGACTGAGTCGCCAGCGAGCGCGCCTGCTCAATGCGCGCCACCGCCTGCTGCAAGCCGGGGCTGTGCGCCTGAGCCAGCTCGATCAACTGGGCCAGCAAAGGGTCCTCGAACTGCGCCCACCATTGCTGGAGGCCTTGAGTCTGCCCGCCGTGGGGTAGCGGTGCGGCCCAGCTCGCGGGCGTCTGCTCGGCCTGCTGCAGGCGCTGCTGCGGTGGCGGGCTGACGGCGCAGCCGGCGCTGACCAAGGCCAGAGTCAGGGCCAGCGACATGGCGCTCCATCGCGGGTGTTTCAGCCCCTGCAGGCGGAGTTTGGGTTCAGTCTTCAACATCATTTTCTTGAACCCTTGCGCAGGGCTTGTTCGGCTTCAATCATGGCTTGACCAAAAGTGACCAAGCGCTTCAAGGTGCGCTCATAAGCGCCCGCCCCCCGCACCACGCCGGGCAGCAATCCTTCCATATCGTTGGAGGACAACCAATAGTCATGCGCCAGAGCGATGAGGGCGAAAGCCAGTTGATGCAGCTCGGCGTCTTGTCGGGCGTCTTCCTCGGCAACACCGCAACGCTCACCCAACATGAGCACCAAGGCGAAGTGCTGCGGGGCAATGTGCTCCGCACAGATGCCAGCCCAGTCGGGGCTTGGGGAGATCATCTCGCGGCAGAAGATCCGGGTGCTGTCGGCCAAGCCGGAGTCGGCATCAAAGAGTGGGCGCAAGAATGCGGCGTAAAAACTCTCCAGCCAGGTCCGCAGGGGCAAGGCCGCATCGGAATCGGGCATACCGCTCATCACCTGGGCAATCGGCTGCACCAGGACTTCGCGGTAGAGGCCGCGCTTGTCGCCAAAGTAGTAGGCGATCAAGGCGATATTGGCCTCGGCCGCCAGGGCAATTTCACGGGTGCTGGCCTTGTCAAACCCTTTAGCGGCGAAGATGCGTCGCGCCTCACGCAAGAGGCGCTCGCGCCGGCCACTAAGTTCTTCAGGTGTTGCTTTGGACTTCGACATGCCGCGATCATATGAAAATTAATCAATCGATTGATTAAATTTTCCTATTGATTCCGCACCAGGCCAAGCATGACCTGTTTCACCCCTGCGCAGACGACCTGCACTAAAGGTGGCCACCCTTCCGATGCCCAAGCCATGGCGCTGGCATGGGAAGACGCTTGTGCCTGGCAAGTCCCGGGATAGCAAGCACGCCTCGGTCGGCGCGCAAGTTGCAGCTCAGCCGCGCCAGAACTGCGGCGTGAACAACACCAGCACGCTCAGCAGCTCCAGCCGGCCCAAGAGCATGGCGAAGGTGCAAACCCAAGTCTGAAAAGGACTCAAGACGCCGAAGTTCTGAGCCGGCCCAACGAGACCCAAGCCTGGGCCGATATTGTTCAGACAGGCCAGCACCGCGGTGAAGGCGCTCACCACATCCAGGCCGGTGAACAGCAGCAGCATGGTGAGCACGACCAAGGTGGCGCCGTAAAGCATCATGAAGGCGATCACGCTTTGCATCACGCGCGGGCTGACCACCCGACCTCCATAAACCACCGGGTTGACCGCGTTCGGATGGATGATGCGCACCAATTCGCGCTGCGACTGCTTGAGCAACAGCAACATGCGGACCATCTTGATGCCCCCGCCGGTCGAGCCTGCGCAAGTGGCAAAGCAGCCCAGCAAGAGCATCAGCAGCGGCGCGAACACCGGCCATTGCGCGTAGTCGGTGGCCGCATAGCCGGTGGTGGTGGCCACCGAGACCACATGAAAGGCGCTGCTGCGCAGTGCCGCCAGACCGTCGTGCTCGACCCCATGGGCCAGCAAAAATCCGGTCAGCAGCAGGGTCACCACCAGCAGCACCAGATAGAAAGCCTTGAGCTCGATGTCCTGCCACAAGACCCGCAAGGAGCGCTGACGCACCGCGATGAAATAGAGCGCGAAATTGATGCCGGCCAGCAGCATGAAGACGATGGCCACCATCTCCAGCGTTGCTGAATTCCAGTAGCCAAAGCCGGCGTCATGCGATGAAAAGCCGCCGAGTGAGACGGTGGTGCACATGTGCATGAAGGCATCGGACCAACTCATGCCGCCCCAGCGATAGGCCAGCATGCAGCTCAGCGCGAACACGAAATACACCACCCAGAGCCCGCGCGCCGTGTCTGACATGCGGGGCGTCAGCTTTTGCTGATCCTTCATCGGTCCGGCCATCTCGGCCTTGAAGAGCTGAGCCCCGCCCACGCCCAGCATCGGCAAAATAGCCACCGCAAGCACGATGATGCCCAGGCCACCAGTCAGCATCATGAAGCAGCGCCAGACATTGACACTCAAGGGCAGCGCATCCAGCCCCGACAGCGCCGTTGCGCCCGTCGCGGTGAGGCCCGAGACCGCCTCAAAGTAAGCATCGGTGACGTCAAGTCCAGGCACCGCCAGCCACAGCGGCAAGGCGCCAAAAGCAGGCAGGATCAGCCAGGTCAGCCCCACCAGCAGGAAACCATCGCGGGCCTGCAGCTCGCGACGGAAGCGGCGCATCAGCAGCGAAAGCGTCAAGCCGGCCAGCAAGGTGACCCCGGCCGAGATGCTGAAAGCCCGCCTGCCGGCATCTTGCTGCACGGCGGCAAAGGCCAGCGGCACCAGCATCAAGAGCGAAAAAATCACCAACAAGCGGCCGATCAGGGCCAGTACGGCAAGCGGAGAAGTCATGTCTCGAGCGTCAAAAGAAGAAGGTCGCGCCGACCTGGAAGAGCTTCTCGACCTCGCGCATCATGCGCTTGCGGGGCACGAACACGATCACATGGTCGTCTTGCTCAATCACCGTGTCGTGATGGGGAATGATGACGCGTCGGTCGGTCTGGGCATCCTTGATCGTACGCACGATGGCGCCGATCTGCGCGCCCTTGGGCAAGGCGATTTCCTCGATGCGCCGCCCGACCACCTTGGAGGTCTTGCGGTCACCCCGGGCCACCGCCTCCAGCGCCTCGGCCGCTCCCCGGCGCAGACTGTGCACCGCCTGCACATCACCGCGCCGCACATAGGCCAGCAGTTCGCCGATCACCGCCTGCGCCGGCGAGAGCGCAATGTCGATCGTCGTGCCCTGCACCAGGTCGGCGTAAGCGCGCCGGTTGATCAGGGCCAGCACACGCCGCGCGCCCATGCGCTTGGCCAGCAGGCAAGCCATGATGTTGTCCTCGTCGTCGCTGGTCAGCGCCAAAAAGAGGTCGGTCTCCTCGACTTGCTCGCGCTCCAGCAACTCCTCATCCGTGACGTCGCCGTGCAGCACCAGGCTAGCACTGTTGAGCTGGGTCGTCAGGTACTCGCAGCGGGCCAGATCGGTGTCGATCAGCTTGAGCCGACATTCACCCTGGATCTCACGTGCGAGACGCAAGCCGACCCGACCGCCGCCGGCAATCATCACCCGCTTGATCGGCGCACTGCGGCGCGACAGCCCGTCCAGCACGCGGCGAATATGCACCGTGGCGGTCAACACAAAGACCTCGTCACCAGCCTCGATGCGGGTGCTGCCCTCGCAAGCGAGGCGCTGCTCGCTGCCCCCGCCATCCTTGCGGTACAGGGCCACGACGCGCATCTCGCATTGCGGCACCAAGGTGGGCAGCTCGGCCATGGTGTGCCGTACCAGCGGCGCACCCTGCACCGCCCGCACCGCAATCAGGCTCACCTCACCCTCGGCAAACTGCAGCACCTGCAGAGCCTCCGGATACTCAATCAACTGGCGAATGGTGCGGGTCACCGATTCTTCAGGGCAGATCACCGCATCGACCGCGAAGCCTTCGGTGCCGAGCAAAGGACTTTCTTGCTCAAACTCAGGCGAACGCAAGCGGGCGATGCGGGTCGGAATGCCGAAGACCGCATGAGCCACCTTGCAGGCCACCAGATTGGTCTCGTCACTGGGCGCGCAGGCGATCAGCATGTCGGCGTCGCGCGCACCGGCCGCCTCCAGCACCGAGGGCTGAATGCCATTACCGGTGACGCCGCGCAGGTCCATTCGGTCCTGCAGGTCTCGCAAGCGGGCCGGGTCCGTGTCGATGACGGTGATGTCATTCTTTTCGGAAACCAGGCTCTCGGCCACACTCGCGCCGACACGGCCGGCGCCGAGGATCAAAATATTCATGCAGCCATCATACGCAGACCCGCCAGGCCTCGGCCGGGGCCTCGGCGCCAGAAGCAGGCGCCGCCTCTCCCTGGAACAGCCAGCAAAACTGGGGTGATGACCAAGAGGTGCAAGCAGCGGCGCTCGGAGGCCATCCGGGCCCGACAAGGGGAACAAGACCGCAGCAAGCGGCCGCTTGGCCTAGAAGAGCTCCATGGCACTGAGTTGTGCCTGCTCCGTCATCTTGCCGGCCGACACCAGTTCAGCATGGCTGTGGACTTGGTTACGGCCCGAGTCTTTGGCGTGGTAGACCGCTTTGTCGGCACGCTCGAAGGCACCGGCCGGCGAGTCCCCAGCACGCACCTGCGTGAAGCCGATGCTGACCGTGATGCGCCCCACCTGAGGGAAGGCGTAATGCTCGGTGTTGTGGCGCAGACGCTCAAAGGCCTGCACCGCATCCGCTTCATCTTCACAGCGCATCAACACCACAAATTCCTCCCCACCGAAACGGTAGAGCAGGTCGTGG
This sequence comes from Roseateles sp., assembly GCF_049240545.1. GTDB lineage: Bacteria > Pseudomonadota > Gammaproteobacteria > Burkholderiales > Burkholderiaceae_C > Paucibacter_A. The sequence continues at coordinate 13,346 of NZ_JBMLSK010000137.1, read as the reverse complement.
AAGCGGAAGCTGCTGCGCATCAAACGCGACAAGAGCAACAAAACCTCGTCGCCGATCAAATGACCAAAACGGTCATTGACCGATTTGAAATGATCAATGTCGACCACGCCCAAGAAGTAACGCGGGCTGCAGCCTTCGTGACGCCTTCCATCATCGGTCTCGGACAGGATCGCGCGCGCCGGCAGTTCGCTGACCGCCTTCAAGAAGCTCTCTTCGAAGGTCTTGCGATTCAAGAGTCCGGTGAGCGTGTCGCGCTCGCTGTAATCCAGCAGGCCCTGGAAGTTGTGATAAATCCTCAGGATGCTGGTCACCATGCGCTGAGAAGAGCTCTTCAGCCGTTCGGACGAGACCACCTCCAACACGCCCACCACCTCGCGGTCGGTGGCGATCGGGAAAAGGCTGATCAACTTGGAGTCTGACTCCATCTGCACGACCGTGCGACTGTGCATGCAATCCAGGCGCTGAGGATGATCCTGGGCCAGCGGCAAGCCAGCGGGATCGGCCCACAAGGGGTCGGCCGTGGCCACCGGCTCATCGGCGGTCAAACGAGCGCGGGTCAACCAACGCTCCTGACCGGCCTCACCAACACAGCGGAAGATGGCCACCGATTCCGGTTCCAACAAATCACGCAGCGCCGACACCAGGGTGACGTCCATCACGTCCCGGTCGCGGAAACCAGTCAATTCGGCAAGATGATCAACGACTTCGGACATTGCTGAGGACCGCCTCCTTGTCGGAGGTCTGATCATTTTGTTGGCAAGCTTCTGACGGTGACCAGAAGCCCCAACGCCCCATCACCTCGATCACTGCCGCGTGACTGCTTCGGCAAATGGTGACGAAGTGTATCCAGCAATCAATGACAAAAGCTTTTCTTCGTCATAGGGCTTGCCCAAGTAATGGTTGACCCCTAGCTGTTCGGCGTAATCCCGATGCTTTTGCGCAATACGCGAGGTGATCATGATCACCGGCAAGCCCGCTAATCGGGCATCTGCACGCATGTTTCGCACCAGATCAAAGCCGTCCATGCGCGGCATCTCAATGTCAGACAAGACCAGATCCGGCAAGTCTTCGCGCGCGAGTTGCTCCATCGCATCCAAGCCATCTTTGGCCAATTGAACCCGGTAGCCCTCACGCTCCAGCAGGCGCTGGGTGACCCGGCGCACCGTCAAGGAGTCATCGACCACCAGCACCAGCGGCGCCAGCACGTCTTCGGCCTCGAGCACGGGGGCCTGCGCTTCGGACTGCCCCTGGGGCTGCGCCAACTCACGCAACTGCTGCTGTGCGGCCGCACCGTACCAACTGGCCAAGGCCGCGGGGTTGTAGATCAAGGCCACTTCGCCGGAAGCCAACAAACTGATGCCGGCAAGACCGGGCACCCGACTCAGCTGAGGGCCGAGGTTTTTCACCACCACTTCTTGATTGCCCAAGACCTCATCGACGTGCAAGGCCATGCGTTGATGCGCGGTCCGCACCAAAACGACCGAGGCATGCTTGCCATGGCTGTGACCCCGTCCTGCTTGACCAAGCAGCCCGCCCAGCCAGTAAAAAGGCAAGGACTCACCCGCGTAGTCCAGGTGACCCTGGGCATAGGCGGCATCCACCTGATCTTGCGGGACCCGTTGCACCGAATCCATCAGGCTCGCCGGCACCGCAACCGACTGCTCGCCGCAGCGCAACAAGACAATCTGAGTCAGCGCCGTGGTCAAAGGCAAACGCAAGGCAAAGCATGTCCCCTGCCCGGCGGTGGAGCTGGTCTCGATCGAGCCGCCCAAGGTGCTGACCTCGGCACGCACCACATCCATGCCAACCCCGCGCCCCGACAACTCGGTGATTTGGGTCGCCGTGGAGAAGCCGGGGGTGAAGATCAGCTGCATCAAGGCGATATCGCTGATCGGCGTGAGCGCCTCCACCTCGGGCTTAATCAGACCGAGTTGCAGCCCCCGCTCGCGAATGCGCGCCAGGTTCAGGCCCGCCCCGTCGTCGCTGAAGTCCAGCAGCACCTCATTGCCTTCTTGGCGAACTTGCAGACGCACCACGCCGACCGCATCCTTGCCGACCGCCAGGCGTTGCTCGGGCGCTTCAATGCCGTGGCTCACGCTATTGCGCAGCAAATGCTCGAAAGCACCCGACATGCGTTCCAGCACGCTGCGATCCAACTCGGTCTGGCTGCCGACGATCTCCAACTTGGCCTGCCGACCGGCATCGCGCGCGGCTTGGCGCACGACCCGGTGCAGCCGTTCGGCCAGGCTTTCAAACTCGACCATGCGGGTGCGCAGCAGATCGTCCTGCAACTCGCGCGTCAAGCGCGACTGAGCCGCCAACTCATCTTCACCCAGCTGCACATTGCGTTGCAGGCTGCGCTGCACCGTGGCCACGTCGCCCACCGACTCGGCCAACATCCGCGTCAGTTCCTGAAAACGGGTGTAGCGGTCAAATTCCAAGGGGTCGAAATCGGCCGAGCGCGCCTGATTCGCCTTGAACTGCTGCTCTTGCTGGGCGCCCATCTGGGCCTCGGCCTGCAGTTCCAGCTCGCGCAACTGAGCGCGCAAGCGGTCCAAGTTGTCGTCCAGGTCCAGCAGCGACGCCTTCATCTGCGCCAGCTCGGACTCCAGCCGAGAACGCCGAATGCTGACCTCTCCGGCTTGCGCAGCCATGCGCTCCAGCAAACTGGCACGCACACGTACCTGCGCTTGCAGGCCGGTGGCCGAGGTGTCAGCTTGGACATCCGGCCCCGACTCTACGAAGCGGGACCAATCGATCTGGACTTCCTGGGAGGCCGGCGGCTCGACCGTCAGGTCCAGATCCGCGAGGCCCAGCGCCGAATCGACCTCCAGCGGCTCCAGCTGCGCTGACGGCGTCGCCACTTGCAAGCCTTCATCGACTTCATCGGCTTGCTGAGGCGCTGGCGTCTGCAACTCAGCCGCCTCGGGCACAGCGGCAACCTCGCCTGCCAGCAGCGCTGCCGATGATTCAGGCAGCTCGGTCGAAACGGCCTCGGCAAACACCGGCGCAGCAGGCGGCACTTGAGCCGGCGGTGGCTCAAACAGCCCTTGCAACAATCGGTCCAAGCCGAGCTCCAAGGCATCGGCGCCGGCCTGCAAAGCTTGCACATCGGCTGCGGCGGGCGCCGCGGCCATGGCCTTCTCAATCGCCGATTCCAGTGCATGCGCTTGCTCACCCAAACGCATGGCCCCGGTCAAGCGCGCGCCGCCCTTGAAGGTGTGCAGCGCACGCATGCAGGCATCCGCTTGCTGCGTCTGACTCGGGTGGCTCTGCCACGCCCGCAAACCCGCATGCAGGTCACGCAAGAGATCTCGCGCCTCTTCTTCAAAGATGGGCAAGAGCGCGGGGTCGATATCGTCGGGCAAGCCCGGCTCGACCTCATCGGCATCGGCGGACGGGAGCGCCGCCTCCTCGGGCTTGGGCGCCGCCAAACCTGCGGCCAAGAATTCAGCCCCGTTTTCGATCAGGCCCAGCGATCGGGAATCCTCGAAATCGTCTTGCAGACCCAAAGCCGGCAAGCCCTCATCCAAAGCACCAAACTGGCTGCTGGGCGACAAGTCCGGCTCGTAGGCCTGCAACTGAGCCAGGGTGATGGGGTTGAGCGGCTTCAAGAAGCCTGCGGCGAACTGATGCAGCAGATGCCGCACCTCGTCAGCTGCCAGCACAAACAACTGGGCATCGGCCTCGCTGTAACGGCCGGCACGTTGCGCGCGGCCCAAGGCATGCTCCAGCGCTCGGTTCAAGGCCGCCAAATCGTCAAAACGCACGGCGGCGGCACTGCCCGCCAAAGCGTGGGCCAGGGCCTCGCAACTGGCCGGCACCGGCCGATTCAGCTCGAGCGCCCACTCTGCCAGCTGCGTGGCCAAGCGGCGCGACAGCTCATCGGCCTCGTTGAGGAAGATATTGAACAGCTCCAACTTCACCGGCAAGGTGCCGATCATCTTGAACTGCTCGTCCAGGCTTTCTTCCAGCACCGGCTCTTCAAAGGACTCGGTGACGAGGGCTTCAGGTATCGGTTCAGCGCTCGGCTTGGGCCGGTGCAGCTCGATGATGGTGGCGGAAGGCTGAGGCGTGTCCTCAGCGACGGAGGCCTCCTCCTCGGGCAAGACAGTTTCAGTCGGCAGCGGCAACTCCAGCGCCGCCTCAAGGTCGCCGCCTTGAGCAGCTGCTGACTCTGTCTCAACTTCAATCTCGGCCAAGGGGGCCGTTTCAAGGTCCTCAACCGCCTCACCCAGATCCAGGCGAAGCTCGAACTCCGGCAGCTCAAAGGCGGGGCTCGCTGCGGTCACCGTTTCGGCGGGCAGCAAAGGCAGATCAAAGTCAAAGCCCAGATCCTCCAGCCCATCCGGCGACTGCGGGCTTTGCGACGCTTCAGGCGGCTGGCTTGGCTCCAGGGGCATGGGCAGGGTCTGGATCACCGGCTCGACCGCCATGTCCTCCAAATGCAGCATCTCCAGCGCCTGCACTTGTGACTCCGACTCATTCAGCTCGCCGGCAAAGACGGTCGGCATTGACTCCAAGGTCGTGGCCGGCCATTCGATTGGCAGGGACTCACCCGCCAAGCGCAAGGCATCGGCACTGCGGCGCAAGGGATCGGGGACATGGACACCGGGCTGGCGTCCGGCAATCTGCTCGCACCAATCGTGAAGATAGATCAGCGCTTCGGAAGTAAAACCGAGCAAGGCCTCATCCATCTGAGGCGCGGCATCGCCCAGGCGCGTGTTGTACAACTGCTCACAGGCCCAAGCGCCCTCGCCAAAGGCGTCGAAGCCGACCATGCGCGCACTGCCCTTGAGGGTGTGAAAGGCACGGCGCAGCACCGTCATCTGTTCCTTGTCTTGACCATTCACACGCAAGGCGGCCAAGGCTCGATCGGCAGTGGTCAAGACCTCGCCGGCCTCTTCCAGGAAGATCTCCTGCATCTCCGGGTCGGTGGCCGCAGCCATTTGCGGGACCAAGGAGGGTCGCGCGGCAGCGAGTTCGGCCACGGGGGTCGCTTCGACGACCGCAGGGGCCGGCGATGCTGCCGGCTCGGCAGCAGGCAACTCGGCGGGGCTTGCGTCCTGCAAGTCTAGGTTCAGATCGGGAAGCTCGGCGTCAAGGACCGGGGCCGGCGCGGTAGCCGCCACCGGTGCGGCGAAGTCCAAGACCGGCAACTCCAATTCATGCAGGGGCTGCAAGAGCTGCGGCGGCTCGGCCAAGCCGGCCGGCATCCCCGGTGGAGGCGTGTGCGCCGCCACCACGCTGGCATCCAGCGGCGGCAACTGCGTCGCATCGCGACGGCGGCCCATCACCGGGTTGAGCCGGCCACTGGCCTCGTCAAAGACAAACATGCGCTTGGCCAACTGCGGCTGAACGCTCAACATGTCGATCAAGAAACCCAGAGCGCCGAGGTTGTTGGCCAAGCGGTCGAAGAGCTCACGTGCGCTGCCGCGCGCCATGTCCACCTCGGTATTGGCCAACTCATCGACTTCATCGCGCATGTACAGGCACGCCTGCGCCGCTTGGTCCAAACCCAAAACGGTCAACACACCACGCATGGCCGACAGCTGCGCCGGCACCGGGATCAAGCGTTCGCGCTGGCCGGGATCGCGGAAATACTCGTCGGCCTGACGCTCAATCTCAGACAAATTGCTGCGCAACTCTTGCACCACGCTGCCCAGCGTTTGCCGGTCGGAAACGCGGCGGTACAAGTCTTCCATCCAGGCTTCGAGTGGCTCGGGCGCCTCGCCATGTTGGACCGCTTCGATGCGGCCGGCGAGTCGGCGCACCCGCTCCGCTTGCTCGGGTTGGTCGAAGGCCGCGTCATCCAAGGCCGCATCGACGTACAGCAAGCCGGTGGCCACCTCCATCGCCAAGGCCGGCGCGGGCGCCGCACCGGAGCGCAGCGTGGCGACCACCGCCCGCTGCAAGGCCTCGGCCAAGACTTCGCCCGAGGGAAAGAGCTTCTGCAGCGATTCCGCCAAGGCCGCAAACTGTTCATTCAATGCGCCGGTCCGCGCACTATCGCCCTCGGCGGCGCTGCTCCATGACTCCTTGGCTGAACTGACACGGCGGCGCGCCTGCGTCACCCAAGCCGGGTCGATTCGGCCCAGGGTTTCATCCTCATAATCCCCCGGCTCCACGGCACCGGCTTCGGCAAGACCATAAGCCGCCAAGGCGGCCTGCAAGCGCAATGCCGCTTGACCGGGCGCCGGCGCACGGCTTTGCGCGCAGAAAAACAGCAGGTCATGCGCCAAACGCTCGTTGATGCCGGCATCGCCCTGCGCCACCACTCGCAGCTGCGACAGCAGCCGCGAGCCCAGTCGCTTGACGAAAGCATCGACCGTCAACAAACCCAAGGCCTGCGCCTCGAACATGGCACTGGCCAGCTGCCACAGCGTGCGGCCGTTCGGCTCGGCCAGTCCGGCGGCCAAGGAGGCACACAAATCGCTCAGGCTACGCGCATGGGCCGCGCTGGGCTCGCGCATAGCTTTCAGCAAGGTGGCCTCAAACGGCGGACGCACCGACTCATGCGCCACGGCTTTGGCCTGCGCATCGGGCGCAATCGCCCGCCAAGACCAAGCCAACTCCCACAGGTCTGCCGGATGAATCCGCTCCGCCCCATTGAGGGTTTGCAGTTCGCGATAGCTGGGGAAAAGGCTCAAGGTCGAGCTCTTGTTACCGGCCAACATGCGCGCAATCAAGGACAGCAGGGCGAAGTCCGCTCGCTCAATGGTTTCGACCCGCTTCAAATCGATTTCTTGCGGATTCAGCGCCAGATGGGCCACGGCCTGCTCGGCCGCCGCCAGCACCTTGGCGCCCGCAGGCAAACCCACCAGCGACAAGACACCCGCGACCTGATGCAACTGGGCCGCAGCGGCCTGCATCGAAGGGTTGAGTGCGCTCTCGCCGCCCAACGATGCCGACAGCGTGCTGCGCACATCGCCATCACGAAGCAGTCGACGCATTGATTTGTGCACCGACTCCAAAGAGCGGCGCAACTCCTCCTGCACCCAGGCCAACGGACTGAGATCGGGCGGGAACTCTGATTCAGGCGAGAAATCCATGCCGGGCCCCTCGCCTCAATTGACCTTGAAACGCGCCACCGAGGCCTTCAAGGCATCGGCCGAACGCGACAACTCATGCACCATCTGAGCGGTCGATCGCGTCCCCTCACTGGTCTGCTCGGTCACCGCAAAAATATGCTGAATATTGGAGGCCACCTCGTTGGCTGAGCGAGCCTCGCTGAGTGCCTGAACGGAAATCTGCGCAATCAATTCATCAAGACGACGCGACACCGAGTCGATCTCTTCCAGCGCCCGGCCGGCCGCATCCGACAAGCGCGTCCCTTGAACCACACCCAAAGTGGAGCGTTCCATGGCGGCCACCGCATCATGGGTGTCGGTCTGAATCGTCTTGACCAGCGCCGCAATTCGCCGCGTCGCATCGCCCGAGCGTTCCGCCAGGCGCTGCACTTCCTCGGCCACCACCGAGAAGCCCCGTCCGGCTTCGCCGGCCGATGCCGCTTGAATGGCGGCATTCAGCGCCAGCACATTGGTCTGCTCGGTAATGTCGGAGATCAGTTCGGTGATCTCGCCAATCTCCTGCGAGGACTCACCCAGGCGCTTGATGCGCTTGGAGGTCTCCTGGATGTGCTCACGAATCGAATTCATGCCGCTGATATTGTTCTGCATGGCCTGCAAGCCGGACTCGGCCGCTTGGCGCGACTGTCGCGCCACCGAAGCGGTGGCCTGGGCTTGGCTGGACACCTCGTTGATGCGCCCCGCCATTTGCAGCACGGCCTCACCCGTCGATCGAATCTCGTGCAGCTGCTCTTTGGAGGCCGCCAGCAGATCGGTGGAGGTCTGATCGACCTGACCGGTGGTATCGGTCACCCGGGCCGCCGTACTCTGCACCTGGCTGACCAGGCTGCGCAGCTCTTCCACCGTGTAATTGACCGAGTCCGCAATCGCGCCGGTGATGTCCTCGGTCACGGTGGCTTGCTGAGTCAAGTCGCCCTCGGCGACCGACTGCAACTCATTCATCAATCGCAAAATCGCGGCCTGATTGGCGTCATTGACGCGCTTGGCTTCGCGCTCCTGGGCCTCCGCCTCCGCCTTCTGCGCTTCGGCCATTTGGGCACGCTGGGCTTGATCAGACACATAAAATCGCAAGAAGCCCAAGGCACCGACCACCAAGGAGGTCAGCGAAGCCAGCATCAGCGCGATCAACCAGACGCTGACGCCACCGGCCTTCTCCAATTCCAGCGCCACTTGCTCCAGGCCCTTACGCAAGGCCTCGCTGTCGGCCAGGATGCTGGTCTGGGCTTCACGCGCCGACACCAGCCCCTGCAAATTGCCCAAGATCGAACTGGCTTGGGTACGCGTCTGCTCGTACTGCTTCAACAGCGTCGCCAAACGCGCCCGCATCTGCGCATCCTTGGCGGCATTGAGCTTCAGCTCAGAGCTGCCGTTCAGCAGCGCCTCGGTAATGAGCTTGAAGGAGTTGAGGTCTTTACCCAACAAGAACACCGCCTCGGGGCTCACCCCTTCCTGAGTCAAGAACTCATTGGCACTCTTGCCGATGCGCTGGGTCAACATCACCAACTGGCCAGCGGCGGAGATCTCTGCTGCCGACGCCCCCTGCTGCAAGGCCTCAGCGGCGACTGAATCGGCACTCTCCAGCAAATCAGACGACTGCCGGTTGATGGCTCGCAAGGCCAGACCCACCTCGGTCAGCACTTTCTCTTGCGACTGCACCAGCTTGCCATTGGCCTCGGCCCTTTGCACCAGCGGCAAGACAGCCTCCAGACTGGGCTGAACCGCGGCCGGCGCGATCACCAACTCACCCTCGCCGGTTCGCAGGCTCGTGACCACCGAAGACAGGGCGCCCACGCTCTCGCGCAGTTCGGCAAACGCGTTCGCATTACCCACCAGGGCGGACGACACCGACTTCGCCATGCGCTGCGACTGCATCAAGGCTTGGCCGGTGGCGCGCACCTGGGCCGCGTTGCGAGATCCCCCCAACAAACTCAGGCTCACCGTCGCGGCCGTACCGATCAGGCCCAAGGCCACCAGGGCGGTCAACAGGGCTTGCCGACGCGCCGCATTGGCCTTGTTCACCACGGGGGCAGGACGGGGTTCTGACACGGTGGAGGTGGTGGTCGCAAAGGTCGCCGTGGTTTCACCGAACTCGGTGCTCGCCACCTCGGTCGGCAAGGCTTCCGAAATAATCGACGCTTCGCCGGGCCGGCTGCTAGGCAAGGCTTGACCCTGGGTTGAAAGGGGCAACTGCTCACTGGCCGCGCTTGGCGGCTGCAGCGCCTCACGAGCTGTTTCGGAATCGGTCTTGCCCAGGTTCTTGATCTTGTCCAGGAAGCTCATCTCACCCTCGTGAAGTCGTATGTGTGCCGGCACAAGCCGGACTTGTTCTTGCTAACTCCGGATCAAACCACAACCTGCAAGAACTGTTCATGCTTTGAAAGGGCATCCAAATGCAGTTGTTGCCACGATCGACCGTCGGCATCGCGCATACGCGCCCCGGCAAAACGAGGCCGCGCCCCCGGCAGCAACTCGGCCGGCTGAGGTGGTTCAAGTTGCAGCTGTTCATCGGCCCGCAAGCCCACCAAACGGTCCACCAACAAGGCGCAATTGATATTCAGGTCGGGATTGAAGGCCACCAGACGCGCCTGCCCAGGGTCTAGGCGCGCATCTTGTCGGGCATTGCCGTCGCGCAAGCCCAAGAAAACAGCCAGATCAATCACCGTGAACAAGCCGCCGCGCAAATTGGCCACACCGGCCAACCAGGGCTGCGAGTAAGGCACGGGCTTGATCGCCACCGGCGTGAAGATTTCGGCCGCCTCTTTCAAGGACAAAAGCAGGCCATAACCGGCACATTCAACGGCCAGCCAATTGGCCAATTGAGTCTGCTGATCACGCGCGGCCTGCATGCGCTGCGCCAGACGCTGCTGAAGTTCTCGAAGTGCGTGGCTTTTGCTCATAGCGCAGGTCTTCGGGCTTGCCGGGCTCAGCCCAAGGCCTTGATCTTGGCCAGCAGTTCCTCGGCCTTGACCGGCTTCACCACATAGTCGCGCGCGCCCTGACGCATGCCCCAGACCTTGTCGGTCTCTTGGTTCTTGCTGGTGCACATGATCACCGGCACGGCGGCAAAGCGTTCGTCGCGTGTGATGGTGCGCGTCAGCTGGAAGCCGTTTTGGCCCGGCATCACCACGTCCATCAAGATCAGGTCGGGCGTTTCTTCGGCCAGTCGTTTCATGGCCTCTTCGCCGTTCTCGGCGGTACGCACCGAGTAGCCGCGCTTGATCAAGAGATCGCTCAGCACATGCAACTCGGTCTTGGAATCATCAACCAGCAGGATTTTGTGAATAGGCATCGCGATTCCTCAGGCAAGCTCACGGGCTGCAGCGGCAAAACAGTCGGCAAACAGAAAACAGGGGATGGGCGCAAAGCCCCCGGCGGCGCGCATCAGGCCTCGCGCCGGTGCATCTGCACCGTTTGCAGCAATTGGTCTTTGGTGAAGGGCTTGGTCAAATAGTCTTGAGAGCCGACCATGCGGCCGCGCGCCTTGTCGAACAAGCCGTCCTTGCTGGACAGCATCACCACCGGCACGCCGGCGAACAAGGGGTTGCGCTTGATGATGGCGCAGGTCTGATAACCGTCCAGGCGCGGCATCAAGATGTCACAAAACACCAAGTCGGGCTGGTACTCGCTCAGCTTGGCCAGCGCGTCAAAGCCGTCTTCGGCCAGCACGACCTCATGCCCGCCTTGCTTCAGAAAGATCTCGGCACTGCGGCGAATCGTGTTGCTGTCGTCAATGACCAACACCTTGGCGGCATAGGCGCGACTGCCTTCAGGAACTTGCATGTCCAAGCTTGTCTCTCCTCAAAGCCAACGAGGCACTCAAGCGCCTCGGCTGCCGCAGTATGCCCGTCAGGCGACCGCTTGATCAGCCAAACAAGCCCTGAGATCGCATCAAATTGCAACCATCTCGAAGTCGTCCTTGCGGGCGCCGCATTCGGGGCAAGTCCAGTTCATATCAACAGCGGCCCAGGGCGTGCCGGGCGGAATTCCGTGCTCCGGATCCCCCGCGGCCTCGTCGTAAATCCAGCCACAAATCAGGCACATCCAGGTACTTGGGTTGCTCACGATGGGGTTCTTTTTGCTCACTACAATGCAAAGATTGTAGCCACGCCGGCAAGTCCGCCGTGGCGGGTGAATCGGCAAGGACGCAACAGCGAATCCGTTCGCTTTGCACGTTTTGCACCTTTCTCCCGCCCTCGGATCCGGTGCGGTCTTGCCGCCTGCGGCCAGCCCATTGCAGTCATCATTGCAGTCATTGCAGCAGCTAATCTTTACTGCAGAACCCGACCGATCGCGCCGCAACCCTATGAGCAAAACAACCGCCCCCACAGCAGCCGCTGCTGACCCGACCCTGCTGCCCGAAGGCCAGGAGGAGGCGCAGGCACCAGCTTGCGTGATGAGCTTCAACGCCAGCGAGGCCAGCGGCGCCAGCGGCCTGGCTGGCGATGTGGCCACCATTGCCGCCATGGGCGCACATTGCCTGCCGGTGGTCACCGCCATCATCATGCGCGATACCGCCGAAGCCTTTGAGCACCACACACTGGACGCCGACACCATTGCCGAGCAAGCGCGCTTGATTCTGGAAGATGTGCCGGTCACCGCCTGGAAGGTCGGCTTTCTCGGAAGCCCCGAGGGCGTCAGCGCCGTGGCCGAGGTGTTGAGCGACTACCCCGATGTGCCGCTGGTGGCCTATTTGCCGAATGTGTCTTGGCTGGATGAAGAGCAGCAGCAAAGCTATCTGGATGCCTTCCGCGAGTTGGTGCTGCCGCAAACCCATGTGCTGGTGGGCAATCACAAGACCTTGACCGACTTCCTTCTGCCCGACTGGGACGCCGACCGCCCGGCCTCGCCGCGCGAACTGGCCGTGGCCGCCGGCCAACATGGCGCCGCGCATGTGCTGGTGACCGGCATCGGCCTGGCCAATCAGTTTGTCGACAATGTGCTGGCCAATCCGCAAGGCCCCATCACCGGCGAGAAATTCGAGCGCTTTGAGGTCAACTTCATTGGCGCGGGCGACACCTTGTCGGCCTCCCTGGCCGCCCTGCTCTCGGTGGGCGCGGAGATTCACTCGGCCGTGGGAGAAGCCCTGTCCTTCCTAGACCAAGCGCTGGACGCGGGCTTTCGCCCCGGCATGGGCAATGCCATCCCCGACCGCTTCTTCTGGGCCTTGCCGCCTGAAGAGGGCGACGAAATCGAAGCCATGCCCGGTGCGGCCCCCGAAGCCCCCAGCCTCAGCGTCGAAGACACGGCGCCGACGCGCCCGCCTCGTCGCATGCATTAATTCAACCTGTTCATGTCAATGTCTCAAAACCAAGTCCTGTTCGAACGCGCCCAAAAAGTCATCCCTGGCGGCGTCAACTCCCCGGTGCGCGCCTTCCGTGCGGTCGGCGGCACGCCCCGCTTCATCAAACGCGGCGACGGTGCCTATATCTATGACGCTGATGGCCAGCGCTATATCGACTACATCGGCTCCTGGGGCCCGATGATTCTGGGCCACGGCCATCCCGCCGTGCTGGAAGCCGTCACCAAGGCCGCCCAAGAAGGCTTCTCCTTCGGCGCACCGACCGAGCGTGAAATCGAGCTGGCCGAAGAGATCTTGAAGCTGGTGCCCAGCATGGAACAGGTGCGCCTGGTGTCTTCCGGCACCGAGGCCACCATGAGCGCCATCCGCCTGGCGCGCGGCGCCACCGGCCGCAGCAAGTTCATCAAGTTCGAAGGCTGCTACCACGGTCACACCGACGCCTTGCTGGTCAAGGCAGGGTCAGGTCTTGCCACCTTCGGCCACCCGACCAGCGCCGGCGTGCCGGCCGAAGTGGCGCAGCACACCCTGGTGCTGGAGTTCAACCATCTGGCCCAGCTGGAAGAAGCCTTTGCCTTGCACGGCAAGGAGCTGGCCTGCGTCATCATCGAGCCGATCGCCGGCAATATGAACTTCGTGCGCACGCAGACGGCTTATATGAAGCGCCTGCGCGAGCTTTGCACCGAGCACGGCGCCCTGCTGGTGCTGGACGAGGTGATGACCGGCTTCCGCGTCGGCCTGCACAGCGCGCAAGGCCATTACGCCAGCCTGATCCCCGGCTTCAAGCCCGATATCAGCGTCTTCGGCAAGGTGATCGGCGGCGGCATGCCGCTGGCCGCCTTCGGCGCCAGCCGCGAGATCATGAAGCATCTGGCCCCGCTGGGCGGCGTCTACCAAGCTGGCACCTTGAGCGGCAACCCGGTGGCCACCGCCTGCGGCCTGGCCACGCTGCGCGAGATCCA
>NZ_JBMLSK010000136.1:0-1521 GCF_049240545.1 Roseateles sp. | reverse complement strand
GGCGTGTGCAAGGAGAAAGTCGCCTGTTTTGCTCGTTTCGCTCGCTTTTCTTGCCTTCTGGACCGTTCATCCGGCCATCGCGGTCGCTGCGGACGCACCTGTCCCGTGGGCGAGCAATTCAGGGGTGAGGGCCACCATGCGCATCAGGTTGTGCGCCAGCGCAAAGAGCAACATCACGCAGGTGACCTTCTTGACTCCGCGCACCAGGAACTGCTGCAAGCCCCGGTTGCGCGCCTGCGCATTGACGCACTCGGCTGTGGCGGCACGCCGCCTGTAGATCGCCTTGGCCTCGTCGGTGCCCATGCGCACCCGCCACTGCGCCACCGCCTCGCTGTCGCCGGCCTTGGGCTGGTGCGGATCGACGCCCGTGGTCTTGGGCTGCGGCACCGGCCCATAGACTTCGGTGCTCCGTGCGGCCTGCTCGATCTGCTCGTGACTGGTGAAGCCACCATCGACCAGCCACGCCGCAGGCGCCTGGCCGCAGCGCTCGGTGACCTGCTCCAACATCGGCACCATCTGCCCCTGGTCGGAGCCGACCGTGGCCACATCGACCCCGACGATGACCAGACTGTCCGCATCGGTGGCCAGCTGCGGGTTGTAGGCGGGACGAAACCCGCCATCGCCCATCTTCATCACCGTGGCTTCGGCATCGGTGGTGGACACGCGCGCTGGCTGCGCCGCTTTGCCTTGCCGCTCCTTGATGGCTTGCACTTCGGGCAGCCGCCGCAAGGCTTGCTCCAGACGCGCTTGGCGCTCCTGTGCTGCGCGCCGTTGCGCCGCCTGGCCGCGCCGGCTGCCGGCGGCACCGTCGCTTTGCATCTGGTCTTTCAGCTGCGCCACCCGCGCCCGCGCCTGCTCCAGAGACCCTTCGAGCTTGTCCTGCCGACGAAACGAGCCGGCCCCGGCGCTGGCCCGCACCCGGATGCCGTCGTGCGCGACCTGCTTGAGCTTGACCGCCCCGGCGGCCATCAGGCTGGCCACGCTGACGCTGAGCAGCTCATCCAGCGCTTGGCCATGCTCGACCCGAAAGTCCGACAGGCTGTGGTGGTTGACTTGCACGCCCCCGCACAGCCAGCGGTAGGCGTCGTGACTGTCGGTCATCCGCGCGAGCTGCCGGGCGCTGCCCACACCCTCCAGCGTGGCGTACAGCCACAGCGCCAGCAGGATCTCGGGGGCAATGGCGGCTCGCCCGACCCCGCCTTGGACGGCCTTGATGCCGGCGTACATCGTCGACAGGTCTTGCCGCTCGACCCAGCACCACACCAGCCGCGCCCGGTGGCCCGGCTGCAGCAACGATTCCAGGTCGCTGGCGCGCATCTGAATCTGCCGCCGCTCGGGCCGCAGCACACGGGCGGCAGCCACCGCAGGCACGGCCGCCGGCATCGCAACGGCCGCCGCCGGCGGGCCACTGGGCAGGTCCTGGCCCTTGAACAAGTCGTCGGCGCTCTCAGTCATGGCAGGCTCATGCTTCGAAACATCACGCACGCACTATCGCCGACGCATACCGACGTGGCAAGCGCG
>NZ_JBMLSK010000135.1:0-1382 GCF_049240545.1 Roseateles sp. | reverse complement strand
GGTACTCTCGGAGCTGCGCAACCAATGTCGCGATTCGAACTAGAAATCAAGAAATGGCTTGCAGTATCTTCCAGAACTGGTTTTGCGGGTGGCCGCAATACTCTTGCGCCTGCAGCGAGCGCACGCCGGGGAAGCTGCCCAGTATCAGCACCCGCGTGGCGGGTGACACCAGCGGTGCCGACGTCCCCCCAGTTTCAGTAGCACTGGGCTTTGGAGTCCGGTATTAATTTAACTGTTTTCTGAATCAGTGTTTTTGCATAGGCTGCCGGTGTCAGGCCACCCAGTGATCTCTTCGGTCTTTCCTCGTTGTATTCCTTTCTCCAGGCTTCCACGACTACGCGGGCATGCTGCAAACTGGTGAACCAGTGCTCGTTTAAACATTCATCTCGGAATCGTCCGTTGAAGGATTCGATGTAAGCGTTTTGGTTGGGCTTGCCCGGTTCGATCAGGAATAGCTGAACTCCCCGCGCGTGAGCCCAGGTCAACATGGCCCGGCTGCAGAACTCTTTGCCGTTATCCGTCCTGATTGCTTTGGGCAGTCCTCGTGTGCTGCGCAGTTGCTCCAGAATGCGCACTAGCTGGTTCCCACCCAATGCCCGCTCTGGCACGATCGCCACAGCCTCATGGGTTGCGTCATCCACCACTGTCAGGTTCTTGATGCTGCGACCTTCCGCCGTGCGGTCAAACACGAAGTCCATGGACCAGACCTGATTGGCGGCTATTGGTCGCTCCAACGGATGTCGATCTGCCAGAGGAATCTTCTTGCGCCTGCGCTTCTTCACCTGTAAGCCAGCCTCGGCATACAGGCGGTCCACGCGTTTGTGGTTGACGATTTCACCCGCCTGGCGCAGCTTCAGATAGATCATTCCGGCACCGTAACGTCGATGCCGCTGCGCCAAGGCGATGATCTTCTCCTTGAGCGCACAGTTGCGATCCTGGGCAGGCTCGTAGCGGTAGGCACTGGCACTCATGCCAACGACGCGCAACGAACGACGTTCACTCAGTCCATGGCTGGTCATGTGGCGCACCAGTTCACGCCTGGCCGGTGCGCTCACCACTTTTTTCTCAAGGCTTCTTTCGTCACCTCGTTCTCCAACATGGCTTCAGCCAGCAACCGCTTGAGGCGTGCGTTTTCTGCTTCCAGCTCCTTCAGGCGCTTGGCATCGGACACGTTCATGCCGCCAAACTTGCTACGCCAGAGGTAGTAACTAGCCTCCGAGGAGCCGTGTCTGCGGCAAAGCTCGGCAACCGCCAGGCCCGCTTCTGCTTCGCGCAGAAAGCCAATGATCTGCTCTTCGGTAAATCTCTTCTTCACGTCCAATCTCCTGTCTATGGGATTGGACTCCAGAGTTAAGCGCTACTCAAATCCGGGGGGACGTCGG
>NZ_JBMLSK010000134.1:0-5914 GCF_049240545.1 Roseateles sp. | reverse complement strand
GCGAACAACTCGCGGCCAAGAGCGTGCAGTGCCGACCGGACTGGCTGGGCTTGCCGCAGACCATCGCCGTGTATCGCTGTGCGGCCCAGCACAGCACGGGCAAGTTCGCCGAGCGCTACAACAAGGCGGTGAAAGACATCGAAGCGCGTATGCGCCAATAAGGTCGCAGGCTTCACCGATGCGCGAGGGCGGCATTTGGAATGCGACTGAATGCCCCGCACCACTCCCGGCACAGCTTGCTCAAGTCGCCCCTATCTGAAGTGACAATGGAAAAAGCCCGAACGGTCCCCGTCCGGGCTTTTCTTTTTACCGCTGAGGGTGCAGCTTATTTGCGCGTCGGCGGCAAATCCGTGCAAGACCCGTGCGCCACTTCCGCCGCCATGCCGATGCTTTCGCCAAGCGTGGGGTGCGGGTGGAGATGCTTGGCTTCAAACAGCACTTGACCCATTAACTCTACATATGTAGAGTTAATGAATGACACGAACACGCGCACCCTCGCAGCAGGCCATGGCCGTGCTGCTAGTTCTGGCCGACGCCGGCGAAGAATGGCGTCATGGCTACGACATTTCAGTGCAGGCGGACATCAAATCCGGCACGCTGTACCCCTTACTCATGCGGCTTGAAGCTCAAGGCCAGCTCGAGGCGGTGTGGCGGGAGTCGCCCACACCGGGCCGGCCGCCACGCCACGCCTACCGCTTGACGCAAGCCGGCCGCACCTGGCTGGCCGGCATGGGCGAGGCGCTCGATCAAGCGCGGGCTCGGCGCCGGGCCGCTGAGCTTCAAGCCGGCTGGGCTGTCGCGCCGCGTTCATCGACCAAGCCATCATGAGCAAACCCGCACAAACCGCGGTGAGGCTCGTCCTCGCGCGATGGCTGATGCGCGCATGCCTTGCCCTCATGCCAAGAGCACAGGCGCCCTGGGCGCGCGCCATGGCTGCAGAGCTCGACGAGATTGGCACCGCCGGAGCAGCTTGCAGTTTTGCGCTGGGTTGCCTGGCGCTGGCGCTGAAGCTGCGCCTGTTCTCGACCTGGCAATCGGCTGCAGCTAGCGCCAAGCGCATGACCGGAGCGTTTGCATACCGGGGCCTGGGCGGCACCTTGCTGAAGCAAGTGCATGAGGCAAGCGCGGCCCGCCTCGGCGCCGCAAGCGCCTGCCTGGCGGTGCTGATGGGCGGCGTATTCATGGTCATGGAGGGCGCACCCAAGGCCTGGCCCTGGATGAACGGCGTGTCCTTGGCCTTTGCGCTGGCCAGCCTGGCCCTGCTGCCCAAACAAGGGCTTCAAACGGACCTACGCCTGCGCGAACGACTCAGCCTCCTACTGGGCGGCCTCTTGCTGGCGAGTTGCGCATTGGAAGCCCGCGAGGGATTGAACGGGCGTTGGCTGCAGTTGGGCCCAGTGAGCGTGCAACTGGTGTGGCTGCTCGTGCCCAGCCTGCTCTTGCTGTCGAATCGTCGGGCCGGACAGGCACAAGCCAGCCGTCCCCTGTGCAGCGTCCTGGGCTTGCTCCTGGCCATCGCCGCGCTCTGGGCGCAAACGGAGCCGATGTGGCTGTTGCTGATGGGTCTGTTGCTGCTGCTGCGCAGCGCGCAAAGAAGCGAGCCTCAAGCGGGTCATCAGGCCGAAGCTTTGCTGGCCTGCCTGGCATTGCTGGCGGCCGGCTGGAGCAGCCAGCACTGGCAGATGCCAAGCAGCCAGGCCTTCGTCGATCAGGTCCTGCTGCAAGCCTGGTCGCACAGCCCTCAGCCTTTGCTGACGGGGCTGATGCTCGCCGCCCTGATGCTCTTGGTCTTGCCAGGATGGCGCCACCGGCACGCACGCGAACACAGCCTGCTCTGGGCCGGCCTTCTGTTGCTGAGCCTGCCGGGCTTCCTGCCAACGCCGCTGCTGGGCATGGGCGGCAGCGCCATCTTGGGCTATGTGCTCAGCCTTGCGGCCGTATCGGGGCCTGAGCCCAGCCCACTGGCGCCCAGCAAGCCAGCGCATCCGTCCCGACACCGGCGAGAGCCGCACAAAGCCCCATGGCGACGGCTCAAGCCTCGCTAGACCAGGCTGAACCTGCCCCAACTCCAAGCCCAGCCGACTCGCATTCCCCTGCGGCCCCGCATCGCTGACTGAGCTCACCCGAGACAAGGTGAGGCTGCCGCATGGCCGCTTGTATTTCTCGTTTTATCCGCGGCCGCTCAGCCACTCCGCCTGCACAGCCAGGCACGCATCACCCACATGAAACACCAAGCCACCATGAAGCGCTCTCGCCGCACCTACTTCTTTGTCTCCGCCGCCTTGCTGCTGGCCCTCAGCATCAGCGCGCTTCTCTGGCAACGCTGGAGTCAACCCTGGGGGGACCAGGCCGTGAATTTCACGCCGGCACAGCAGGAATGCGGGCAAGAAGGGCAGCTTCGCTACTGCATCAACCGGGATGCGGGCGGCGTGAACGGCGACTGGCTCTACCACCTGCATGGCCGCAAGCTCGACGAAACCATCTGGAACGACCCGTCCTATATGACCGCCATGGTCCAAGGCGCTTGGCAGCAGATGGGCCAAAGCCCGCCCACCGTGGTGACGCTGTCCTACGGACCCGTGTGGTTGCTCACCCCCAAGGGCAAAGCCGAAGCCAGCGGCTTGCTTGAGCGGATCCACACTGACATGGCAGCCATCGAAGCGCGCCACGGACGCCCGGAGCGCCGTTTGCTGCTGGGGGAATCCATGGGCGGACTCAATGCCCTGATCCTGGGCCTGAGCCGGCCTGAGCACTTTGCCAAGGTGGCCGCGCTGTGCCCCGGTGTCTATGTAGATTCGCCGTTCGCACCCCTGAGCCAGCTGAAGGCTGCGCTGGAGCGTACAGGTGCCGACCCAAAGATCGGCTTCGGCGTCGTCCGTCTGGCGCGCCAGTATGTGACGGACGATGCGGAATGGCAGCGCGTTTCGCCGCTGGCCTTGATCGAACAAGAACTCCCCGCTTCAAGCCCACGTCCGCAGCTCTATGTCTCCAACGGCCTGTACGACCGCTATGGCAATTTCGAGGGCAGCCAGCGCCTGATCGAACGCGCGCGCGCTCAGGGTTGGCAGACCGAATGGCACCCGATTTACGGCGGCCACTGTGCGAGCGACATCGACTCGCTTGCGCGATTCCTGCTTCCCGGCTGACGGCTTCCTGCACCCACAACAAGGGGGCTCGATGCTGCTTCCTGGCTGGCACAACCCGCTTCAGGCGTTCACGCGCCCGATCTTGTTCGAACGAATCGCCCCGGACAGTCTCCCGTCCGGGGAGACTATTTGCCATCAACCCAAGGATTTGCTTGCGCGCCGGCTGAGCGTCTATCTGAGTCGCTCACAGCCGAGCAGCCCGTGCCGCCAGAAACCGCCGGTCGCTGTCGAGCATCGCCAGTTCGATGGCCCGGTCGTACGCCTGCCGGGCTGCGCCGGTCTGGCCCGCCATGGCGAGCACGGCGGCGCGCGCGGCATGCAAGGGCTGGAAGTCTGCCAGGGGCTCCTGCAGTTCGTTCAGTGTGGCCACCGCAGCGGCCAGCAGCCCGTTCTCGGCCATCGCGACGGCGTGATTGACGCGCGCCACCGGCGTCGGCTCCAGAGGGAGCAGCGCCGTGTACAGATGAAGAATCTGAGGCCAGTCTGGCGCAGGTTCGGCCATCTGGCACGCGCTGATCGCCGCTTTGATCTGGAACGGCCCGGCCCGTTTGCGCCGCAGTGCTGTCTCCAGCCTGTGCCGCCCTTCGGCTTCCACCTCGCGATGCCAGAGTCGGCGGTCCTGTTCGGCGGGCGGCACCGTCTCGCCGCAGGCGCTGACCCTCGCCGCTCGACGGGCATCGGTCAGCAGCATCAGTGCGAGTGCGCCTTCGATCTCGGGCTGCTCGGGACACAAAGCATCCAGCAAGCGCGCCAGAAACAGCGCCTCGCCACAAAGATCGCGCGCCTCGTCGGGTGCGGCGGTATAGCCGGTGGTGAAGATAAGGTAGACGGTGGTGAGAACTGCCTGCAAGCGATCATCCCATTGCTCGGGCGGTGGCACGGCGTAGGCGATACCCGAGCGAGCGATCTTGGTTTTGGCCCGGCTCAGCCGCTGGCCCATGGTGGCTTCTTGATCGAGGAACAGACGGGCGATCTCGCCGGTGGACAGGCCACACACGGTCCGCAGCGTCAGTGCCACCCGCGACTTGAGTTCCAGCGCGGGGTGGCAGCACATGAAGATCAGACGCAACCGCTCGTCAGGAATGGGCTCAGGCTCGTCTTGACCGAGCAATTCCTTGACCAGTTGTACCGCCGCCTCGCGCTCGCCGTCGCGGCCCTCGGCACGCAGTTGGTCGAGCGCCTTGCGAAAGGCCACACGGATCAGCCAGCCCTGGGGCGACTGGGGCAGACCATCACGCGCCCAATGGCTCAGCGCTGACAAGCAGGCTTCTTGCAAGGCATCTTCCGCGCGCTGGAGGGAACCGAGCCGGTGCGTCAACGCGGCCATCAGCCGCCCCCGGTCGCGGCGCAGCACGGTGTCCAGCGCCTGGACAAGCGCGATGGCCTGGGCGGGGGCGCTCATTCGCTGGCCAGCGATCAGGCGTCGGCCGGGTCGTAGTTCAGCAAGGGCCGCACCTCGACGGTGCCAAATGCGGCCACCGGGATCTGCGCCGCGTAGCGCAGGGCGGTGTCGAGGTCGGGCACGTCCAGCACGTAGTAACCACCCAAGTGCTCGCGAGTTTCGGCAAACGGGCCGTCCATGGTTTCGACCTTGCCGCCGCGCAACTTGATGGAAGTGGCGGTTTCAATACCTTGCAGGCCTTCGCCGCCGCGCAGAACGCCCTCGGCCTGGGCCTTTGCGCTGAAGGCGGCGAAGTCGGCCATCATGGCCTGGAACTCGGGCGTGCCGTAGACAGGCTCGGCATCCGGCGTGCTGTAGAGCAAGAACATGTATTGCATGGTGAATTCTCCAAAGGATGCTGGGAACAATGGGACGGGGGCTGGCGACCTCACAGACCGAACGAGCTTACGTGCAGGCCGCCCATCACGATGAGCAGCGCCAGCAGCGGCACTGCCCCCCGTTTAAGACGCCGCCGAGGATGCGGATTTCGACATCGACGCGAACTATTTTTTTGCTGACCTGCGTATCCCGTGGGTCGGTCTTCGAGCGCAGCGCCAGGAACCCCAAGTGCACGAAGGTGAGTATTGCGCAGACTTCGAGCATCGCAAGCCTGCCCCACAGCGACGGCCGTCTCGCCCTTCTTTTCCCGCATCACCAACTGACCTGCGAACCAAGCCAATTGCCCGATGCGGCTTGTGCTGCTTCATCCCAGTCCGACGCTGGCTCCGCGCCCTCCCCGGCATGACGCCCGCTCAGACGAAACAAAGCCCCGGACAGCTTCCCGTCCGGGGCTTTGGTTTGCTTGTCAGCGCTGAAGCGGATTACTTGCGGGTCGGCGGCAAATCCGTGCAGCTGCCATGCGCCACTTCCGCCGCCATGCCGATGCTTTCGCCCAGCGTCGGGTGCGGGTGGATGGTTTTGCCGATGTCCACCGCATTGGCGCCCATCTCGATGGCCAGGGCGATCTCGCCGATCATGTCGCCGGCGTGCGTCCCGACAATGCCGCCGCCCAGGATCTTGCCGTGGCCGTGGGCTTCTTCGCTGTCGTCAAACAGCAGTTTGGTGAAGCCTTCATCGCGGCCGTTGGCAATCGCGCGGCCGGATGCCGTCCAGGGGAACAAGCCCTTCTTGACCTTGATGCCTTGGGCCTTGGCCTGGTCTTCGGTGAGACCCACCCACGCCACTTCGGGGTCGGTGTAGGCCACGCTCGGGATCACGCGAGCATCGAACTGGCTCTTGGCTAACTTTGCATCGCCAAGGATGGCGCCGGCTGCCACTTCGGCCGCCACATGGGCCTCGTGCACCGCTTTGTGCGCCAACATCGGCT
>NZ_JBMLSK010000133.1:0-1341 GCF_049240545.1 Roseateles sp. | reverse complement strand
CGCCCGCGCATGCCGGCCTTGCCGTCCTCACCGGCCACGTAGCCGCGGATCGGCACGTCGATCGCGGTGCCGTCGCGGGTGACACAGGACAGCGACTCGGTGCGGATGTAGGCGCGCTCGGCGCTCACGTCGCCATAGCCGGCGCCGACGACGAAGCATTCCTTGATGCGACCCCGGAACTGGTTGGGCAGCACCGCGTGATCGAGCAGGCGCAGCAGCACCGGCTGCGGATTGCGCTGGGCCTGGCCGCCCGTGGGCGCGTCGAGCCCGCCGAGCAGCAGGGCGCGGGTGAAGCTGCCGCTGGGCAGGTACCGGCGGGTATCGCGAGAAGGCGAGGCAGGCTTGCCGGTGGCGTCGGTTGATCCTGGTGCACCGGATGCGGCGCCGGTGCGAACTGCGGCCGGGTCGGCCAGCGTGATGCTGACGATGCCACCGGAGCCCAGGCCAGACGGCGCGGCGCCGGGGCTACCAGGCAGACCGGTACGCTGGGTCGCAGGAGCTGGCAGGGTGGACGGCGCCGGCGGAGGCGGAAGCCTCTGCGCCGGGTTGGCCGCAGGCGGTGACGCCACCGGATCCGGGCCGAAGTTTGGTCGAGCGGCGGGCGCCGGCAGGGGCGGCGGAGGCAGCGGTGTGAGGCCACTCGTGTCGGCGCGGCCTGCCGGGGTGCTGGCGTTGCCCGCCTCCAGCCGCTTGAGCCGCTCCATCATGTCGCGGTTCTGGCCTTCGAGCTCGCCGCCGCGCTGCGTGAGTTCGCGCGAGCGCTGCTCAATGGAGCGCAGCTGCGCATCGGCCTGGCCGCGCCACGCGTCCCGTGGATCGACCTGGGCGCCAGGCGCGAGGATGTTGGTGGACTTGGGGCGAGGCGCGGGCTCGCTGCTGGTGCCCGATCCGGTCAGCGACACCGACAGGACGGTGCCTGCGACGATCACGCCAGTGATGCCGGCCAGCAGCAGGTACTGGCGGCGCTTGATGCGCTCGGCGCTCGCGCCTGCCGGTGCATCGACGTTACCGGGTGGCAGGGGTTGCTCAGTCATCGCTGCGGCGCTCCCGGATCACGAAGACGGGCGTGGCCTCGCCCGGCTGCAGGCTCGCGCGTTCGACGCTAACGGCCATCACGCCGCGCTTGTGCAGGTCGGGTTCGTGCAGGGTCAGCGCAGCGGCTCCGGTGTTGGCCAGGCGGTACTTCTCGGCCACCACGTGGGCGCCCAGCAGCACACGCTCAAGCGTGAGCCGGGTGCCCGACCAGAGCGCGATGTCGCGCCCGGGCTCGCGCACCTCCATGTCCTCCGGGAGGCTGTCGTCAGCGAGCGCCACCAGCAGGTTCTTCAGCGTGCGGACGTG
>NZ_JBMLSK010000132.1:0-15686 GCF_049240545.1 Roseateles sp. | reverse complement strand
AGGCGCTATGGGCTGGGGTGCTGAACTTCTGGTTTTTGGGCCGCGTGTTTGACAAGGTTCGGCCGTGATCGAAGTGCCGCAGGCAGCGATCGACTTGGCCAAGCGGTTCGAGGGGTTCTGCCGGGTGCCTAAGTCAGACCCTGACCGCGCTTATCCGTATGTCTGCCCGGCAGGTTTTTGGACGATCGGGTACGGCCATCTTTGCGATGCCAAGCATCCGCCAATCACTATGGAAGAGGGTGAGGCTTATCTCGCTGCCGACATGGCCGATGCACTGCGAGCCACACTGCGCTACTGCCCGGTACTGGCCACTGAGCCAGAGGGGCGGCTTGCGGCCATTGTTGATTTCACATTCAACCTTGGTGCTGGCCGGTTGCAGGCGTCTACGCTTCGACGGCGTGTCAATCAGCGGGATTGGGCGGGTACGGCGCTGGAGTTACGCAGGTGGATTTACGGCGGCGGCAAAGTGCTCCCGGGCTTAGCAATTAGGCGGGAGGCAGAGACTTTGCTGCTTTTTTGAGCAACCTGTTGATCTTTCTTTTGCCGATCCATCCACCTGATAGCGCCCTGGGCGAGGATGGCACCAATGATGGCCATAGGGCTTGGTTCAGTCCTTGAGTCGATTTCTTCTTTAGTATGGGCTTGCATGCTACGGGCTCCGTTAGTTCCATGAAGCCGCATGTTTGCTTCGATCCCGAGGAGCTATCAAGTCGATCTGAAAAATTCATACCGATTGGCTGCGCGTTTTTCTCAGCGGGGTGGGTTAGTGCATGCACGAGCAAGCATTTACTTGTGGCGATGTTTCGGATTTCCAATCCATAGTTCATGTGCCGGGGAACCTCTTTGGTCATGAAAGAAGTGTTTGTGGAGAAATTTAAGGGGCGGCTTTAGGCTGCTAGCGGCCGCTCGGCCTACACCTAGGTAAACGTCCGCTCTCGACCCAAAGCCGCCACTCGAATTCAAAAGGTACGTTCAGAATCCAAAATGTTGATTCGGCGACAACCACATCAGCTGCCGGCGCTCCTGGGGGGTGAACATCGATTCATACGTGCGCAGCATGGGGCCGTAATCGAGGCGGTACGGCGCCTTCAGGTAAGGCCAGTCCGATGCCCAGACGCACTGCTTCAGTCCGAAATCGCGCACCAGCGCCTGCACATACGGTCGCACGTCCGCAAACGGGTAACCCGCTTCAGAAAACTTGGCGAAGCCCGAGAGCTTGACCACCGCCCGCTGCTCGCGACCCAGCGCCAGCAAGGCCTGAAATCCGGCCTGTGACACCCCATCGGGCAGGTGCGGGCGGCCGCAATGGTCCACCATGACTTTCACATCCACCCGCGAGAGCATGGGCAGAAATCGAGGCAACAGGTCTTTGTCGACCTGGAACTGCGCCCACATGTCCAGCTGGCGCAAGCGCCGCAGCAAGGGCTCTATGCCGGCATAAAAATCAAACCCCATCAGTGCCGCATTGAACGCCAGGCCAATCACACCCTGGGCTTTGAGCACCTGCAGGGTTTCAAGCGGGCAGTCGTTGGGCACCACCGCAATGCCCTTAAATGCGCCTTGCCCGATCTGCAGGGCATGCAGCAGGCAGCGGTTGTCGGTGGCATAGCCCGAGTTGGGCCCCACCAGCAGGGCGTGCTTGACCTCGTAACACGCCATGAGCTGCAGGAAGTACTCCGCCTTGCCCATTTCCTGTCCAGCGGGGTGGTAAGCCACGTCCGGGTTATACGGGAACTTGGCCGGATCGAGCACATGGCAGTGCGCGTCGATCTTGGGTTCGGTCAGAACACCCATCATTGAAATGTGGCCAAAATAGCCTGACGAAGTTCGCCGGTAATTTCCGGTTTGACGCCAAACCAGGCCTCAAACGCTGGCACCGCCTGGTTGAGCAACATGCCAAGACCGTTGACCGTCTGGTGACCGCGCAGACGCGCCGCCTCCAGCAGGGGCGTTTCCAGCGGGATATAGATCAGGTCGGACACCATGGCCGACAGGGGCAGCGCGTCCAGCCGGATGTCCAGCGGCGGCTGGCCGTACATGCCCTGGTTGGTGGTGTTGACCAGCAGGGCGCAGCCTTCAAGCGCGGCTTCTCGCTGTTCCCAATCCAGCACCTGGACGACACCCCCCATGTCCTCGGCCAGTGCCTCGGCCTTGGCGCGGGTACGGTTGATCAGGCGAATCTCTCTCGCCCCCTCGGCCATCAAGCCAAACAGCACGGCCCGAGCCGCGCCGCCCGCTTGACCAGCACCAGGGCATGGATGAGCTCATCGGGCAGGCATTCGGTCGAAATATCGAAATGCTGCAGGGAACGCTGGGTCTGCGCCCCCCACAGGCGCGCCGCCGGCACGCGGATGTCGCCGAAGCTGTCGCGCTCCAGCCGGGTGGTACCGCCGTCGGGCGGGTGATCGGCCATGTCAGGCTCCCGAAGAGTTCGCTGTCAAAATACGGGTCGGTTCACCCTAGCAAAGACCTGCGCGTCTTTGAAGCGGCGCACACCTTCTCAAGCCCCCTGGAAGCCCCATGAGCACGAACATCACGCAAGCCGACCTGATCGAATCCATCGCTGCCGCGCTGCAGTACATCAGCTAAGTCTGAGCGTGGCGGAAGCGTCAGCCCAAGCGGCTTTGGCCAGCGTGTTACGCGGCGTGCTGATGGTGTGCAGCAGCGAAGACGGCTTCCGCCAGGGGGTTGCGCAGCGCAGATGGACCAGCGCGACACAATGCAAGTGCTTGTGCCGGTAAGCACTCGAACTCGTGCCTACCCTACTTGGGCACCCCAAACACCGGTCGGAATGCTCAGCGCTATGTCTGATGACCCTAACCGCAGCCCCAGACCCGGAGAAACAAACCTGTCCGCTAAGAACTCTGCAGCTTCTGCTGCGGCCGTGTTCGCCGGCCTTCAGCGAGGGCTTGAGCTTCAGGGCGGCAGCGTCTTTGATCTGGCAGATGTTGTACTGACGGCATTGCTGGAACTCGGGATTGAGATGGACGTAGGCGCGGCGCTGGTCGAAACGGTTGCGTCGAAGGCGCCGTCATGCGTGGAGCTTTGGAACGATCGCTTGGAATACGAGGTTCCGATTGCAACCAACAAGTTCGGCCGCTCCCTTTGGAGGAGACCTCCTGAGGAGTCTTGGGGTCCGCACCAGGCGGAGGTAATCGGTGCTGCGGCGTTGTTGCCCGATCGAACTTTCAATCCCTGCAGTCCAGCCGAATTGGAGATCTTTCGCTGGACGTACGAAGGCTGCATGGAGGACGAGCCGAGTGCCCAACACGAGAGGTCAGACGATGCTCTCGTAATCGCATTAGTCCGATGGCGCTCGTGCAGGCCGACTTACTGCGAGTTGCATCGAGAGGGCTTGTGGATGGTGGAGGGCGGCAGATGGGTGATGCGGCAAGGCTTCGCGAAGAGACGTTCTTACTGGGTCCATCGTGCCGGTATGTAGCGCGCCCCCTTACGCCAGTTTGATAGCCTCTTGCACCGGCCGATGTGCGTCAGTATAGGTCAAAAGATGTACCGAATGGGACTTGGACCCATTCAGTACATCAGCTAAGTCAGAAGTCAGCGAAAGCGTCGGCCCAAGCGGCTTAGGCCAGCGTGTTGCGCAGCGTGCAGGTGGTGTGCAGCAGCGTGCGTCGAAAGGGGTACTGAATGGGTCTTGGACCCATTCAGTACATCAGCTAAGTCCGCAGTCGGTGGAAGCGTCGGGGCAAGCGACTTCGCCAGAGTATTGCGCAGCGTGCAGACGGTGCGCGTGTCCGCGCTCAGAAGCAGAAACTGCATGATCATTGCAGCGGCTGGTGGCGACGGAGGTTTGACAAGACTGCAGCTAAGCCCGGGATTGCGGTTGTAGACGCTGCGGAGTGCAGGGTCACGAATTTGCTTGCATCTCGCGGCGTAGCTGCTTTGCGCTTAACGAGTGCATGGGTCGGACGATGCCCCGAGTGACCATGGCGAACAACTCCGCACTTGGCGCTAGCGTGCGGTTTCTTAGCCGAAGCAATCCAATTGGCATGCCGATGGGCAGATCTATCGGTAGAACCCGCAGGAATCTCGGCACTTTCCCGAAGCGAAGCACCGAGCCGTACATGGCTGTGAGAAACCCGTTTGTCGCAATCAGCTCATATCGGACGAGCATTGACATAGACGTGACGACGGAGTGTGGCAGCTCCAACCCGTGCTTGCGCAGCTCAGTTGCCAACTGTGCTGTTACCCCGCCGTCTGTCACTGGAAGCACCCATTGTTGGCGGGCGGCTTCCTCCAATGTCGTCGTTCTTCGACTTGCGAGTGGATGAAGTGCTCCAGCGACTATGAACAATCGATCATCGAACAACCGGTCGAAAGTCAAGCCATTGTTCTCAACACCCAATTGCTCGCGGCCTATGCCGATGTCCAGCGATCTCGCAAGTACTTCGCTTCCGAGCTTTCCCGACTCAAGTTCTGCCACATGGAAACGGAATTTAGGCCGCTCTTTGAGGATGGTGGTGAGAGCCAGAGGCAGCATTCCAGCACACATGCTTGGTGTGCCCCCGAGCCGCAACTCTCCAATGCTTGCATCTGCCAACGCGCCCAACTCGTCTACAGCTTGACGCAGCTCCTCAAACATTCCCGTCGCCCGCCGTAATAGAACCTCGCCTTGAGGAGTGGTAGTCACGCCCCGATTCGTCCGATCGAACAATCGAACGCCGAATGTCCGCTCCAGTTCGGCGATTGACTTTGAAAGTGCCGGCTGTGTGAGGCCGATCTCGTTCGCGGCCTTCAAGATGCTTCCAGACTGCGCTACCGCGAGAAAAAGACGCAGCTCGCGCAGCGTCACCCTTCTGTCGATCAAACTCACGCTCATTCGGTATAACCCACGGTGGATATCTAAACGCCCATTATCGATACCTGAACTATACCCCGCATGCTAGACTGCACCCCTCATGACACTGAAGGAAGAAGCATGAAGAAACTCGTATGCACCTTTTGCGCTCTGCTGGTCGGTCCGGCCATTTCCAATGCGCAGGCCTTAGCTGGGGCAACAGGCGAGCGCGCCGGCATCACTGCTGTAGCACGGCATGTTTTCGACGACATAACTATGCCGGGCAAGGAGTTTCGTGTGCTTCACACGACGTATGCTCCGGGCGGTCAAAACCCGAAGCACTACCACCCTTCCCATGTGGTGTTCTATGTGCTCGAAGGATCGGGCGTTTGGCAGGAGGAGGGAAAGGAACCCGTCACGCTGAAGCCGGGGGACAGCCTCCACGTTCGGCCCGGGATGATTCATGCGCACCGCAATTTGAGCGCAACGGAAAAACTCGTTTTTCTAGAGTTTGTTATCGTAGACAAGAGCCAGCGCAGCACAGTCCCGATGCGATAGCAAGAACGGCAGCCGATCAATACGGGGGACTCCTCCGAGTTGGACCTAGATATCGATGCGAAGGTCAAGTGTAGATGGCTCCTGGCTCTCGTATCGGCTCTGCCAGTGACTTGCAACTATCAAAGTGGTGTCTCCGCATTGCGCCTCCTTGCCTGCCGGGCTTAGAGCAGTGCGGGCACCTGACTATCGGCAACGCAAGGTGCCCTTCCGAGATGCTTTCTTTGTGAGCTTGGGTTTTTGACACTCCAGCTCGGCTCGCGCTCATCCTGTCTCGAGTGCAAGTTGAAGGTTGTCGCCCCAGCTTGGCCTCCCGGCTGTTCTCCTCACAGGCCTTGATCTCCACGTTCCCCACCGCGTAGTCGCCCAGGTCGTTCTTGCGCGACATGCAGAACTTTCCGCGCCCATTCCCTCGCAAGTGCAGCTTGCCGCTCTCCGTCCAGACCTGCAGCCACTCCTCGAAGGTCATCGTGACCTGGATTCGGTGGCCGTTCCGATCTGGTTTCCGGCGCCGTTGCGTTTTCTTCTGTACGTTGTATGCGTCGCGCAGCTTGCGCAACTCTTGATCCGTCAGCTTCATGCTGATCTCCTTTTGAAGTCGGCCTACGCTGGGCCGAACTCCAGTCTGCGTTCGCAGCCCTTTCCCAGCAATATTCCTTCGCGCAGCTAGCCTGCACCCCACGCTCTGCCCGCGCACCTTACAGCCCCAGGGTGACGTCTGGCTGCCCCATCGCTTGACGATCAGCACTCTGCGTACGCGGAGCACTGCTCTACATAGGTGCCGTCGTGGGCCACGCTGCCGGCCAGCTTGAGCGAAACGGCCAAGCCGACAATCGGAGCCTAAGTTCAGCCGCCTGGTCTGTGGACAAGGTGAAGTCGAAACGAAGATTGAACTCCCGCTCTACGAGCGACTTGCACGGCATGCCATTCGGCGGGATAAGAAACCTATGTGAGTTGCTGACCTCAACCTCACCGATCTCATTCACGAACTCCATCTCACCGCGATGACCGACTGCCGGTACGGCTCGTGCGGAATGCTCGTTGAGGCAGTAGTGCCTCGCGTGCTTTGCGCACACCCGAGAAGGTATCCAAACCGGCAATCGAAAAGGTCAAGCAAGCGGTCATCGCTACTGGCTACATACCCAACATGCTAGCGGGTGGCTTGAAGTCGCGTCGCAGCATGACTGTAGTCGGTTTAGTTCCGATCATTTCCGTGCCGCAGTTCCTGCCCACAGTACGGGTCATGACGGAAACGTTGGATACGAGCGGATATCAACTTATCCTTGGGCAGACCGGTTATGACCATGCGCGCGAGGAAAAGCTAATTTCAAGTTTGATGGGGCGTAGACCAGACGGCGTAGTTGTTGCCGGTCAGGTGCACTCGCCCAAGGCTCGCGAACTCCTGAAAAATCTTGGTGTTCCAGTTGTGGAGACCTGGGACCTTAGCGAGCATCCAATTGACATGATTGTTGGCTTTTCGCACATCAAGGTGGGCAATGCGGTGGCTGGTTTTTTCCTGTCGCGCGGGTGGAAGAATGTGGCCTTAGCCACGGGTGATGACGAGCGAGCCCAACAGCGACGCCAAGGATTCATGGCCACTTTTGGTCACGACGTTCCCACGGTGACGATTCCCGCCCCTAGCAACCTGGCAAGCGGGCGACGGGCGCTGAGCGAAATCCTGGAAAAAGAGCCGGGCATCGAGGCCATCTTCTGCAGTTCAGACGGACTTGCCCAGGGTGTGCTGGTCGAGGCGCTTGCGCGTGGCTTGCGGGTTCCGCAGGACTTGGCACTGTGCGGTTTCGGCGATGCCGACTTTGCGGCCCACTTGGTGCCGTCACTCACGACAGTGCATGTGGACGGTGCGGGAATTGGCCGCATGGCAGCCGAACTAATCCTGAGCCGCTGCGCCGGGAAAGAAGTCCCTCAGAAGATTAACGACATCGGTTTTCGCATCGTTGAGCGGGAATCAACGGCCTTGCGTTCAGAGTAGCCGCCAGCCCTGATTCCGGTAATCAGCGACGAACTGGTCCATGCTCTTGCGCTAATGACTTTCTGCTTCTGGCCGATCTGCTCCACGAGCTACTGCTATCGGCAAGTGCTGTGACCGTCAGCTAATGGCCGGTAGCAGCCAGCAGGTCTGAGCCAACGATAGTTCCCGTTGCGACGCCGATATCCTCAGCTGCCAGCCTGTGGCCTGTCGGTATGCGTTAAGAACCAAGGGACCGCAGAGGTCCCCCGCGTCAGCCCTCCGCTGCGTTCAAGCCATCACTTGCCGAACCACTTGGCCACGTACTGCCATGTGCGCAGCAACAGACCGGCGCGCTCCACATCGGCCTGCGCCACGAGCGGGGTTTCGCCCAGCGGCTTGCCGTTCGAGGTGGCGACCACCTTGCCGACCACGGCGCCCTTGGCCACGGGCGCTTCCAGGCCCGGTTTCAGTTCCACCGTGGCCTGCACCTGCTGGCCGCGTGGCACGGTAAGCATCCATGGCGCGCCCAGGACCGCACCCACGGTGTCGGCCTTGCCAAAGCTCACCTTGGCCGTTGTGACCACTGCACCTGGCTGGATCGGGACAGCTTTTTCGAAGCTGCCAAAGCCCCAGCCGAGCAGCGTGCGCGTGTGGTCGGCTCGTGCCTGTGCGCTGTGGGTGTTGAGGATGACCGAGATCAAGCGCATATCGTTGCGCTTGGACGAAGTGACCAGGCAATAACCGGCCTCAGCGGTGTGGCCGGTCTTGAGGCCGTCCACAGTGGGGTCGGTGTAGAGCAGGGCGTTGCGGTTGCCTTGCTTGATGCCGTTGTATTTGAAATCGTGTTCGGCGTAGATGGGGTAGTACTCGGCGCTGTCGCGAATGATGGCGCGCGCCAGTATGGCGAGGTCACGCGCGGAGGACTTGTGCTCCGGATCGGGCAGACCCGTAGGGTTGACGAACTGGGTGTACGTCATACCAAGGCGCTGGGCCTCGGCGTTCATCAGCTTGGCAAAGCCGGCCTCTGAACCGGCCATGTGTTCGGCAATCGCTTTGGAGGCATCGTTGCCTGACTGGATGACAATGCCGCGCAGGATGTCAATGACGGTGGCCTGGCTATTGAGCGGCAGGTACATGCACGACTCGGTGCCCGAACCGCGGCACCAGGCGTTCTGGCTGACTGTGACCAGATCGGTCTGCTTGAGCTTGCCTGAGCGCAGCGCTTGCTCGACGATGTAGCTGGTGATCATCTTGGTCAGCGATGCGGGGGGCAGCGGCTCGTCGGCGTTGGCCGAAGCCAGCACCTCGCCGGAGTCAAAGTCCATCAGCAGCCAGGCCTTGGCAGGCAGCGCCGGCGGGTTGTCGGCCAGGGCCGTCTGGGCGGCCAGAGGCGGCAGGGCGTTTGCAGAGGCTGCGGCGGCCGCAGCCTTTTTGTGCGCTGCAGGCTTGGCGGCAGCGGGGTGTTTGGCCGCGAAGGACGCCGAGCTGGGCAACAGGGTGCCCACAGCGATGGCCAGGGCGATGGGGAGAAGAGAGAAAGTCTTGGCTTGCAGGGTGTGGTTCGGTAGAGCATCGATTGTCGCGGATTGGGGGCGGGTTTCTTGGGATGGCTGCCGATTGGCAGTCACCGCCGCTTCAGCGCCGCTCTGCCTCGCGCCAGCTGGCCGCGCCCAGCAAGATGATCTGCAACTGCTGCACGAAGTCCTGCACCATCGCCTGCTCGGACTGAGGCTCGTCGGCGGGCAGATCCAGAACCTCGGGGGCGGCGGCCAGCAGGGTGTTGACCATCAGGCCGCAGACCATGTGCAGGCTGGCCTGCGACAGGCCCTGGTAGGCCTCCAGCGGCGCCAGGTCGCGTGCCGTGTCGTCCACAAAACGCTGCACCTCGTGGCGGATCGCCAGCCGCAGCACCCGGCTGCCACCCGCGCGCTCGCTCGAGATGAAGCGGAACAGCACCCGGTTGTCGCGCACGTACTGCAGGTACACCTGCACCGACTGGCGCACCACGCTGGTCTGGGCCGAACTCGGCTGGCGCGCCTGGCGCAGCAGGCCGCGAAGCGTGGCCCCCACCTCGTCCACCAGGCTCAGGCCCAGCTCGTCTGGGCTGCGAAAGTGCCGGTAAAACGCATTGGGCACCATGCCGGCCTCGCGCGCGATCTCGCGGATGCCCAGGCTGGTGAAGCTGCGTCCCTCGCCGATCAACCGCAGCGCGGCCTGCACCAGGCTTTGGCGGGTCAGGTCCTTGCGGTCTTGCCGGCTCAGCGGCGGCTCGGGCGTGGCGGGGGCGGGGGTGTCGGGACGGGCGTTCGGCATGGACGGATTTGGCGGTTTGGGTTTTTCGGTGTACGATCGTACACAAACAAAGGAGCCCTGTCCATGTCCGACGCTTACCTCAACTTTGCCAACTCGGCCTTTGGCGCGCGCCTGGCCGGCATGCTGGGCCTGCCGCGTCCCGTGCCGCTCGAGCGGTTCGAAGCCGGCCAACCGGTGGTTGCTGGCGACGTGCTGGTCGGCGCCGGTGGTACGCCCGAACTGCTGCCCGCGCTGCTGGCTGCCTTCCGCGCCATGCGGGCCGCCACCGTGGCGCACCGCAGCGTGCAGGGCTGGACCGCGATGGCCAACCAGGCCGGCTTGATGAGCGGGCTGTGGAGCACCGGCGAGCAGCCGGGCGGTCCCCTCAAGGCCGTGGTGTTTGACGCCACCGGCCTGGCCACCGTGGCCCAGGCCGAGGCGCTGTACCAGTGCTTCCACGACGCGGTGCGCTCACTGCAAAGCTGCGGCCGCGTGCTGGTGCTGGGCCGCCCGCCCGAAGCCTGCCCGGTTGCCGAGCAGGCCACGGTACAGCGCGCTCTGGAAGGTTTTGTGAAATCGCTGGCCAAGGAGGTCAAGCGCGGCATTGCGGTGCAACTGGTCTATGTGGCGCCGGGAGCCGAGGCGCAACTCGAAGGCACACTGCGCTTCTTTTTGTCGCCGCGCAGCGCCTATGTGTCGGGCCAGGTGGTGCGGCTGGCACCCTTTGAGGCCCCGGCCCCGAGCGACTGGGTGCAGCCGCTGGCGGGCAAAAAGATTTTGGTGACCGGCGCGGCGCGCGGCATTGGCGCGGCCATTGCCGAAACCCTGGCGCGCGATGGCGCCCAGGTGGTCTGTCTGGACGTGCCGCAGGCCCAGGACGCCTTGCAGGCCGTGGCCGAGCGGCTGCAGGGCCGCGCGCTGGCGCTCGACATTGCCGATCCGGCGGCCGCCGGGCAGATCGCCCAGGCGGCCCTGGCTGACGGCGGCTGGGACGGCGTGGTGCACAACGCCGGCATCACCCGCGACAAGACCATCGCCAAGATGCCGCCGCACCTGTGGCAGACGCTGGTGCAGGTCAACCTGGTGGCGCAGCAGGCGATCAACCAGGCCTTGCTGGAGCGGGGCGCGCTCCAACCCCAGGCACGGCTGGTGTGCGTGTCGTCCATCTCGGGCATTGCCGGCAACCTGGGGCAGACCAACTACGCGTTTTCCAAGGCTGGCGTGATCGGCCTGGTGCACAGCCAGGCGCCGCGCCTGCCCCGCGGCATGGCCATCAACGCGGTGGCGCCGGGCTTCATCGAAACGCAAATGACCGCCGCCATCCCGCTGGCCATCCGCGAAGCCGGCCGGCGCATGAATTCCATGGGGCAGGGCGGCCAGCCGGTCGATGTGGCCGAAACCATCGCCTGGCTGCTCAGCCCCGCCTCGCAGGGCGTGAATGGGCAGGTGGTGCGCGTGTGCGGCCAAAGCCTGCTGGGGGCTTAAGGTGCAGCGCCAGAACATCACACCCGCCAGCACGCTGAGCAACTTGGCCCGTGCGCTGGCCAGCAGTTTCAAGCGCCCCGGGCCGGTGCGCGCGCTGGCCCCGGTCACGCTGGTGCTGCCGCGCGTCGTGGTCGACGCCGCGCACCTGGCGCGTTACGCCGAGGTCTGCGGTTTTGCCCCGAGTGCGCAAGCGCCGCTCACCTACCCGCAGATGCTGACTTTCCCCCTGGTCATGACCTACATGACTTCGCCCGCCTGCCCCTGGCCTGCCATGGGCACGGTGCACCTGGCCAACGCCATCACCCAGCATGCGCCGCTGGCCGCAGGCGATGCGGTGCGGGTGGAGCTGAGCAGCGGCGAGCTGCTGGCGCACGACAAGGGGCAGGTGTTCACGCTGCACCTGCGCGTGCTACGCGAGTCAGATGGCGAGGGCGATGGCCAATGCGTCTGGCAGGCCACACAAACCCTGCTGCGCCTGGGCGTGAAGTCGCCCGTGGGCGCACCGTTCAACGGCGCCGTGGGGCCGGAACTCGCCCTGACCCAGGCCGGTGCATTCGACGCCCCCGCCGACACCGGCCGCCGCTACGCCCCGGTGTCGGGCGACTACAACCCCATCCACCTGTCGGCGCTGAGCGCGCGCTTGTTCGGCTTTCCGCGCGCCATCGCGCATGGCCTGTGGACGCAGGCGCGCGCGCTGGCCCTGTTGCAAGCCGCCGCGCCGGCCACTGTGCTGCAAGCCGCTTCGCTCACCACCGTGTTCAAGCGGCCCGTGCTGCTGCCGACACGCGCCTCGCTCTGGCAGGCGCAGGCCAGTACAGGCCAGACCGTGTTCGAGGTGCGCGACGCACGCGGCGAGCAGGTCCATCTGCGTTCCGAACTCCGCGCCGAACCCGCGCATCAACCCACCATTTCCTGAGCCCCACCATGACCCCCAACAGCACCCTCCGTCGCGTCGCCATCGTGGGTGGCAACCGCATCCCGTTTGCGCGCTCCAACACCGCCTACAGCCGCGCCTCCAACCTCGATATGCTCACGGCCACGCTGCAAGGCCTGGTGGACCGCTTCAACCTGCATGGCCAGCGCCTGGGCGACGTGGCCGCAGGCGCGGTGATGAAGCATTCGCGCGACTTCAACCTGGTGCGCGAAGCCGTGCTCTCCACCACGCTCTCGCCCGAGACCCCGGCCTTCGACCTGCAGCAGGCTTGCGGCACCGGGCTGGAGGCCGCCATGCTGGTGGCGCACAAAATTGCGGTGGGCCAGATCGAATGCGGCGTGGCCGGCGGGGTGGACACCACCTCGGACGCGCCCATCGCCGTCAATGACCAACTGCGCCGCACCCTGCTCGATGTTTCGCGCGCGCGCAGCCCCTGGCAGCGCCTGCAGCGGGCGCTGCGCATCCGCCCGGGGCAGTTCTTCCAGCCCGAGCTGCCGCGCAACGGCGAGCCGCGTACCGGCCTGTCGATGGGCGAACACGCCGAACTCATGGCCCGCGAATGGGGCATCACGCGCGAAGCGCAAGATGCCCTGGCCCTGCAAAGCCACCACAACCTGGCGCGCGCCTATGGCGAAGGTTTCTTTGTCGACCTGATGACGCCCTTCCTGGGCGTGAAGCAGGACAACAACCTGCGCCAGGGCCTGAACGCTGAACAGCTGGCCAAGCTCAAGCCGGTTTTCGACCGCAAGGTGGCGCCCGGCCAGGGCACGCTGACGGCAGGCAACGCCACACCGCTGACCGATGGCGCCTCGGCCGTGCTGCTGGCCAGCGAAGCCTGGGCGGCCGAGCGTGGTCTGCCGGTGCTGGCCTACCTCACGTTCAGCGAGGTGGCGGCGGTGGACTTTTTCAACCCCGACCCGGCCAAGAAAGAAGGCCTGCTGATGGCCCCCGCCTACGCCGTGCCGCGCATGCTGGCGCGCGCTGGGTTGACGCTGCAGGACTTCGACTTTTATGAAATCCACGAAGCCTTTGCCGCCCAGGTGCTGTGCACCCTGCAGGCGTGGGAAGACCCGGCGTTTTGCCGCGACAAGCTCGGCCTGGCGCAGCCGCTGGGCGCCATTGACCGCAGCAAACTCAATGTGAACGGCAGCTCGCTCGCCGCCGGTCACCCGTTTGCCGCCACCGGCGGGCGCATTGTGGCCACGCTGGCCAAGCTGCTCGCGCAAAAAGGCAGCGGGCGCGGTTTGATTTCCATCTGCGCCGCTGGCGGCCAGGGCGTCGTGGCCATTCTGGAGAAATGAGCATGTTGAACTACAAAGCCCCGCTGCGCGACATGCGCTTTGTGATGAACGAGGTGTTCGACTACCCGGCGCACTACCGCGCGCTGGGCAGCGGCGAAGACGCCTCGCCCGAGGTGGTGGACGCCATTTTGGAGGCCGCCGCCACCTACTGCGAAGAGGTGCTGGCGCCGCTCTACGTCTCGGGCGGCGAAGAGGGCTGCCACTTTCAGGCGGGCGAGGTCACCACGCCCAAGGGCTTCAAAGCGGCGTATGCGCAGTTCGTCGAGGGCGGCTGGCAGGGCCTGTCGTTCCCCACGGCTTACGGCGGGCAGGGCCTGCCCGTGTCGCTCAACCTGCTCAAGAGCGAGATGATGGGCACGGCCAACTGGGCCTTCAGCATGTACCCCGGTCTGAGCATCGGCTGCATCAACACCATCTTGCAGTACGGCACCGAGGCCATGCGCCAGCAGTACCTGCCCAAGCTGGTGGCGGGCGAGTGGGGCGGCACCATGTGCCTGACCGAGCCGCAGTGCGGCTCTGACCTGGCGCAGGTCAAGACCCAGGCCAAACCGCTGGGCGACGGCAGCTACGCCATCACCGGCACCAAGATCTTCATCTCCAGCGGCGAGCACGACTTGACCGACAACATCGTGCACATCGTGCTGGCGCGCCTGCCCGAGGCGCCCGCCGGCACGCGCGGCATTTCGCTGTTCATCGTGCCCAAGTTTCTGGTGGGCGAGGGTGGTGCTTTAGGCACGCGCAACGCGGTGCACTGCGGCTCGATCGAGCACAAGATGGGCATCAGCGCCAGTGCCACGGCGGTGCTCAATTTCGACGGCGCCATCGGCACCCTGATCGGTGAACCGAACAAGGGGCTGGAGGCCATGTTCACCTTCATGAACACCGCGCGCATCGGCACCGCCATCCAGGGCGTGGCCCATGCCGAGCTGGCTTACCAGGGCGCGCTGGCCTATGCCTGCGAGCGCCGTTCCATGCGCGCGCTCTCGGGCAAAAAGGAGCCCGAGCAGGTGGCCGACGCCATCGTCTGGCACCCCGACGTGCGGCGCATGCTGCTCACCCAAAAAGCCATCGCCGAAGGTGGCCGCGCCATGATCTACGGCGCCGCGCAACTGGCCGACAAGATGTTTGCCGCTGCCTGGGCCGGCGACCAGGCCGGCTACAAGCGCCACGACGGCGAACTGGGTTTCTTCACCCCCATCCTCAAGGGCTTTTTGACCGAAATGGGCCTGGAAGCCGCCAACCTGGGCATGCAGGTGTACGGCGGGCACGGTTACATCCGCGAGCATGGCATGGAGCAGATCGCGCGCGATGCCCGCATTGCCACGCTGTACGAAGGCACCACCGGCATCCAGGCGCTGGACCTGCTGGGGCGCAAGGTGCTGCTGCAAACGCGCGGCCAGTGCGTGCGCGACTTCACCGCCCAGATGTGGGTGCTGGCCCGGCCGGGCCTGCTGGCTGGGGGCTTGCGTGGCCGCATGGCCCGCGCCCTGGCGCGCCGCGCCGTGCAATGGAATACGCTCACCCTGCGCCTCATGCTCAAGGCCAAGGCCGACCCGGAGCAAGTGGGCGCGTCGTCGGTGGACTACCTGATGTATTGCGGC
This sequence comes from Roseateles sp., assembly GCF_049240545.1. Lineage (GTDB taxonomy): Bacteria > Pseudomonadota > Gammaproteobacteria > Burkholderiales > Burkholderiaceae_C > Paucibacter_A. The sequence goes on along the minus strand of NZ_JBMLSK010000132.1, from coordinate 751 downwards.
TACGTGATGATGGCCTACCACTGGGCGCTGATGGCCCAGCGCGCCGAGCAGGCCCTGCACAGCGGCCAGGGGCCAGAGTCAGCGGCGTTCTACCAGGCCAAGCTGCAAACCGCGCAGTTCTACTTTGAACGCCTGCTGCCCCGCGCCGACGCCCACCACCGCATGGCGCTGGCGCCGGCCAGCACGCTGCTGCAGATGCCGGTGGCGGCGATGGCGGGTTGAACCCGCTTCACCGCTTGGCGGCATGGACAGCAATGTATCTCAATGGATACAGAGCGCCATAAAAACGATCTATGCGCCAACTGAAGGGGTAACCGATGACTGCACTCAAACTGCGGAAATGGGACAGCGCCCAACACCTCAAGACCGAAGAGGACATGGCGCTCTATATGGAGGCCTGCCTGCAAGAGGCAGGGGATGATGCTGCCAAGGCCCTGGGCACCATTGCCCGGGCCAAGGGCATGTCGCAACTTTCGCGCGTACGGGCCTGGGCAGGGACAGCCTCTACAAGGCGTTGTCAGGGGAGGGCAACCCCAGCTTTGCCACGATCCTGAAAGTCACGGCGGCGCTGGGCATCCAGCTCCACGCACAGCCCATGCAGGCGGGGTAAGCGTGATGGGTGTTGGGGTAGGAGCGTTTGTGGCTCATGCCCTGTAAAGGCTGGTTGCTGTCGCTCGTCCCAAGCCGGTCCAATGCCAGCTTCCGACCCATTGCAGCCGGTCACATCTTTTAAGACGTTGACTTGTTTGTA
>NZ_JBMLSK010000131.1:0-4805 GCF_049240545.1 Roseateles sp. | reverse complement strand
CCGCCTTCTTGCGCGATGGCGATGGCCAAACGCGCCTCCGTCACCGTGTCCATGGCCGCAGAGACCAGGGGCAGATTCAGGCGAATATTGCGGGAAAGCCGGGTGGCTAGAGAGGTGTCGCGAGGCAACACTTGGGAGAACGCTGGCACCAACAACACATCATCGAAGGTGAGCGCTTTTCCGAGTAGGCGCATAAGGGAAGCTCCAGACGCAAAGCGGCATTATACGGAAGGCGAGCAAAGCCCACGACAAGAGCCTGCAAGGCTACACTCAAATCATGTCAAGTTCGTCTTCATTCCCTGCCCGGCCACGCTTGGCGACGTGCCTGCTCACGGCCCTACTCGCGCTTGCGGCCCTGTCGGCGGCTGCACCCGCCCAAGCCCAATGGAAATGGCGCGACGCCAGCGGCAAGCTGCAGTTCAGCGATTTGCCGCCGCCCCAGGGAACTCCTGACAAGGACATCATCCAACGTCCGGCCAAGCAGGTTCAAAACGTGGTCATCGTGCCCTACGGCCAGCCGCCCGTCGCAGCCACGCCCAGCCCCAAGGCCGCCAGCGCGCCCGACAAAGCCGAGCAAGATCGGCAAGCCAAACTAAAGCAACAAGACCAAGCAGCCGAGACGAAAAAGAAGGCCGAGGAGTCCCAGCTTGCAGAGCAGCGACGTGACAACTGCCAACGCGCACAAGACAACCTCAAGCTGCTGCAAGACGGTGTACGCCTCACCAAGACCAATGAGCGCGGCGAGACCGTGCATCTGGACGAGCGTCAACGTGCCGAGGAGATTCAGCGCAGCCGCACGGTCATGAACAGCGAGTGCCGCTAAAGCAATCGCGCCATCCGCCTCAACGGCTGGTCTTGCCCCCCAGCGGCCGGTGGCGTGAAACGATTCGCTCGCCGCGATCCTTGTAACGCTGCCGGCGAGCCTCTTTCGGGTCCACCGTCAAGGGCCGGTACACCTCGATGCGATCGCGGTCCCTCAATGGCGTATCCAGGCCCCGCACACGCCCCCAAACGCCAATTTTCAGCTCAGACAGGCGGGGCAGCTGATCAGCAAAAGCCGGGCAAGCGCGCAGCAAAGTCTCGATCGAAATGCCCACCCGGGCGCTCAAGGTGACATGCCTTACATCACCCGCCTGCGGACTCCAAACCAACTCCACCTGGATCGGGTCAGCCCCCTCACCGAGGCCCATACACCACCTCAGCCCGCTGAACAAAGCGCTCGACAAAGGTATTGGCGACGCGATCAAAAACAGGGCTGACCACGGCCTCCAAGGCCACGCTGGAGAAAGCGTACCGAAGCTCAAATTCGATTTTGCACGCCAACTCCCCTTCCTCAAGGCTGCTACCAGGCTTGCTCAGCGGCAGAAACCTCCAATCCCCATCGAGCATCGAGAAGGGGCCGTCCACCAACTGCATACCCACGCGTCGATTCAACTCATGGGTATTGCGAGTGGTAAAGGCGTGGTGAACCCCGGCATAGGCCAAGGACAAACGCGCGGTGACCTCATCCTGATCTTGAGACAAGACTTCGGCACGCTCACACCAGGGCAGGAACTCCGGATAGCGTTCGACACCAACCACCAGGTCGTACATCTCGCGAGGCGAGTACCAGAGCAAAACAGACTTTTTGACGTGCTTCATACAATGGGCGAATTGTATTGGCGACTGAGCCCCGCCTTCGAGCGACTCCGAGTCCGGCCAATCCACCCAAAAAGAACAGCAACCATGTCCTCATCCCCGACCTCGAACCGGCCGCCCCCCAAGGCCAAGCCCGCCGTCAGCACCGCCCCCATTGCCGAGAACCGACGCGCCCGCTTCGACTATTTCATCGAAGAGCGGCATGAGTGCGGCATCGTGCTGGAAGGCTGGGAGGTCAAAGCCATCCGCGCCGGCCAGGTGCAACTGACCGACGGCTATGTGTTGATCAAGGACGGCGAGCTTTTTCTGATCGGCTGCCGCATCAACCCCTTGCGCACCGCCTCCACCCATGTCAGCCCCTTGGCCGATCGCACGCGCAAGCTGCTGATGAAAAAGGCCGACATCCGACGCCTGGTCGGCAAGGTCGAGCAACGCGGCTTCACCCTGGTGCCACTGAACCTGCACTACAAAGGCAGCTATGTGAAGGCCGAAATCGGCCTGGCCAAGGGCAAGGCCGAGCACGACAAGCGCGACACAGAAAAGAAACGCGACTGGGAACGAGAAAAAGGGCAGCTCATGAGACACGCGACAAAGTCGCGGGGCTGAGGCGCGTAGCGACTCGCTGCCCTTTTCGCTAAAAGGGGCAGTTGATGCGCCACGCGACCAAGTCGCGCAGCTAAAGCCGCCTCAGGCCTTCAAGACCTCAAGCGCTTGCGCCAGGTCGGCACGCAAATCGGCCTCGGCCTCCAGGCCGATGGCAAAACGCACCAGATGCCCCTCGCTGTAGGGCAAGCCCAGCGCGCGACTGCGACTCATGTTGTAAGGCACAGCCAAGCTCATGGGGCCTGCCCAGGAGTAGCCAATGCCAAAGAACTGCAGCGCATCGACAAAGGCATCGACCTGAGCCGCGCTGTACTGCGGCTGGAACACCGCCGAGAACAAACAAGCCGCCCCGCCGCTGCTGACTTCGCGCCAATGCGCATGGCCCGGTGAACCGGGCAAGGCCGGATGCAGCACCTGGGCCACCGCCGGCTGCGCCTGCATCCAAGCCGCCAGCGCACGAGTCGTCGCATCCTGGGCGCGATAGCGCAACTCCATCGTCGGCAGACTGCGCAGCACCAACTCCACATCGTTTTGCCCCAGGCCATAGCCCAGGTGCTCGTGCATATAGTTCATGCGCTCATGCAAGGCCAGATCGCGGGTGCAGACTGAACCCATCAGCACGTCAGCACCACCCGAGGGGTATTTGGTCAGCGCGTGCATGGCGATGTCGACGCCGAAGCCCGGCTCGGTCTCAGGCAGCAAATCGAAGGCCTTGAAGGCCACGCCGGCACCCCAGGTGTTGTCCAGCGCGGTGGTGATGCCACGCTCACGGCAGACCCGCAGCAAGCCGATCAGATCCGGGAACTCCAGCGTGATGGAGCCCGCCGCCTCCAACCAGACCAGCTTGGTCTTTTCGGTAATCAGGGCACTGAAAGCCGCGACATCCAGCGGGTCGTAGAAACGGTGCTGGATGCCGAACTGCGGCAGCAGCGATTCGCTCAAGTAACGGTTTTGTCCATAGACATTGTCAGGTACCAGCACCTCGTCGCCGGGGCGCAGCAAGCTCAAGGACACCAGCGTCACGGCGGCCAAGCCGCTGGGCACCAGCAGGCAATGTTCAGCCCCTTCCAAGCCGGCGATGCGTGCACCCAGCGTGTAGCTAGTCGGCGTGCCGTGCAGGCCGTAGCGGTAGCTCTTGCCGTCACGCGGGCGGTACTGATGCAGATCGGCCGTGTTCTTGAACAGCACCGTCGAGGCCTTGAAGACGCCGACCGGATGCGCCGCCCACCCCTCAGGTGGCTGATAGGGATGGTGGATCTGCTGCGTGGCCAATGCGAGGGCTGGTGCTGGGGCGTGTTTGCTCACGATGGGGTCCTGGAAAGGCGCTGAAAAAACAAAACGGGCCGAAGCCCGTCTTGATTCTGACTCAGATAGAGGTCGCTCAGATCGGCATACCGATCAAATCATGACCTTCCACAGCGACGATGCGTGCGCGAGTGAACTCACCGACCTTGAGCGTCTTGCTGGCCTTCTCAGGCGGCAGCAGGCGCACAGTGCCATCGATCTCGGGTGCGTCGGCATAGGTACGACCCACACCACCCTTGCGACCCAGGGCCGGTGCGGAATCGACCAGCACCTGCATGGTGGCGCCAACGCGGGCGCGCAGCTTATCGATGGAAACGGCTTCGGCGATCTGCATGAAGCGGGCGCGACGCTCTTCGCGCACCTCGACGGGCAACGCACCCGGCAACTCATTGGCTGTGGCGCCAGTCACCGGCGAGTAGGCAAAGCAGCCGGCGCGGTCGATGCGAGCCTCGCTCATGAAGTCCAACAGGTACTGGAATTCTTCTTCCGTCTCACCGGGGAAGCCGGCAATGAAGGTCGAGCGAATCACGATATCCGGGCAGGTCTCGCGCCAGCGCAGGATGCGCTCCATATTCTTTTCGCCGCTGGCCGGGCGCTTCATGCGCTTGAGCACATCGGGGTGCGCATGCTGCAGCGGCACGTCCAAGTAAGGCAGCACCAGACCTTCAGCCATCAGCGGCAGCACTTCGTCCACATGGGGATAGGGGTAGACATAGTGCAGGCGCACCCAGGCACCGTACTGCTTGGCCATCTCGCCCATTTGCGCGACCAGGTCCAGCATGCGGGTCTTGACCGGCTTGCCATCCCAGAAGCCGGTGCGGTACTTGACGTCCACGCCATAGGCGCTGGTGTCCTGGCTGACCACCAGCAATTCTTTGACGCCGGACTCGAACAGCGCACGAGCCTCGTTCAGCACATCACCGATCGGGCGCGACACCAAATCGCCACGCATGCTCGGGATGATGCAGAAGGTGCAGCGGTGGTTGCAGCCCTCACTGATCTTCAGATAGGCGTAGTGCTTCGGCGTCAGCTTGATGCCGGCAATGCCGCGCGCCTCAGGCACCAAGTCGATGAAGGGATCATGCGGCTTGGGCACATGGGTGTGCACCGCATCCATCACCTCTTGCGTGGCATGCGGGCCGGTCACGGCCAAGACGCTCGGATGCATCTCGCGCACCAAGCTGCCTGCATCGCTGCTGCTGGCGCCGGCCTTGGCACCCAGGCAGCCGGTGACGATGACCTTGCCGTTCTCGGCCAGG
>NZ_JBMLSK010000130.1:0-1907 GCF_049240545.1 Roseateles sp. | reverse complement strand
GCGCTCGACCGGCTCGCCCAGTACTACATCACGCTGGCCGAGAAGGTCTTCCCGGTGATCGAGGTCGATGCCGGACGCACCGTGGACGTGGTGCTCACCCAGGGCATCGCGCTCGGGCAGTCGCTGGACGGCACCCGCCCAGATGGCGCCAGCGCCATCGCCAGCGCGAACACCGACCCCGACCGCGACGCCTTTCCGCACCTCGCGCGCCGCACCCCCACCGCCCGGAGAGCCGCCGATGAAGACGACGAAGACTGACCTTGCCGGGCGAACGCCTGCAAACGCCCGCCATGCCACCACGCTCACGACCACGCTGGCCGCGGCCCTCGCCGCGAGCCTCTACGCCACCCCACTCGCCGCCCAACCCGCCGCCGCACCAAAGACCGGTACCGCGACGGCCACCCGCGCCGCGCCGGCAGGAACGACCCAGGCCGGTTCGACCGCAGATGCTCAAGGGACTTCAGCAGTCCGAGGCGAAACGCGATCAGCCGTGACGCAGCCAGCACCCGCCTCAGCCGACTCCAGCACCCTCGTCGAGCGCCTGCGGGCGCTCTACCCCTCAACCCGCTTCGGTGGGATTCATCCTACGGCGTGGCCCGGCGTGTACGAGGTGGCGATGGGCGCCAACCTCGCCTATGTCGATGCGACCGGCCGCTACTTCCTGTTCGGCCACCTCTACGACATGCGCCAGCAGCGCGACCTGACCGCCGAGCGCAAGGACGCGATGGCCCGCATCGATTTTGGGAGCCTGCCGCTGGCTGACGCGCTGACCGAGGTTCGGGGCAAGGGCACGCGGACGCTGGCGATCTTCAGCGATCCGGACTGCCCCTACTGCCGTCGGCTGGAGGCCGAACTGCGCGGCCTGGACGATGTCACGATTCACACCTTCCTGATGCCGCTGGCCTCGCTGCACCCGGCCGCGCGCGGCAAGGCGGTGTCGGTGTGGTGCGCAGCAGACCGCCTTGCCACCTGGCGGGCCCTGATGTTGCGCGACGTGATGCCGCCCCAGGCGGACTGCCCGCACCCGGTGGACCGCAACGTCACCCTCGGTGAGCAGCTCGGGATCAACGGCACACCAACGCTGATCGCAGGCGACGGCCGCGTGATGGCGGGTGCTGCCAGCCGCGACCAGATCGAGACCTGGCTATCCCGGCCGGGAGAAGGCGCCGCCAGCACAGCCACAGGGAGTGGCGCCCGATGAAGGGCGCACACCCGGCGGCAAGCAGCCGGCCACCCTGCAGACCACTGCGCCTTGCCGCGCTGCTCGCCGGCACTGCAGTGCTGGGCCTGAGCGGCTGCGCCTCGAACTCATCGGGTATCGGCGGCAGTCCCACCTATGCCTGCAAGGCCCCGACCGGCGCGCAATGCACCTCGGTGTCGGGCGTCTACGCCAACGCCGGGCAAGGCGCCCGGCAACTGCTCAGTTCGGACACGCTGCGCACCGGCGGATCCGGAGCGCTGGGGACGCCTGCCGCCGACGCGGCGCCTCACCGACCGGTGGTCCGCAGCGGTGCAGTCGAGCCTGCGTCCAGCGCTACCGCCATCGAGCCTCGGCCTACGAACACGAACCCGCACGCCGCAGCGGCGGGCACCGCACCCGCAGTCTCCCCAGCTGCCCTGCGCACCGCGCCCCGCGTCCTGCGCCTGTGGATCGCCCCGTGGGAAGACAGCGACGGCGACCTGCACGAAGCCTCCACGGTCCACGTCCTGATCGATCACGGCCGATGGCTGATCGAGCGGGTCCGCCCTGCCCCGCGAGGCCCGCGCATGGGCGTTACCCCACCTGCAGCCGTCGGCACCTCCCCAGCGGGTACCCCACCAGGCGGTCAGGCGCAAGGCATCCGCCCCCGCGCCAACCCCTCCCTCGACCAACCCGAGCCCTGAGCCATGCTGCGCACCCTGATCGA
>NZ_JBMLSK010000129.1:0-3491 GCF_049240545.1 Roseateles sp. | reverse complement strand
TGTCCAGCACCAGGCCTCGCACCACGGTCACGGTCTTGCCACCGCGGCCTTGCTTTTCGCGGCTGACGGCGGCTTCCGCACGCCGCGACGGGCCCGAATCGACCCACGGGAGTCACTCGGCTGGCGACCCTAGAGAAGTGGTTCGAGCGACGACCTCTACGCCGCCTCACGAGTCGCCTCAAGGGGTCATGACATCAAGCGTCGGGAAGCAGGTCTTGAAACGGCTGGCGTCCCGGGTCAGCAAGGGCCAGCCCTCGACGGCAGCATGGGCTCCGATGAAGAAGTCGGGCAGCACCTGCCCCTTGCTGCCGCCACGCCGTCGGGTTTGCGCGTAAGCCCTGGCTGCCAGGAAGAGGGCTGGCCGAGGAATCTCGCGCAGCCCCAGCTCCATGGTGAGCACCACGTCGTCAAGATCTTCAAGCGTCGAAAACGACAATGACATCTCAGCGTAGATGACCGGGTTGATGACCAAGGCATGCAGTTTGGCCTGCGCGCGCAACTGCGCGGTCGACCAGTCGGCCCATTGCGGGTCGTCTTGCAATACGTCCACCAGGACGTTGGTATCAACCAGCACCATCAATCGTTCGCGCGCAGCAGCTTCATCAATTCATCGGTGCGCCAGGGCACATCCGCGCGACCCCGAACTGCATCGAACCGGTCGCGGGCTGGGGTGCGCGCGCGTCCCGCGGGCCGTGCTGGGTGAAGAACCACTTCGCCTGCCGCGTTGACCGAGAACTCAACAGGTGCTCCCGGCACCAAATGCATCGCATCGCGGATGCGCTTGGGAATCGTGACCTGCCCTTTGCTGGTCAGTGTCGTCGTCATACACGTCCCCCATGAGTGTTACCAGCCAACCACACGGTAATACATCCGAGGCTGGGAGGGCATTCAAACGACTCGGCGAAGGACTGCTGTCTCTCTGACCGACTGTCTGCTTCTGGCCGACAGCGGGTATGGGAAGGTTCCCACGCGTGGCTGCTGCCTGGATGGGTCAGTGGAAGTCTTCCTCGCGTTGATGGCGTGCGCCGATCACGAGCACCAACCCGGGCGAGCGGATGTCGAAGCGCAGGATGTAGCCGGTGGTGCCGAACGGGATGATGAGTTCGCGCAGAGTCGACCGGGCTCCAACCTTGCGATAGCTGTACGGCGTTGTCGACAGGTGGCTCAATGCGGCTTGCCGGATCACCTCGATCGCCTCTTCAGCCATGTCGAGTTCTTCGAGCGTTTCGGCACGATCGAGCAGGAAGTCGTAGAGCCGCATCAGATCATCTTCAGCGCCCTGCGTGAACTCGACGACGTAGCTCATCCGCCCAGTTGCTTGCGACGCTTGGCCAGTTTGGATTCAAGCTTGGCGATGACCTGGGCGGCGGGTATGGAGACACCTGTGCGCTCGTACTCGGCCAGGGATGCGTCGCATCGCGAAGCGAAGTCAGTCTGGACGCGCCGGTACTCGACAGCGTTGCGCACGGCAACCTCGACGAAGTCGGACAGTGTTTCGCCAGGGAGAAGTACAGAGTCAAGGCTTGCACGCAGCTGGGACTCGACACGGACTTGGGGGATGACAGCGTCTTTCATGGTGTCATCGTAGTACATACGCACTACGCCCTCAAGCCCCGTTCACGCTGGAGATTTCGGCCGGTCGAACTCCCTGAAGCTGCCGTTTGTCACCGGCAGCACCTGGCCGGGCCCGGGTCTGCGATGGGATGGCCGTAACCTGCCCTTCGCAGGGACACTGAAATCAGGTGGAGGTCAGCTTCCTGGAACAGCCGCGAATTGGTTGACCCGGCCAGGAGGGGTCACTCGTCACCGGCTGCTTGCTGTAGACCCCGTGGTGCGCCTTGCCCCCATAGCAGTCCAACATACAGCCGCGAGTATCTACGGGCAGAGTCGCGATCCGCGATGCAAGCGTATCGACTGGCGTAGCCGAATGGTCACTGGGACAGGGGGACAGGCGCCCATCGCCTGCGACGACCTTAGCGCTGTGTTTCACGTTTCGCGTACCATTGACCGCGGTGATGGTTGATGCGGCGAACAAGCAGCGTACGCTGCTGAGTGCATCTCGGTGCATCTCGGCGCGGAACTCGACAAACAGCGACGTACGGCTTGCGCATGGCCGAATGAAGGGCTGCTGGGCCGACAATGGATTAGCACATTGGGTGCGGACCTACGCAAGCGGGGCAGCCGTCATCTCCGGTCGTGAGACGAGTCCCAACGATGAACAACAAGCACATCGAACGGGTTTAGCGGGCAATGGCAGGTACACGACGGTTCGTCAAAGTATTTCTTGCTTCTCCTGGCGATCTGGCTGAAGAACGCAAGGTTGCCAAAGCAATCGTTGACGATTTCAACAGTCAGTTGGCGGACGCGCTCGGATATCAGGTCGAGTTGGTCGGCTGGGAAGACACGCTGCCCGGAGTCGGCCGGCCGCAAGCGATCATCAATCGCGATCTTGACGGATGCGATCTCTTCGTTGGCATGCTTTGGAAGCGCTGGGGTACCCCGCCGGGGACTGAGCACTACACGTCCGGTTTCGAGGAAGAGTTCAACCGGTCGATGACCCGAAACGCGCAGGAGGGTCGCCCTGAGATCAACCTCCTACTGAAGGATCTTGACGCTGCGTCGCTCGCTGACCCAGGGGATCACCTCAAGAAGGTCATCGCATTCAAAGACCAAGTCTTTGCCGAGAGGAAGCTTTTGGCAGTGACCTTCGCGGACGTGCGTGACTTCGAAGGTAAGTTTCGGAAGTGCATCCAGGGATACGTCATCGCACTTGCCAACAAGGACAAAGCGTCAGAGTCCGAGAAAGATCAAGCACCTGCTGCGGAGACGCAAACCACGCCAACAACCGAGCCAGGGCCGACGACTCCACTGTCCGTCGAAGGTGCAAAGTTCCTGCGAAGTTTCTTAAGTACGGCCGAGAAAGCGACAGACGAGCATCCCCTGGCCGCCGACGAAGTGGCGCGGGTCAGATTGCTTTCCGTCATCGCGGCTGTACACGGCAACGATCAGCAGTCACTTGGGCCGCACGACGCGAACCTTCTGTTCAAGGCGCGGACGAAGTTTGTCTTCGGCCAGCGCGAGCTTAATGGACTGCTTAACGTCGGCTTGGCGCACTTCCAACACGAAAACGTGCCTGTTTGGTACTGGCTTGCATCGGTCGATGGTTTTAACAACAACATGCTGCCCATTTGCTCTGTGGTCGGTACTACTGACAGGCGTGTCGGCGCGCTGAGAGCCATGCGCCTGATCGCGGAACCGATCGTCGAGGGGCCGCACTTTGGCCGCCAGGAGATCGTTCCACTGTGGTTTGCGAAGGAAGTCGAAACCGCTGTGCGTGTGGCTGCTTTGGAGTATCTGGGCGAATGTGGACAACCGTCAGACCTGTCCTCCATCAATGAAGAGTTCGCCCGGAACGAAACGCAGACTACTAGCGCCGCGGCTAACTGTCATGTCCCAGGTGGGACACCCCGGACGATGGAAGACACTTGAGG
>NZ_JBMLSK010000128.1:0-46565 GCF_049240545.1 Roseateles sp. | reverse complement strand
CAAGCTGGTGCACCACCTGGCCCCGCCGCTGCTGGCCAAGAAGAACGTCAAGGGCGAGCTGGTCAAGCAGCAAATGGGTGCCTGGATTCGCCCGGCCTTCCGTCTGCTGGCCGGCCTGAAGGGCTTGCGTGGCGGTAGCTTGGACATCTTCGGCTACACGGCAGAGCGAAAGATGGAACGCGCGCTGATTACCGAGTACCGCGCCAGCATCGAAGCCATCCTGGTCAAGGGCTTGAACGCCGAGCGCCTGAATCTGGCCGTGGACATCGCCCGCATCCCCGAAGAGATTCGCGGTTATGGCCATGTGAAGGAGCGCCATGTGCATGCCGCCCGCAGCAAGTGGGATGGTTTGATGGCGCAGTGGAAGGCGCTGGTTTGATACCGGCCAAACCCTGAGCCCAAGCCCGCAGCGCGCAAGCCCTGCGGGCTTTGTTTTTCTGCCATCAACTGCCTAGCAATGAGGCGCGTCAATCAGCGGTCTTGAAGCTATGAAATACTGCGCCGAAACGGCCCCTTCAAACCGCGATGCAAGCGTCAGAAACCCCAACGCCTTCCCCACATCTGCCTACGCTGCGACAGCGTTTGTCCATGCAGATTTTGGGCTTGCTCTTTGTTGCGGTTGCCGCCTTCGGCTTGTTGTTCTATTTCCTGCAGGCGCGGCCGCTGCTGATCAGCTTGGCAGCGACCGACGCGGAGCGTGCCGCCACCCAAGTTGAAACTCACATCAACGAAGCCACGGGCAGCCTCAGCAAGCTGGCCGCCATAGCTGGGGGCTGGGGCCGCAGCGGTTTGCTCGACATCGACAAACCCCTGGCCTTCAATCAGCTCCTGCGACAGCTGCTCTTGCAACACCCCTTGGTCGATACGGTTCACCTGGCAACACCCCAAGGCGAAGAGCTCAGCCTCCACCAAAAGGAAGGCAATCGCGGCTGGTTGAATCGGCAAGTGAGACCAGATCAACAGCCGCGAAGTCTTTGGCTGAGCCATAACTCAGAATTGACGCAGACACAAACTCGCAGCGATGACTCGGGCTACCAAGTGGAAGAACAGCCATGGTTCAAAGCAGCCATGGCAGCCCAAGACGAGCAGCAAGTGGTCTGGACCGCCCCCTATCTGAATGCCTTCAGCGGAGAGACCGTCGTGTCCGCCGCGATGCGTTGGAGCAAGCCGAACGGCCAGATTCAAATTTTGGCCTTTGACCTGTCCCTGCAAGATTTTTCGGATTTCACCAGCCAACTCAGCATCAGAGACTCCGGGCGTGCCGCCGTGCTCCTGCCCGACGGCCGGGTGATTGGCGTGCCCAAGCACCCGAGCACAGATTCGCCAGCGGCGGTGAAAAGCATGGTGCTCAAGCCGATTCATCAAACGCCTTTTCAAGTGCTTCAGGCCGCCCACAGAAATTGGCAGCAAGGCGGGCAGCAAGACATCGGACTGCTGCGCTTTGCCGTCGCCGCCGAGAACGATCGCGTTTGGTTTGCACGGGTCCAAAAAACCAGCCTGCACGGCAGTTTCGAGTACCTGGTCTTGACGGTGGCACCTGAGTCTGACTTTGTCAGCCTGGGCGGCGAGTTCCTGGCCCAGGCGCTGCTGATGCTGGCCGCGCTCAGCTTGGTGGGCTATGGCCTGGCCCGACGATTGGCCACCAAGCTCAGCCGCTCGATGGCGGCGCTGGCGAAAGAGTCGCAGCGTATCGGCCGCATGGACTTGAAGGAACCGGTGCGCATTGACGCGCGCTTCGCTGAAATGCAGCGCTTGGTCGAAGCACAGGAGACGATGCGCCAAAGGCTTTTGCAATCCACCACCGAACTGGCCGAGGCGAATCACTCCTTGGAGGCCAAGGTCGCGCAACGCACCGCGCAATTGGCGGCCAACGAAGCGCGCTTGCTGGCCATTTTGCAAGACAGCCCCATCGGCGTGGGCATCATCGGCAAAGACGGCCAGGTGCATTTCTGCAATCGGCAGCTGGCACGCTTGCTGGGCCTGGAAGCCGCTCAGGTCAAGCAGCACAGCTTCGCAGACTTCTGGTGTGAGCCGGGCGCCCGCGATGTCTTTTTGCAAACGCTCAGCAGCGGGCAAGATGTGTTGGACCAAGAGGTGCAGTTCCAAGGCCTGGATGGTCGCAAGGTCTGGGTGCTGCTGAATGCGCTCAATCTGGAGTTCCAAAATCAGCCCTGCCACATCTCCTGGTTCTATGACAGCACCGAGCGCCACGCCGCCATGCTGGCGCTGAAGCAGGCGCATGACTTGGCGGAAGAAGCCGTCAAGATGAAGGCCGACTTCCTGGCCAATATGAGCCACGAGATCCGCACGCCGATGAACGCCATCATCGGCATGTCGCATCTGGCCATGAAGACCGGGCTCAACCCGCGCCAGCACGACTACGTCAGCAAGATCCAGCAAGCGGGCCGCCATCTGCTGGGCATCATCAATGACATCCTGGACTTCTCCAAAATTGAAGCGGGCAAGCTGAGTCTGGAAGAGGTCGATTTCGAGCTCGACAAGGTGCTCGACAACCTCAGCAATCTGGTCGGTGAAAAGGCCCCCGGCAAAGGCCTGGAGCTGCTGTTTGATGTGGCCAAAGATGTACCGGCCATGTTGCGGGGCGACCCACTGCGGCTGGGCCAGGTGCTGGTGAACTTTGCCAACAACGCGATCAAGTTCACCGACGAAGGCGAGGTCAGCGTGATGGCGCGGCTGGAAGAAGACCTGGGCGATCGCCTGCGCCTGCGCTTCACCGTCAAAGACACCGGCATCGGCTTGAGCGAAGCGCAGCAGGCCCAGCTCTTCCAGGCTTTTCAACAGGCCGACAGCTCCACCACCCGCAAATATGGCGGCACCGGATTGGGTTTGGCCATTTGCAAGCAGATTGCCGAACTGATGGGCGGGCAAACCGGGGTGATCAGCCAACTCGGCAAAGGCAGCAGCTTTTGGTTCACCGCCGAATTCAAAAAGAGCAGCGCCTCGCCACCGAGCTACACCCCGCAGCCCGATTTGCGCAACCGGCGCGTTTTGGTGGTGGACGACAACGCCCATGCGCGCAGCGTGCTGCATGACTTGCTGGAGTCCATGACCTTCCGCGTGGCCCAGGCCGCCAGCGGCCCCGAGGCGCTGGAAGAAATCGACAAAGCGCGCCAGGCGGGCGATCGCTTCGAACTGGTCTTGCTCGACTGGCAGATGCCCGGCATGGACGGCATTGAAACCGCCCGCCGCATCCAGGCCGGCCCCGCTGAGGGCGCGCCGCGTCTGGTGATGGTGACCGCTTACGGGCGCGAAGAAGTGATCGCCCAGGCCCGAGAGACCGGCATCGAAGACGTGTTGATCAAGCCGGTCAGCGCCTCGCTCCTGTTCGACACTGCCATTCAGTTGCTCAGCGACCCGCAAGGCAAACCCGGTGGCGCCAGCGCGCCGGCGCCAAGTTCTTTGCTGGAGCAACTGGAGACTCGCCGTGGCGCCCGCATCCTGGTGGTTGAAGACAATGAGCTCAACCAGCAGGTCATTCGAGACCTGCTGACCGACGCAGGCTTGGTGGTGGAAGTGGCCGAACACGGCGCCGCCGCGCTGGACTATCTGGACACCCATGCGCCCTACGCCCTGGTGCTGATGGACATGCAAATGCCTGTTATGGACGGCCTCACCGCCACCCGCTTGCTGCGGGAGCGGCCGGCGCTGGCCTCGCTGCCGGTCTTGGCGATGACGGCCAATGCGATGGCGGCTGACCGCGAGCGCTGCTTGCAGGCGGGCATGAATGACCACCTGAGCAAGCCGATTGAACCCGAGGCCTTGTGGGCCGCCTTGCTGCAATGGATTGCGCCGCAGACCCAGGCGCAGCCGATGCAGAGCGCGGCTGCGGCCGCGCCAGCGCCTGCGCCCTCGTCTGCCCCAGCGCTGCCCGAGATCGCAGGCCTGGACATGGCCACCGGCCTGCGCCGGGTGCTCGGCAAGCCCGAGCGCTACCTGGCCTCGCTGCAGCGCTATGTGACGAACCAAGCCTCGGCCGCCTCGCAAATCCTGCAAGCATTGCAAGACGCCGACTGGGCCACGGCCGAACGCCTGGCCCACACCAGCAAAGGCCTGGCCGGCAATATCGGCGCCGATGCGGTGCAAGCCCAAGCCGCTGCGCTGGAGCATGCACTGGCGCAGCAAGCGCCCGAAAGCCAATGGCAGCCCTTGCTGGCAGACTTTGAAGCCGGCCTGGCGAGCTTGCTGGCGGCGCTGCGCCAAGGCTTGCCGGCCGAGCCCGAGGCGGCCCCGGCCGCACCGCCCGACGCAAGCGATGGGACTGTGGCCTTGCCAACACTGCGTCGCCTGGGCCAGTTGCTGGCCGAAGACGACGCGGAGGCCGGCAGCCTTTTTGCCGAGCACAAACCTGCCTTGCAGGCGGCCCTGGCTCAGCGCTTTCAGCCGCTGGAAGCCGCCATCCTCAGCTTTGACTTTGAAGTAGCCCTGTCGGTGCTGAAGGCGCATGCCGAGCAAGCCGGCCTGGCCCTGGATTGAACGGAGAACCCCATGGAACCCTTGCAAGCCGAAACCAAGGCGACCGTCTTGGTCGTGGACGACACCCCCGACAACCTCAGCCTGATGAGCGATCTGCTGAAGGACGAGTACCGGGTCAAGGTCACCAACAGCGGCGAGAAGGCGCTGAAGATCGCGGGCAGCGCTACCCCGCCCGACCTGATCCTGCTGGACATCATGATGCCGGGGCTGGACGGCTATCAGGTCTGCGCCCAGTTGAAGGCCGACGCGGGCACGCGCCACATCCCGGTGATCTTCTTGACGGCCAAGGACGAGATCGAAGACGAAAAGCGCGGCCTGGACCTGGGCGCGGTGGACTACATCACCAAGCCCATCAGCCCGCCCATCGTGCTGGCGCGGGTGAAGACCCAGCTGGCCTTGAAGGCCAGCGCCGATTTTTTGCGCGATCAAAACGCCTATCTGGAAAGCGAGGTACAGCGACGCACCCGCGAGGTGGCGGCGATTCAAGACGTCACCATCATGGCCATGGCTTCGCTGGCCGAAACCCGCGACAACGAAACCGGCAACCACATCCGCCGCACCCAGCACTACATCAAAGCCCTGGCCCTGCAGCTGCAAAAAGACTCGCCCTATGCGGCGCAGCTGGACGATCACACCATCGACATGCTGTTCAAGTCCGCACCGCTGCATGACATCGGCAAGGTCGGCATCCCCGATCGCATCCTGCTCAAGCCCGGTCGCTACGAGCCGCATGAGTTCGAAATCATGAAGTCCCACCCCCGACTGGGCCGCGATGCCATCATCCGCGCCGAACAGGAGCTGGGCATGAGCGTGCCCTTTTTGGCCCATGCCAAAGACATCGCCTACGCCCACCAGGAAAAATGGGATGGCAGCGGCTACCCCGAGGGCCTGAGCGGCGAGGCCATTCCCTTGTCGGCCCGGCTGATGGCGCTGGCCGACGTTTATGACGCCCTGATCAGCCGCCGCGTCTACAAGGCGCCAATGTCACACGACAAGGCGGTCGACATCATCCGCGAGGGACGGGACACTCATTTCGACCCCTTGTTGGTCGATGCCTTCCTGGCCATTGAAGCGCGCTTCATCGAGATTGCCGACCGCTATCGGGACAGCGATGCCGACATGGCCGAGAAGGAGCGGCAAATCGAGATTGCCAGCGGGGACATCGGCGCCGCTTGATGCGCTGAGGCTGCCGCGATCCAAATTGGATCGTGATGTCTCTTGTCAACACGAAAGACCGGCCGCAACGGCCATTGAACTTCAACAGCAGTAACAGCAGGATGCCTTCGATGAGAACGGCGACATTTTTTTGCGCGACTTTGGCTGCATCAATGGCACTTGCCTCGATGACGACACCCACTTGGGCGGATGTCCAAACCACCCCAGTGCAGTTCAAGAAAGGCGAAAGCGCCGCCACCATCAAGGGCAAGCTCAAGGGGGATCAGACCATCGACTACAGCCTGCGCGCCAAGGCCGGGCAAGTCATGACGGTGAGCTTCAAGCCCAGCAACGCCAGCGCCTATTTCAATGTGTTGCCACCCGGCTCGACGGGCGAGGCGATCTTCATCGGTTCCAGCCAAGGCAATGAGTGGACCGGCACGCTGCCGGCAGATGGCGAGTACAAGGTACGCACCTACCTGATGCGCAATGCGGCTCGCCGCAACGAAACGAGCAACTTCACCTTGACTGTTGGTATCGCCGGCCATGCCGCGAGCGTTGCAGGCTTGGGCACCGCACCAAGCAGCGATGCCAAGGTGAAAGGCACGGTGTATCACGCAACAGGCAAGCTGCCCTGCTCGGCGGGCCAGGAGCCCGCAGCAGCCAAGCAGTGCGAGTTCGGCGTGATCCGAGGTGCAGCCGGCAACGCTGAGGTGCATGTGACCTACCCTGGTGCCATGAAGCAGGTATTGAACTTCAGTGGCAACACCGTGACTGGCGACGGCAGAGTCAAGGCCAGCAAGACGGGCGATATATGGTCAGTCGAAATCAACGAGTATGAACACTACCAAATTCCTGAGGCGGTGATCTCCGGCGGATAGGCCGCAGCCGGGTTCGGGTGATCGCCAGGGCTGGCCACCTTGGCTTGGCAAACCACGGGCGGCCCTGCATTGAAGCTCCGCGCCCTGCTACGCTGACGCATCCGTCAAAACACTTCTCATTCGGAGACCCCATGATCCGGCATCATCTCCTCGCCACCGCCCTCGCCTTGAGTCTGCTCGCGGGCTCAAGCATGGCGCATTCGCTCAAGCCCATCACTTCGGTGGAAGGCATCACCGAGTACCGCTTGCCCAATGGTCTGCAGATCCTCTTGGCCCCCGACGATGCCAAGCCCAGCACCACGGTGAACGTGACCTACCGGGTCGGCTCCAAGCATGAGAACTACGGCGAAACCGGCATGGCCCATTTGCTGGAACACCTGATCTTCAAGGGAAGCCCCAAGACCCCCGACCCCTGGGCCGAGTTCTCGCGCCGGGGTTTGAACGCCAATGGCACGACCTGGTTTGATCGCACCAATTACTTCGCCGCCTTTGCGGCCAATGACGCGAACCTGAAGTGGTACTTGCAATGGCAGGCCGATGCCATGGTCAACAGCTTCATTGCACGCCGCCACCTCGACACCGAGATGACGGTGGTGCGCAATGAGATGGAGATGGGCGAGAACAATGCCGAGGGCGTGACCACCCAGCGCATCCTCGCCGCCATGTACCAGTGGCACAACTACGGCAAGGACACGATTGGCGCGCGCAGCGATGTCGAGAACGTCAACATCCAGCGCCTGCAGGCTTTCTATCGCGCCTATTACCAGCCCGACAACGCCACGCTGACGATCACGGGCAAGTTCAAGCCCGACCAAGTCTTGGACTGGGTCGAGCAGTCCTTTGGCAAGCTGCCCAAATCCAAGCAAAAGCCGGCGCCGCTCTACACCGTGGACCCGGTGCAAGACGGCGAACGCTTTCTGACGGTGCGGCGCGTGGGCGGCAATCCGCTGTCCATCGCCGCCTACCATGTGCCGCCCGGTGCGCACCCGGACTACGCCGCCATCGAGTTGCTGAACCTGATCTTGGCCGAAGCACCGAGCGGGCGCCTGCACAAGCGCTTGGTCGAAGAAGCAAAGCTGGCCGCCTCGGTACGCAACTTCGGCGTGGCCCTGGCCGAACCGGGCTTCAGCATGCTGATTGCCGAGAGCGCGCCCGGCGCCTCACAAGACGCGCTCAATCGCGAGCTGGTGGCGGTGATCGAGGGCTTTGTGCAGCGACCGGTCACGGCCCAAGAACTCAGCCGCGCCAAGACCCGCTGGCTGAACCGTTGGGAGCGCAGTTTCACCAGCCCCGAGGAAGTGGGCGTGACACTTTCGGAGTCGATTGCCCAAGGCGACTGGCGCTTGTTCTTTTTGCTGCGAGACCGCATCAAGGCCATCAGCCTGAATGATGTGCAACGCGTAGCCACCGAACGCTTCTTGCCCGCCAACCGCACCCAAGCGCAATACATCCCGACCGAAAAGCCGCAGCGCGCCCCGTCCCCGGCGATGGTGAACCTGGCCGAGCAAATGCAAAGCTTCAAGCCTCAGCCGGCCGCAGCGCCGGTGCCCGCTTTTGATGCCTCGCCCGCCGCCATCGACGCCAAGACCCGCCGCAGCCGACTGCCCAATGGCATGCAGCTGAGCTTGTTGCCCAAACCGAGCCGTGGCCAGGCGGTGCAAGGCGTCATCAGCCTGAGCCTGGGCGATGCACAAAGCCTGTTCGGCCAACAAAGCGTCGCCCAGATGACCGCCGCCTTGCTCAACAAGGGAACACAGTCGCTGGACCGCGAGCAGCTGCGCGACGCGCTGGATGCGGCCAAGGTCGAGCTGGCCATCAACAGCTCCGACAGCGGCGAGCGCCTCACCCTGACTTGGAGCACCCAGCGCGAGCAAGCGCCACAAGCGCTGGCCTTGATCAGCCAGATGCTGCGTCAGCCCCGCTTGGACGCTGCGGCCTTGGAAGAAGTGCGCAGCCAAAGCCTGGCCGCCGTGCAAGCGCAGCGTGACGACCCCGAGGGCGTGGCCGGCAAGGCCCTGGCCGCGGCGCTGGATCTGTATCCCGTCGGTGATGCGCGTCATGCCCGCAGCTTTGATGAAGAAGTCAAAGATCACAAAGCAGTGACCGTGGTGCAAGTGCAGGCCTTCCACAAGGCGCTGTATGCCGGCCAACAGGCTCAGCTCAGCATGGTGGGTGACTTTGACGCCGCTGCCATCGAAAGCGCCGCCCATCAGTTGTTCGGAGACTGGGCGGCGCCGACCCAGCCACAGCATCTGCCCCGCCAAGCCTCCCAGGCGCCCGGCCGCCTGCAGCTGATCGCCACGCCCGACAAGCAAAACGCAATGATGCTGGGCACTTTGCATCTGCCGCTGAACGACGAACATGCCGACCGCGCTGCCCTGGCCATGGCCAGCTATCTGGTGGGAGGCTCCAGCAGCTCGCGCCTGTGGTTGCGCATTCGCGAGAAGGAAGGTCTGTCATACGGTGTCGGCGCCGGCATCCGCTTCTCGGACCGTGATGCGGTGTCGCCGCTTTGGGTTTACGGCATCTTCGCGCCGCAAAACCGCGACAAGGTGGAGACCGCTTTGCGCGAGGAATTTGCTCGCGCCTTGAAAGAAGGCTTCAGCCCGCGTGAACTGCGCGAGGCCAAGCAGGCCCTGCTGAACGACCGCCGCCTGGCCCGCGCCCAGGACGATGCGCTCAGCGCCATGATGGTCAAGCAAACCGAGTTGGCACGCACGATGGCGCATGAGCAGCGCTTCGACCAAGCACTCGATGCCTTGAGCCTAGAGCAGGTGAACACCGCTTTGCGCAAGTACTTCCGCCTGGCTGATTTCCAGCTGATCTTCGCTGGCGATTTCAAGTGAAAGCAGCGGGGCGCGCGGGGGTTTCAAGAGGCGCTGTAAATAGCAGCGCCGGCCTAGCCCCTAATCTCAAGGTTTTGGCTGATGCAAACTGCCCCATTGCCGGTCTACACTCGCAGCGCCCCTGTGCGGTGTCGAACCGGCAGGCCCCATTGACCTTGACGGTAGCGCATCGGATTCACACCCTTCATGTCCCCCGCCAACGCACCCCGGCCCTGCCCTTACTGCGATCACGTCAGCCCGCCTGACTCGAAGTTCTGCAATGAATGCGGGGCGGCCTTGCATCTGCAACCCTGCCCGCATTGCGGCGCGGTCAATGACATCACCAAGAGCAACGTCTGTGGACGCTGCCAAGGCGATCTGCATGGCTCACCCGACACCCAACCCGCCTCCGAACCGCCCATCTTGAAAGACGAGTTGGCGCTGCCGACGGCTTCAGGCTCACCCCTTGTCCCGGCCGCCTCCACGCCATCGTTCAATCCCAGCCCCTATGAGCTTGGCGCAGAGCGGCGCTCGCCGGTGCTGACCGTCGGATTGCTGACCCTGGCCGTCGGCGCAGCGGCCTACTTCGGCTATCAGGCCTGGCAATCGCCTGCCGCGAACCCAGCTTCAAGCTCGGCAGCGCCGGCACCGGACACGCAAGCGCCCGCACCCTCTCCCGCAAGTGCGCCTCCCCCTCCGATGGCACTGCCAACGCAAGCGCCATCGGCCGGACCGCCCGCTGCGGATATCGCGCCCGATACAAAGCCACTGACGCCGCCAGCGGACAACACCGAAGCGACCGGCAACGCGGCCGATGCAGCAAGCAACTCCGGGCCAGTTGCAAACCCAGCAGCGCCCTTGAGCAAAGTCAGCCCGAGGCCGCAAGCCAAGCTCGCACCGGCCGCTCAAGCCTCCGGCGAGAGCAGCGCGCCCGCGTCCCCGCCGGTCAGCAGCCGCCAACGCAGCGAGGCCCAGCAGGGCCTGGACTTGAAACCGCCTCAAATCAGCAACTGCACCGAGGCCACGGCCGCACTCGGCCTTTGCGTCCAAGACACCAAGCCCAGGAGCCCTTAGATGATCGTCTTCTCACGCCCCTCACTGTTGCGCACCTTGATCTTGTCCGGCTTGACGCTGGTCGGCGGCTTGGCCCAGGCTGCGGCGGAGTACAAGATCGTCACCGCCTCGGAGAAAGGCACCTACTTCGCCATCGGCAAAGATCTGGCCAAGTACGTCGCCCCGGATGCAGACATTCAGCTGGAAGTCCTGCCCACTTCAGGCTCGGCCGCCAATGTGAAGCTGATGCGGTATGAGCCCGGCGTCAAGCTGGCCGTGGTGCAGGCCGATGTGTATCAGGCCTTCCTGGACCGCGCCGCCGCCGGCAACGCCGAGGCCGCCCAGATCATCAAGCCGCTGCGCGTGGTGCTGCCGCTCTACAACACCGAAATCCACTACATCGTGCGCTCCGATTCGGAGATGAACTATCTGCACGACATTCGCGGCGCCAAGATCAATGGCGGTCTGGTCGGCAGCGGCGCCGCCCTGATCACCCATACGCTTTACAAGATGATGTTCGGCGGGGCCATGCCCGAGGAACAGGCCAGCTTTCTGTCCAATGAAGAAGCCCTGGTCAAGCTGATCGGCGACAAGTCGGTCGATGTGGTGGTGGTGGCCGCCGGCCAACCCGCGCCGCTGATCGCCAATATGAAGCCCGAAGCTCAAAAGTTCATCAAGCTGCTGAAGTTCGATCCCAAGCATGCCTCCGCACAAGCGGCCTTGAATGTCTATGCTCCCGCTACCGTGCAGGCAGCGAGTTATCCGAATCTGCTGACCGAGGACTTCAGCACCATTTCGGTAGGGGCTTTTTTGGTGACCTACGACTACAACCTGAAGGACACTCTGTACCGCTTCTCACAGTTGGGCAAATCGCTGTGCCAGAACTTCTCGCGCCTGCAAGCGGAAGGCCACCCGAAGTGGAAGGAAGTGGACCTCTCCATGCCCAAGTTGCCGCCGGGCTGGAGCTACTACGCCCCCACCTACCGGGAGCTGCGCAACTGCAGCGTCAAAAAGCAAAAGAAATGCTCGGCAGAGGAGCGCATCCTGGGCTTGTGCGGCGCTTGAACCCCGAGCCCTCGCCCGAACACCTCACGGCGATCCAGACCGATCGCCCCAGCAAGTGAGGCCGCCAGAAAAAACTAAGCCGACAAGCGCCACTCTGATGAGTTTTGCTTGCCGGCGTAGCTCCTCTCCCCTTTGACCAACGCGCTGAGGTCCAGGCAACGCGTCAATCAGGTAACAAGTATCCTGATCGGATAGCGTCTTGACCATCCCTCTTTATGGGGAGGGGCTTGGCCGCCACTCAGACCAGCGCAATACGGGCCGGCTGGCGGTTCTCGCGCAGCACGTCGTCCAAGAGATTCAAGTAATACGCCAAGGGCGGTGTGCGCTTGCCCGGGTGCTTGGCCAGATCATCCCAGCGGCGCAATTGCAGCGCCCGGCTGGCTTGCGGCTCGGCAAGGAAGAGCAAACGCTCCTCGGCCGTCATGCGGCCGCCTTGCAGCACCAATGAGTGCCGCGAAGCCAGCGACAAGCCTTCGGCATAAGCCTCATCGGTCGACACGAGATACCGTTTGGCCTGCACATGCAGGCGAATCGGCTCCAGCACCGCAGGACCAAAGCCCCCCGCGGCAAGCACGCCCAGCGCGCGCTCCTCATGATGGTCATCGTTGAGCGCGTCATCGGGGGCTCCGTCGAGCAGTTGCCCGAGGTCGTGCAGCAAAGCCGCCGCCACGAGGGCATTGTCCGCATGCGCCCACTCGGCCAGCTGCGCGCACTGCAAGGCATGCTCCAGGGCACTGACGTTCTCGCGCCTGGCCAGGCTTTGCCCGATGTAGATGGACGCGCCCCGTCGCTCGAACAAGGCTTCGACTTTGCACACCACATCCATTGCAGCTTCCCCGGTTTCACTCACCCCCGCATCTTGCCGCTCGCGCAGTGACCGCAGCATGACAGGCCAGTGATGCAAGCGTGAACGTGAAGAAGACCCCCAGGCAGCATTCAAATTCAATGAACAGAGGCAACAAGAGGGCTGAACCGTCGCCCGCCGATGCAAGGGCACACTGAGCGCAATTCTTGAGGCGCGCGTCGCGCCCTCTTCTGTTGAGTGAAGCCCTCCGATGCCAAGCAGCCGTCCCGTCACCGCCACCCTTGCACGCTACAGCGGCATCGCCATCGCCCTGCACTGGCTGATGGCCCTGGCCATCATTGGCGCCCTCGGCGTAGGCATCTACATGACCGAGCTGCCCTTCTCGCCTACACGGCTGAAGCTGTACAACTGGCACAAATGGGCCGGCGTGACGATCTTGCTGCTGGCCGCGCTGCGGCTGCTGTGGCGGCTGAGCCATCGCCCGCCAGCGGACTTGCCGATGCCGGTCTGGCAGTCACGATTGGCTCATCTGACCCACGGGCTGATGTACCTCTTGTTCTTCGCGCTGCCGCTGGCCGGTTGGGCTTACAGCTCGGCCGCAGGATTCCCTATCGTCTGGTTCGGCGTTCTGCCGCTGCCCGACTGGGTGCCTGTCGACAAAGCGCTGGCCGAAAACTTCAAGCTGGTTCACAAGCTCTTGGCCTATGGCTTGGCAGCGCTGGTGCTGATGCATATCGGCGCCGCCTTGAAGCACCACTGGATCGACCGCGACGACTTGCTGTCTCGCATCTTGCCTCTGTCCAAGAAAGGAAAGACCCGATGATCACCCCCGCACTGAGGCACGCCCTGCTGGGCCTGGCCTGCAGCGCCAGCCTGATGCTGGCCACGCCCGCCATGGCGCAAGCCAAGCCCAATGGCAACAGCCTTTCAGCCAGCAGCGCCCAACTGCTGAGCGCCCAAAGCGAGCTGAGCTTCACCAGCCGTCAAATGGGGGTTCCCGTCGACGGACGCTTCAAGCGCTTCGACGCCAAACTCAATTTCGACCCCAAAAAACCTGAAGCAGCACAAGTCGCCTTTGCCATTGATCTGAACAGCGTCGCGCTGGGCGCCCCGGAACTGGAAGCCGAGTTGGCCAAGGCCGCATGGTTTGACAGCAAGAAACTGGCTCAAGCCAGCTTCATCAGCAGCGCCGTCAAGGCCACGGGCCCGGCCAGGTTTGAAGTCGGCGGCAAGCTGACGATCAAGGGCCAGACCCGTGACATCAGCGTCCCCATCAGCCTCAGCCAAGCCGGCGGCATCACCACCGCGACGGGCGCTTTCGTGCTCAAACGTCTTGAGTTCAAGATCGGCGATGGCGAATGGGCCGACACGTCCATGGTGGCCAACGAGGTTCAGGTCAAGTTCAAGTTGGCCTTCCAAGGCGTGGCGCCGCTTTGATGAGCCCACGCCACATCACCGCTTCGGCCTAGATTTTTGTTCTATCTATCACCCTTGTTTTCTCAACCCAGCGTAGACCCCTCATGAAAAACATCCTGACCCTGGCCGCTCTGGCGGCCCTGAGCACCACCGCAAGCCTGGCACACGCGCAAGCGGCCACTTATGCCGTCGACCCGACCCACACCTTCGTGACCTACGAGATCAGCCACTTCGGCACCTCGACCAACCGAGGACGTTTCGACAAGAAAGAAGGCTCGGTGAAGTTCGACCGCGCCGCCAAGACCGGCCGCGTCGAAATCAGCTTCCCGCTCGCTTCGGTGAGCACCGGCGTGGCAGCGATGGACAAGCACTTGCAAGGCGAAGACTTCTTCTTGACCGAGAAATTCCCAACGGCCACTTTCATCGGTGACAAATTCGTCTTCAACGGCGACAAGGTCAGCGAAGTCCAGGGCCAGTTGACGCTGCGCGGCAAGACCAACCCGGTCAGCTTGAAGGCCACGCAGTTCAATTGCTACGACAACCCGATCTTCAAGCGCGAAGTCTGCGGCGGCGACTTTGAGGCCACCATCGACCGCACCCAGTGGGGCATCGACTACGGCCTGGCCTGGGGCTTTCCCAAGAACGTCAAGCTGATCATCCAGGTCGAAGCCATCAAGCAATAAGCCGCAGCCACCTCGGCCAAGGCCCGTCCCACCCGCCTGCGCAACAGGCCGGTGGGTTTTCACTTTCTGGGGGCACGGACTGTCGCGCTTCTCTGCATTTCGCCCCTCGGACTTGACGCTGTATCGCCTGCGCATCACCAGGCCCCGCCTGCTTGCGTACAGTGCGGGGCATGGAACAAGGTCCCTCTTCTGTGAACGCTGCCCCCCGAGCCAAGCCCGGCATCACGCCGTATCAACGGTGGGTGAACTTCAGTGCAGCCGTCATGCGCGCTTTTCATGTTTATGGTGGCTGGTTGGTCAGCATCAGCTGGAAACGCTTCATCATTTACGCCATTGCCCTGCTGATTGGCGTCAACATCGTGCAGGACCTGCCGCCCTTCACATGGCACATCAGTTCCACCATCACGCAGGACGAAATTGCCGAGCCTGCCGCTGAGCCCGAGGCGCCTGCAACACCCCAACCTCCGGCAGAAGCGCGTCGCGCCGCCAAACCGCCGCTCAAGTCTGAACAGCCGATTCATTACGAAATCACCATCGACGAAAGCGGCGTGAAGGTGAAGCCGCGCAAGGCCAAATCCAGCGCCCCCGGCGACGCGGCCTCGGCCGCTGAAGGCGAGGCCAGCGGGGGCGAAGAAGTCGCGTCCGATCTGCCCTCGATCGAGATCAAGCTCCCCAAGGAGGCCAATTCGGCCGAAGTCAGAAAAGCCATCGAAGAGGCGCGCAGCGGCATCGAGCAAGCCGTGCAAGCCGCCACCGAGGCCACCCGAGCCGCCGCGCAAGAAGCAGCACAAGAGGCCGCCGCCGAAGCCCGCCGCGCCGCCCGCGCCCCACGTGAGATCCGGGAGTCGCTGCGCCAGCCCATCCGCCGAACCACCCACGTGCATCTGGGCGACTTCCTGGTCAAGCTGGCGGTCTTGTGGATTTTGGGCTCGGCCCTGATCAAGGTGACCTACAAAGGCCGGCTGCAGGCCGAGGTGAAGGCCGCCCAGGCGACCGAAACCGCCGAAGCCGAATCACTCAAGCGCCAGGTGGTGGAGGCCCGCATGGCCGCCATGCAGGCCCAGGTGGAGCCGCACTTCCTCTTCAACACCCTGGCCTCGATCGACCACTTGATCGAAACCGACCCGCCGCGCGCCTCGCAGATGCAGAAGAACCTGATCTCGCTGCTGCGCGCCTCCATGCCCACCATGCGCGAGGCGAATGCCAGCGGCGTGCGCGACCTGGGCCGCGAGCTGGCGGTCATCAAGCCCTATCTTGAAATCCTCAAGATGCGCATGGAAGAGCGTTTGCAGACCGAGATCGATGTGCCCGAAGGCCTGCTGTCGGCCGAGTTCCCGCCCATGATGATCCAAAGCCTGGTGGAAAACGCCATCAAGCATGGCCTGGAACCCAAGGCCGAAGGCGGCAGCCTGCGCGTCAAGGCCGAGGTGACCCACGGCAAGCTGGCCGTCACCGTGGCCGACACCGGGCTGGGCTTTGGCCGCGCCGCGACCAGCGGCACCGGCGTGGGCCTGGCCAATATCCGCGAACGACTGATGTTGCTCTACGGCCCCAAGGCCAGCGTCACCGTCAGCGAAAACCTTCCCTGCGGCACCAAGGTGTGCATCACCGTGCCTTACCGCAGCCGCAGCAACGATGAAACAGGAGCTCAAGCATGAAGAACGCTTTCAAATGGCTGTTGATCGCCGGCGCCGTGATGGCCATGCTGGCCCTGTGGAGCGGCTTCGCCTTGTGGCACGGGGTCCAAGAGTTTTTGATGGAGCCCGGCGTCAGCTTCAGCATCAACGGCGAAAGCATCGATATCGAAGGCCTGCGTGAGTGGGGCGCGGCGCCTTGGTACGAGGTGCTGTTCGGCATGCTGGTGGCGGGTCTGGTGGTCTGCTTGGTTCTGCCCTTGGTGCTGGTGTTCAGCATTGGCCTGCCCATCCTGCTGACCGTGCTGATCTTGGGTGGCCTGGCCGTGGGCCTCTTGAGCCTGGGCGGCCTCTTGTTCTCGCCCTTGATCGTGGTGGCGCTGCTGCTGTGGCTGGTGTTCCGAAACAAACGCCGCGCCAGCCCAGGCGCAACCCAGGGCTCGCCCTCAAACGCATCCCGCACTTAAGCCGCTAGCATTCACGCCATGAGCGAAACACACCCATTGCCCTCGAAGGTCCGCGCCGTTCTGGCCGATGACGAACGTTTGATGCGCGAGCAATTGCGCAGCCGCCTGACCGAGGTCTGGCCCGATCTGGAGATCGTGGCCGAGGCCAAGAACGGGCTGGAAGCCGTGGAGCTGGTGCGTCAGCACCGGCCCGATCTGGTGTTTCTGGACATCCGCATGCCCGGCCTGACCGGCGTGGACGCGGCCCGCCAGATCGCCCAACTGCCCGAAGACGACGACTGGCTGGCGCCCGAGATCGTCTTCATCACCGCCTATGACCAGTATGCGGTGGAGGCTTTCGAGCAGGGCGTGGCCGACTATGTGCTCAAACCGGCGGAGCGCGAGCGCCTGCAGGTCACGGTGCAGCGCATCAAGAAGCGGCTGGCGCAGCGCTTGGAAGGCGATGGCAGCGGAGATAGCGCCGACGCCTCGGACTCATCAAGCCCGCCGGGCGCACCACTGCAACAGCTGCTGCACAAGCTCTCGGCCCAGTTGAACCCGGGTGCAGCGCCCAAGTATCTGCAATGGATTCAAGCCACCGTGGGCCAGGCCATTCAGATGATTCCGGTAGAAGACGTCTTGTTCTTCATCAGCGACGAGAAGTACACCCGCGTGCAGACCGCCCGCGTCGAAGCGCTGATCCGCAAGCCCATTAAGGAGTTGGTGGACGAGTTGGATCCGGCGCTGTTCTGGCAGATTCACCGCTCCACGCTGGTGAACGCCCGCGCCATCGATGGCATCACCCGCGACTTCCGCGGCCGTCAGATGGTGGGCGTGAAGGGCCTGAGCGAAAAGCTCGAAGTCAGCCGCAGCTACACGCATCTATTCAAGGGCATGTAGGCCGAGGCGCGCACGTCAGAAGGCCAGCTCAGGCTGGCTTGGGCAGATTCAGGCGAAGGGAAACCAAAGCCTGGCGCAAGTGCCTCGACCCAGTTCACTGCTGAGCGTGATCGTTCCCTGGTGGAGCTTCATGATCTGCTGCACCAGGGACATGCCCAGGCCCGAGCCCGGGATATTGCAAGACGGATCGGCCCGATAAAAGCGCTCGAACACGCGCGCCAGCTGCTCTTCCGTCATGCCCAGGCCGTGATCCTCGACCTCGACGTACAGCCCATCCCGATTGCCCTTGCGCTCCACCCCACAGCGCACATGGACCGGGCCGCCATCGGGTGAATACTTGAGGGCATTGCTGATGACATTACCCACGGCCTGCTTGGCCTTGACACGGTCTGCGGTGATGGGCGGCAGGCCCACCGGCGCGGTCCAGTCCAGACGGGCTTGTTGACCGGCGTCACAGTAGGCCGCCAAGGCTTCAGACAAGAGCTCCTCCGGGCTGACTTCGCTCAGGTGGATGTCCTCGCCTTGCCGCGCCTCGATGCGCGCCAGATCCAGCACCTCGTCGATCAGGCTGACCATCCACGCCGCGTGCTTGTGAATGGTGTCCGCGATCGCTCGCACCTTTTCGGGCGGCATATCGCGGCTGATCAAAATCTCACTGAAGCCATAGATGCTGGTCATTGGCGTCCGCAGTTCATGGGCTGCGGTGCTCATGAACTCGCTCTTCATGCGGTCAAGCTGGGTTTCGCGGGTGCGATCGCGGATGAACAAGACGCGCTCGCCAACGTCGCCGCAGCGGTAGACCAAGGACAAATGGCGACCATCCCGGGTTCGCAAGATGAAAGGGTCACGCTTCTCATTCGAGACATCCGCCAGCTGTTCCAGCTGCAATTGCTGACCCGCCTCCGCCTGCGCAATATCTTGCAAACGGGTTTCCACATCCTGCACCTTGCAGGGGATGGGCAGGCCTTGATCCCAGCCCAGCAGTTCCTGAAACAAGGGATTCGAGTGCTTCAGATCCCCGGCTTGCGAGAAATAGGCGATCCCATGCATTGACAGCTCGTTCATCAACTGCAATTGCCGGTTGCGCTGACGCAGTCGGTCGGTCAAGCGCTGCGCATCATCTCGGGAGGTCTGCGCCGACTGCTGCAACATCAGCAGATCGCCGGTGGCATCGTGCAAGGCCAGATCGGCCATATGCAGGCCATGCTGGCGCAAGTCATCGAACGACCTCACCACCGGGGTGAGCAAAAGCAAGGCCAGGTCCGGCTCTTGACGGCAGATCTGACCGCGCAAAGTGAGACCGTCGGCTGCGATGCCATGTAGAACAAGCGCCTCGCCCTCATGCGCCGACCAGTCGGTGGTGCTCAGCAAGGTCTTGGGCCGACTTGGCCTCAGATGATCACTCAAAGCCGCGCCCACCGAGAGGGCTGGAAAAGCCCTCTGCAGGGCGGGCCCACAGGCCCGCACAATCCCCGCCCCATCCAGCAGGAGATAGAAAGGGAAGGCCCCTTCAAAGGCCGCCCCTTGCAGGCTTGGCCCCACGGTGTTCAAGATTTGATCCGGATGTGAAAACAATCCTGTGGCGTCTGCGCATCTCGCCAGCGTGTTTGCGTGATGTCGATTTGCTGATTGAAGCGCTTGGCCAAACCGGTGATGAGGCCTTCCACCATCGGCGCCAGGCCTTCTCGGTCCGATTGATAGACCAAC
Organism: Roseateles sp.; assembly: GCF_049240545.1. Classification (GTDB taxonomy): domain Bacteria; phylum Pseudomonadota; class Gammaproteobacteria; order Burkholderiales; family Burkholderiaceae_C; genus Paucibacter_A. The sequence continues at coordinate 27,501 of NZ_JBMLSK010000128.1, read as the reverse complement.
TCGAACTCGCGATCGCTGAGTTCGTTGACCTTGAAGTCGGGCGGGCGGATGTGCGGCATGGTGACTTCGATGCGCGCGTGCATATGGTTCATATGACGCAGAAAACTGAGCAGATCGTTGCCGCACATGGCCAACATCTCGCCGTAGCCTTCTTCGGCGGTATAGAGAATCCAATACTCGCCAAAGGCCTTCAAGACCTCGTTGGCGGGAAGACCTAACTCCTGACTGACCGCACCGACCAGCAGGTAGGTGACCGCGTCGTCATAGGTCTGCATGGCGATGAAGCCCTGGTCCTCCCAGCCCGCTCGTTGACAGACCCGTTCCCACCCGTCTTCGCCCTTGAGAGAGACCACCAGCTGCTCGATGGCGCGATTGACCAGACCGTACATAAGTGCTCCTCATCTGCCGTTGAAGGGACTCTTTGTCTGAACTCCAACTCAGTTTAAGGGCAAGGCACTGCAGAGCGCACGAATCCTCAGCGCTTGCGTGAAATCAGCCGCGCAAACCAGGGCCCGGTCAGGATCCAACGATCGCCAACAGCTCCACCTCAAACGCCAGCGGCCTGCTGAACGGGAAATAGAGTCGTACTCTGGACTTCCAGGATCGGCCAAACTTACACCCCGGGCGCCAGAAGCCGACCCACTCGTGATGTCAGGCTGGGAAAAACTCAACAGTCTGACCATAGAATGCGCGCCATGCCAAGAAGCCGCCGAGCTCCCCATTTACTTGCCTGGATAGCGTCCTTCGCCATCTTGCTGAGTGCGCTCGGGCCAGCGATTTCGCATGCGGTGCTCAGCCAATCTGGCGCCACTTGGATGGAGATCTGCAGTGTGACCGGCACGAAGCTGGTAGCGCTTGAGGTCGATAACGGTCCGTCCGATCTACCCAACCCCCACCTGCTCAAGCACTGCCCTTACTGCTCTTTGCACAGCACACAGCTTGGGCTGCCACCCGCGCCACCAGCGATTCCCGCCTTGCTGGATCTGCAGTTTGAAACGCCCAAGCTGTTCTTGTTCGCGCCGCGAACGCTGTTCGCCTGGGCCAGCGCACAAGCACGAGCCCCTCCCTACTGAGCCAAGAGGCATGGAACTCGTCACTGCTCGACGCTGATCCGCCCTTGGTCGAACGAATGCGCGCTTTCCCCATGTACTTAGGTACGTTCGGTCTCAGCGCTTCGTTCACCTCGCCTGACTCGCGCTCGCTAGCGAGTTCTGCGCCTCGATGCATTCAAGACCGCTGCTAGAGGCGTTTACGCGCACTCAGCCGCCTTGTTTGTACTTGCCCCTTGTCGCGCCAAAACCGACATCGGGCTCAGTGGCACGCGATCATGACTCCATCCTTTCGTCCAGTGCGCAAGCCGCCTGCCGACCAAACCACAAACTTGCCGCCGGCAGAGCTGGACATCAGCGCACTGTATTTCAGCGAGCTCGATACCGTCTTGCGCGCCATGGTTGGGCCCGCCACGCTGATGGCGGCGACTTTCGCGGCACTGCTGCCGCTGGCTAGCGTCACCAGCCCCCTCTGCGCCCGTTGCATCGGGCTTTAGCCGCTGCATCCAGAAGCGCTCGACTCCATCTTCCAGAGTCCGAACAAGTCCAAACTTGTCCGGGGTCCACACGCCGGCGACTGACGCCGACTTTTCCCTGCAATAGAGAACCATGAAACTCAGCCCCACACCCTTGGCCTTGGCCGCTCTGGCCCTTTTTTCCTTGAATGCGCGAGCGCAAAGCCAAACCACCCAATTGCAGCCCGTGCAGGTCAGCGGTAATGCCACCGCGACCGGACTGAACCAAGCCGCCGGCAGCAGCTCGCGACTGGGCTTGACGCTGCGCGAAACCCCCGCCAGCGTGACCGTCATCGAACGGTCCGAAATCGAAGCGCGAGGCGCCATCAACACGCAAGAAGCACTTAAGGGCGTACCCGGCGTGACATTTTCCGATCCACCAGGCTCGGCGGGCTCAGTGTCATATCGAGGCTTCGGCTCGGGTTCGCTGTCCCAGCTCTACAACGGCATTAGCGTGCAGTACGACGCAATAGCTGCGCGACCGGTGGACAGTTGGATCGTCGATCGAATCGAGGCAATCGGCGGGGCATCGAGCTTTCTGAATGGCTCGGGGGCAGTTGGAGGCACACTGAATGTCATCACCAAAGCGGCCGACAACAGCGGCGACCTCAGCCGCGTGCGCCTGGCACTGGGTGACCGCCAGCAGCTCTCGGCCAGCCTGCAGCGCGGGCTTGGGGCGGACAAGGGTCAAGTCTTGCGCTTGGAGCTCAACCGCAGCCAGGATGCGCTTTGGACACAGGGCAGCGACCGCGCGGCCTGGCAGATTGCCGCCTCTTGGCTGGCACCTATCACCGCCGGTTTGAGTCACACCTTGGCTGTCGAGCGCCAGCACGAGAAAGTCACGCAGCCGTATTGGGGCACGCCCATGCTACGTGGCGCCGGCGACACGGTGGCCGGGCAAGTGCAGTTCGACAAGGGCACTTTCGGGGTCAACTACAACGTCGTGGACGGCCGCTATCAGCAAGATGTGACCTGGCTGCGCTCCATCCTGGCCTGGCAAATCACTGCCCAAACCCGGCTCAGCAACACCGTCTACCACTACGACGCCCTGCGCGACTACGAGAATCTTGAAACCTACACCTTCAAGAACAATAACAGCCAAGTCGCGCGGTCCAATGTATTGCTGCAGCGACATGACCAGCAGGTCTGGGGCAACCGCATGGAACTCAGCCACGCCGCGCAAATCGGTGGCTTGCAATCTGACTTTGCAGCCGGTTTTGACTGGAGCTACAACCGCCAAACCCGCTTCCCGCTCTCGGTGGCCGGTCCCTTCGGACTGACCAATCCTTATGCGCCGAACGATCTTTACTTCTTCCAACTGCCCGGTGTGACCCCGGGCTTCAAGCCGGGCGCGACCAATCTGCTGCACGGCTTTGCCGCCTTTGCCGAAAACCGCACCGTGCTTGGCGGCGGCTTCGCCCTAGTCACGGCCTTGCGCATGGACCTCATCACGCTGGAGTCGCGCAATCACCGCACCGTGTCGGCCACCAATCCGGCCGTGTTCAATACCGAGTTCAAGCCGCTCACGGGCCGACTAGGCTTGGTCAAGGACTTAAGCGCCAATTGGCAGATTTACGCCCAGACCAGCACCGCCGCCGATCCGCCGTCCGGCCTCTTGGCCACCGCCGGCTTCAGCGCGCTGCGTGACTTCGACCTGACTCGGGGGCGTCAGTTTGAGTTGGGCAGCAAGCTCGGCTTTGACGGCGGGCGTGGCACGGCGACGCTCGCCGTCTATGACATCACCCGAAAAAACCTCTCCATTACCGACCCCAACGACCGTAACAAGCGCATCCCAGTGGGGCAGCAGAGCAGCCAGGGCATCGAGGCCAGCGCCCGCTGGCGCCCGAGCAGTGCCTGGGCCTTCAGCGGCCACCTGAGCCACACACGGGCACGCTACGACAACTTTGTCGAGGCCGCCGGCAGCGCCACGGTTTCGCGTGCTGGCATGACGCCGACCAATGTGCCCGACTGGGTGGCCGGCGCGGCCGTCGATTGGCAGGCCATGCAGGCGCTGAACCTGGGGCTGGATTTGCGCCATGTGGGCAAGCGTTTTGGCAATACCGCCAACACGGTCTGGGACGGCGCCTACCAAGTGCTGGGCCTGAGCGCCAACTGGGCCATCACCCGCCAAGCCAGCTTGCAGGCGCGGGTGGATAACGTCACGGATGAGCGTTACGTCGCCGACCTCAACACCAGCCTGCCCTATCTGGGCGCACCTCGCAGCTATAGCGTGGCGCTGGATTACCGGTTCTGAGCATGAAGCGCTGGCTCTTTTTGCTGCACCGCTGGGCCGGCATTCTGCTGTGTCTGGTGATCGCGGCGTGGTTCCTCTCGGGCATGGTGATGATGTATGTCGGCTACCCCAAGCTGACCCAGGCTGAGCAGATGCAAGGGCTGGCGCCCTTGCCCGCCGCAGGCTGCTGCGTGCCGATCGAGGCGGCACTGCAGGCCGCCGGGCTGAAGGAAGCCAGCCAATGGCGGCTGGCCAGCGTGGCCGGCCAGCCGCGCTACTTCTTCAGTGATGGCCGCAAGCGCGTGGTGACGGTGGACGCACTCAGCGGCCTACCTGTGGAGGCGCTCAGCGAAGCCGATGCGGTGGTGGCGGCTCGCCACTTTGCCGCTGGCGCAAACGCCGTAAGCCTCGGCCCCGTCCATGAAGACGCCTGGACGCACTCGCGCGCGCTGGATGCACACCGCCCCCTTCACCGCGTCGCAGTTGACGACGCCGAACAGCGCTGGCTCTACCTCAGCAGCGCTACCGGCGAAGTGGTGCGCGACGCCAGCTTCACCGAACGCAGCTGGGGCTGGCTGGGCGCTTGGCTGCACTGGCTCTATATGTTCCGCGGCGGCGCACTCAATAGCTGGTGGACCGATATCGTGATCGGACTGTCGCTGGCAGGCACGCTGCTGGGGGCGAGCGGCATGGTGGTCGGCATTTGGCGCTGGCGCTTCAATGGGCGCTACAAAAGCGGCTCGCGCTCACCTTATCGCGGGTGGATGGTGCGCTGGCACCATGTGCTCGGCTTGCTGGGCGGCACCTTGGCGCTGACTTGGATGATCAGCGGCTTGCTGTCGGTCAACCCTTGGAAGGTCTTTGATGCCGAAGGCCCCAAACCTGACCGCCTGGCCTATGCCGGCGGGCCTTTGCAGGCGCAAACAGCGGTGCCCGCCGAGCAAGTGCTGCGGCAATTGGCGGCCGAGGGCTTTGCGCCGCGCCAACTGGAATGGCGGCGAATCGCGGGCGCCAACTATGTCTGGGCTCAGAACGCCAGCGGCACACGCCTTTTGGATGAGCGCGGTCAAGTCTTGCCTGCAGGCATAGAGCCTGCCAAGCTGGTGGAGGCCGCCGCGCGCATGCTGCCCAGTGCCAACATCCAAGCACAGCAATGGCTGCACGCCTACGACGCCCACTACTACGCCCGTGAAGCCCACACCATGACCGGCCAGCGCGAGCGCCCCTTGCCGGCCCTTCGCTTGGTCTTCGATGACCCGCAGGCGCATTGGGTCGTGCTGGATCCGGCCAGTGGCGCTGTGCTGCAAACCAGCAACAGGCTGCAGCGCATCGAGCGCTGGCTGTTTGCCTTCTTACACAGCTTCGATCTGCCGCAACTACTGGCCCTGCGCCCGCTCTGGGACAGCTGGATGCTGAGCTTCAGCCTGATGGGCCTAGGCCTGAGTTTGAGCGGTGTGGTGATGGGCTGGCGGCGGCTGCGCGTTAAGAGCCTTCGCTCCGTGAAGCCTCAACAAGCCCCCGGCGTCAAGGCGATGTGATGCCCAACAGCTCCACCTCAAACACCAAGGGGCTGTTCGGCGGAATCTCACCACCGCCCGCGCCGCGCTCACCATAGGCCAGCGCCGAAGGGCAATGCAGGCGCGCCTTGCCGCCGACCTTCATCAGTTGCACGCCCTCGGTCCAACATTTGATGACGCGATTCAAGGGAAACTCGGCCGGCTGGCCGCGCTTGATGGAGCTGTCGAACTCACGCCCATCCAAGAATCGCCCGACGTAATGCACACGCACCTTGTCGGTCGCCGTGGGGTGCGGGCCGCTGCCCACCGTCAGAGGCTCGAAGCGCAGGCCTGAGGCGGTGGTCAAGGGCTGCGGGGGGGCGCTGGCTGCAAGCGGGCTGGCCGGCTTGGGCGGCGTCGTGGCCATAGCAGCACTGCAAACCATCAAGGCCATAACGGCCAGAAGAGACTTGGTCATCATGTGAGTTCCCGAAAAGCCGCCATCATCGCAGGCGCAAGAACTCAGCAAAACCGCAGGGCCTCCTCACTGCCGGGGCTTGCTGCCATCCGCCGCCTGGGCTGCCGTGGAAGCGGCCCCTTTGGCGGCCAGTGACTCGCGCAGGCGCTTGAGTTTTTCGCGCGGGTCTTCTTTGGTTCCGCCTTCATTCAAACGCATCTCGGTGATGAAGCGACTCGGAATGCCCATCACCAACTCGCGCGACTTCTTGCGGCGGCGCAGCGTGCCCACCGCCAGCGTGGTGCGGGCGCGGGTGATGCCCACATACATGAGGCGACGCTCCTCCTCCAGGCGCTGGGCCGTCATCTCTTCATCATCGGCCTTGAAGGGCAAAAGCCCCTCGTTGACGCTGGCCAGAAACACATGCGGCCACTCCAGGCCCTTGGAGGCATGCAAGGTGGTCAGGGTGACCTGGTCCTGCTCTTCTTCGCGCTCGTTCAGCGAGATGATGACGCTGATGGTTTGCGCCACCTGCAAGACGCTTTGCTTCTCGGCCTCAAAGGTGCTGCCGCCGTCTTGCGTGACCTGACCGCCGCAGCGCTTGGCGACCCAGTCGACAAAGTCCAGCACATTGTTCCAGCGCGCAATCGCCACGTTCTCGTTGTCTTCGCTGCCGAGCAGATGCTCTTCGTAGCCGATGTCTTTGAGCCACTCCAGCAGCAAGGCCTTGGCCGGCTCGCTGCCCTCGGTGTGCTTGGCGCGGAACTCCAAATCAGTGACATAACGCCCAAACTCATGCAGCGAGCCGATGGCCTTGGCGCTCAGCACGGTGGCCAGCGAGTCGGAGAACAGCGCCTCGAACATGCTGCACTTCCACTTGCCTGCGAACTGACTCAAGGCGCCCAGCGTGGTGTGACCAATGCCGCGCTTGGGCGTGGTGATGGCGCGCAAGAAGGCCGGGTCGTCGTCTTGGTTGACCAGCAGGCGCAGCCAGGCGCACAAGTCCTTGATTTCGCTCTTATCGAAGAAGCTCTGGCCGCCCGAGACCTTGTAAGGGATCTCGGCGCGACGAAGCGCTTTTTCAAAAGTACGAGCCTGGTGGTTGGCGCGGTAGAGGATGGCAAAGTCGGCGAACTTCTGCGCCTTGCCCTCGGCGCGCAGGGCCTGGATGCGCGCCACCGCGCGTTCCGCCTCATGCTCTTCGCCGTCCGACTCGACCAGGGCGACCGGGTCGCCATCGCCGTACTCACTCCACAGCTTCTTCTCGAAAATCTTTGGGTTGACCGCGATCACATGGTTGGCGGCGCGCAAGATGGCGCCGGTGGAGCGGTAGTTCTGCTCCAGCGGAATCACCTTGAGCTGCGGATAGTCCACCGGCAGGCGCTTGAGGTTCTCGATGGTGGCGCCGCGCCAGCCGTAAATGCTCTGGTCATCGTCACCCACGGCGGTGAACATGCCGCGTTTGCCGACCAGTTGCTTGAGCAGGTCGTACTGCACCGCATTGGTGTCCTGGTACTCGTCCACCAGCACATAACGCAATTGGTCCTGCCAGCGCCCGCGCGCCTCGGCGTTTTCGGTCAACAAACGCAGCGGCAGGCTGATGAGGTCGTCAAAGTCCACCGCCTGGTAGGCCGCCAGGCGCTCTTGATAACGCTCCATCACGATGGCTGCCGCGCGCTCATGGTCGTCCTTGGCCATCACCAGTGCTTGCTTGGCCGTCAAGCCCTGGTTCTTCCAGAGCGAGATGGTCCACTGATAGGCCTTGGCCTGGTTGGCATCGACGGTGCCGCCGGCATCGCGCAGCACGCCCATCACATCGTCGCTGTCGAGAATCGAGAACTGTTCTTTCAAGCCGACCAGCGGGCCTTCTTGCCGCAGGATGCGCACACCCAGCGAGTGAAAGGTCGAAATCACCAAGTCCTTAGCCGCGCGCGGGCCGATCAGGCTCTTGGCGCGCTCGCGCATTTCCTGCGAGGCCTTGTTGGTGAAGGTGATGGCGCCGATATTCTTGGCCGCATAGCCGGCCTGCAACAGGCGCGCAATCTTTTGCGTGATCACGCTGGTCTTGCCCGAGCCCGCCCCGGCGATCACCAGACAAGGGCCGTCCAGATGATGAACGGCCTGCATTTGGGCGGGATTGAGGGTGGTAGCGGGCTTGGCAGACATGGCAGCGAGACAGGAGGACGGGCGATGATAGCCAATCACGCAACTTGGCAGCCTGCCGCCTCATAATCTGCTCAGCATGCGAATCAAAGCTCTGCCCAGAGAATGGCTTTTTCTGCTTTGTGCCCTGTTCTACGCCCTGCTGAGCGGGGCTACGCAGGCCAGAGAACTGCTAGCCGTCGGTACGCAGTTCCCTCGCATCATTGAATGGGATGCGAAGGGCCAGGCGAACGGTCTGGCCGTTGATTTGCTCACCCGGGCTGCCGCTGAAGAAGGGCACACGGTACGTTTTGAAGCCCTGCCCTGGGCTCGCGCGCAACTGATGGTGGAACTGGGCCAAGCGGATATCTTGATCGGTCCCTACCGAAGTCCAGAAAGACAGGCTCGCTTCTTGTTTTCGCAGCGGGCTTTTTACGAAGACGCCTTGGTGTTTTACGCCAGCCCGGCCAAGGCTGCGCTATGGAACGGCGACTGGAGCCGCTTGAGCGGACGCTCGGTTGGCTTGGTGCTGGGCTGGGCCTACGGCGGCGCCATGGAGCAGGCCCGCAGCACCCTGCTCGTCAGCAACCCGGGCGACGTCGCCACCGGGCTGCGCATGCTGCAGCGCGGCCGCATCGAACTGCTGGCCAGCAATGAACGCAATACCGCGCCGGTGCTGCAAACCATGGGCCTCGCACAGCAGTTTCAGGCCCTGCAGCCGCCCATTGCCATCCAATCCTGCTATTTCGCCTATGCCCGCAATCCGCAAGGCGAGGAACTGCGACAAAAACTGGACCGGAGTTTGGGGACCTTGCAAAGCAGCGGCGTGCTGCGCGAACTGGCGCGGCAATGGGGGGTTAGGATTCCGGACTGAAGCGTCCGCCCAATCGGCGTGATGCGGCTCTTGCCAACCATCCTGCCTCGGCCTGCCCACAAAAGCTCGATATGCATCAAGCCTCCGCTCCTACAGCAAGCTCCGCCCACTTCGAGATGAACGCCAAGCACTTAGGGGGCTGGTCGATCTTCATCTGGGCCAATGCGCTGTTCATCATCTACGGGTCCTTGTTCCCTTTCAATTTCCAAAGCTCGGCTCGCCCCTGGCAAGACCTGCTGCTGGAATGGAACCCCTTTACCAATCAGGCTGACGCCGTTGATAACTTCTTGCTCTTCGTACCACTGGGCCTGGGTCTGTGCGCACGTTTTGCCTCGGCGCAAGGGCGTGCCTGGTCCGGCCTTTTGTCTGTAATGACCCTGGGGGTCGGTCTCCAATACCTGCAACTCGATATCCCGGAGCGCACCGCTTCCTTGGCCGATGTGATTTGGAACACCGTGGGCCTGCTCGGCGGCATGCTGGTGCATCGATTCGCCGGGCCTCAAATTCAGCGCCTTGCGCTTGCTTCAGAGGGGGGGCAAGACAAGTTTGCCATCGTGCTGCTCTTGCTGTGGTTGACCTACGAGTCGTTTCCCTTTGTGCCGACACTGGACATCGGACTTTTGCGCGAACACATCAAGTCGGCGGTCTATGCCCCCCCCTTCGAATTACAAAGGCTGGTTGAGCATTGCATGGCGGCCTTGCTCGGAGGCATGGCCCTGATGCGCTTGCGCCTGCACCCGCGCAATGGACTCACCTTGTTGGCTGCGGGATGTGTCGTGTTGCTTCTCGAAGTCCTCGTGCCCTATGGCGCACTGCGACGCGAAACCATGGTCGGCATTTGCCTGGGGCTGGCACTCAGCCTCAAGGTGGCGCCCTGGAGTCGCAAGCAGCAAGAGTGGCCGCTGTTGGTGCTGGCTTTGCTCATGTACACCTTGACGATACTGACCATTTCACGCGGTCAAGCCGGCGCTGCTGGGTTCACGTTCACCCCCTTCTCGGCCTTGCTGTGGCACTCGGTGACCCGAGAGATTCCGCCATCCGCCTACCAAGCACTTGCCTTGGGCTCTTTGATCTGGGCCGGGTTTTCTTCCAAGGTCGTGCAGAGAAGCCCGAAAGCCTGGCTCTTCTCGGTCTTGCTGCTGATGGTGCTGCTGGAGTTGCTGCGGGTGTTTGTCATGCATGCACAGGGCGATACCAACTCGCTGGCGATCGTTCTGGTCTTGTTTCCCTTTGCGCTGGCGTACAGCAAGGCCGAGCGCTCAGCGGCCCCAACGGCGGGCCGCAGAAGCGGATCCGCTGCATCCACCGCCCAACACAGCCCCGCGCAAGTCAATGACGGAAACAGAATCCTGGAACTGGCTTTCAGCGCGTGCGTTGTCGGCTTCACTGCCTACATTGCCTGGACTGGGCACCAACTGCAAACGCATCCAGCCTGGCTTGCCTACTGGTGCCTGGGCTGTCTTGCGCTTTTGGCTGCACCTCGCCAGGCAGGTCTTGGGCTCTGGGTATTCTTGCTGCTGACCTACTCCACCTCTACAAACGGCACCCAGTACGACATTGCCCTGAAGCTTCGCCTGAGCGACGGCATTGCTCTGCTGAGCCTTGGCGCTTGGTTGCTCTCGCCCAAACAGGCGTTCGATGCAGCTTATGACAGGCTCTTGGCCGTCAAGTTTCTCGCCGCGGCCCTGTTCTTGTGGCTCTTGCTCTGCCTCTTGATTGCACTTTCACAAGGCACGCCCTGGGGGCCCTTCCCACGCCTGGATCCATCCACTTATTTTCAGGCCGCCGTATTCTTCACCTTGGCGGCCCATTGGATGCAAGAAAGACGTCAAGTCCTTGTCATGGCAGCGGTGGCTTGCCTGGCCATCCTTGGCCGCGCCATTTTGCTCGGCAGGGACGGGGTTCATCTTGAGAGCTACACCGCCAGTCTGTTGGTCATGGCGATTCCGCTCGCTGGGCTGGGGGCCTTGTTGGCCCGCAATTCAATGGCCAAACTCGCTTTTGCTGCCACGGGCTTTGCCTTACTCGTCTACTTTGGCTTGACCCAGAATCGCAACGCGGGCGTGGCCGCAGCGGTGATGATCGCCGTGTTCACCATCCAAGCCGTCTTGCGCCTCAAGAATCACAAATGGCGTCTCACTTTCTTGGCTGGTCTACTGGCCGTGTTGGCACTTTTCCTGTCGAGTGCGGATGACTTCGTGGACCGTTTCAGCGTTCTGTGGAATGACCAAGCGAGCCACGCCACCGCTGGACTTGACCAGTCCACCATCCAAGGACGCCTGGCGCTTTGGCATGCGGCATGGGAAATCGCCAAGGACAAACCGCTCTTCGGCGTCGGGCCGGGTAACTTCCCCTACTGGTCTCAGGTTTACAGCGCCGAAGCAGAGTCAGGAGGCGCAAGAAACAGCTATTTGCAAATGGTGGCCGAGGCAGGGTTTATTGGCCTGGGCCTTTACCTGCTGCTGTTTGCCAGTGTGCTGCGCTTGCAGAGTTTGACTCAGTCCAAATTGGCCGGCCAATGGCAGGCGCATGCCGCCTGGATGCTTCAACTGTCGACGATTGCCTATCTGGCCCTGGGCTTGTTCAACAATCGAAACGACTTGGTCTTGGCTTACATGCTGGCGGGCAGTTCTTTGGCCCTCTACGCCAGCAGTTTCAAACGCCACCTCAAAACCGCTGAAAGCCCAGAATCACCCGCCACGCCAGCAAACATGCCGGCCACACCTGCCCAAGCGTACGCGCCTGTCCCACTCAGTGAAAAAATTCCGAGCTTGGACGGGCTTCGTGGTCTTGCCTGTTTGCTTGTATTTGGTGTTCACTTTAACCAAATTGCACAAGTCAAGGCGGAGTTTGGCTATTTCGATCTGAGCCGATTCTTGGAAAACGGCAATATCGGCGTTGCCCTTTTCTTTTCACTCAGCGGCATGCTTCTCAGCCTGCCCTTCTGGCGCGCCAAGCTAACAGGGGCAAACCACCCGGATGTCTCGAACTATTTCATCAACCGAATTGCCAGAATTCTTCCTGCCTACTATGTTTGCCTGCTATCGCTTGCGCTCCTGAATCAGCTTTGGACGAAGGAGCAAGGGATTGCCATTCTCGGCCTGCATTTACTGATGGCACTCAACTTTACCGAATGGTCAATCTTTGCCATCAACCCGCCATTTTGGACCATCGCGGTAGAAATGCAGTTCTATCTGCTGCTACCGCTGGTTTTCTTTGCGTTTAGAAGACTAAGCCCCCAAATCAGCGTGGCTCTGTTTATTGGTATTGGGCTGCTCGGCTATATGCTGACCTATTTCCTGGCAACAAGCCAAAACGCTGTTCCTGAGCAAGCAGCGATCAGCCCGATCCTTCAATACTCCTTATTGGCACATCTACCTCACTTTATTCTGGGTATTCTGGCCGCAAGATTTTTTCTGGCGATCACCGAAAACAATTCTGCAGTAAGGCGTTTTTCAGCTCTCATTTCTTGGTTTTGCCTCATCGCCACACTCCTAGTGATGTCGACCCCTATCGATGAATGGCTAAAGATACCCTACGGACACTACAATCTGCCTTACATCCCCATATTGCTCAGCCTATTGATCTGCACAGCGCCGTTCGCAAAATCGCTGAAATCAATACTTGAGTCCGCGCCTCTGAGAATCCTTGGGCTGCTCTCCTATGGCATATACATCTACCACCTTCCCATACTTAGCTTCACGGCCAAAATTTTCAAAAAAATGGATTACCTTCCGGGCAGCCACGCCGCACTTTTTTTCCTCGCAAGTATCAGCCTCACCATCGTGATCTCTCTCGCATCACTAGTTTTTGTGGAGAGCCCATTCTTGCGATGGAAGAACAAGTTGCAAAAGCGATCTCCGCACCTTCGCCAATCCCCCAACTCTTATGCCTAGTCACTTGCGAACCTCGCAGCGTCGCCATCTGCTGAAAGCCGTTTTGGCCGCCGGCAGTGCCCCTCTTTTCATCCGCCACGCTTTTGCGGCAGACCCGGCCGAGCGCTTCGCCTTGGGCTTGGCCTCGGGCTGCCCGCGGGCGGACGGCTTGGTGCTGTGGACGCGCCTGACCGGCCCTGATTTGCCTACCCAAACCGAGGTGCACTGGGAGATGGCCGAGGACGAGGCCTTCACGCGCATCGCGGCCCGCGGTACTGAGCAAGCCCTACTTGAAGATGCCCATAGCGTGCATGCCGAGCCCAGCGGCCTGAAGCCGGATCGTTGGTACTGGTACCGCTTCACTGCTTTGGGTGCGCGCAGCCAGCTGGGCCGCACCCGTACAGCGCCGGCCGGCGACGCCAAGGTGCAGCAACTGCGCTTTGCCATCGCCTCCTGCCAACGCTGGGACCATGGCCGTTATGCCGCCTGGGCCGATATGGCGAAGCAAGACCTGGATCTGGTGCTCTTCATGGGCGACTACATCTACGAGAACGCCGCCGTCTCCAATGCCTCGGCCAGCGGGCCGTCGCCGCGCGTGCACCAGGGCGGACTGTGCCGCAGCCTGTCCGACTATCGCCAGCGTTATGCCCAGTACAAAAGCGACCCCGCCCTGCAAGCGATGCATGCGCGCGCACCCTGGATCATCATTTGGGATGACCATGAGGTCGACAACGACTGGGCCGGCGATCAGTCACAAGGCCTGGAGGCGGACTTCCCTCAACGCCGCATCGCGGCGGCCAAGGCCTATTGGGAGCACATGCCCTTCACCCAGGCGATGCGCCCGCGCGGGGCCGATCTCCGGCTCTTCAATCGCTTTGATTGGGGTGACTTGGCACGCATCATCACCGTGGATGATCGTCAATGGCGCGACCCTCAGGTCTGCCCCAAGCCGGGTCGCGGCGGCTCCAACACCCAGTCGTTAAAGGAATGCCCGGACTTTTTGGATCCACGCCGCAGCATGCTCGGTGCGGCCCAAGAACTGCGCCTCGCGCAAAGTTGGGACCGCAGTCGCCCCTGGAATTTGCTGGCGCAGCAAACGCTGATGGCTCGCATGAATTGGGAGCCCAACTCAGAGAAGAGTCCGATCTACTGGACGGACGGCTGGGACGGCTATCCCATGGCGCGCCAACGCCTCTTGCGCGATATGCAGGCCGCGCAAGTGCAAAACGCCGTGGTCTTGGGGGGTGATGTCCATGCCCATTACGTGGCGGACTTGAAACTGGACTTTGCCGATCCGGCCAGCCCGGTGCTGGCTACTGAATTCTGTGGCACATCGATCAGCAGCCAGGGCTTGGATCAAGCGCGTGTGGCTGGAGCGATGGGACATAACCCGCATTTTCGCTATGGCCGCAGCGACCAACGCGGCTATATGAGCTTCAAGCTGCAGCCCCAAGGCTTGGATGCCGCCTTGCACAGTGTGCGCGACCCTTGGGATGCAGCCAGCCGGGTCGATGTGTTGGCTCGTTTTGCTGTCGAGGCGGGTCGGCCCGGCGCGCAAGCAGCCTAGTTCATGCCGCGCGTCCCGGTGGTGGGGACTTACCTCACCTCAGGCTCGCTGGCGGCCTTCTCCTGGCCGCGCGACTGGTCTGCGGCTGGGGGCGTGACCTGAGGCTTGGCTGGCTGAGCCACTGTGGCTTTCGGGGCCGGCATCGGCATGGAGGGCGCCGCGGCGGCGGATGTCGTTACGGCCGGTTTGATCGGGGCGGCCGTCTCAAGCTTAGGTCGGTTTGCCACCTTGGCAGGCTCATGGACGGGCGCTGTAGGCGCCTTGACCTCGGTTGGCCCCGCCAGGCGCTGCGCCGAGCTCGAGTCTGGCGATCGCTGCTGCCAGGCCTGCACACCGAACCAAGCCCCAGAAGTCAGACCGGCAAACCCGAGCACCAGCATCACGGTTTGCGCCAAGCGCTTAACGGGATGCACCTTGGGCGGCCAAACGGGGAGTTCCGACTCCTGCGCCATTGCGGTCGAGGTGCTGGGCATGGGCGTCAAGGCCAATGCCGAGTGATTCTCTCCCGCCAGCCAAGCCCGCAGGTCTTCGGCCAAGGCCTCAACGCCGGCATGGCGACGATCCGCACGCGGCGCCACCGCCTTTGCGCAGAGCGCGTCCAGGCTGAACCGCTCCACGGCCGACAAACCCGGCCAGGAGGCCGCTGGAGAGGCGGCCTCCGGATCGGCGCCGAACTGGCTGGGCAAACGGCCATCAATCAAGAGGCACATCAAGGCGCCGACACCATAGACCTCGCTGACCAGACTGGGCGGGTCTCCCGCCAAGGCTTCAGGGCTGGCAAAACCAGGTGCAGAGCCGAGGCCCTGGCCGCGTTCAAAGGGGTCGGCAGGGTCTGGCATGGGCAACAGCCCCATGCCCATCAAGCTGAGAGTTCGGTCGGTGCTGACCCACAGCAGGGCGGGGTCGATCTCGGCCAGCAACCAGCCTTGCTGGTGCGCATAACGCAGGGCGTCACAAAGCGACACGATCAATTGCAAACGCTCGCGCAAGGGCAGCGAAGTGCAGGCGCGGACGATGGGCTGACCCTCCGCCGCGCCAAAAATCATGTAGGGCTGACCATCGTTGGTCACGCCGCTGTCGGTGGGCACCTTGATGACCGGGTGCATCAAATGGCCCAACTCCCCCGCCAAATCGCCAAAGCGCAACATGATGCCGGCCGCCCGCTCGCTGCGCGGCAAAACCAAGACATTGCAGCGCTGATCGGCGGCCAGCGCATGTTTGGCGCTGTACCACTGGCCATTGGGGGTCGCTTCACGGCCATGCAAGGCCGCGCACAAGCGCCAGACGCCCAGGGCTGCGCCTTCGCGCAACAAAGCTTGGGACGCGGGAGGGGGGAGAGCAAGTTCGGGCATGCGCATAGGGTTTATGCCGAGATGGTAGAGGAAGCGCCGCCTTTTCCGCCTCTTGGCAGCCCCCGTAACTCAGGGGTGATGCGGAATCGCTCACGCTCGGCTTTGAATTCTCGGCCCTGCACATGCAATGCAGGCTTTCAGGCGCCAGCAAGCGACGCTTGAGATACTGCGCCGGTCATGCACGCCATCTTCTCCGTCACCCTGCCCTTTTTTGCCCTGGTCTTGTGTGGCTATCTGGCGGCCCAGCGAGGCCTGTTGGCCGAGGCGGCGATCCCCGGTTTGAATGGCTTTGTCTTGTTTTTCGCCCTGCCCTGCATGCTGTTTCGCTTCGGCTTCAACACGCCTTTAACGACCCTGTTGAACCCGCTGGTGCTGGGCATCTATCTGCTCGGCGCCATCGGCATGGTGGCCTTGACCATTGCCCTCACGCGCTCTTCCCGCGTGGGTCTGAAAGACGCAGCCTTTGGCGCGCTGGTGGCGGCCTTCCCCAACACCGGCTTCATGGGCGTGCCCTTATTGGTCGCCTTGTTGGGCGAAGCTGCGGCGGGGCCGGTGATCTGCACCATCTTGATCGACTTGTTCTTCACCAGTTCGCTGTGCATCGCCTTGGCACGCGCCCATGATGCGGGCCCCGGCAATGCTCGGGCAGCAGGGTGGCAGGCCATGCGGGGTGCCCTTTCCAACCCACTGCCTTGGTCGATTGCCGCAGGATTGAGCTTGGCGGCCTTGGGGTGGAGCCTGCCGGCGCCCTTGGCCAGCGTGATCAAGATGCTGGGAGATGCCGCCACGCCGGTGGCCTTGTTCACCATCGGGGCCGTGCTGTGGCGAGCCGGGCAACACGCGCACAGTCGCACGCCAGTGGTCCTTTACCTGCCGGTGGCTTTGCTCAAGTTGATCGTGCACCCCGCACTGGTCTTCTGTATCGGCTGGGCCCTGCAGGCCCTGGGCGCCCCCTTGGGTAGCTTTGAGTTGACGGTGCTGACCCTGGCCGCCGCTTTGCCCAGCGCCAGCAATGTCTCACTGCTGGCGGAACGCTATGGCGCCGACAATGGCCGCGTCGCGCGCATCATTCTTGCGTCCACCATGCTGGCCTTCCTCAGTTTTTCCCTGCTGGCCTGGCGGCTGAGTTCGACACACGGGCCCAACCCGCTGTCCTGATCTGATACGCTTTGCGGCCCTCTGCTTCGTCCCACCACCGTGCCTCACCGCTTCAGTCTCCGCCCCGCCCGAACCCTGCTCGGGCTTGCTGTCGCGTTTTGCGGCCTTGGCCTGCAGGCGGCACCGCAACGCACGGTCTACCAAGAACCCAGCAAGACGGTGCGAGAAGTGCTGGACGCCCCAGCCTTGCCCAGACACCAGATCTCGCCGGACCGGCAGACTCTGGCGCTGGTGGAAACACGCCGCTTCAACAGCCTCGCCGAGCTGGCGCGCCCGACCCGCAAGCTCGCCGGACTTCGTTTCGATGAGGCCACCGGCCAGCCCAGCCAAACCCCGGCGATCCAGAGCTTGCGTTTGCGCCCGCTCTTGGATCCCAAAGCCCCCGAACGCGTCTTCGACCTGGCCCGGCTCAACCAACAAGACAAGGGCTGGTTTCACAGCTTCAGTTGGTCGCCCGATGGGCAGCGCTTCTTGCTGGAGCGGCGCGGCGACAAGATCAATGAACTCTGGGTGGGCTCGACCGATAGCACGGAGCTTCGCCGCGTCGGCGGCTTGCGTCTGAACAATGCGCTCAGCCAGGGGGAAATGGCCTGGCTCAGTCCGCACGAGTTGGTGTTGCTGGCGGTGCCAGACAAGCGGGGGCGCGCGCCACGGGAGCCGCTGGTCCCGGCCTCGCCGGTGGTGCGAGAAAGCAGCGGCCGCGCTTCGCCGGAACGCACCTACGCCGACTTGCTCAGCTCACCCCACGACGAGAATTTGTTGGACCATCACGGCCTGTCGCAACTGACCCGGGTGAACCTGCAAACACTGCGAACACAGAAGCTGGGCGCGCCGGCCCTGTTCTTCAGCGTCGCCAGCATCGGTGACGACGAGACATTGCTGACCGAGCGCATCACCCGCCCCTTCAGTTACAGCCTGACCTGGGACGATTTCCCCCAGGTCGTCGAGGTGCGGCGGGCCGATGGCTCGGTGCTCCGCGAGGTGGCGCGCCTGCCGCTCAAGCGCGGCGTGGCGATCAACGGCGTGCTGGCCGGACCGCGCGTGTTCTATGCCTCCCCAAACCGCGATGGCGCGGTGTTCTGGGTCGAGGCCCTGGACGGTGGCAACCCGAACCAACGGGCGCCGCACCGCGACCGTCTGATGCGTTTGGATCCGCCTTACACCGGGGAAGCGCAAGAGCTGCTGCGCATTCCCTTTCGTTTCAGCGGCATGCGCTTCCTCGATGATGGCCAGCACGCTTTGCTGAGCGAAGAAGACCCGCTGCGCGCCATCACCCGCAGCTACTTGCTGACCTTGCGCGGCGGCAATGTCAGTGTCTTGTTTGAGCATGCGCTGCGCGAGCGCTACCGCCACCCCGGCACGCCTTTGATGCGGACCGAATCAAGGCGAGGGCGAGCGCTGGCCCAAACCCAGGGCGGCGGGCTGCTGATGTTGGGGCAAGGGGCCAGCCCCAAAGGGGATCGCCCCTTCTTGGACAGGGTTTCGCTGCGGGATGGCAATGCGCAACGCCTGTTCCAGTCCAGTGACAAAGTCTATGAACAGCCGGTGGACCTGCTGAATGGTCAGTTACTGACGCTGCAGGAAAGCACCCACAGTGCGCCCAGCCTTCATCTCCACCCGCTGGCCGCAACTGCAAATAGCGCCGGCGGTGCCGGTTTGAGCCTGACACGTCCGCCCGCAACACCGCCGGTCCTGCGCAAGATTCGCCGCGAGTTGGTGCAGTTCAAACGCGGGGACGGGGTGGAGATGTCCTTCTGGATGTATCTGCCGCCGGACTACAAGGAAGGCGAGGCTCGACCGACCTTGGTTTGGGCCTACCCGCTGGAGTTCCATGACGCGGCCCTGGCCGGCCAGGTCAGCGGCTCGCCGAACCGCTTCGCCAATTTCAGCGGCATCAGCCCGGTACTGCTGGCCTTGGAGGGCTATGTGGTGCTGAACGACGCCACCATGCCTATCGTCGGGGATGCAAAAACCGTCAATGACGAGTTTGTCGAGCAGATCACCATGAGCGCGCGCGCCATCATCGACAAGGCCGAAGAGCTGGGCGTCAGCGACCCCAAGCGCATGGCCATAGGCGGCCACAGCTACGGTGCTTTCATGACGGTCAATCTGCTCGCCCACACCGATTTGTTCAAGGTTGGCATTGCCCGCAGCGGCGCTTACAACCGCACGCTCACGCCCTTCGGCTTCCAAAGCGAACGCCGCTCCCTCTGGGATGCCCGGGACACGTATCTCAAGCTTTCGCCCTTCTTGTATGCCAATCAACTCAAGGAGCCGCTGCTGCTGATCCATGGCGAAGCGGATAACCGCTCCGGCACACCGGCCATGCAGAGCGAACGGCTTTACCAAGCCTTGGTTGGCACCGGTGGCACAGCGCGTTATGTTTCCCTGCCTCTCGAAGCTCATGGCTACACGGCCCGCGAATCGGTCGGTCATGTGCAATGGGAAATGCGCCAATGGCTTCGCCACCACCTCGGCGACCCCAAGGCGGCAGGCCGCTGAGTTCGCTGCGCTGAACTCAGAGCAGCGAACTCAGCTGGGTGTCCCCCGCTTGGCGCTGCGGCAATAGGAGGTGGAAGGTCGCCCCTCCGCCGCTGCGGTTCTCCGCATAGATGCGACCCTTGTGCACCTCGACGATCTTGCGGCAAATGGCCAGCCCCAGGCCGGTGCCGCCCGAACCATCCTTGGTTTGGCTGGATTGCACAAAGGCATCGAAGATCTGATCTGTTTCGCCCGCAGGAATGCCTGGACCCCGGTCGGAGACGCTGATGCGGATCTCGCCCGGTTCGTTCGCGCCTGCCACCACATCGATGACCGCCGCGTCTGGTGAGAACTTGATCGCATTGGCCAGCACATTGCGGATCACCTGCTGGAAGCGCAAGGGGTCCACCTTGGCGAACAGCGGCTGCATCGGCATGCGCGTGGACAGGCGCAAGCTTCTGCGCGACATCAAGGGCTCCAACTCCTGCAGCACCGCCTGCACCAAGCCGCGCAGATCGCAAGTCTCAAGATCGAAAGTACCGACCGAGCTCTCGATCTTGGACACGTCCAGCAAATCGTTGACCAAGGCCAACATGCGTTGTCCGGCGGCATGAACATCGCCAAACATGCCGGCCAACTTGGGGTCGGCGCGCGCACGCACCAGGCCCAGTTCGGAGAAGCCCAGAATCGCCTGCAAGGGGGTGCGCAACTCATGGCTGATATTGGCAATGAACTCGGACTTGGCGCGTGAGGCCTCCTGGGCTTCATCGCGAGCCAGCCGCGTCGCCCGCTCGGCCGCGCGGAAATCGGTGACATCCATCAAGGTGCACAAGATGCCCGCCGCGCCGCCGGCCTGATCGGGTACCAACACCTTGGTGATCAGCATGTCGCGGCGCACCCCATCATGGCGCAGCAACTGCGTTTCATAGCTGAGGCGGCCGCCATGACGCAGCAGATGCGCGTCTTGCTCGGCATGCAAAGTTTGTTCCTCTTTCGGCAAGGTCAGGCCGACTCGGCAGCCTGCCACCTGCGAGAGCCTGAGCCCCATGAATTCTTCCCAGGCGTGATTGACGGTGACGTAGCGCCGCTGGGCATCGAACATCGAGACGGGCAGCGGACTGATTTCCTGCAGCAAGGCCGAGAAGGCCAACTGCTGCTGCAACTGCCGCTGCGCTTCAAAACGCTCGCTGACATCGACGGCGCTGCCCGCAAAGCCCGACAAGGTTCCAGCTTCATAGACAGGCAGCAGCGCCAATTCGTAGCGATACAGGCGACCGTCGGCGGCTTTCAAGGACACCTCCATCTTTCGCTCCAAGCCCAAGGCGCCGCTAACGTCACCAACGGGCTCGGGGCTCAGCAAGGCCTGCACCTGAGCCTGATCTCCTGAGGCCACTAGATCCACCAAACGCTTGCCCACGAAGTGGTCCAGTTGTTGCGAGCTAAGGCGTGACCACCGGGCATTGACATCGATCAGCACGCCCGCCGCGTCGACCCGAAAAACCAGCGCATGCAAACTGCGCAGCAGGGCGCGCTGTTCTTGCTCTCGTTGGGCCAAACGCCGGTGAGCGGCATCCAAGGCTTGTTGGACGCGCTGATCCGGGCGGTGGGCCAAGGTCACCAGTGTCAACCAGGACATCAAGAGACCGCCTTGCGCCCAAGGTCTGGTCGTCGCCAGACTCAGGTCTGGAAGCAGCGTCAAGATGGTTTGCGGCGCCAACAGCAAGAGCAAGGCAAGCCCACCCACAAGCAAGGCCGCCGCCCAAACCGCGGGGCGAAAAAGGCCCTGCGCAGCCGGGTCAACCGGCCACAAGGTGTCAGCGGGAATGGCGGTCTTCATGTCATCAAGCCCTGTTGAATCGATGCTCGAAACTGGGTCAATCTGTGGCGTCGACCAGCGACTCAAAGCTCGGCGGCTCGCGGTTGATGCGCTCGCGCAAGTCGATCAGCGCATCCACATGCTCGACCATCAGGTCGACCAGCATGGGATCGAAGGCCAGCCCCCGCTGGTCCTTCAGCATCTGCAGCGCGACGTCGTCGGCGAGCGCCGGCCGGTAGCAACGGTCCATGGTCAAGGCATCGAAGTAGTCGACCACGCCGACAATGCGGCCGCACAAGGGAATCGCCTCGCCCGCCAAACCCACCGGATATCCGCTGCCATCCCAGCGTTCATGGTGGGTCATGGCCACCTCAGCGGCCATCTTGAACAAAGGGACCCGCGAGCGCCCCAGAATCTGCGCCCCGATCAAGGGGTGCTGGTTCATCACCTGGCGCTCCTGCGGCGTGTAGGCTCCGGGCTTCTTCAGCACCGCATCGGGCACCCCGATCTTGCCAATGTCATGCATCGGCGCAGCGCGGCGCAACATCTGCGCATAGCTGCGCGACTGACCGGCCAACAAGGCCACGGCCTCCGCCATGAAGCCGATACGCATGATGTGAACACCGGTGTCATCGTCTCGAAACTCGGCCGCCATCGACAGGCGCAGCAGCGCATCGTGGTGCGCACGAGCCACCTCTCTCAAGGCCTGGTTGCGCTCCTGATACAGACGTCCCAGATCGGCAATGATGCACTCCATCTGGGCGGTGGCGGCTTCATCGAAAACTTTGCTGCCGCTGGCGGCGGGAAGGGTGTCGCTGAACATGATGCCTCCAACCCTCACTCGGCCAGCCACAGCTGAGACAAGCTGTCGATCAATTGCAGCGGACTGAAAGGCTTGACCAGGTAGGTGTCGGCGCCGGCAAGATGACCCGCCTCACGATCGCGCGCTTGGCCGCGCGCGCTGACCACCATCACATGAATGCTGCGCAGCTCCGGGTCGGCCTTGATGCGCCGGCACAGCTCCAGCCCGTCCACCGCGCCCGGCATCATCACATCGGTCAACAAGAAGTCCGGCCTCACCTCGCGAGCGATGCGCAAGGCCGACTCGCCATCGGCCGCCTCGTGGATCTCGTAATCCTCAAACTCCAAGGTCATCCGGATGAGACGCCGGATGTCGGCATGGTCGTCGACCAGCAAGATCTTTTTCATCATCATCTCCTGCAAAGACTGAATGTGTAGCAAAGATATCATTTTCATCAGTTTGAAGTGACGCTTTCGATGAAGTACAGCGGTGATAATCGGCAAAACCGCACAAGACCTCCGCCAGGATTCGATGAAAGACCCGCAGCATCAAGACGACTACAGCACCTTGGAGGTGGCGCGACGCCTGGGCATGGCCGTGCGCTCCATCCAACTGATGGTGGATCGGGGGGAGCTCTCCGCATGGAAGACGCCGGGCGGACATCGGCGCATCGACAAACAATCGGTCGAAGCCTGGCTTGAGCGGCGCGCCGGCAGCGCCGCCATGCCGCTCAACGAATCCAACCCGCCGGAACCGCAAACCCCGGAAACCAGATCAGCCAAGCAGCGCGTGCTGCTGATCGAGGATTCCGTGCACTTTCAAAAACTGGTGGCCATGCTGATTGAGCAGCAATTCCCCAACTTGGAACTGCATATCGCCAGCGACGGGATCGTCGGCCTGGCCATGTTTGGTCAATTGCAACCCGAGCTCTTGATCGTCGACATCTTGTTGCCCGGCATTGATGGCCCGACGCTGATCACCAGCTTGCGCTCCCAGCCTCAGTTCGCCCGCAGCCGTTTGATCGTGTTGACCTCGCTGGACGAAGCACAGCGTGCGCCCTACGCCTTCGCCTTGGGCGGCGTCACGGTGGTGCACAAGCCACGCCTGGTGATGGACTTGCCGCCCCTGCTCAGGGAACTGGCCGACAAGCGCTGAGGCCTGCATCATGAGACCACGACTGCTCCTGCTGGACGACAACCTGGCTTGGCAACAGTTCGTGACCCAGGCCTTGGCCAGCCGGCCTTTGGACTTGCAGATCTGCCACTCGGTGCGCAGCGCCCTCGCTTTGCTCACCGAAGCCCCGGTGAATCTGCTGATCACGGACCTGGGCTCCCCCATCAGCTGCAATCACGAGTTATTGAAGGCACTGCAAGCCCAGCCCCAACCGGGCGCCAGCGCGGGGCTGCTGGTCTGCAGCGAAGCTGAGCCAGAGATGCTGGCGCAAACAATGGCGGGATGGGCCTCGTGGCGTTTCATGCGCAAGTCTTGTTCGCCGGCGCAGTTACAGGCTTGCGTGCAGGAGGTATTGACCGATGCCGGGCAGCGACAGGCTCTGGCCCATCATTTCGGCGGCAACACCGCGCTTTACCAATCGTTTCTTCAGTCCTGTCAGGCGCAGTTTCCAGCCGACTTGGTCACAGGGGACCAGGCTTGCGAGCGACAGGACGGGCCGGCGCTGCACCACTTGGCACACAGCCTGAAAAGCGTCCTGCTGATTCTGGGCTTCTGGGCCGCCGGCGAGAAGGCCGCGGACTTGGAACTGCTGCTGGCGCAAGGCCTGGAACAAGGTCAGCCCTGGCCCGGGGAGGCTACCTCGGCCTGGGCCGAACTGCGCGCCCACTTGCTCGGCTGCGCCATCGTCGCCTGGCCTCAAGAAGGGCCGAACTCCCCCTCTTAGCTGGACAGCACTTGCAGGCCACTGTCGCTAAATCGCCAGCGGGTCCACATCCACCGCCCAGCGCAGCAGACCCTTGTGCTCGCGCTTCAACGCATGCAGCTCGGGCAGCCAATGCCACAGAAGTCGCTGCAAAGCGCCGCGGCTGCTGGCCTCGACCAGCATCTGCATGCGTTCGACGTTAGCCACCCGAGCCACACTCATCGGGATGCTGGGGTAGACCAGCACCTGATCGGCCTCGGGCAGGCTGCGCGCCCAGCGCGAGGCGGCCTCCAGAAAGCCCTTGGCCGCTTCGGCCGTGCGCCCTTCCGCGCGCAGCAAGGCCAGATGCGCAAACGGTGGCAGGCCGGCCGACTCGCGCTCGGCCAACTGGCTTTTGGCAAAGGCCTCAAAGTCATGCAGGGCCAGCGCTTTGTAGAGCGCATGCTCGGGGTGCCAGGTCTGCACCCACATTTCGCTGCGGGCGGCCTGTTCGGCGTCGCGCCCGGCGCGGCCGCCGGCTTGCATCAAGAGCGCGAAAAGCCGCTCGGGCGCACGGAAGTCGCTGCTGAACAAGGCGCCGTCTGGGTTGACCGCCGCCACCAGGGTGATGCGGCGGAAGTCGTGGCCCTTGGTGATCATTTGCGTGCCGACGACGATGTCCACCTCGCCGCTGTGCACCGCTTGCAGCTGCGCTTCCAGCTCACCCTTGAGCTTGGTCGAATCGGCATCGATGCGCAGCACGCGGGCGCCCGGCAGTTGTTCTTGCAACTGCTCTTCCAGGCGTTCGGTGCCGCGCCCCAGCGGCGCAATGTCTTGGTTGCCGCAGGTGGGGCATTCGCTGGGCACCCGCTGGGTAAAGCCGCAGTGGTGGCAGCGCAGCGTGCGGTCGCCCTTGTGGAAAACACGCCAGGCACTGCAATGCGGGCAATCGCTTTTCCAATTGCATTCAGCGCAGTGCAAGACCGGCGCATAGCCGCGCCGGTTCAGGAAGATCAGGCTTTGCTCGCCGCGCTCCAGCCGTTTGCGCAAGGCCTCCAGCAGCGGCATGGTCAGGGCCGTGGTCACGCCCTTGGTGAGCGGCAAGGTCTTCATGTCGAACAAGCGCACGCGCGGCATGGCGCCGCCGCCGATGCGCTCCGGCAGAGCCAAGCGCTTGTAGCGGCCCTCATTGGCTCTTTGCCAGCTTTCCAGGGATGGCGTGGCCGAGCCAAGAATCACCGGGATCTTCAGCTGATGCGCCCGGTAGACCGCCAGATCACGGGCCGAATAACGCGCGCCATCTTGCTGTTTGTAGGAGGGGTCATGTTCTTCATCGACCACGATCAGGCCCAAGCGCGGCATCGAAGCAAACACCGCCAGCCGCGTGCCCAGCACCAACTCCGCTTGGCCCGCATGGGCGGCCAACCAATGACGCAGGCGCTGCGCCGGGGTCAGGCCGCTGTGCAGCGACACAATCGCGCGGCCGACAAAGCGCTCGGCAAAGCGGGCTTCCAGCTGCGGGGTCAGGTTGATTTCGGGCACCAGCACCAAGACCTGCTTGCCCTGGCTGAGCGCATGCTCAGCGGCGCGCAGATAAACCTCGGTCTTGCCGCTGCCGGTCACGCCGTACAGCAGCAAGGGCGGCGGCGCCTCGGCACGGCCCAGCAAGGCGTCCAACTGGCCCAAGACCTCGGCCTGGGCGGGGCTGAGTTCGGGTTTGACGGGCGCGCTGCTGGCGTCGGCTGTTGCGGCCTTGGCTTGCTCGGCCGCCCATTTGTCCAGCTTTTTCAGCCGCATCTTCAGCTGCGCGGCGTCCAGCTCGCGCAGCTGCGGCGGCAAGACCGACAGCGCCAGCTCGCCAATGCTGCGCTGGTAATAGCTGGCCGCAAATTCGAGCAAGCTGCACCAGGCCGGGCTCAGGGGAGGAATACCGTCCAGGCTGCCCAGAATGGGGCGCAAGGCGGCAAGGTCACTGTCTTGATCCGACTCACCCGGCCAGACGATACCCATCAACTCACGCCGCCCCAGCGGCACCCGCACCAAGCTGCCGGGCGGCAGCGCCTGCTCACTCAAATAGTCCAAAGGCCCGCTGATGCCGCTGTGCTGCGGGGCATCCACAGCCACGCGAATTCGCAGCGCCGCGCTGGGCGGCGTAGGCTCATTCATGCCTGCCACCGGCTGTTCAGATCAGGTATCAAATGAGCTTTAACGCTTAAGTGCATGATTTGAAAGGACTCTCAAACTTGCTCACAAATTCTGTGGATAACTTTGTGGGGAAAGTTCTAAGAGTGTGGCGGGTGTGCCGCTGTCGCCCAAGACGCTGATCCACGACGATTTGCTGACCACTGAGGGAGCCTTCATATAAATCAAGCACTTAGCCCGCAATCGGGAAAACGAGAACATGCGCTGCAATATGTAAATAGCCCCAGTCTCGCTGCCAAGTTTCTGGGGATAAGTCTCTACCCTAAGTGCTTACTTCACGTTTTGCCGGCTTTTCTCTAAGCGCCCCGGCCCAGCACTTGACTTCAAAGCCCGGCGCGCAGTCGCCGCGAATGGGCGTGCACTTCGTCCACCAAGGCCGTCACATGCTCGGGCGGGGTGAATTGGCTGATGCCATGTCCCAAATTGAACACATGGCCGTCCCAGCCGCCGTCGGCGCGCTGCGGATTGCCAAAGCTGTCCAACACCGAGCGCACCTGCTCGCGGATGGCGTCCGGCGGCGCGAACAGCACATTCGGGTCCAGATTGCCTTGCAGGGCCACGCGGCTGCCGACCTGGGCGCGAGCGCGGCCGAGGTTGGCCGTCCAGTCCAGGCCCACCACATCGGCACCGGCATCGGCAATCTCATCCAGCCAGAGCGCGCCGCCCTTGGTGAACAGGATGCGCGGGATGCGCTGACCTTCATGCTCGGTCTTGACCTGGGCCAGCACGCGGCGCGAGTAGTCAAGGCTGAAGCGTTGGAACATGCCGTCGGCCAGCACGCCACCCCAGCTGTCGAACAACATCACGGCCTGAGCGCCGGCTTCGATCTGGGCGTTCAGGTACTGGGCCACTGAATCTGCATTGATTTGCAAGATACGGTGCATCAGATCGGGACGCGCATACATCAGGCTCTTGACCTGACGGTAGTCGTCCGAGCCGCCGCCCTCGACCATATAGCAGGCCAGAGTCCAGGGGCTGCCGGAAAAACCGATCAGCGGCACGCGGCCGTTCAGGGCCTTGCGGATGGAGCTGACGGCGTCGAAAACATAACGCAGCTTGTCCATGTCTGGCACGGCCAGTTCATTGACGGCGGCCTCGTCGCGCACGACCTTGGCGAACTTCGGGCCTTCGCCGATCTGGAAGGACAAGCCCAAACCCATGGCGTCGGGCACGGTCAAGATATCGCTGAACAAAATGGCGGCGTCGAGCTTGTAGCGCTCCAGCGGCTGCAGCGTCACCTCGGTGGCGTAGTCGCGGTTGGTGGCCAGGCCCATGAAACTGCCGGCCTTGGCGCGGGTGTCGCGGTACTCGGGCAGGTAGCGGCCGGCTTGGCGCATCAGCCAGACGGGGGTGTAGTCAGTGGGCTGGCGCAGGCAGGCGCGCAGAAAGGTGTCGTTTTGGAGTGGAGCGTTCATGGACGTGATTATCGACGCCGAAAGTGCATGACAGGCCGCGAGCGGCGCTGCGATACTCCGCGCGGACTTGATTCCGATCAGCCGGGCCTCATATTCCGTCTGCTCCCAAAATTCTCAGGAGGTTTTCACATGTCATCGATTCTGAAGCGCGGCGCCCTGGCAGCCACTGTTTTGACGGCCACGCTAACGCTCTCCGGCTGCGGCTACAACCA
>NZ_JBMLSK010000127.1:0-17772 GCF_049240545.1 Roseateles sp. | reverse complement strand
ACTCATTGACTGATATGCAGGGTGGCCATTCAATTAGGCTCGACGACCTCACGGAATCCGGCGCACAGCGGTCATTGCGCATCGCATATCAAATGAAAAAAGGCATCGCAAGCGATGCCTTTGGATTGCATGCAGCAAATGCAACGCACTTAATCAGAGCTCAGCGACCAGCTCCGGCACAGCCGCGAAAAGGTCGGCTTCCAGGCCATAGTCGGCCACCGAGAAGATCGGGGCTTCGGGATCCTTGTTGATCGCCACGATCACCTTGGAGTCCTTCATGCCAGCCAGGTGCTGGATGGCGCCGGAGATACCGGCGGCGATGTACAGCTGCGGGGCGACAATCTTGCCGGTCTGGCCGACCTGCAGGTCGTTGGGCGCGTAGCCGGCGTCCACCGCGGCGCGGCTGGCACCGGTAGCTGCGCCCAGCTTGTCGGCCAGCGGTGTCATCACTTCGTTGAACTTCTCGCTGCTGCCCAGTGCGCGGCCACCGGAGACGATGATCTTGGCGGCGGTCAGCTCGGGACGGTCGCTCTTGGCGATCTCGCTGCCCACGTAGGCGCTCTTGCCATTGCCGCTGGCCGCCGCCACGGTTTCCACGGCGGCCGAGCCACCCTGGCCGGCGGCGTCAAAACCGGTGGTGCGCACGGTGATGACCTTGGTGGCGTCGCCGCTCTGCACGGTCGCCATCGCGTTGCCGGCATAGATCGGGCGCTCGAAGGTATCGGCGCTCACCACCTTGGTGATGTCGCTGATCTGGGCGACGTCGAGCTTTGCGGCCACGCGCGGGGCCACGTTCTTGCCACTGGCGGTGGCGGGGAAGAGGATGTGGCTGTAGCCTGAAGCGATGGCCAGCACCTGGGCGGCCACGTTTTCGGCCAGGCCGTGGGCGAAACCCTCGGCGTCGGCGTGGATTACCTTGGCCACACCGGCGATCTGGGCGGCGGCGGCCGCGGCAGCGCCGGCGTTGTGGCCAGCCACCAGCACATGCACCTCACCACCGCAGGCAGCGGCGGCGGTGACGGTGTTGAGCGTGGCGCCCTTGATGGAAGCGTTGTCGTGTTCGGCAATGACGAGAGCGGTCATGATGGGTTTCTTTCCTGTGGTGACGTCACCCCCGCGCAGGCGGGGGTCCAGGGTTTGGGGTGATGTATCCGTTCAGTCTCTGGCGCAGGATTCCCGCCTTCGCGGGAATGACGGCGGGGATCGCCGGCCATGACGATATGAGCGGCAGCCAGGACGAATGTCAGATCACCTTGGCTTCGTTCTTGAGCTTGTCGACCAGGGTGGCGACATCGGGCACCTTCACACCCGCGCCACGCTTGGCCGGCTCGGCCACTTTCAGGGTTTTCAGTCGCGGGGCCACGTCCACACCGAGGTCTTCGGGCTTGACAGTCTCCAGCGGCTTCTTCTTGGCCTTCATGATGTTGGGCAGCGTCACGTAGCGCGGCTCGTTCAGGCGCAGGTCGGTGGTGACCACCGCCGGCAGGCTCACTTCCAGCGTCTCCAGGCCACCGTCGACTTCGCGCGTGACCTTGGCTTTGTCCCCCGCCACTTCGACCTTGGAAGCGAAGGTGGCCTGCGGCAGATCAGCCAGGGCCGCGAGCATCTGGCCAGTCTGGTTGGCATCGTCGTCAATGGCCTGCTTGCCCAGGATCACCAGGCCGGGCTGTTCCTTGTACACCAGCGCCTTGAGCAGCTTGGCCACGGCCAGGGGCTGCAGCTCGACATCGGTCTCGACCAGGATGGCACGGTCGGCGCCGATGGCCATGGCCGTGCGCAGGGTTTCCTGGCACTGGGCCACGCCGCAGGAGACGGCGATCACCTCGGTCGCAGCGCCCTTCTCCTTCAGGCGAACCGCCTCTTCGACGGCAATCTCGTCGAACGGGTTCATGCTCATCTTGACGTTGGCAATGTCCACGCCCGTGCCGTCGCTCTTGACGCGCACCTTGACGTTGTAGTCGACCACACGTTTGACGGGGACGATGACTTTCATTTCATTACTCCTGTTAAATCTGCTGGTGGATACTGGATGTCAAACCCCATCGCACAGCCAGGTCTTGACGTATCAGCCGACGCCGACTCGACCAGTTCATCGTTGTTGGCGTGTATTGCGGCCACCGCACCGCGAATGCCAGTTGCCCTCGCATGCGCGCGTCATGCAAGCGGGCACTCGCTTGTGAGCCTCAAGAGATAGTGGGACAGGCAGTCTGCGGACGTATGCCATCAGCCAGGAAGCGGATGAATACCTCTGCCACCTGATCGCCAGTGAGTGTGCCGTCAGCGTGGTACCACTGGGAAATAGAACTGATCGCCCCCATGAACCAAAACACCGCGAGCCTTGCGTCACAAGGCGCAATGGAACCGTCCCGAACGCCCTCTTCTATGATGTTGCGAAGCTGGAGGTCAAACTTTCTCCGGCGTGCGGTAATCTTTTTACGATCCGCTGGCGTCATAGCGGAAAAGTCGTGCAGGATCGCGGGAGCTCCCATCTGATCTGTCAGGTGCGAGATGTAATTCCGCATGAACGCGGTGATCCGTCCGTACCCAGTGGACTCTGATGCGATCGCGTCTTTCAACACCTGATCACCAATTTTCATCGCCAGCTCATGGCACTCGTAAATGAGTTCCTGCTTGCTCTTGAAATAGTAGTAGAGGGCAGGCTTGGTAACGTTGAGTGCGTTTGCAATCTCGTCGAGCGAGACGTTTTGTGACCCCTGGCGCCCAAAGGCTTTAGACGCTTCAGCAATCACTGCCTGCCGCTTGAGCTCGTACTGCTCATCCGCACCACTGACGGCGTTGTTCCACCTCGCCCCTTTGGTGGCGCGCTTGGTCGCTGAACGCACCCGTGGCTTGGGCTCCGCTTCGATGGATTGGCTCATAAGGTTAGAGGTCGCGCTTTGCTAAGGGGAGACAGTTGTTAGTCGAACATGATATCCAATGACCTCGGGCAGCCGCCTTCGGCGGCTTGCCCAGACACTCACTCAGCCAAAATCTGGCGCGCAATAATCAGCTTCTGAATGTGGCTGGTACCTTCGTAAATCTTGGTAACGCGAACATCTCGGTAATAGCGCTCCACCGGGAAGTCCGAAACGTAGCCGTAGCCACCATGGACTTGAATCGCTGCAGAGCAGACCTTCTCAGCCATCTCACTGGCAAACAGCTTGGCGATCGAAGCCTCTTTGTCTGAGGGAAGCCCCGCATCTCGCCGGCGCGCGGCGTAGATCATGTACTGGCGAGCCACCTCAACCTGCATCGCCATGTCGGCCAGATCAAAGCTGACGGCTTGGAGTGCCGAGATCGGCTTACCGTAGGCTTCCCGATCTTTGGCGTAACGAATGGCAGCCTCGAGCGCAGCGCGCGCGACACCGATCGCCAGGGCGGCAATCGCGATGCGCCCGTCTGACAAGAGCGACAGGGCCTTTGCATATCCTCGCCCTTCTTCTCCCACCAGATTGCCGACTGGAACGCGCAGATTGTCCAGCTGAATCTGGGCAGTATGCGCGGTGTGCTGTCCGAGCTTGTTCTCGATACGGAGCACCTGATAGCCCGGATCCTTGGGATCAACAATGAACAGGCTGAATCGATTCCGAGACCCAGGCTCCCCCGTGGCCGCCACGACAAAGGCGAAACCCGCTTCGCTTCCATTCGAAATCCATTGCTTGCTACCGTTGATCACGTAGTATTCACCATCGCGCTTGGCGGAGGTTCGGATGGAGGCAGTGTCAGAACCAGCATGAGGTTCCGACAGAAGAAATGCACCGATGTTCTTAGCCGAAGCCAACCCGGGCAGGTGCTGAGCCTTCTGCTCCTCTGTGCCGAAATTGCATAAGACATGCGCTGATGAGTTGTGCACGTGCATCATGGTGGCAAAGCCGCCATCGGCGACAGCGAACTCCTCAATGGCCAAGCAATACTCCACGAAAGAAAGTCCCGCACCTCCATGTGTTTGAGGGGCCAGCATGCCCATGAACCCCAATTCGGCCACGGACTGAATTTCCGCATGAGGCCACTTGCCGCTTTGGTCGCGTTGCGCCGCTGTGACGGCGACGACCTCCTCCGCTACGCGGCGGGCCGACTCCCGAATCATGACCTCTTGTTCGCTGAGGAAAGCGTTGGAAACACTGCTCATCTGATGTCCTTGGGGTTAACTTTTTTGTGTCAAAAAACGCAGCTCAACCGAGCCAGCGCTTGCGGCGCCGGTAGTGCTTCATGTCCCGGAAGCTCTTGCGCTCTCCTTCCACTGTCAAGCCGAGGTAGAACTCGCGAACGTCCTCATTGCTCTTGAGTTGGCTAGAAGGCCCCTCCAGCACGATGCGACCGCTCTCCATCACATAGCCGTAATCTGCGAGTTCAAGCGCGACGCGGGTGTTCTGCTCGACGATCAGCAAAGTCAGTCCGCTGGCTTTCAAGTCGGAAAGAAGGCCGTACACCTCCTCCACCATAAGGGGAGCCAATCCGAGCGATGGCTCATCGATCATCACCAACTTGGGTTGGGACATCAATGCGCGACCAATCACCAGCATCTGCTGTTCGCCTCCCGACAAATAACCTGCGGTTCGGTCGCGCAGGGCGGCCAAGCGCTTGATGCGGGAATAGACCTCGTCGAGCCTTTCCTTGGCCTCTCGCCCGCTTCCCAAGTGCCCACCGACCACCAGGTTCTGTTCGACCGTCATGTGACGCAGGACCTTGCGCCCCTCCATCACGTGCACGAGACCCTGTCTCACCACATCCACCGGGTTCGCCCCGGTGATGTTGGTCCCGTCGAGCGTGATCGATCCTGCGGTGACCCGACCATCTTCGGTACGAATGAGGTTTGAAATGGCTTTGAGCGTCGTGCTCTTACCCGCGCCGTTGGCACCGAGCAGGGTAACGCACTGGCCCTTTGGTACACACGCTGTTATGCCCTTTACAGCCAAAATCACTTCGCTGTAAAGAACCTCAACGTTATTTAGTTCAAGCACAGGCAACTCCAATATTCGTCACTCCAGGCCCGTCGCGGCGGGCCTGGATATGCAGTCAATTACCACTTGTTCACGTTCGGAACGGGAGCGCTTTGTTCGACCAGCTTGTACATCCCTTTTTCAATCGTTCCGATGTTCACCGCCAAACCAGAAGTCGGGAACGGAGCATCGTTGCTGAACTTGATGTTGGGCAGAACACCAAATGTCAGCTCGCTTGGGAAAGCGTTGGTCTGCAAAGCAGTGCGAACATCCGCGCCCGTCACGCCGGCAGGACCCTTAATCTTGACCACCTGTTCCACCGCGCGGACCGTGAGTAGGGAAGTGGCCAACCCCATCATGCAGGGCGATGTGAAGTTGGCTTGCGTCTTGTACTGGGTGCGCAGCTTCTCGAAAAAGGCTCGCGCAGCTGTAGGATCGTCCGTCGGGATGGCCATGCCATAAACCTCGTAACTTCCCTCCATCCGGTTGAGGTCGCCCAAGGCCTTGCCCGACGAGAGCAACCCGTTGTGTGCACTGACCACAATAGGTAGGTTGCCCTTACCAAGGCTTTGCAAGGCACGACGGGTAGCCACCACCGATGCCGTATTGTTGAAGACTTGAATCACCGTCGCCCCTTTGCGAAGCAGTCGATGCACTTGCTGCGTAAGGTCCGTCGGCTGTGCCTCGGTGTAGATCGTCTCCACCACTTCCAGGATCTGGGGGTTGTCCTTGGCAAATCGCTCCACACCCTTGTGAATGTCCACATACGCGGGAGAAACTTCCGAAGAAATCACCCCGACCTTCAGCGGTCCACCCCCCATCTTCTTCTGATACCAAGCGTAAAAGCCGGCCGCTTCATGCGGGTAAGTCGCCCGTGCATTGAACACCCAGCTGCCATCCTTCCAAGCAAAGCCATAGCCAGCCGTGCCGAGCAGCAGGGGTACCTTGTCGTTGGGCAATCTCTGCTGCAGCGCATTGCTGTCTGGCCCGCCGAGGCCCCAGACGGCAATCGGGTTGAGCTCCGCCTTGATGCCTGGCCAGAGGGAAGCGACTTGGGCCACGTCGTAGCGTGCGTCATGCTCCTTGACTTTTAGGGTAACGCCGAGCGATTTGCCTACCTCTTCATTCCACCAGTCAAGCACCCCGCGGCGGCAGCCCGTGATGTCCTTCATCACGTCAGCGAAGGGCCCGGTGAAGTCAGCGATCCCAGCAATGTTGTATGTCGTCTGAGCGTAGACGGTGCTTCCACTGCCCAGTACGGCCAAGAGAGCAGCCGAGCCCAAAGCATGGCGGACTCTGACCGAAGCCCATATCTTCTGTTTAATCATTTGCTTGTCTCCTTGATGATTACGCTGTTTAACCAAAATCAACCACCCACCAGCGTGAAAATGGGGATCGGGATAATGTTTATGTTCAATAGGGATAGGGCCACATTCGATAGGACTGCTTCGCAATATTCCAACGATGCATCAGGCCGCGAGGCTCAAAAATCAGAAAGCCAGCGATGATGCCACCGAGAAAAATATTCATAGCAGCAAACACCAAGTCTCCGCCTAGAAATGGAATGCGCTCGACCAGTGCAGGCCCCATGCTCGTGATGGACTCCTGAGCCATACGAATAACGAAAACACCAATCAGTGCGCCAGTAATCGAGCCCATGCCACCCACGATGATCATGGCAATAAACCAGATTGAATGAATCAGCGTGAACTGGTCAATCGCCACAAAGCGAATGTAGTATGCCCACAGCCCTCCACCAATACCGGCATAAAAAGCACCAACCAAAAATGCCAGGGCTTTCGTCCTCACCACGTCGATGCCCATCATCCCTGAAGCCACATCATCATCACGAACGGCGGCGAAGATTCGTCCGTGTCGGCTACGCGCAATGCCGTATCCTCCAGCGATCATGATCATTGCGACCACGAGACACAGGTAATACATGCTTATATCCGTCTCAAACCTGAATCCAAACAGCTCAGCAGGCTCCAGGGTGATGCCGTTTGAGCCACCCAGCCACTTTTGTGGAAGATTGAGCACAAAGAAGTGAAACAGGATCTGCGCAGCAATCGTGGTAAGCGCGAGGTAGAACCCCTTTATCCGGACGGCAGCAAGACCGAAAATGAGGCCAAAAAGCGCTGCGAACACCCCACCCGCGGGCAGGGCCAGCCAGAATGGAAGGTGCAGTTTGCTGGCAAGCACAGCCGTCGAATAAGCACCGACCCCCATGAAGGCGGCCTGGCCTATATTGACCTGGCCAGCCAAACCAGTATTGATTTGCAGACCAAGAACCACCACTGCAGTGATCAGCATCGACGTCATCACTGCCACCGATCGAACCTCGGCGACCATCGGCAGGGCAAACAGAGCCACAACAAATATCAACAGCGCAAATGCTTGATTTCGCGTGCGGATAAGCGATTGATCCTGACGATAGGAGGTTGCGAAAATACCTGCGGGATCCATGATCAAACCCTTTCAATGGTTTTCCAACCGAACATACCGGTTGGACGAATCAAGAGCATCAGCAACATGATGATGAATGGAAATACAGAGCCAATTGCACCGCCAACCAGAGGATCAAGATAGGCCGATGCTAAACCTTGAATCACGCCCACCAGCACACCGGCGAGCAACAATCCTGCGAGCGATTCCAAGCCAGCGAGCAATGCCACAGGAAGCGCTGCCAATCCGATGTCGGAGCTCAGCATGTTGATAGAGCGGCCACTCAGGTGAACCATGGCACCCAGGGTGGAAAGCACAGAGCCGAGAATCCAGGCAAAGGCAATGGATCGCTGCACGGAGATACCCATTGACATCGCCACCTGATGGTCTTCGGCCACGGCGGTCATCGTCAAACCCGTACGCGTTTTGTTGAAAAACCACGAAAGCCCAAAACCAATGGCAATCGTGAGCAACCCACCATAGAACATCGAGCGAGAGATCAGGATGTCACCAAAGATCAGCGGATCAATTGGAAAAACCATCGGAAAGGCGCGGACTTGTGGACCAAACAGGACCAAGACCACACCCCGAATTAGGATCAGAAGCCCGATGGTCACCATCACCATGGAAAAAACGGATTCACCGACAAGTCGCGCAAAGAAAATCCGCTCGATCATCAAGCCGAAGATGGCTGCGCTCACGAATGCCACTGGCAGGCCGATCCACAACGGCATTCCCATTTGAATCACTGTCCACCAGACCATGTACCCGCCGAAGACGACCAACTCCCCCTGCGCGAAGTTGAACACCTTTGATGCCCGATAGATCACCACAAAACCCATGGCAATCAGTGCATACAAGAGGCCCGTCAACGCGCCATTGATGAGGTAATTCAGGAAATCAATCATTGCCTTCTCCCATTTGAAATACCGGCCTTGGTCGTCTGGTCGGCAGCCGCTACGTCGCGAATGAGTACCTGCGCGGTGAACTGGCTGCGACGTCCATCCTGATAGGTCACCGGTATGTCCACAGTCACTTCAGACGCCCCGTTGTAAAGACCTTGAATCAGCGCCGCATACCTATCTTCCAGAAACTCTCGACGCAGCTTTCTCGATCGGGTCAACTCGCCCTCATCCGGGTCAAGCTCCTTCGGAAAGTTGGCGAAACGCCGGACTCGCGCGTGGGCGGGCAGGAACTGGTTTACCCGGGAGATTTCCCGGCTAAGGAGGTCGGCCACCTCTGGGCGCTGCGAGAGATCCGTGAAGGTCGAGAAGCCAATGCGCTTTTCTTCTGCCCAGCGAGACAGCACACCCATGTCGATGTTGATTAGTGCTGCAACAAAGTCGCGCCTTTCATCTCCGACGGTCATGATGTCTTTGATGAACGGGCTGAAGCGAAGGCGGGTTTCAACAAACTGCGGCGGGAACGTCTGGCCATCGGCAAGACGCTTCAGATCGGACACACGCTCCAAAAACACAAGTTCGCCTCGGTCCGTCTTGGTAACCGCATCTCCGGTTTGGTACCACCCGTCTTTGACCTTGGCCTCGAAAGAGCCTTCGCGTCGGTAGTAGCCCAGAAACGAACTCCCTCCCCTGACGCACAACTCCCCATCTGCTGTCAGCATCCACTCCAGAGGAGTTCCTGCCTCGGGGTGCGTCTGCATCCAGTGACCAACGGTTTCTAGGTCAAAACGGTCTCCCTGGTGGCTCGTCAACAGCCCGACCTCTGTCGAGCCATAGATGTTTCTCAAGGGAACGCCCATTGCATGGAACATGCGGAACACATCTGGTGCCATGGTGGCTCCTCCGCAGATGGCCACCTGCAATCGTGTCAGGCCAAGTTGGTCTCTCAACGGCCTAAGGACCAGCGCATTGGCGAGGGGCAGCAAGGCCCGACTCCACCACGACACGTGCTTGCCGTCCATACGCGCGACGTGCACAGCATGTCCAACCTTCAAACCCCACTCGTAAATTGCTCGCCGCACAGCGCCCGCGTCGAGCATGTGTGCCTGCACGGAAGACGCCATGCTTTCCCATTGGCGCGGGGCAAACGTCATGGCCTCGACCGCCAGCTCTCGAATGTTTTCAAGAACCTGCTCAGGGCCCTCAGGAAAGTTGACCACCATGGGCAGGCCGATTCCCAGGGCCAGACCCATGAATTGCTCCGTTGCCCATGCTGGGGCGATGTAGCTCAGGTACTGGGTGCCTGGCCTGGCCTTCGTGGCATTGATCAGACGTTGGGCGTTGTCAACCAAGCTACGATGTGAAAGGATCACCCCCTTGGGTTTGCCCGTGGTGCCTGATGTGTACGAAAGCACCGCGATGTCGTCAGGACGGCCCTGATCAACGAGACGGTCGTACATCAGCTCATCCTTTTCGCCAAGGGACCGCCCCTCGCTCTGCAACTGATGAAACTTGCGCAAGATGGGGTCTCGGTACGACCACATGCCCGTGTCGTCCCAGTACACGATGTGCCGCAGGTTGGGAGTGGCCGTCTTCACCGCCAACCCTTTGTCCACCTGTTCCTGATCCTGAGCAAAGAGACAGACGGCCTCACTGTCATCCAGCAGGTACTGCACTTCGTCTGCCGTGAGGTCCGGATACAGTGAGATTACCTTGCACCCGACTGCTTGTGCCGCGTATTCGGCCCAGTAATGCTGAGGCTCGTTCTCACCAATGATTGCGACCGTCTCTCCGCGTTGAATACCCAGTTGGTGAAGACCCAAGGCCAAGTCCATGACATTGCGCTGGACCTGTGAGAAGTCGTACTCGCGCCAGATACCACGCGTCTTGTGCCGCTGCGAAAGTCGCTGCGGTGAGCGTCTGGCGTGGTCACGCAGCAGTTGCGGCAGTGTTGCCATGCGAATGTTCATGCCACCCCCTCACCCAGATATGCCTTCAATACGGCAGGATCGGCCTGGATTTCCTTGGGTGTTCCCTCGGCAATCTTTCGGCCAAAGTCCAGCACAGCCACGCGATCCGCAAGGTCCATGACAACCCCCATATCGTGCTCGACCAGCACGATCGGGATGCGTTTGGCTTCTCTCACATCCAGAATGAACCTAGCCAGATCTTCCTTCTCCTCGGTATTCATTCCGGCCATTGGCTCGTCCATGAGAAGGATCTTGGGATCTTGAGCGAGAGCGCGCCCGAGGTCGACGCGCTTGCGAAGTCCATAACCCAGGCTGCCCACTGGGGAGTGCCGGATCGACTCGATTTCCAGGAACTCGATGATTTCCTCCACCGCTTCCCTGTGAGCCACCTCTTCGCGTACAGCGGGTCCGAAATGGCAAAAGGACTGGATCAGGTTGGTGCGCATATGCAAGTGGCGCCCCACCATCAGGTTCTCAATGACCGTCATGCCCGAGAAGATGTGGGTACCTTGAAACGTGCGGGCCAATCCGCGGGCCGCCACTTCGTGTGTGCCCATGCCTCTGATCGAGTGCTCGCCAAGACGGATTTCGCCTGCCTTGGGACGATAGAAGCCACTTAGGCAATTCATCAGCGACGACTTCCCTGCTCCGTTAGGACCGATCACGGCCAACAACTCGTCGTCGCGTACATCAATGGAGACATCGTTCAGGGCCACGATTCCCCCAAACTTCAAAAGCAGATGGCTTGCGGAAAGCACGATCTGAGCGTGCTTACCCTTTGGCAGATCACTCATTCTTTCCTCCGCGATCCATCAGTCGTCTTACTTGCATGGAAACCTCTTTTCATTCAGTCCCAGAATAGGTTCAGCTCTTTTTTGTGAGATGCTGACCGTCAGCGGGTCCCCGCGTCCAGGCTGATGGTGGTGGCGTTGAAGTAGGCGTTTTCGACGATGTGTTGAACCAGTGAGGCAAACTCCTGCGGTCGCCCCATCCGGTGGGGGAAGAGGATCGAGTTATCGATCAGCCCCTGAGAGACCTTGGGCGGCATGCCGGCGGACATGCCCGTCTCGAACAGGCCGGGCGCAATAGCGACGACACGAATCCCGTGCTGTGCCAAGTCACGGGATACTGGGAGCGTCATTCCCATCACCCCAGCCTTCGTTGCGCTGTAGGCTGCCTGACCCATCTGTCCCTGCCAAGCGGCTCCAGAAGAGGTGTTCACGATCACACCTCGCTCGCCGTCCTCGCTGGCGGTATTTCGCGACATCGCAAGGCTCGCGTGGCGGATGACGTTAAACGTGCCCGTGAGGTTGACGGCAATCACCTGGTTCCAGAGAGAAAGGGGAAACAGTTCGCCTTTGC
The DNA here is from genome assembly GCF_049240545.1 of Roseateles sp. GTDB lineage: Bacteria > Pseudomonadota > Gammaproteobacteria > Burkholderiales > Burkholderiaceae_C > Paucibacter_A. The sequence goes on along the minus strand of NZ_JBMLSK010000127.1, from coordinate 6,153 downwards.
TCAAGGTTTTGCACGGCCCAAGAATGCCAGCACAGTTCACGGCCACCTGCAAAGAGCCAAAGGCCTGCACCGCAAAGTCGACGGCAGCTTTCACCTCAGCATCGTTGGACACGTCGACCCGTTGAATGCGAACGCTTGACCCTAGGGGCAGTACGTTGTTGACCAAGCGCTCTTCATCAACGTCCACTGCCATCACCTTGGCGCCCGCCGCTACCAGCGCCTGGCAGGTGGCCAGGCCCAGGCCCGATCCTGCTCCAGTGACGAGTGCCACTACGTTTTGAATGTCCATGTTGTCTCCTTGTTCGTACTTGGTTCTGTGATTCAGCGGCCAAGAATCGTTATGCATGCCACGGCTTCTTCAATCCCTTCCAGGCCCCCGCCGTTCTCGGCGAGCGCAAGCCGGGCACTTTCCACCTGGCGCTTCCCTGCCTCCCCTCGTAGTTGAGTGACCAGCTCATGGATCTGTGCAAGCCCGGTCGCACCTACAGGGTGGCCCTTGGACTCCAGACCACCTGATGGGTTGATAGGGATCCGCCCTCCGATGCTTGTCTCACCGCGCTCCGCGATGACACCGCCCATGCCGAACTCGCAGAAGCCAAGGTTCTCGGACTGGATGATTTCGCCCATGGCGGTAGCGTCATGGACTTCGGCCACCGATATGTCTGCGGCTCCCACACCGGCCAATTCGTAGGCCTTGGTGGCCGCCAACGCTGTGCAGTGGGAGCGGTAGTCGGACTCATCGCGATCTGATCCGCTTTGCACCACCGAAGCGAGTACACGGATCGCTCGGCTTGCGTCCAAGTTGAGGCGTTTAATGGCCTTGCCGGTGCACAAAATTGCGGCCGCGGCACCATCTGAGATTGGTGAACACATTGGCAAAGTCAGCGGATAGGTGATGGGTGGCGCCGCTAGGATCTCGTCGATGGTGTATGCCACACGGTACTGGGAGAGCGGGTTATGAACCGAATGGGTGTGGTTCTTGGCCGCCACAGCCGCGAGCTGCCGCTGGGTCGTACCGAATGTCCGCATGTGCGAACGCGCGAATGCGGCATATACGTCCATGAAGACGCTGTACGGCTTGGGCGAGGTCGATCCTTCGGGTACGGACACCTCCCTGCCCAGCTTCATCAGGGAATCTCGAATCTCTTGTGCACGGGAGATATCCCAAGCACTGTCAAACACGGAGAACATCCGCGCCTTGTCGGTAGAGAACATCTTCTCGGTTCCAACCGCGAGAGCGACGTCGCCCGCTCCGGACTTCAAGTGACTGCACGCCAGCGCAAACGCAGATGATCCACTCGCGCAGGCGTTCTCAATGTTCACCACCGGAACCCGGCCAATGCCCATGGCGCGCAAGGCAATCTGCCCGCGAATCATGTGCTGCCCTTCCATGTGTCCTTGAGAAGTGTTGCCAAAGAAGGCCGCTTCCAACTGCTCCTTCTGCATGGCGGCATCTGCAAGGGCTGCCTCCACTGCCTGCCTAGTAAGGGCTTTCATGTCAAGGTCGAGGTGTCGGCCAAACGGCGTCATGCCAACCCCAATCACGTAGATGTCATTCATGCTCAGTTTCCTTATGGCTCTTGAATACTGGCGGAATAGCTTAACTTTACCCGCCGTGCAATGGTTTTACTTTAAAGTAAAAAACAAAAAAAGAGAGAGGGGTAAACCCTCATTGGGGCGATCTCAAAAGGTCCGGATCGACCAGAGGCAGGAAGCGCAAGCCCCGCGCCGTCTCTACATCACCCTCGTCGGTCACGCGATACAGACCTCGACTGGCGTTATGGGGATGCTTCGCTGCCTCTCCCAAGGTGAGGACTGGTGCGAAGCAGGCATCAGTGCCTTCCAGCTCTCCAGTCCAATAGCTGCTTGACCTCGACGCAAATGCCTCAGCCATTCGGGCTTTCAGTGCGGGCCAAGCGGCCCTGTTCATCTGCTGAGAGGGATCCACGTCCGACAGCCCCATCTTTTCCAGAAGAAGCGCATAGAACTGCGGCTCAATAGCGCCAACCGTGATGTACCGACCGTCTGCACACCGATAGCGGTCATAGAACGGTGAGTCGTGAAAGACGCTGGCCACGGTCCCCTCTAGAGCACCACCCTTGCGGAGAAGCTGAACCAAGGGCGCCAGGAGGGCCAGCACATCCACGATCGCTCCATCGACTACACAACCCTTTCCTTCGCCACTTCTCGCGGCGAACATCCCGGCGACGATTCCCATCGTCAGACCCAAGGCCCCCGCCGCGTCTCCCAAGACCGTGGGTGGCAGAATTGGAGGATGACCCGGCGTTTCGGTCAGTGACATCAGTCCGGTTAGGGCCACGTAGTTCATGTCGTGGCCTGCGGCGTGGGCCAGCGGACCATCCTGCCCCCATCCCGTCATGCGGCCGTAGACGAGGCGGGGGTTCACCTTGGCGCAGTCTTGAGGCCCCAGACCCAGCCGCTCCATCACCCCTGGACGATTCCCTTCAATCAAGGCATCGCTTTGGGCAATCAAGTCGATTGCAGCCACTTTGTCGTGTGGCGTCTTCAAGTTCAGAGTGACACGATGTTTGCCGCGGTTAATCAAGCTATCGGTAGGCGGGGTCATTTCTGCTGGCAGAGCCCCTCGACCTGGGCGTGCGACCAGGGTCACGCTCGCGCCGAGCTGTACCAGATGAAAGCCCGCCAATGGGCCGGGTCCGATTCCTTCGAACTCCACTACCTTGACTCCTGCCAACGGTAGCTGACTGCTTTGACTAGATGACTTCATGGGGACTCCTCTTTTTTTACTCTAAAGTAAAGCCGCTTTATTATGGGTAAGGGAAATCACCAAGTTACTTACTCGATAGTCAAATGAAAGAATGTGAGGTCCCTAAGCACGCCGAGAATGGAGAAGACATGTCAGAGTCAGTGGTGGTTACCGAAGTCCGGAATCGATCTCTTTGGATCCGCCTGAATCGCCCAGATGCAATGAACTCGCTCACCCCAGAAGTGCTCCAAGCCATCGACAGGGGGCTGGACCAGGCACTGGAGAGCAACGACGTCATGACCGTTGTTCTTACTGGTACCGGCCGCGCCTTCTGCGCTGGGGCGGACCTTAAGTACGTGCGAGGTCAACTGGGCGAGAACGGCACGAGCGCCTTCCTCGCGGGTGTCTTGCGCACGATGAACCGCCTGGACCGATTCCCCAAGCCGGTCATTGCCTCGCTAAACGGCATTACCCTCGCGGGAGGGCTGGAGTTGGTGCTGTGCTGCGATCTGGTTATCGCTGCCAAGAGCGCAAAGATCGGCGATGCACACGCCAACTACGGCCTGCTTCCTGGAGGTGGCGGCTCGGTGCGTCTCCCCCGTGTGATTGGCCCGACCCGCGCCAAGTACCTTCTCTACACCGGTGAGTTCGTTTCAGCCGAGGAGATGCGAGAAGCCGGGTTGGTGAATCAGGTCGTGGACGACTCGCAGCTCGACGCAGCGACCCAGAAGGTGGCCGACACCATTGCCACCAAGAGCCCTTTGGGCCTTCAGCGCATGAAGGCTCTGGTTGACGACGGGCTCGATCAATCAGAGGACACGGCACTTCGCTTGGAACTGCTGGCGTCAGAAGTTCATGCTTTCAGCGCCGACCTTCAAGAGGGGCTGGATGCCTTCCAGGGAAAACGCGCGCCGCGTTTCACCGGCAAGTGAACCAAGGTTCCGAACCATGACCACGCCCCCATGCTCCAACCGATTCGCAGCACTTCAGCGCATTCAGACCCAGGCTTACCGGAAGGCCCCAGCAATACGAGACATCTATGAGCGGGCGAATATGGCGCCGGCCGACTTATGCGGCGCCAGTGATCTTGCCCGCCTGCCCGTCACGACCAAAGACCAACTACTCGCCCTCCAACGAGCACATCCCCCTTTTGGCGGGTTCCTGGCCGCGGACACTCACGACATTCGACGCATCTTTGTGTCTCCAGGGCCGATCTATGAACCAGAGCTTTCAAGCGATGTCACCGGGCGTGGATTCGCGCAAGTTTTTAACCAAGCAGGCATCGGCCCCGGCGATCGCGTGCTGAATACCTGGTCTTACCACCTTGTGCCCGCAGGTCTTTTGCTTGACCAAGGAATCGCATCTACCGGGGCCACGATCATCCCGTGTGGTCCGGGCGGCGCTGAACAGCAAGCCCAACTGATTCTGGAGTTGGACATCACGTGTATTTGCGCGTCCACCAGCTTCTTCATTACCTTGATCGAGACCTTGGAACGCATGGGGTACCAGTTGCCTCGTGACTGGCGCGTCAAAAATGCCATGCTCGGTGGAGAGATGGGCAACTGGATGCATAAGCGACGCGATCTTGAGCAGCGCTATGCCATCAACACGTTCTCCGCCTATGCGACCGGAGACTTTGGACTCATCGGTTACGAACAAGATGGACTTGAGGGCTACCGCATTCACCCTGAACGCCTGGTCCAGGTGTGCGACCCGGTATCGGGCGAGCCCTTGCCAGTCGGCAGCACAGGTGAGATCGTGGTCACGACACTGGAAAGCGGGTGGCCATTGGTTCGATTCGGCACAGGCGACGTCGCTCAGGCGTTGAGCCAGACAGAAGACGGCCTCGTTGATCGCATTGGTCTTCTGCAAGGCCGCGTCGGCCAGGGTGTAAAAGTGCGCGAGGTTTTTGTCTATCCGCGCAACATCGAAGAATTGCTGAGTCGAGTGCCGGAGATCAATCGTGCGCAGCTTGTCGTAGAGACCCTGGGCCACAGAGAGACCATGACATTGCGTGCAGAACTCAAGCCAAAAGGCACACCAGCCAACGTGGAAGCTCACCTAGCTGATGCATTCAAACAAGTAACTCGGCTCAAGCTAGACAACATCGAATGGCTCGAGGTGGGCCAACTCGCTGAAGGAGATCCAACGCTTGTCGATCGGAAGCACGCACAAGCTTGAAGCACCACAGGACCCGGATGTACAAGTTGGAGTTGGAGTTGACCCACTTCCGTGGACGGGTACTGGTTTTGCGGGGGAACGTCAGTCAGTCAGTCACTGAAGCCCGAAGGGCTCTTCTCGGTTAGGATCCGTCTTGTTCCCGGCTTGTTTTAAGTGCTGTACTAGGCAATTGCCGCCCAGCCACTGCTTCTGACAATGCCGGGAATTTTTCGGGTCAATGTGGCCCAGCAAGGCTCTCGAGTACTCCATCGCTGGGTCGGAGTGCTCGTATACCGCGTATGTCGATCGCGTGGGGTCACGCTCTTGCCACCGGCACATCCTCCAGCCGCGTCGTGTACTGCGGCGTGCGCCTCTCCTGCTTCATGCCCCATGCTCGCTGAGGTGCCGTCTGCCCGGTAGAGCCGACATGCAAGGTGCCCTTGCCGTAACGCTGGTTGATGACATCCATCGCCACCATCAGTCTTGACCGGTCCCGTGCTGTCTCGGGCTCCTGTTCGGGCTCAAGGTCCAGTTCCTGCTGCTGGACCCTGGCCGGCTGAAGATCCACCAAGATGACCCCCGCCTTGATGAAACGGTAGCCCGGCAGGTACATGCTGCGCATGGCATCGGCTGCGGCGCCTGCGAGCAGCCTGCTGTCATCCGTTGGCCTGCGCAGCGGTACGACAACACTTCGGGAGAGTTGAGGCCCTTGCCGATGCGGTGAGGTGTGGATGAACACCAGCAGCTCCCTGGCCACGCTGTTCTGCTTCCTCAGCTTCTCCCCTGCCCGGCTGGCGAATTCGCTGACGGCTTCGATCAGCGGTTCCAGCTCGGTGACAGGTTGTCCGAAGGACCGGGTGCATGCAATCTGCTGTTTGGACTCTGGAGCATCGTCCAGATCCACACAGGGCTGACCCTGCAGTTCCCGCACCGTCTTCTCCAGCGTCACGTTCCAGCCACGGCGGACGGTGACCGGGTCCATGCGCACCAAGTCCAGCACAGTCTGGATGCCGTGTTCCTTGAGCTGTTTGCTGATTCGCCTGCCCACCCCCCAGACCTCGCCCACATCCGTGGCCTGTAGGACATCATCCAGGTCCTGTGGAGGCAACGCGGCCAGGTTGCACACCTGAGCCAGTTCCGCCGGATAGCTGCCCGGCTTGCGCTCTGCGGTCTTGGCGACGTGATTCGCCAGCTTGGCCAGGGTCTTCGTCTGTGCGATGCCGATGCAGGTGGGTATACCGATCCACTGAAGGATCCGGTCCCTA
>NZ_JBMLSK010000126.1:0-21628 GCF_049240545.1 Roseateles sp. | reverse complement strand
AACCACCACTACGGCATCGGCAACCGGCAGCACGTCACCAACGTCAGCAAGGCGCAGGAACTGCGGTCCGGCGACCTGGCGCGGGTGACCGACCCCTACACCACCATGTCCCTGCGGCTGCAGGCCGCCTTCGGGCTGCGGCGGGAGGAATCCATCAAGATCCGACCCGAGTGGGCCGACCGGGGCAACGTGCTCGCCTTGAAGGACACCTGGACCAAGGGCGGCCGCCCGCGCGAAGTGCCTGTCCGCAATGCGGAGCAGCGGCAGTTACTCGAGGAAGCCAAGGCCCTGGCCGGCACGGGCAGCCTCATCCCGGCCGACAAGACCTACGCCGAGCAACTGCGCCGCTTCGAGCACCAGTGCGCCGCCGCAGGCATCCACCGGGTGCACGGGTTCCGGCACCAGTATGCGCAGGTGCGTTACCGTGAATTGACGGGTTGGGCAGCACCTGCAGCCGGCGGGCCGCGGTCACGGGATCTGACGGCAGAGCAGAAGTCGAGCGATCGGGAGGCCCGGCTCACGATCAGTGCAGAGCTGGGGCATGAGAGGGAGCAGGTGACTGCGGTTTACCTAGGTCGGTGACTGCACTCGACCCAAAGCCGCCAGTAGAGTGGTCTAAGTCCGCGGAATGAGCAGACATTGCCCGGAATGGTTCAGGTGCTCCGCTCTGGCAGGCAGTTGGGCGCGGCCGTGTCTGCGGATTTGTTTGCCGCGCTATGCCAAGCCGAAGCGATTCTCCGCGTCTCTGGCGACGCCATGCCCATACCCGGCGAGTCGCTCGAAGTCAGTGCGGCTGAGGCGCTTGAGGCTCGTGGGGAACGAGCGAGCGAATTTGGCCTCCGTGCAGTCGGGGCCAGAGATGGCAGTGCCGATTAGAAGTTGCGCGCCAATGCCAGGGTTGGTCTGAAGGTAGTTGGCGAAAGCTCGGATGCGCAGCGATCTCGACTGCTCGGACATGATGTCCATCATCCGCTTGATACGAAATGGGTTCAGCGGCCCTGAACGAAGCCCAATGGGAAGAGGTGCCCCGGCGTCACTGACGATGATGTAGTCGCCGGCGTTCTTGGGCTGCTGCTTGCCTGGATCAAAGAACGGCTCGGCACCGAGGTTGTCATACAGCCCGCCGTCGTAAAGGTGCAGCCGCTTGGTGCCGACATTCACAACCTGCTCGCTCCCTTTCGGGGCATCCCAAGCCCGCTTCTTCCAGATGTAGGCATCAGCGCGCAAGGCGAGTGGGCCGAAACCAATAGGGAAAGCCGCCGACACCGCCAACGCACTGCCCAGCGGAAAGTTCGGCGCCTGCGCGTAGCCGAGTTCCCAGTCGCCGATCTCGGCGCCTTTGAACCGAAACCGCTTGCCATTCTCGGCCGTGGTTCCGTTGATCGACCATTCGGGGCTGAGGCCGATCGCCGACAACGGCACATCCAGCTCCCAGTTCGCTCGGAGCTCGAGCGCAAGCAGGTTGGCCCTCGAAAGGCAGAAGCGCCAGTTCCAAGGCCGGAGCAACTGCAAGACTGCGCCAGCCTGCAAGCTGCGGGAGCACAGTTGCTCGCCCACCCACGGGTAGGTCTTGTTCAAGAACTGCTGCGACGTTGGCCACTGGAAGTCGCAGGATCTGTAGACCAGACCCACCAACAGACTACCGCCGGAGACAGTCGACAGGCGAGCGACCCGTTCGAGCAAACCGCGTTCGGCCATGCGCTTGAGTACGCCAAGGTGGAAGGCCATGGCGCGGATACCGCCGCCGGACAGCGCCAATGCAATGGGCGGCTCTGCGGCTATTGTCATGCCATCACCTCGCCTGCATAGAGTTCGAGTTCATGCTCGCCGACGATGATCTGGATGACAGGAAGCCCGTCGTCGGCCATGCCCAGCGCCAGCTTGAAGAGCTGCAGCAGGTCGTCAGGACTTTGCCGAGCGCTATGACCTGGGGGATGGCTATGCCACTCCCCGAGGTAACCGACGACGTTGCCGGTTCGTCTTTGCACTTCGCGGTACGACTCCATCAGGCCCTCGACGCCACGCTCGAAATGATCGGTGCTGTGGGAACTGTCCGGTGGCGGCGGCAGAACGTCGACGATGACGATCTCGCCCAGGTTGAGATCGTGGTAGCCCAACAGCACGCCGCCGCTTTCTGTCGGTAGCCTCTCAGCGCGCAGCTGCCGCAGCTTGTCCTCCAGGCCCTTGTCCAGATGCACGGTGAGTTGGCCACGCAGCTGGGCGATCGGTTCATGAACCGGCACGTCGAAGAACTCAACGCTGCCGGTCTCTGGGTCGCGATGCCAGGCCTTTATGACCGCCTGCGGTTGCGCATATCGGCGGATCAGTTGCTCTGCCAGCGTCGCCGAGTGCGCTACGACGCTGGAATGCGGCAGCTTGAACGAGATGTCGCGGCAACTTGCGCCGCTCCAAAACGAGCCCAGGTGACCGTCCAGGTGGTGCTGGCCCCAAGATTGGTTGAGGAGTGCCCGGTAGTACTGGGCTTCGAGGGTGCGCAGCCGACATTGGCGAGCTTGATCTTCGAGCAACAGCACTGAGCCTTTGCCGCTCGGTGTCAGGAAAACGGATGCGTGGCGTGCCGTGTGAGAGCTGGCGCTGGTCAGTCGCGGAAAGTCCACCGTCGTCGAGCAGTCGACGACAAGGCCGGCAGCGGCGAGCACGGTGTCGACCTCTGCGCTGTTGCGATCACACGCGTCCGCGACGATGGCACGGACCACTCCGGCATTGCCGTGGATGAGTTCGACCAAAGTCTGGCAAACGCTGGACTTGGGCTGTCCGACATGGTTGAAGAACGCCGCGTGCCGGGCCAGGTTGTGTGGCTTCACGTGGTCGGAGTCGATGATCGTCCAAGATCCCCAACCCGCCCGTGTCCAAAGGTTCAGCAGCTCACTGCCCAGGGCGCCAACCCCCACGAGGACCGCCACATCGGGTCCAGCGTTGGGGGTTGCGGACAGCGCTCGGAATTGTTGGCGACTTGGCGCGTCCAGCACCGCCGCGGGGAGGGTCAGCACACTCCGCCAATCTCCTTCCGCGGGCGCACGGCCTCCAATGGGTGTGTCCTTGAAGACCTGGCCCTCAACGCGAGCGTAGGCGCCCAGGCGCAAGCCAAGTTCGAGGCGGCCCACGGTGGTCAGCAAGGCCATCCGCTGCGTGCGCTCTGCGGGGGCGCCGGGCTCGCGACACACGGGTATGTTCAGCATCACGACGAAACGGTCGTTCGCGCCCTTCAGGGCTTCGCCCTTGGTGTGAATCTGCTGCCACAGGTTGTCCCGCAGCATTGCGGCGAGATCAAGGCCTCGCTCGGCCAGTTCGTCGGCCGCCGCGCCGAGCGTGGAGGGGATGTCCGTTCGGCTGCCTTGGACGATGGGCGGGCAGTCGATGATCGCAACGCCCAGTCCCTCGACCTTGGCATCGCCGACGACCACGGCTCTCAGCATCAGAGTCGATGTGCCGCGCAGGTGCGCCGGTTCGATGAAGGACGCGAAGAAGCGCAGGTCGGCTCGCTGCCGCAGTTGGTCGAAGTTGGCCGGGATCACCAGCTCCCAGCCGGTGTCGAAGAACAGCAGCTCCAGCGGTTGATCGGCCGCGTGCAGTGCCCCCTGCGAGGTCTCCAGCAGCCACCACTGGATGCGGCGCAAGAACTTCGGTGCCGTCCACGTCCGCATCACCGAGCGATGGGGTTCGAAGTACAGGCACAGGCTTCGGGGCTCGCCAGCCGGTGTCGCGTTCAGGTGCATGACCCCAGGAAAGTCCTGGCGCAATGCCAGCACTGCCGGCGGGCTGTTGCCGGCGGTACCCACCATGATGGCTAGCCTCTCGGGACTGCGCAGGCCGATCAGATTGCGGTTCGGGATCTCGTCACACGCGACATCGACCACCAAGGCTTCGCGGTCCGAGCCGTCGATCGACGTCAACACCTGCAGCAGTGTGACGTCCCGACTTCGGTCGATGGCGTGGCACAACTCGACAGCGTGCGGCAGACGCAGAGCCGTACGATCCGCCGGCGCAAACGCCGCGAGCTCGTGATACGTCAACGGCATCAGCCGGCCCGTGGTGCGGTGCTGGTGATGATAGCCGCGCTGCCGACCACGACGCTCTTTTTCAGTGCCAGGCCCGACGCCGTGAACTCGAACTCCAGGGGTTTGGGCCGGCTGGCGTTCGGTTCCGACATGGTCACGAGGAACTTGCGGCCATCCACCTTGGCCAAGTGGCTCTCGTAGGCCTTGCGCGCCTGGATGTGGGGCGGCTGCACCTGCTCATAGGCGCCCTTGTCGTCGTTGACTGGCTTGCTGCAGCTGACGATGTAGGCACCCGCGCGCCCCTCAAGCAGCAGTTCCTTGACCAGGGGCTTGGGGACGGTCTCCTTGTCGCCCTTCTCGTCGCTCAGAGCCTTGTAGCTGCAGTGATGCGGGATGTTGAACAGGTCCCACTCCAGGCGATCATCGTTCTTGTGCCGGCGCGTGGCGGTGACGATGTCTTCAAGGTCTCCCCACTCGGCATCGCCCACCTCGAGGTAGTCGAACAGTTCCTTGCCCGACTTCAGGCGCACGTTGAACACCAGCGCAGCACTGTTGCGGACGATGTCGCCGTCGTCGCAGTGTTTGATGAATGGCGAGTGGCAGAAGAACTCGACCTTGTCAGCGTCAAGGCTGAAACCAGGGACCAGTGTGCCGGCGTCAACGATGAGGTGATCGCGCGCGTCGGGCTTCTCGCCGCGCGCCTTGAGGGCGAATTCCAGCCAGTCTGCGAGATCCTGCGGCTTCGAGAAAACCCGGATGCCCTTCCCGGCAAGCAGCCGGTGTCGCGCTTCCTGGCGCAGGATGACGAACTCGGCACTTTGCTCGTCATTGCTGGCCGACTCGACGACCATGGCTGCCGGCACCCAGAGCTCCTTGATCTTGATGCGGTCCTTGCCTTGGTACTTCTCCGCGTGTTCCAGCCAGAAGAAGTCGGTGCTGCCCTGAATGTGGTCCTTGTCGGCGTGCGTGAAGGCGACCACGTCGAAGTCCTCCCGCTTTGCCTCCTTGAGCTCCCCGCGCAAGCGCTTCTTGAGATCGATCTCAGGGGTGTCGTCGTCCTCAGCCTTGTCGCGGTGGCAGAAGTCGAAGAGGACGCGGCGGCCGTTGTCCAACACGATCTGGCTCGTGTCGCCGTTGCCCACCGGATAGAAGATCACCTTGTGTGTTTCAGACATGTCGTGCCTTTCTACTGTTCGAACTTGTAGTTCTTCACGCCCGCCAAGTCGACGACGGTATGGATGGACTGTCCCTGGTTGCCGTTGGTCGCATGCCACTCGCGGGAGTGATCACGGAAGAGTCGTTGCGCAGCCAGATGAGGGTGGCCGTACTGGCTCTGTACGCCGGCGCTGACCAGGATGGTGTGCGGCCGGATGCACGACAGCGCTGCCGCCGAGATGCCGTTCTCGGACCCATGATGCGGGGCCGCCAGGACGTGCGACTGCAGCGAGCGGCCGAAGTAGCGCACGATCGAATCCCAGCGGTCGACCTCGGTGTCGCCAGTGACGAGGTAAGTGCCGCCCGTTGCATGCTCGGTGACCTTGCACACAATCGAGCAATTGTTCGAAGAGTTCATGTCCTCGCGGTGCGGCGAGAAGATCTCGAACGAGAACTCGGTACACAGCTTCTGGTAGAAGCGCAGGTTGTTGTCTCCCAGGGCCACCGACACGTGGTCGATGTCCTTCTGCTGGTCCAGCACCTTGATCGCGTCGAAGCAGAGATCGGCGGTGCGCGTGCGCTTGCGGTAACTGGGGTACATCAGCCAGTTCGGCCGGTACTTGTTCAGCACCAGCTTCATGCCGGCCTCGCAGAAATGGTCGGCGTCAAAGCCGGTCACGACCAAGCCAACGAGCTTGCGGCCGGCGAGGATCGAACTCAACGCCGCCTTCACGAACACGGTGTCTTGCCCTGAACTCAAGGGCACGAAGGTGTCGACGATGAAGGCTTCGTTCTTGCCGGCCACGACGACGAACTGGCCTTGACCGACGTTGAGGGTGAAGATTTCCATGGGGACGTGGTTCCTGCGTGATCCTGACTCTGAGCGGCGGCCCTGCCAGCGGGCAGCCTGGGGACGTTTTCACTGGCAGCGATGCCCGCCGTGGCGGCAGAATGCCCTCTATACAGATATGCGGGCGACCGACTGAAACCGGACACGGGTGGCGACATGTCCGGTTTTCGGGTTTGACCCGCATACATCGATATCGGGGAGAGTCCGTGGAAGCAGGCAACGCGCCGAATGACGAACCGGCCACAGATGACGATATTCGCGACGCGATCGAGGCGCTGACGGAAGATGACGCCCTTCGTTTGCGTAAGGCTGCCCAGGGGTTCCTGCTTGGAACGGAGTATCAGGACCCGCACGAACTCATCAACGAGGCCGTGGTCCGCGCGATGGACGGAACCTTGGGCGACCGGGGGCGCCATTGGCCCAAGCGGCGGGTGCCGTTCGTCGCGTTCATGATCATGACGATGATGAGCATTGCTGACGGATCGCGCGAGTCACACCTCATGTCGAGGACCGACCGACTCGAAGGCTTGACCCTCAAGGGTGAGGGGGCTGATCACGTGCTCGACTACCTCGGCTTCTCGACCCAGAGCGTCGAGGACGAGGCGCTGGATGCCGAAGAAGAGGCCGCGGCCATCGCGCGTGCCAAGGTGGATGCTGACCGCATCGACGTGATGTTTGCCGATGATCAGCAGGTCGCCTGGCTCGTGATGTGCATCAAAGAGGGCAAGTCGCCAGCCAAGGCCCGCGAGCTGGCAGGATTCAGCATCACCGAGTACGAAACTATCAGGAAACGCCTGCGCCGCGGCGCGGCCAAGCTGTTTCCCGGAAGGAGGTCTGCATGACCACGCCCAACCATCGAGCGGAGTTGGCAGCGCTGCGGGTCATCGCGCTTGAGGACATCCTGAACACTTCCGATGCCGACCTTCGTAAGGAGGCTGTAGAAGACGGTGAGGATGTCGCGGCGATCGCGGTGAACCTGAAGTCGGCGATGCGGGACGCCGCCGCGGCGGCGCTCAGGCAGCGATTGAGCGAAGCCAAGGCGCGCATGACTGTTCGGCCGGTGCCAAACCCGGGCCCGCAAGTACGGCCACCTCTGGAGCGGCTGAAGCAGCTGATTCAGGAAGCGTTCTCCAGCGATCGCAGTTTAGGACTCGCGTTCCGTGACGGCAAGCGGCAGTCGGACGCCGACTGGGAGAGCCTGTACGACGATCTGGTGGCCTTGGGCAAGATCGATCCGGCGTCCCATGAGGATTGACACGGCGCGGCTGTCGCCGGCAGAGCGGCTTCTTTGGTCGCATGGCGTCGTTGAACCCGACCAAATCGACCTGGAAGCCATCGCAAACGCGCGCGGCGCGCGCGTAGTGCATCGCCATCTTGATGGTTGCGAGGCACGCTTGGTGGCTAGCGCCGAGCAGGCGGTGATCAGCGTCAACACAGCGGGTGGATACGAGGGCCGGCGCAGGTTTTCTTTGGCGCACGAACTTGCACACTGGATCTGCGATCGCAAGACGGGCTCGTTTCAGTGCGCCAAGGAGGTCATCGGGCCGCATAACGCCGAGGCCAAGTCGGTCGAGGCTCATGCCAACTCGTTCGCCAGCCAGCTCATCCTTCCCGACTATCTGGTCGTGCCGTGGGCGCACGGCAAGCGGATCAACCTTGACGTGGCCAAGACACTAGCCAACGACTTCAACGCGAGCCTGACCGCGGCTGCGATCAAGCTGGCCAAACGAGCGACGACGCCGGCGTGCATCGTGTGCCACAGCCAAAGCCGGCTGCTCTGGCATCAGCGCAATGGAGCCTTTCCCAACGAGTTCTTCGTGCTCGGCGAGTTGCACCAGGAGACGGATGCATTCGGAATCGCCTTCGGTGCGGCGAGTGGCATGTCTCGCCCCCGCAAGGAGCCGGCCGATCGCTGGCTTTCTGGCGGTGGTGCGTATCGGCTGACGATTGAATCGCAGTCAATCAAGCTGCCGGACAGCACGGTCCTGACGATGTTGTCCATTGCAAGATAGCGACTCCGCTTGAGGCACTGCGGATACGGGGGACGGTCGAGTCCGAGTTGAACGACCGCTGTGGTGAATTCGACCGCCCAACTCGGTGGCTGACTGCTTGTGGCCGCATCCGGACTCTCGCTCCTCACGACCGGGATGGCGCCCCGAGTATCCATCCCTCAACCCCGCAAACCAGGCGCTCCGGCTGCGACAGCGTCGGCTGTAGGAGGTCGCTCAACTCCCCCGAGTCATGCGCCCCCTTCAGCCACGACGCAGTAACGAACGCGTCCTTCTGCCCGGCGCCGAGCGCTGCCACCGGCACCAGGTTTCGCCACACCGCCGGCCGCACCTCGACCAGTGCGGATTTTCCAGCCGGGATTTCCCAGCCGTCAAGCGGCCAGACGTGAAGCCGCTCGCCCAACTGGCGCTTCAGGAACAGGATCCACGGCAACCCCGCATGAGTGGCCGCCGCGACCTTGCCGTTCCCCTCAAACTGAAACACCGACCGCGCTGCTCGGCATCGCTCATCCGTCAGCCGCATCCACCGGGGGTTGCCCATGCGCGCAACCCCTTCCCCGCGGGCACCGTTGAGGATGAAGTCCACGTAGGTGTGCGGCGCATCGGTCGGCCAGTGCCTGTGGAAGTCCTCCAGGAAGAACTTCCAGTCCGGCGGCAACCCGTGCACCTCGAAGTAACGCAGCGGAAACGACAGCGCGTGGTCGATGCCGACAATTGTCGGCATGTCGCCGGCCAGTTCCCGGGCCAGCCAGTGCGCCAGTTCGCGGCGGCTCCAGTACTTTCGTGGTCCGGGTGGTGGCAGCACCTCCTGGGCCGGCGTGTCCGGCGTAGCGCTGTAGACGCGCAGGTTCTTCAGCCCCGAGTCCGGCGTCTCGGCGCCCGAGTAGTGGATGCCGAGGTAGCGGCGGAAGGCGCGGGGCGTCATGGGCGCCGAGGCGTTCTACCTCACACCCGCCAGCAAGCTCTCGTAGGGAATCCGCAGTCCATCATGCAGGCGCTTGACCATGCGCAGGCTCAGCGCGCGCTTGCGGTTCAGTACCTCGGAGACCCGGCCGCTCTGTCCGATGTACGGTTCGAGGTCGCGCGGGGTGAGGCCCTCCTGCTCCATGCGGAACTTGATCGCTTCCACCGGGTCGGCAGGGCCGAAGTCGTAGTGCTTGGCCTCGTAGGCCTCGATCAGCGTCACGAGCACGTCGCGCTCGTCCGCCTGAGGAGTGCCCTCCTCGGCCTGGAAGATCTTCTCCAGCCGCTTGAAGGCGCGCTGAAGGTCTTCGTCGCAACGGATCGGCTTAATGGTCATTGACGGTCTCCACGTCGATTCGGTCGTACTGCGCGTGGGTTCCCACGAATTTCACCCAAACGATACCGGCCTGGTACTGGATCTCGACCACCAGCCTGCACTTGTTGCCGCCCACGTTGAACACCACCCGGTTGTTGCCGCAGATGCTGGCGCTGGCGTACTGGTCCTTGATGTCCTGTGGCGTTCGCCAGGTCGCCTTGACGGCCTCGACGTACCAACTGTGGAGCGGCCCCCTTGCGTCGGCACACCCCGGGCGCTCCCAGAACCTCTGCAGGCTGCTTTTCGCGATGACCCTCATCCGCGATAGTATCTCCCATTTTGGGAGCGTCAGGCAAGCAGTCACCACGGCCATGCAGCGCGAGCCGTTCGGTAGAGGCCAGTTTGGCCACGCAGAAAAGTAATCGCCCGGCCAGCCGCAAAGCCGAACCGGGCGACAAAGCTACCAAGAAGAGAACCCCCGGCAAGCCAGCCCATAGGCCAGCCCACCGGGGTCCCCCCTCACCCCGCCGTCACCACCTCCCTCCAGTCACTGGCCGGCAGCTCGATGAGCTTGCCTCCCAGCGCCTCGAAGTCGGTGGCCCGGTCGTAGTCCGCCACCTCCTGCGAGTAGTGGGTGACGGCGTTGACCAGGCCGTAGGCGGTGAGGTCGCCTTCGACGATGAGGTGTCGCAGCACCCCTGAGCGCTCGGCTTCGTTGAGCGTGTAGCGGTTGGCCAGCACCTCGACGGCCTTGACCGGGTCACCGGTCAGCGGGATCTCGCGCGTCTTCTGCATCTTCAGCGCGATCTGCCGGAACGTCGTCTCCGAGACGGCAGCCTCCACCACGTCCCGCACCTTCAGGAAGAAGGCACGGTCGTCGGCGGCAAGCGTGTCGTCGCGGTAGACGTTCACCGACTCGGTCTCGGCCCCCAGCGCCCGACCGACGTGGGTCTTGCGCAGGGCATGGTCCGAGGCGATCAGGCCGTTGCGGCACACCAGGCGGAAGACGAGCGGCTGCACCGACAGGGTGCCGCAGCCCACCTCCGAGTTGGTGATGACGATGCCGGCCTGGACGATGTCGCCAGGGGCGACTTCGAAGTTGACGCGCGGCGTGACGACCTTCAGGTACATCTTCGTGTCGGTGAGTTCCACCGACTCGAAGCGGGCACCGTCCAGCCGCTGCAGGATGGGCAACACGTTCTCGGCAAGGTCGAAGTTGTCCAGCCGCCGGTAGCGATCAGACAGCACCGCCCTCACCTGCCCGTCCAGCGTGCGGATCATCCGGCGGTCGCCGTCCGACTGCAGCCAGGTGTTGACGTTGCGGTCCAGCAGTTCGGGCTGCTCACCGCGCATGCGCTCGAAGTAGGCGAACGGGATCTTGAGCTTGTCGGCAAGCTGCCGACGCGCCAGGTCCGTCACGCCGTACTCGCGGGCGACCGCAGCGTCAGCGCTGCTGACATCGACGAGCATCTTCAGCTCTCCGCCCTCATCGGTGCGGCACTGAAGCAGGGACGAAGGCACGACGAGGTCGCGCTTGGAGGACATCTGGCGCTCGAGTTCGCCAGCGAGATCAACGAGAGTGCGTCCGGTTTTCATGGGAAAAGCTCCTTGAAGAACGCGGGGACGGCACCCCGCCTTGCGGGGATGCGCATCCCCGCTGGGGTGGTGAACCGGACCGGGAGGAACCCCGGGCCGGAGGGGTGCACGGCAAGCCGTGCGGAGAGAACAAGACAGTGACGGGCTACAGAAGCCCGCGTTCAGCGAACGACACCAGGTCGTTGCCGCCGACGATGACGTGGTCCAGGACCCGCACATCGATCAGTTGCAAGGACGTGCGCAGCGTCTGCGTGAGGAACTCGTCAGCCCGGCTGGGCTCAGCCACTCCGGAGGGGTGGTTGTGAGCCAGGATGACCCCGAGCGCATTGAGCTTCAAGGCACGCTTGACGACTTCGCGCGGATAGACGCTGGTCTGGGTCAGGGTGCCCCGGAACATCTCCTCCGCTGCGATCACCCGGTTGTGAGCGTCCAGGAAGAGCACGAAAAACACCTCGTGCTCGAGCCTGGAGAGCTTCACCCGCAGGTAGGTGCGCACATGGGCCGGCGAGCTGAGCACGTCCTGCCGCTTCAACGCCTCCGCCAGAGACCGGCGCACCAGTTCGGTGGCCGCCTTCAGCTTGGACGTCACTTGCGGTGCGCCGTAGGCCTGGGCGTGCGGCTCATGCAGCAACGTCGCAAGGCTGCCGCTGGCGTCTTTCAACAGATGCTGGGCATGGCGCTGGCCCACCAGCACGCCCAGCAAGTGGGCGTCAGACAAGGACTCGACGGGCGAGTCAAGATCGGAACTCATGGAACTCTCCTTCGCTAACGGTGGGGAGAGTTCCTCCCCCCAGGGAGCGAACTCCCCAGGGGGTGGATGAATGACAGACTGCCTCAGTCAGAACGGTATGGATTCGTCTGCCGCAGATCCGTCAGCACCCTGGGCGGGTGTCGGGGACTCCGGCAGATCGATGGCCACGCCGTTGACCTTGGCGAACTTCACGCGCAGCAGGCGCCCCTTGATGGCGACACCGGGCTGCCCCTTGTTCTCACCCTTTTCGAAGATGAAGAGCTCGGGGTAGATGTCGGCCAGCCGGAAGCCGACGATGACGCGCCTCTCGGCGGCCACGTCGTCTCCCAGCATGCGCACAACCTTCTGCGCTTGCGCGCCGCTGACGCGGCAGTCGAACTTCGTGTAGCCGACATCGTCGGCACTGCCGCGCATGGCCGAGATGGTGCAGGCGATGAACTCCTGACCGTTCTTCGGCTTGATGACGCGAACGCGGTTGAGATAGCCAACGCCTTCAACGTGGAGGTTGAAGAAGTTGGCCTGGCCCGGCGCTGGTGCCGACGCCTGCGGGGAGGATTCCGCTGGCGACGACTCAACGGGCGCTGCCGGCGCTGCTGGCGCTGACGCCGAGGAAGGAGCCTCGGCAGCAGATGCCCCAGCGGGACGGCGCATGAACTTCCTGGGAACTTGGATGGGTGACAACATGATGGACTCCTTGGTTACACACGTGGATGCCCGTGCAACGGGACGCCCATCCCAGGACGGGGACGGATATCCCCGGGCGGGTTGACGAAAGGACAAGTACCTCCAAGCCTTGCGGCCACCGGATCTCGGGAGATCACTCCGGTTTGGGCGATGCGTGACGTGCATCGGTCGGGCTGGCTCAGCCAACGGGAATGGCCTGTCTGTTGCTGTGGGGGCGTATTCGGCCCACCTGTTGAGACATCGGGAACCACTGAAAACACCTGTTCGCATTCGGCACCTGCAAGCTGGGGGCCTGCGATGTCAGCTCCGGCCTGACCTTGCGTCCTCGGCAGGGTCACTTCAAAACTTTCGATTTCGTCTTCAAGGTCCCAGGGCAACCCATGGAGGGCGCGTTCTGCAGCCTCTGCCTGAAGGACGACCACTCGCACCATGCGATGGCCGTTTGACCCAACAGACAGTCGCCGGGCGGAAATGGCGTAGCCCTGGAATGAAGCGAGATCGTTGCCCGTGACTGCGGCGTTGGCTGCCAGCGTTCCGGCAATCGTCCAGAGCATGCGCATCTGAGCGGCATCCACGTAGCCGTCGATCTGGGTTCGGTGAACTGTCACGATGTACTTCTCCTCACTGGTGGCGATGGGGGTTCGCGCTTGTGGTTTCTCGCCCTCGGTGAACACCTTGGTTCAAGCCATTGACAGGACCAAGGCCCTAAGAGCGGCGTTGACCAATGGCTTTGGCGGACCGGCCACGTCGAGACATTCCGGTAAATCGTCAGCAGTGCGTGATGGCACCGGGTCGACCTGATCGAGGGATTCGGGCAAGCCGATCGGACCCGGGGTCACGCTTTCGGGCGGGTGAGTCAGAGAGCGAACACCTGAGTCGAGGCCCTTCGGTTGCTCCACCGCGCCTTGCAACCACGCCGGGCGGCCTGCAACAACACGCCGGCTGTGGCGAGGCCTGACGACTCCGCCCAAGACTTCGGCCGGAAGTTGTCCCAACAGTGCCTGCGCAGTGGACACCCTGCACCGAGCCTCATGACCAGCATCGGGACCAAAGTCCGACCTGGATAACTGCCTCAGGTCAGCTCGCATCAGTACCCGCTCCCACCGAATCGGCTCGAGAAACAGAGCTCGCAGGATCCGTCCGGCGTCTCGAACGGCCTGTCGACCCTGCTCGTCGGACATCAGGTCACGCAGCACCAGAGCACGAACGACCCTCACGTAACGGTCGAACTCCACCACCGCCCTGGCTGTTGCGTAGCCGTAAGGGCTTGTGAAGCCCAAAGCAACGCCTACTGGCTGCGTGCTGGCCAGCCGACCGAAGGACAGCCCTTGTTCAACAAGACGCTGCAGACGCTCCTCGTGGGCCAGCACGCCCTGAGCCATCTGGGCGCACGCCGTGCGCAGTTGGTCCTCCGCCCGAATCAGGATCCAGTCGGCAAACGGGTTGTCGTTGCTGGAGAGCACCCAAAGCACGCGCATCGCCGCGGCGTAGCGACGTCCGCCCGCGATGGCGGGCTGACCTGCGGCCGCGGCACGACCCAGGAAGAGCTGCAGCGCGTCTCGAGTGTGCAGCATCATCTTCTCACCGGCCTCGGCCTGCAAAGGTCCGATGTCGGCAGCCCGTGGCACCTGGAGGGGCTTGCGACGTATGGTCACAGGGATCCTGTTCGCTTCAGTGGCGCCGACATCACCGGCCGCCGGTATGACCTGACCCGAAGTCTGCAAAGCGTCAGCACTGCGGACACGGCGCGGCTTCCCTGCGGCCGTGCCCAGCACCTGACTCAGGTCCATGCCCGGAATGTCCAGTGTTTCGGTACCGCGGGTGGTCATGTTTGCTCCTTGCTTTGCTGAGTGCTGGCGGGGGCCAGGCCGCTGCGCTGCGCCCCAAGGCGCTGGCTCAGTTCGCGCAGTTGACGCAAAGATTTCGCGCGACGCAACTGCACTGCCAACACGTCATCGTTCGCGTTCGTCAGTGAGGTCTGGGCCTCGGGTTGCCCGTCGCCCGAATTACCCGAACAGGGCGTCAAGCCTGAGCCAACCGGCTTGCTGCCAAGCCCCTGTAGGTGTGCACAACCCGCTCGAAGATTGCGCTGCTGGGCGACGTGAAGTGCAAGATCTGGAACGAAGCTACCCGCGAGTGCACGCTCGACCAAGCCTCTCAGGTATGCGATCGAACTTCGGGGCGGGCGTGGGCCGCTGAGGCGGCCAGCGAGTTCATCCAAGACCAACTGGGCGGTGTCTGGCTCCAGTTCCGCGACCACACGGAGTGCCGTCGTGTGATCAGCCGGTAACAGCGCTGCTGGCGCGACCAGCGCTGGCAGCAAAGCGAGCGAATCTCCGACGCCTGTGGATAACTTCCCGCCGCGCGCGAGGTGTGTTGGTATAGATCTGTAACAACCAACAATACAAATACCTTTCTTTAGTTTGGCGCTTTCGGCCAAACAAGTTTGGCGGTTTCGGCAAGTCAAGGATGTGGGAACACCACATCCTTGATTTACCGTTTCGTGAAGGCCGGCGGTGCAAGCTGCCGAAGGCGCCAGCAAGGGTCTGCCGGGGCGCTCAAACGCACTGGTCGAAGGCATCCGCAGTTGTGCCGCCAGCGCATCGAGGCGGGCTCGCATGAACATGCGGGCCGGGCTGCCGGCCAGGCGCTCCTCCCATATCCCTCGCCGCGAGAGTTGGTCACGGGCAGCCTCCTGCTCCCTGCGCGTCAGGCCAAGGTCGGTTTGCCAGCGAGCCGCTTCGCCATGCATCCAACTGGTTCGCCCTCGTTGAAGCTGGCCGCGCATGCGGTGCAGCACGCAGGACATGAGCAGCGCCGCGTTGACCCCACCGCAGGCCCTCACCAGACTTCTGTGGAACGAAATGGGGGGTCCCAGCAGTTCCGCCATGACCCGAGGGTCCCGCCAGTCCCACGGTGATGACGCCGCCTCGGGTTCTTGCTTGGTTGAGACCAATGCCCCGCGCAGCGACGTTGACAGGCGATGGCACAGCACTGCCAGCATCACTCGGTGCTCAAGCCGAGCAGGCTGACCGATCCGACGCTCCTCGATCAGCCCCGCCGCGCGCAGTCGTGAGCGTACGGTCGCCTGCTCCTTGAGCGACAGACCCGACTCCTGCGTCCATTGCTCTGCCGTGCATGCGAGCCAGCCCTCCACCGAGCCGCTGGCCATGGCTTGGCGGGTCCAGTGCACAGACAAAGACATCATGAGACCCGCCTTCACCCCTTCCGCAATCTGGCAAAGCCTGCGGTGGAACGGAATCTGCGGACCCAGCAGGGGCCAGATGGCCTCTACCCAGCCATCGCTATCCTTTGCAGCGGCGTACACGGTGTTTGTCGAGCGCTGCGTCACGGTGGCCGCGCCGCTCTCGCCTGGGCAGCGTTGCGTTGCGCCTGCTGCTGCAGTGCCTGGGCGATGGCGGCCTTGTCGACCTTGAACCACACGCGCGCAGGCATCCCCTCTCGACGTTCAGACAGCAGCCCCGCCTGGCGAAGCAGTCGCCTTGCGGTCTCCTGTTCCCAGCGGGACAGCCCAGTCTCGCGGGTCCATTGGTCTTGTGACAACGTGAACCAGCCGTCCACGAAGTCACGTTGCAAGTCTGCGAAGTGGCCCGCCTCGGCCTCCTGTGTGGTCCCGATGGCGTAAGACAGCAGCAACGCTGCCGTGACGCTGCCGCAGATCGGCACAAGACATCGGTGGAACGTCACCGGCAGGTCGAAGATGTCGAGCAGGAGTTGATGCTCCACCATGTTTTCTTCGGACTCTGGCCTCATCGATTCAGCCATTCTTCTGCTTGCTGGATGACCAGTTCGAGCGCTCCTATGGGGTGGACGGAGAACGACTGGTGCAGGCGCAGGTAGCGCTGCCTCGGCTCCAGATCCTTGGTGGCGCGCCAACTTCGCAGGATGCGACAGCGCTCATCTGGATGGGGCAGAGCCAGTTGTCCCGACGGGTGCATGACGCCAAACTCCCGCCTGAGTCGGTGGGTCGAGTTACGTGACATCTTGAATAAGGCGGCCATCAGCCGGACGGAGGCCCCATGCCGCACGAAGTAGGTCTGCACCTCCAGGGCCTCGTCCACCAGGGTGACCTTGCGTAGCGCGCCCTCCAGGGCCTGTGCATCCAGCACGATCGAGATCCGGACCGCGTGGGTGCAAGCCAAGCGTTCAAGTTCATGCACTGATAGGCGGCGCAGCATCTTCAGCGGGGCACTGCTCAGACCAGCCCGGAGCAACTCGGCAGCGTCCACTTGCAAGCTCCTTTGCGACACGTGATGCAGCAGGACGGTTCGCACCTGAGGGTCGGTTACTTCCAGCATCAGGGCTCTCCGGGCGAAGTCCGCCTGCGGTTAGGGACAGCAATGGGGGACTTGGCCAGCGTCAACGCCTGAGCCAACGAACGAAATGCAGGTGCGGCCGGGTCTTCTGCGGAAAACATCCAAGCGACCAGACTGGACTCGTCAATGGCCTGGGCGTCATCGGCATGACGAGAGGCCCCATCAGGCTCAGCCAGTGCCCGAAGACAGCGCCAGGCGCGCCTGTGGGTAGCCCGGGTGAGGGATTCAATGGCAGCATCATCCACTGTGGTCCACAGATCCGACATCCTGGTGGTCTGGGAACCCGGAGCGGAAATCGCAAGGCCTGTGTGCTGCGCAAGTTCCTGAGCCTGTCGCCAAAGACGAGGCTCTTCGACCCTGGAAGCATGAGCCTCGACGTTCGACTCGCCGCGGGCACTCAGCGCGCCATCCGCATCAGCATCCGACCCATGGACTGTCTCCACTGATGACGCCCCAAGAGGCGACTCTGCAGGTGCAAGAGGACCGAAGACCTCGTTCACGGCAGACCTGCAGGCCTCGACCACGGCCTGAACATTGAGCGCCTGGCTGGGTGAGGTGACGCGGCGCTGTTTCACGAACGTCACGAACGCGGGATCAAAGGCGCGGGCATAGACCTGGTCTTCGCTGCACTGTGTCGCGGCCATGGCCTCTCGCTTCAAGGCATTGAGCCTGGGCTGCAGCGTCTTGACGTCCAGCCCTGACAACCCGGGATACCCTTGGGCTAGTGAGCTCAGTCGCTCAGTGGCGAACAGGTACAAGCCAAGGGTCGCGGTGTTCACCGACAGCCCCAACAAGTGCAGTGCGTCTTCCAGCGCACGCAGCGACAGGACCGAGTTGCGTTCAGCCTCGAGTTGATGCTTGAGCGCCGCCACCCCGCAAGCCTTGTCCCAGAAGCTCATGTCACCACGCTGTTCGTTCTCGGTCAGATGGGCGCTCAGCACCTGACCATGGCCACGCCACGGCCGAAAGAGAACGGTCAGTCGCCCGAATCGCAGATCGCGGGTCTCAGCCCATAGCTGCTGAAGGGCGCGCAGGCGGGTGTTGCCGCCGGATTCCACGATGAAGTGCGCTGCCCCGGGCTCTCGGGTGACCGTCAGCGGCGCACGCAGGCCACCCGTTCGAATCGATTCCTTGATCTCCTCGAACTTGGGGTTCGGCACCCTGCGCGGGTTGTGCTCATAGGGCCGGATGTCCTCCACCGAGACCTCGATGGCGCACTCCCGGGTGGGGTCGGCATGCTCTGGCAAGGTATGCCCGAGCCGGGACGGATTACCCACCCCCAGTGACTGAGCAACCAGTTGGCGGCGTATGTCTTGGGTGGACGGCGGGTCGTTGCGTCCGCTGGTCATGGCCTCCTCCCTTGTCCGTCCACTTCCAGGCCCATGAGACTTGGGATCAGCTCCCAAGCCAATCGGTGCATGACCATGCTGGCGCTGGGCATCGGACCTTCTCGGGCGGGTTCGTGCCGATGCACCGGCACGCGCAGGGTGGCAGCCTCCTTGTACGCCTTGGCGTAGGGCACCACGGTGTCCAACACGCTCACCCTGCCCTTCAGGCGGATGAAGTCCTCGCGTATGCCGCTGGCGATGCTGCGGGCGTCGATGGTGCGGTCCTGCCGGTAAATCACCGCCTTCAGTGGCCCTAGAGTGGCCCCCAGCGCGCTGCTTGGTTCCAAGCGTTCCAGCAATTCCATCGTGCCATCTCGGAACTCCCGGGCCGAGAGGATTTCTGGCGTGATGGGCGACACCAGGATGTCAGCCGCCAGGACGGCCGCGTCCTGCAATGGACCGATGGAGCCCTGGGTGTCTATCAGCACGCAGTCGTATCGTTCCCGCACAGCGCAGGACTGGAGCGCGAAGCGCAGCCGGAAGCCGCGGTCGATGCGCTGCAGCAACCAGGGGGGCAACTGCCCTTGGGGATCGTCGGAGACGACGATGTCCAGGCCGTCGACCACGGTGTGGGCAATGCAATCGGCCGTCACCTCGCCGCCCACGACGGCACGTGTGAGTCCCGCAGGCGCAGGACTACACAGGGGAAAGTACTTCGACAACGAGGGCTGCACGTCGGCATCGACAAGCAGCACCCGCAGGCCCAGGTCGGCGAGCAGCGCTCCCAGGTTGGCCGTGAGCGTGGTCTTGCCTACGCCTCCCTTGGTACTGGTGACTGTGAACTTGATCATGGAATCCTTTCGCTCATCAGGCCCAACCGCCGGGCCCTGATGAAGTCAACGGAATCCAGGTCGAAACTGTCCGATTAAGCTGCGCAGACAGCGTGGGCCGTCAGCATGGGCATTGCCAATTCCGGCTCAACCGCTGAGGTAGACATTCAATCCAGCGGCGCTCAGTCGTTCGCGAACCTGTGCCAGCTCGAGATAGAGGGTGCTGCGTGCCACCCCCAGCACCTGGGCAGCTTCGGCCGGCGTGAGACCTTCCGGGCCGAGCAGCCTGCACAACTTTTGCTGCCGTTCGGTCAGGCCGGCGAAGGCCCGCTCCAGATCGAGTCGCAGGTCCGTGACCGACGAAGAGTCGATGCCCGACTGCGACGGGTCCTCGGCCACCGTCTCACCAAGGGTCGGGGCATCGGCCGAGGCGTCATCTTCAGTCTGACCCCATGGCGAGTCCCATGACAGCAAGGGAGTGTCCCCGCCCCTCTTGACTGCCAAGTCTCTGCGGGAAAGATCCGCAAGGTGGTTTTCAATGACGCGGTGAAGGTACTTGGCCCCCGCGTCCTGCGCCTGGGGACTGAGCCTGGTGCGGACCTGGATCCAGTGCAGAAGGCATTCCTGCATCAGATCCTCGGCATGTTCCGCGCTGAGCCGTCTTCGTCGTCGCTGTTCGGCCACAAGAGTCCTGATCACCCTGAACTCCCATGCTTGGAGTCCGTCCCCCGGTCCGAGTGCCATGTGGCCCCCCGCGCAAGTTGCAACGGGGGCATGACCAGCAAGGACTCAATCAGTAAGTGGACGGAAAAGGCAGCGGAAGCGGCACCAGTTTTGAACTGAGCAATGCTTCTTAAGGGTTTACGACGAGTTCAGCGCGTCCAGGCGCGGGGTGGCGGCCAGTTCGACACACAGCTCACAGGACGCCATCGGACACATTCGGCACGAATGACGTCAAGGCCAGGAGGGACGTCAAGCTCAACCAGATGGTGAGCGGGTTCCCGCATGAGGGGCGCCGCCAGACCTTCCAGACCATAGGGCCGGCTGGCGTCCGTTGCGATTCACCTTCAGGAGAACATTCGATGCAAGCTCAGAGCACCACCAGCCAAGTCACGCCGCCAGCCTCCAACACGCCGCTCATCGTGCTGCGGCGCAGACAAGTCGAGGAGAGGACCGGCCTGTCCCGCAGCACCCTATATCACTACATCAAGCTGGGCAACTTCCCCAAGCCCATGGCGCTAGGTCCTCGTGTCGTGGGGTGGCTGGAGTCAGACGTGAACTCTTGGATAAACGAGCGGGTGCACATCAGCTGCGGTGGCCGTAGCGGTGTGAGACACACCTGAGAAATTGATGCGGGCCCTCAAGCTGAAGGAGCGCTGGAACCGTCCAAGAACCTGGCCCAGTCCTCCATCAGGGAGACCCGCCTCGGAAACATCGTCCCGCGTTGATAGGCGGCCTCGACTTTGTCGGGCAGTTGGTGTGCGAGCGCGTGTTCGGCCACTTCACGAGGATGGGATGTGGCTTCAGCCGCCCATACTCTGAAAGAAGATCGGAATCCGTGTGGCACCACAGGCTGCCCGCGTTCATCCAACCACACTGGCGGGTCATTCATGCGCTTGATGACTGCGCCGATTGAAGCATCTGAAAGCACGGTATCGGCTCGACTGCCAGGGAACACCAGTTCCGTACCCTTGATCCTCGGCAAATTCCTCAGCAATGCTATGCAGCTCGCAGACAGGGGCACCTGATGCTCTCGGCCTGCCTTCATGCGCTCTGGTGGCACAGTCCAGATACCAGCGTGCAAGTCAAATTCGAGCCACTTGGCTCCCCGAACCTCGCCGGTCCGGGCCGCGCATAGAACCGTCAACTCAAGTGCGCGCGCGGCGATGCCCTCACGAGAACGCAGAGCCGCCATGAAGCTGGGCATATCCCGCCAAGCAAGCGAAGGATGATTGCCGCGGGTTGCGACCTTTTGCGGCGCAGGAAGAATGTGTTCGAGATGGCCCTTCCACCGAGCCGGGTTGTCGCCGTTCCGGTGTCCGGCAACGGTGGCCCAGTCCAGGACTGCCTCAATGCGCTGCCGAACACGAGATGCAGTTTCTGTCTTCGTGATCCAAATCGGCTTGAGGCACTTGACGATCAGAGCCGTATCGACAGCAGACACGTCCAGATGCCCGATGACTGGGGAGACATACGTTCTCAGCGTAGCCGACCATTGCTCGGCGTGCTTGGTGTTACGCCATCCCGCGCGCTTACTCTCAATCAGCTGTTTGGACGCGACGTCAAAAGTCAACGCTCGCGCCTGCTCCTGGCTTGCCCGTTGGCGTTCTTCCATTCGAGCAGCGACAGGATCAACACCGTCCAGGAGCTGCAGGCGCAGTCGATGAGATTTCTCCCTGGCTAAGGCAAGTGAGACATCTCGAAGTGGACCTAGACCGAGCACCCGCTGCTTGCCATCCCGCGTGTACCGAAACACCCAAGACTTGGTTCCAGAGGACGTCACCTGCAGCCAGAGGTTGTCACCATCACCGTGCCAACCGACCTTGCTGATGCTCTTTACCAGTAAAGCGGAAAGTTTTTTGGACATACTTTTGACATACGCCTGAGCATACATCGAACTTTCGGAACTGGTCGAACACAGCAAGATCACCTCAGACAGACGATGATGGACTCTCCTAGGTAAATCGGTTCAGACCGAGACAATATTAGACTTCACTGAATTAACGATTTTCGGTCGCTCCCTCCGCCAGTTCACGCCCTCGGTAATCCCAGCCAGGGACGCAAAGGCTT
>NZ_JBMLSK010000125.1:0-1220 GCF_049240545.1 Roseateles sp. | reverse complement strand
GCGACATTGCGGCCGCCATTCGGCCGGATCTTCTTCGCTATCGCGAGTTTGCGGCGTGTGGCCACGGCGTTGTTCCCGATGCGCCGACGGAGGCCATTGCGCTGCTTCGCGAGTTCATTCAATCCTCCGTATTGCGGCATACAGCGAGTGAGGTGTAAGCCCGCCATCGAGCGTACGACCCGAAGGTCGCTTCGCGCCCTTCGGTCCATGGCTTATCTCGCACGTCAGGCCCCATCGCCACGACCCACAGCCGCCGCATGGCAGTCAACTTCACGTCGGGTGCCGTTGGAATCAATAGTGGAATCTCAACTGCGCGATCTCCAATGCATCCTCGGTGACGCGGTAGACCATTCGGTGTTCGTCCGTGATGCGGCGTGACCAAAACCCTGAGAGCGCATGCTTGAGCGGCTCTGGTTTGCCAACGCCCACGAACGGATCTCGCTGCACTTCCTTGATGAGCTTGTTGATCCGCTCCACCATTTTTCGGTCTTGCTTCTGCCAGTACAGATAGTCTTCCCAGGCCTCATCTGAGAAGGTCAGCTTCACTCGGCAAGCTCCCGCGGGGCTCCCTGGCCGGCGTTGAGCTGCGCAATGGAGCTCAGCAGGCGTCGTGCGTTGGCCGGGCTGCGCAGCAGGTAGGCAGTCTCCTCCAGCGCCTTGTAGTCTTCCAACGAGAGCATGACCACGGCCTGTTGGCCGTTGCGCGTGATGATCAAGGGTTCGTGATCGCTGCAGACTCGGTCCATCGTGCTGGCAAGGTTGGCCCGCGCCGAGGAGTAGGTGATCGCGTCCATGGTGTCGCTCCTATTTGTACGTGTTACTGTACAGGCTTTGGGCCTCTCATGCGGGCTGCCAACAAGGTACCCAAGCCCTTGTTCAACCGGACTTGCTTCGGCTGACCCTGTCCCAACTCTTCGAACCGAACAGCAGCCGAAACTGACCGGCAAGCCGCACTTCTACGCCTCCCGCTCTGCCAAGCGCTGCTGCTCTATCCAGGTGCTGCCCGCTCTGAGTTTTTTGGCCAGCGGCGATTTGGGGTCCACCACGCGCCAGAACGGTGCAACCTCGCTGATCGGTGCGCCGGCTTCAATCTCGTCCCAGGCGGCCTCCGCCACCGTTCTGAGAAAGATGGCCGTTGAAACAGGGCACGCCGCATCGGCACCGTACGCCGCGGCCAGCTCGCGCCGCATCTGCTGTATCTCCCGGGTCTCGCCCGGCGG
>NZ_JBMLSK010000124.1:0-1556 GCF_049240545.1 Roseateles sp. | reverse complement strand
CCCCTTGTTAAACGCAGGCTATCATATGGACCGGTTTTGAGCCCATATGAAAGGCAGCGATACGGATGGCCACCAGTCCGGAGTCATCGACGCGAGCAGGACGGTACATCTCCCAGCCAACGGGGTACCGCGCCTTCATGCCTGCGCCGCTGCCGCCACAGCCCGCAGTCGACCTGACGGGTGAGTTGCCCGCGCTGCTGTCGGCGGCCGACCGCGCGATGGGGCGGCTGGACGGCTCCGTGCTGACGCTGCCGAACGCCGACCTCTTCGTCTTCATGTACGTGCGCAAGGAGGCGGTCCTCTCCAGCCAGATCGAAGGCACGCAGAGCTCGCTACAGGATCTGCTGTCGGCCGAAGCGCAACTCTTCGACGAGCACCTGCCTCGTGATGTGGACGAGGTGGTCAACTACGTGCGGGCGATGAACCACGGCCTCGCGAGGCTCCCGGACCTGCCGGTCTCGGTGCGGCTGATCCGCGAGATCCATGCGGAGCTGATGCGTGGCATGCGTGGTGGACGGCTTCAACCCGGCGAACTGCGGACCACCCAGAACTGGATCGGCCCGGCCGGCTGCACGCTGAACACTGCGGCCTTCGTGCCCCCGCCGCATCATGCCGTTCCGCAAGCGCTGGGCGACCTGGAGAAGTTCCTGCACGGGGACGACTCGCTGCCTCCGTTGGTGAAGATCGCGCTGGCCCATGTGCAGTTCGAGACCATCCATCCATTCCTGGACGGCAATGGCCGCGTCGGACGGCTGCTGATCACCTTCCTGCTGACCGAGGCGAGCGTGCTTCACAAGCCGGTGCTGTACCTGTCGCATTACTTCAAGCAACACCGCCAGTCGTACTACGAGCACCTGCAGGCCGTGCGCGACCACGGGGCATGGGAGGCCTGGCTCGCCTTCTTCCTGCGGGGAGTGATTTCGGTCGCTGGCGAGGCAGCAGAAACGGCGCGACGCATTCTCCAATTGCGCGAGCAGCATCGCACAGCCATCACCGAACAGCTCGGTCGCGCCGCCGGGAACGGCCACAAGGTGCTCGAATCGCTGTTCGACCGTCCGATCGTGTCGGTCAGCGACGTGCAGAAATTGACCGGCACCACCTATGCTGCGGCCAACGGTCTGGTTTCTCGCCTGATGAAGCTGAACGTGCTCAGCGAGATGACGGGCTACGCGCGCAACCGGCGCTTTCGCTACGCACCCTATATCGCCCTCTTCAACGACATGGGGCCGGGCGAGGACGCTCCACAGGGGGGCACATGACCAACGAAGTCTTCGCGCGGGTAAAGCGTGTAAAGATCGACGCGTTATTCACGGCACAGGGCTGGAACACACAGGACCCCAACGCCGTCCGCTACGAGGTGGTGCTGCCAGACAGCACTCGTGCCGACTACGTACTTTGCGACCGGCACGGTCGCTCGCTCGCCGTGATCGAGGCCAAGCGTTTCTAGGTCAGCCTTGGGGATGCCGCAGCCCAGGCCAAGACGTACGCACAGCATCTGGGGGAGTGGTGGCTCCGGTCGTTTGAACACGCACCCGGGGTGAGACAAGTGGATGGGC
>NZ_JBMLSK010000123.1:0-2006 GCF_049240545.1 Roseateles sp. | reverse complement strand
TGTCAAGGGTCGCCGAATTTTCCCCAGTGTGGTCGTTCAAATTTCCCCACCCGGTTGAGAAGAGTTGTCGTCGTGTGAGCGGACGAGCCCGGCCTTGAGCTTGTCCTTCAGGCGGTACGAGTTGCCGCGGATGTTCATCGTCACGGCGTGATGCAGCAGCCTGTCGAGGATGGCGGTGGCGATGACGCGGTCGCCGAAGACCTCGCCCCATGCGCCGAAGCTCTGGTTGCTGGTCAGGATCATCGGCCCGCGCTCGTAGCGCCGGCTGATGAGCTGGAAGAACAGGTTCGCGCCTTGCCTGTCGATGGGCAGGTAGCCGATCTCGTCGACGATGAGCAGCCGCGGAGCGGTGTAGATCTTCAGCTTGTCCTCCAGTCGCCCCTCGGCGTGGGCCTTGGTGAGCTTCTCGATGAGCGCCGCAGCGGTGGTGAACAGCACCCGATAGCCAGCCTCGATGGCCTTGAGTCCGAGGCTGACAGCCAGATGCGTCTTACCGACTCCGGGCGGCCCGAGCACGATGACGTTGTCGCCGTGCTCGATGAAGTGACCGCTGGCCAGGCTGTGGAGCTGCTTGCGGTCGATGGAGGGCTGGTAGTCGAAGTCGAAGGTCTCCAGTGGCTTGACGAAGGGGAAGCGCGCCATGGCGGTGCGCATCGCGATGTTCTTACTCATCTTGGCGGCCACCTCTTCGCCGAGCACCTGCTCGAGGAACTCCGCGTAGGGCAGCTCGTGCGCCGCTGCGTGCTGCAGCATCGCCTCCAGCCTCTCACTGCTCTTGAGCAGGCGCAGCTTGCGAAGGTGCTCGCCCAGTCGCTCAAGTTGCGCGGGCGTGGTCATGGCCGCCGCGGCAGCGGTGGCGCTGGCGGTGGTCTTGCTCCTGCTCATGCGGCCACCTCCACCGGCTCGATATCGAAGAGCCTCTCGTAGATGGCCAGATCTCGCACCTCGACATCGCCAGCAGGCTCGAGCGCAGGCGCTTCCCGGGGTGAGGCATAGCGCTGCCGGGCGTTGCGCGTGACGGCACCAGGGCCGTGTTCAGGCTGGACGCTGAGTTGACCGCGCCCGGCAAGCACCGGGTGCTCGGCGACTACGGCGCCCCGATACCGAATGACCCAGCAACCTCCCTGGCGCACCACCTGCACCGTCTTGCCGATGAGGCCGAACGGCACGGAGTAGCGGTTGGCGTCGATGGCCACCAGCCAGTCATCGGCCACCACCCGGTCACGCACCATCGCCTGCAGGAAGCCGGGATGACCCACGGTCGGCACGAGGCTGCTGGCCTCCTGGGCGAAGCGCTCGATCGGGCGCTGATGCGTGGTGCCGTGATCGCGCAGGTCGGCCACATCGGCCTGCCAGGCGCGCAGTTGGTCGTTGAAGTCCTCCAGATCGCGGAAGGTACGGCCGGGCACGAAGTTGCGCTTGATGTACTTCACCCCGGACTCGACCTTGCCCTTGGTCTGGGCTCGGTAGGGCTGGCACAGCCGGGGCGTGAAGCCCCAGTGCGAGGCGAAGGCAGCGAAGGTGGGGTTCAGCCGCGGCCTGCCCGCGCGCGTTCCCAAAACGACCGTGCGCATGCGGTCGTACAGCAGGAACTCGCAGCGCCCGCCGAAGTGTTCGAACGCCGCCTCGTGTGCTGCCAGCAGGTCGGGCATGCGCTCCCCAAGGAAGCCCTGCGCGAAGCCACGCCGGCTGTAGCCCAGCGTCATCACGAAGACATGCACGGCCGTGCGCACGCCCCCAAGCGGCACGGTGGCCTGCCCCCAGTCGCACTGGGCCTGCTCACCAGGGCCGGTCTCGAAGCGGCGCTGCGTCAGCGACGCCACGGTGGCAGCCAGGCGCAGTGGCGCGACCGCGCGGCGCACGATGACGTAGCTGCCGGCAAAGCCTCTGTGCGCACGCAGCTCCTGCCAGAGGATGCGCGCCGAGTAGTTGACCTCCGGTGCACGACTGGCCATCCACTGACGGTGCGGATCCAGCAAGCTGACGGTGTCGCTGCGTCGGTACGG
>NZ_JBMLSK010000122.1:0-3854 GCF_049240545.1 Roseateles sp. | reverse complement strand
CGTCAGAACCAGGGATGGACGACACCGCTCGGTACTACCGACAGTTTGCTGACGAGTTCTTCGATAGCACGGTCGGCGTTGACATGTCGCCCATCCGCGAGCGTTTTGCGGCGTTGCTGCTCGCTGGCGCGAGGGTCCTCGACGCTGGTTGCGGATCTGGACGAGACGCCAAGGCGTTCGCGCAGCAAGGTTTCCGCGTTTCGGCTTTCGACGCCTCTCCCGAACTCGCCTCACGCGCCTCAACCCACTGTGGGTTTGCGGTAGAGGTTCGGTCGTTTCGCGACGTTGACGAGGTCAACGCCTACGACGGCATCTGGTGCTGCGCCAGCCTGCTGCATGTCGCGCCTGAGGAGATGCCCGGTGTCGTGTCCCGACTGTGGGCGGCGCTGGCGCCTGGCGGCGTCCTGTACGCCAGCTTCAAGCGCGGCACCGGTACCAGACTTCACGGCGGCCGCCACTTCACCGATGCCGACGAGTCCCAGGTAGCGGAGTGGCTGACCGCCCTTCCCGAGCTCGCGCGATCGGACATCTGGGTCACCGAGGACCAGCGACCTGACCGGATGGAGAAGTGGACCAACGTGCTGGCCACGAAGGCAACTGGGTCCCAGCGGCGTCTGGTCACCGGCGATCGGGATCACTTCCTCCCCCACCTGTCCGAGGCGATGTCGCAGGCCACGGAGGTCGACCTCGCCGTCGCCTTCATCAAGACGACGGGCCTTCGCCTTCTGCTGCCTGATCTGCAGGCGGCGCTCGAAAGCAAGGCAGGCCGTCAGGTGCGCGTCCTGACGAGTGACTACCTGGACATCACCGACCCGGAGGCGCTTCGACTGCTCTTGCTGCTTCAAGAGCAGGGCGCCGATGTCCGGGTCTTCGTGACGGGGGGCAGCAGCTTTCACCTGAAGGCCTACATCTTCGCCCGTCTCTCCAATAGTGAACTGGTGGAGGGGACGGCAATCGTCGGGTCCAGCAACATCAGCCGCCAGGCGCTTCAGGAAGGTCTGGAGTGGAACTACCGCGTCGTCTACCCAGCTGACCACGGCTTCCTGGAGGCCAGAACTCGGTTCGAGGAGATCTTCTCCCACAGCAGGACAGTTGCTCTGTCAGACGCTTGGATCGAGTCCTACGAGAAGCGGCGCGTCCCACCCCCTCGATCGGTTGCGCCCGGCAGCCATGAACAAGAAACGCTTCCCGAGCCGACTGAAATTCAACAGGCCGCGCTTGCAGCACTCAACGCGACACGCCAGCAGGGCTTCCGGCGGGGAGTCGTCGTCCTTGCCACGGGTCTTGGAAAGACTTGGCTCGCTGCCTTCGATGCCGCCCAGGTGAACGCGCGCCGTGTTCTGTTCGTCGCCCACCGGGAAGAGATCCTTGCCCAGGCGGCGGCGACGTTCGTGCGCATCCGTCCTCGCGCCCGCGTCGGCTACTACATGGGACGCAGCCGCGACGCTGAAGTCGATGTGCTCTGCGCGTCGGTGCAAACACTCGGCCGCGCTCAACATCTGGAACGGTTTGCCCCGCAGCACTTCGACTACGTTGTCATCGACGAGTTTCATCACGCTGCCGCGGCAACCTACCGTCGCTTGCTCGGGCACTTCGCGCCCGCGTTCCTGCTCGGGTTGACGGCGACTCCCGACCGCACGGACCAGTCCGACATCCTGTCCTTGTGCGATGACAACCTGGTTTTCACACGCAACTTGTTCGAAGGCATCCAGGCCCAGCTGCTGTCGCCCTTCCACTACCACGGCATCCTGGACGAGTCGGTCGACTACCGCGAGGTGCCGTGGCGCAACGGGCGGTTCGATCCCGAAGAACTGACAAACAAGTTGGCAACCCTGGCACGTGCGCGACACGCCATGCGGGAGTGGCGATCACGGGCTCAAAAGCGCACGCTCGCCTTCTGCGTGTCGATCCGGCACGCCGAGTACATGGCGTCGCAGTTTCAGAAAGCAGGCATCTCGTCGGCTGCCGTGTACGCCGGGTCGCCGCTCGGCCGCGCACAGGCCTTGGAGCAACTGCGCGGCGGTCAGCTCAGCGTCGTCTTCTCCGTGGACCTGTTCAACGAGGGCGTCGACCTCCCCGGCATCGACACGGTGATGATGCTGCGGCCGACCGAGTCGAAGATCCTCTTCCTCCAGCAACTCGGCCGCGGCCTGCGCCTCAGCGAAGAGAAGACCCACCTGGTCATTCTGGACTTCATCGGCAACCACCAGAGCTTCCTGCAGAAGCCGCAGGCGCTGTTTGGCGTGGGATCGACGTACAAGGCGCTCGCTGCTTTCGCTCGCAAGGCTGAGCAAGGTCGGCTTGAGCTTCCCGACGGCTGCTACGTCAACCATGACCTGAAGATCATCGAATTCCTGAAGTCGCTGGACAGCGCCGGGACACAGAAGGACTACGAAGCACTGCGCGCCAGCCTCGGACGGCGGCCCACGCTGGCGGAGTTCTACCGCTCCGGTGCCAGCGTGCAGGCGATGCGACAACAGCATGGCAGCTGGTTCGATCTCGTCGAAACCATGGGCGACCTCCAGGAGGACGAGGCACGCGCCTTGAAGGCCTTGGGTGGGTTGCCGCGAGAAGTCGAGGTCACGCCGATGACCAAGAGCTTCAAGATGGTCCTGCTCGAAGCCTGGTTGGAATTGGGTGGGCTGGTCACGCCGCCTACGGTGGCTGCCCTGGCTCATCGATCCTGGGACGGCCTCCACCGCCGGCCGAGCTTGCTCAGCGATCTGCCAGAAGCGATTGCCAAGCTGCCCGATGGGCTCGACGACAGGTGGATTCGGTACTGGCGAGATTGGCCGATCAAAGCCTGGACGGGCGGCCTTCGCGCCGCAGCGACCTCGGCCTTCAGCTTCTTCTGTGTCAAGGAAGATCGCTTCTCGCTTGCTCAACCGCCGTCGGCTGACGAAACCGAGGCTGCAGAGGGCCTTCTCCAAGAGCTGACGGCCTACCGCCTCGCCACCTACGAGGTGCGTCGCCCTGTGGAGGCGGAGGCATCCAACGTCATTCCCTTCAAGCCCAGGCAAAAGCCGGAAGTCGAGTTGCCGTACTTCCCGAACCTCAAGATCGCGTGCGGGCACTTTCGTGCGGGCAGGACAGACGCCGAAGAGCACCGCTGCTTGCCCACGGCCTACGGCAAGCTGGACGCAACGCGGCACTTCATCGCGCGGGCCTCTGGTAACTCGATGGATGGCGGCAAGAACCCCATCCGGGACGGCGACTACCTTCTGCTGGAGCTGGTCAGCTCCAGCAATGCCGGGTCTATCACCGGCACGGTGATGGCAATCGAACGGCAGGACGAAGCTGTCGGTGACAACCAGTACCTCCTGCGCGTGGTCACCAAGAC
Source organism: Roseateles sp. (assembly GCF_049240545.1). Classification (GTDB taxonomy): domain Bacteria; phylum Pseudomonadota; class Gammaproteobacteria; order Burkholderiales; family Burkholderiaceae_C; genus Paucibacter_A. The sequence continues at coordinate 514 of NZ_JBMLSK010000122.1, read as the reverse complement.
CAAGGACGGCAGCTACATCCTGAAGGCTCACAACCCTGCCTACGAGGACCTGCAAGCCACTGACGACATGCGCACCCTGGCGCGGTTGAAGGCTGTTGTCGACCCCCTCGACCTGGTCTTGGGGCAGGCCTTCTCACGCGAGGACATACCGCCGCTCTTCGGAGAGTCGTTCAACCCAGGCAGTTGGAACGTCGGTCACGTCGTGCTGAACGACAAGAAGGTGCACGTCCTGTTGGTGACCTTGAACAAGCAGGGCAAGGCGCAGGAGCATCGGTACCACGACCACTGGATCGATGAGCACACCTTCCACTGGCAGAGCCAGAACGCGACGACACCTGCAAGCAAGCGAGGCCAGGAGATCATCGATCACTTGGCGAAGGGCATTGCGATCCACCTCTTCGTGCGGGAGACCAAACTCGGCAGCGGCAAGGCCGCTCCCTTCGTGTATCGCGGCCAAGTGACGTACCAGTCGCATCTCGGGAGCAATCCGATGAGCGTGACTTTCAAGCTCTAG
>NZ_JBMLSK010000121.1:0-5633 GCF_049240545.1 Roseateles sp. | reverse complement strand
CGAAATGTGCGGTCACGATCCCGAAATCGCCGGTCACGATGGGCCGAAATACGCAAACAGCAGTTACCCGGGCGCCGGGGGCGTCGGCGGCGGGGTCGGCATGGCGATGTGACCGACGATGCGTTGGCAGATATATGCCAAGAGAACGCGCCAGCGGTCGAGCTTGGGCAACTGCTCCGCAGCAGCCTTGACGTGTTGGATGGCCGCATGAACATTGCCAATCATCGACTTGATCAACCCGACTTCGGCATGCATTGGGGTGAGGTACAGCGTGGTCTGGTTGCCGCGGCTGGCGGTGCGCCCCACTGCCGCCAGCAGCAGTGGCCGACTCGTCAGCGCTTCTCGCCGGGCCTGCGGGTTGGCTGCCCGCATGTACCAGCTCCACCATTTGTAGACCAGTGCCACAGTGCGTGCGGTGACCTGGCTGCGGTGCATGTCTTGCGTGGTGAAGCCGCCCCAGCCCCATTGGTTCTTCAGCTCGTCGAAGCCGTTCTCGCAATCGCAGCGGTCACGGTAGAGCTGGCCGATCGCTGCAATGTCGTGCATCGCGTTGGTCGCCAGCACGGTGTATTCCCAGACCTGCGCACTGTCTTGCACTTCGTCGCGCGGCAACGCCAGCACGAGTTGCTCGTTGTTGCCGTTGTGGCCGCGCCTTTTGCGCCTCGGCGCGATGTCGTTCTTGATTCGCCGGCGCAGCACCACGACGCGCCGCGCTTTGCTCCAGCCGCTCAGGCGCAATTCGTCTTCGATAGCCTGCCAGCCCTGGCTGGCTTCGGTGGCGTTGGTCCAGCCCTCGCGCCTGAACAGCCGCTCGATCAGCCGCTTCACATTGGCCGTCTTGCGCAGGCGCAGCAGGTAGCGCAGGCCCCGCTGCTCGCACACGTCGATGATGTCTTCGTTGCCGTAACCGCAGTCCCCACGCACCAGCGCCAGGACCTTGTCGCCGAGTTCATCGAGCAGCCGCGCCATCGCGGCCTTGGCGTGACCCGAGGTGTGCTGCTTGCCCGAGCTGAGCACCGCGTCCAGCACCAGATGCAGGTTGCCGACCCAGAAGGTGTGCAGCACGTGGCTGGGGCGCCCCGGCTTGTGCGGGTTGTAGCCAATCTCCGCACCTTCCTGGCGGCCGTACAGCGGCTTGATGGTGGCATCCATGTCCAGCACCCGCGGCCGGTCCAGGGCTTCGCGCACGCTGCTCATCAGCGCGCCGCGCATCCACGGCTCACTGCCCTCGGGCGGCATCGCCGCCAACGCGCGGCGCACCGAGTCTTCGCTGACCATGCCGCGCAGGCCCAGGGCCTTGGCCGCCACCGCATCGCCACGAACTCCGGCAATGTGCGCGTAGCGTTTGCTGCCGGCCAGGATGCCCAGCATCAGCGTGCCCAGCACGTCGCGCGGGCGCGATGCGTTAGGACTGCTGTAGTGCAGTGGGCACCCCTGCACCCAGCGGTCGAACACACCGGCGGTGGCAAGGAATTCGGCGAAAAACACGATCTGTCCGTGCGGTGTGGCTTGGGCCGTCTCGTCCCAGCGCGCGTGCACACGCCCACCCATCGTGTCGACCACCATCGCGTCCTCGCTGGCCTGCGCCTGCACGGTCTTCTTCGGTTCCTTGGCTTCACGCATCTCGTGAGTGTGCCAAACAGCCTCAACCCCTCGCCAGCATTGACGAAATCGCCCAGGGGGCAGGGTCAACTGCGGAACTTAGGTTCAATTGTTCGGGTCTACATCAACGCCAAGTTCTTCGTCCGCCACCTCCACCCCACACCTCCTGTAAAGCGCCAGGTACTTCTGCGCCATGCGCTTTGTGCACTGCTGCAAGAGCTTGGGCATCCAGGCGGCAGCGCGGGCGGCTTTACGGGAGACTTCCATGAAGTCCAGTCGCAGGATTCGAGCGTGCAGATCGGCCACCGCGGCCTCGCCCTCGGCTGCGGCCTCCACCGGCCACACCCAGCCGGCACCGCTTTCTCGAATGCGGCTGCCCACCGTGGGGAAGTCAAATGCCATCACCGGCAGACCGCAGGCCCACATCTCGGTGAGGGTGTGGCACCAGGTCTCGTTCCAGATGGAAAACACCGCGCCCACGTGCGGGCTGATGCGCCGCACCCAGGTGCTGAATTCTTCGCTGCGGTATTCGCCATGCACGGTAACGCCTGGCATCTCAAGCGGCGCTTGCACCGGTCCGAGAACGTGGAACTGAAGCTTTTCGCCCCGATCTCGCTGCGCCAGACGCCGCACCACGTCCAAGCCCTTGGCCGCGATGAGATGCCCCGGCACCAGAATGTTCAACACCTGGCCCCGCTTGGGCAACTGGCCCAGCCACTGCACCTGTGCAAAGTCTCGGCCATGGGCCATCACTTCAAAGGGCTTGTCAGCGGGCAAGTCCAGGTGGGTCAACACCACCTGACGCACGCTGTCGTGTGGGGCGGTGTAGGCGTCGGCGGCGGCCAGCGCCTGCTCAGCCATTTGTCGCCATTCTTGTACCCACGCACCGCGCAGGCGCGGGAATGCAAAGCCCGGCCACATGGGCTCGGGCGCGCAATCTGTGGCACCCGCACTGCAAGCCCCCGCACAGTAGTGGCCGTCAGCGTCCACCAACTTCACCGTGGGGCACAGGTGGTAATAGTCGTGAAACGTCACCACCACGCGTGCACCGGCCTCCTTGGCAAGGCTCAGCAGGCCCAGGCTGTGCCAAGCCAAGTGGTGCACCTGCAAGACTGAAAAGCGGTACTCGGTCAGCCAGGTGCGCACCACAGCGTCATAAGCCGGACCTCGGTGCGTGGTAGGGGCCACCGCCTGGGGTAGTTGATGCCGGTGCACAACGCAGTCTTGCCCCAGGTCATCCACACGGCTGAGCGTCAAGGTCTGGTGCAGGGCATTCAGGTGCCAAACCTCAAGTCCCCCTTTGCCAGCGCAGCGCTGCAAGGCAATGGCCAAGTCCCGGTGGGACTGGGGCATACCGCCGGTCTGGGTGGACGTGACCACCAGCACGCGAATGGGCCTGCAGCCCAGCAGCAGCGTCTGTGGCGGTGGCTGCGCGCTCACGCCAGCATCTCCGGCGGGGCAGCAAAGGGCCTGGGTTGCGGGCTTTGCGGCATGTAAAGCCGCTCACCGCTGCGGTGCCAGTCTTGCCATGCCTGCCGGTACGCCAGCCTCATGGGGGATGGGCCGTAAACATCATCCAGGCCTGTAAGCGGGTCTTGGGTCAAACTGCCCAGGCGGCTGAGCGCCAGCGCCACCACGTCATCCTGCCAGCCCAGCGCCTGGGTGCCGAAGACGGTGGTCAACCGGTTCATGTACTCGGAATCGGCTTCAAAACGCACGCCGTCCCAGAACCCAAGCGCTTTCAGCACCGGCTCGCGGCGCAGCATCATGGTGGAGACCGAGCGGTGCGCAAAACCCCCTTGCTCGACATTCATGGCCACCGGGCACCCTTCTGCCGTCATGCGCACCCAAAGAGAGATCACCGCCATCCACCCCGGCTGCGCCTGCAGCGCGGCCAACTGCTGGGCAAGGCGCCCGGGCAAGGCGATGTCGTCTGCATCCAGGCAGCAAAAGTATTCGGCCCGGGATTCAGCCCACACCCGGTTGCGGTTGGCATAGGTGCCCTGGTTTACGGGGTTCACATGCAGCTTCACCCGCGCATCTTGCCTGGCCAGCGCCTGGGCCACCGCCGCGCTGCCGTCGGTGCTGGCGTCATCCACGATCACCAGTTCCAGGTTCGTATGGGTCTGGCCCAGCACAGACAGTGCCGCGGCTTCCAGCGTGGCCGCATTGTTGAAGCAGGACATGGCCACCGTCACCAAGCCGTCTGGCGTCTCGGGCGTGGGTTCTGCGCCGGGCTGGCCCAGGCCCTGATGCACCCGCCAGCGCAGGCGCGCAAACCGCGACTTGGCATCCACCGCCGGCGGCTGCTGCTGGGCCAGCCACAGTTGCGCACCCGTTGCCGCCGCCTCACGCGGTAGCCAGCGGTTCAAGGTATTCAGCCAAGCCTCGTCAGCCTCTGCCCTGCACAACTCCGGCATCACTGCCGGTAGCAGCCCGTAATCGCCGCGGTCTCCCAGCGCAGCCGCCAGCTCCGACTCCAGCGCTTTCCAACGCTCCCCGTCAAGCCACCCATGCCGTAACAAGACCTCCAGCGTTCGCATGGCTTGGGCCCAGGGCGGCCTTCGTTCAGTAAAGCAAACCTCAGGCTCTCGCCCACCGCCAGCCCGCCCGAGTGACACCAGCGCTGCCTGCAAACCCTGCTGGTAGGGCACAAAGTCAGGGTGATCTGACAGCAAGTGTTGAAAAAGCTTGGCAGCATCGGCCGCATGGCCATGGCGAAGCAGCTGGTTGGCCGCCGAAAGCAGTTTGAGTGAGCGGAGATCGATCAACACTTAGCCCGCCGCATAAGAATCAGCTCAGTTTGCGAGCCGAGCTGGTGGAACCCAGATCGCAGATTTCGAAATCCTGATGCTAGCCGTGCTGAAGAATCGCGGAGTTGAAGAAAGGCTTCTTCCCTTCAGCCCTCGAAGCCCAGCGGGTTCAGCGACTGCCAGCGCCAGCTGTCGGCACACATCCGGTCAAGGCCGTACCGGGCGCGCCAGCCCAGGCGTTCTTGCGCCAAGGTGGGGTCAGCCCAGCAGGCAGCAATGTCGCCGGGGCGGCGTGGGGCTACTTCATAGGGAACCGGGCGCCCGCTTGCCTTGGCATAAGCCTCCACAAGCTGCAGCACGCTGGTGCCCACACCGGTGCCCAGGTTGACCGTCAAGGTGTCCCCGCCGTCCAGCAGATGGTTGACCGCCGCCACATGGCCCTCGGCCAAGTCCACCACGTGGATGTAGTCGCGTACCCCCGTACCGTCGGGCGTGTTGTAGTCATTACCGAAGACGTTGAGGTACTCCCGCCGGCCCACGGCCACCTGCGCCACATACGGCATGAGGTTGTTGGGCGTGCCGCGCGGGTCTTCGCCAATGCGGCCGCTCTCATGCGCGCCCACCGGGTTGAAGTAGCGCAAGGCCACCGTGCGCCAATGAGCGTCGGCAGCGCCCAAGTCCCTCAAGATGACCTCGCCCATCAGCTTGGTCTGCCCATAAGGGTTGGTGGCGCAAAGGGGGGCATCCTCTTGCAGCGGCAGACTCTCAGGGTTACCGTAAACCGTAGCGCTTGAGCTGAACACAATGCGCTTGCAGCCCGTGTGGGCCTGCCTGGCCGGGCCAGTCTCGCGCATGACCCTGCACAGGTTGACCAACCCGCCCAGGTTGTTGCCGTAATAGTCCAGCGGCTGCGCTACTGACTCCCCCACGGCTTTCAAGGCCGCGAAGTGCACCACCGCATCCACCCGGTGGCGTTGGAACACGCCATGCAGCGCCTGGGCATCCCGCAGGTCTACCTGTTCAAAAGCCAGCGCACCACCTCCGGCCAACTCCTGAAGCCGCGGCAGCACCTTTGGCGAGCTGTTGCAAAAATTGTCCAGCCCCACCACGCGGTGGCCGGCCTGCTGCAGCGCCAACCAAGTGTGAGAACCGATGTAGCCGGCCGCGCCGGTCAGCAAAATTGTTGCCATGTCAGCTTAGAAAGTTGGCCCAGTCACACTGGGGGCTCTATGTCATTCCGTGTGGAACTTGACTTCACATCCGATGCTTGGTGACGCC
>NZ_JBMLSK010000120.1:0-1147 GCF_049240545.1 Roseateles sp. | reverse complement strand
CTAGCTTGGCCGGGCCGCGCGCTGCAGCACCTCGGCGGCCCACTGGTTCAAGCTCTTGCCAGCAGCCTGCGCGGCCACCAGGGCACGACCATGCACCTCGGGCGGCACCCGTAGCAGCAATTTGCCGGACGCCGGCTTCTCGGGGTGAAGGCCTTGCTCCTTGCAGTCGGCCAGATAGTCTTTGACCGCGAGTTCAAACTCGGCCCTCAGTTGTACAACCGTTTCGCCATGGAAACTGATGATGTTGCGAATGCCGAGAATTCGGCCAACGAAGAGATTGTCGCGCTCGTCGTACTCGACGCGAGCGGTGTAGCCTTTGTGGGTCATGGTGTTCATGGCAGCACTCCTGCACGTTCCAGTAGTTCGCGAGCTTCCTCGACCTGATAGCGCTTGGCCTCCTTGCCTGGATGTGGCCGATGACAGCGCCACTGCTCGCCATGGAGTTCAATCTTGACACGCGAGCCTTCGCGCTCAGACACAGAACCACCCAGCGCCTTGACCAGCGCCTCGATGTCGGCGAACACAATGGACGCCGAAGTCGGTCGGGCGAAGATCGCCACAAACGTCTTACGGTGTTTGCTGTTCATCCGATCATGATAGCAATTAGTGATATCGAGGTTGATCGCCAGCGTCGTCAGCGGCTCAACGGTCGATTTCGGTCAGGAGGCCATCACGCTCCCCCGTCAACCTGAGAATAGGAAGTTCAAACACCCTCTTCAAGCCCGACAGGCCCTGGGTAACCCCGACACCACCGCATGGTTCGGGCCTTGCGCACCCATCGACAGCCTGAAAAGGCACCTCGAGCCTCGCCCCGACACGTCGCGGGCTGCTTCGCACGCCCGAGCGCCCAGGTTCACACGGGGCCTGAGGCCGTCTGCCGGCACAGCAACCCTTGTCGCGCGCAGCGCCGTGCCGGCTGCGGGTCACGCCCGGCAGCCCCGGCATGCCTTCGGTGGGTGCGGCGCCCGGCTCAGCCGGGCTCAGTGCGCCCAGGCCGGGCCCACCTCGCGCGCCCGACCCTTGGGCGGCGGCTGCGGATCCAGTCCGAGATGGCCAAGGATCTTCTCGATCACCGGCCGCTCCAGGATGGCCGCGATGATCTTCAGCTCCCCGCCGCCGCAGTTCGGACACCGCTCCACGTCGATGA
>NZ_JBMLSK010000119.1:0-1157 GCF_049240545.1 Roseateles sp. | reverse complement strand
GTCGATCAAGGCCAAGGACGTGGCCGACCAGCAAGAAGCCATGCAGCGCCTGTCGCAGAGCAACGAGCGTGAAAACGCCGGCACCACCAGCCTGGGCGCCCTGCTGCGCGCCAAGCTCGACAACAGCAACAACGGCTGACGTCCATGACCCGTTCGGATCTGGTGCTTCGTCTGGCCGAGCGGTTCGCGCAGCTCACGCAGCGCGACACCGAGTTCGCAGTCAAGACCATTCTCGATGCGATGTCCGACGCCCTGGCGCGCGGGCACCGCATTGAGATCCGCGGGTTTGGCAGCTTCTCGATCAGCCGTCGGCCGCCGCGTTTGGGGCGCAACCCCCGCAGCGGCGCGCAGGTGACCATCCCCGAGAAGCTGGTGCCCCACTTCAAGCCGGGCAAGGCCCTGCGCGAGGCGGTGGACGCGTTGCCGATGCCTCCGGAACAGGTGCCATCGCGCAAGCAGCCGGTGCTGTCGGACCTTCAGAGCCGCTCGCACTGAGCCTGTGGAAGTGCCCGAGAGGGCTTGGACGGGTCTGTCTGTACTTGCTGACAGGAAGACGTTGCTGCCGCCACCCACCAAGCCGTTCGCACTGAGCTTGTCGAAGTGCTCGCGAGGGCTTGGACGGGTCTGTACTGAGCGAAGCGCTTGCGGGGGCTTCGACAGGCTCAGCCCGAACGGGATTCTTTGCGATCGCGGGCTTCTTCGCGAAAGCCGGTTTCTTCCCGAGAGCCGGTTTCTTCCCGAGAGTCGGCCTCCGCGCGAGCGCCCACCGCAGCCATGGGGTGTGGAGGCTGACAGGAAGACGTTGCTGCCGCACCCGCCAAGCCGTTCGCACTGAGCCTGTCGAAGTGCCTGCGAGGGCTTGGACGGGTCTGTACTTGCTGACAGGAAGACGTTGCTGCCGCACCCACCAAGCCGTTCGCACTGAGCTTGTCGAAGTGCTCGCGAGGGCTTGGACGGGTCTGTACTGAGCGAAGCGCTTGCGGGGGCTTCGACAGGCTCAGCCCGAACGGGATTCTTTGCGATCGCGGGCTTCTTCGCGAAAGCCGGCTTCTTCGCGAGAGCCAGTTTCTTCGCAAGCGCAGGCTTCTTCGCAAGCGCAGGCTTCTTCGCAAGCGCAGGCTTCTTCGCGAGCGCCGGCTTCATCGCGACAGCCGGCA
>NZ_JBMLSK010000118.1:0-1111 GCF_049240545.1 Roseateles sp. | reverse complement strand
CTAGTCCACTGAAGCATTGAAATCGGCTGTGTATGCTCCATCTTAGAGGGCATGCACAGAATGACTTTGACGGCCGACGAGCGCGGCGATCTTGAGGCGGTGATCCGCAAGCGCAGTGGCAGCGCGGCTCTGGCACGGCGTGCGCGGTGCGTGCTGCTGTGGGCCGACGGCGAGCGCCGCGTGGACATCCGTACCAAGCTGGCCTGCAACGACGCGTTCGTCACGCGCTGGACGCAGGCCTTTGAGCTTCAAGGGCTGGCTGGGCTGGTTTCGTTGCACCCTGGCCGCGCGCCGGTGCAGCCGGTTGCCAAGCTGGAGGCGCGCGTGCTGAACAAGACGCTGAAGCACCAACCCAAGGACGGCTCCACGCACTGGAGCAGCCGCAAGCTGGCGGCCGAACTGGGCGACGTCTCGTTCTCCGCTGTGCAGCGCATCTGGCGCAAGCACGGCCTGCAGCCGCACCGTCTCGATCGGCACCTCGTCTCCAACGATCCCGACTTCGAGTCCAAGGCTGCCGATGTGATCGGCCTGTACCTCAATCCGCCGGCACATGCAGCCGTGTTCTGCGTGGACGAGAAGACGGCGATCCAGGCGCTCGACCGCAAGGACCGGATGCTGCCGCTGGCGCCCGGCCGCGCCGAGAGCCATGGCTTCGAGTACAAGCGCAACGGCACCCTGAGCCTGTTCGCCGCGCTGAACACCGCCACCGGCGAGGTGCTGGGCATGACCGCACCGCGCCACACCAGCGAGCAGTTCGTCGGCTTCCTGGGTGACGTGGTCGCCAGCCAGCCCGTAGGCCGCGAGATCCACGTCATCTGCGACAACGTGAGCAGCCACAAGACCGACCTGGTCGAGGCCTTCCTGGCCGAGCACAGCAACGTCCGGATCCACTACACGCCCACCTACTCGTCCTGGCTCAACCAGGTCGAGAACTGGTTCTCCCGCATCCAGCGCGACGTCATCAGTCGGGGCATCTTCACCTCCGTCAAGGACCTGGACAAGAAGCTCATGCGCTACATCCGCGAGCACAACAAGAGCCCCAAGCCGATCAAGTGGAAGTACGACAACCCGAATCGGCGACACCACCAATTCTTCTGATTCAGTGGACTAG
>NZ_JBMLSK010000117.1:0-1370 GCF_049240545.1 Roseateles sp. | reverse complement strand
CTCACCACTGTCCATGCCGCCGAGCTTGGCATCGAGCAACTCGTGGTTATGGGTGAACCGCCCCGGGTTTTGAGGAGGCTCCAACCCTTGAGAAGATGGAGCCATGAACAAGTCAACAAAGTTCTCACCCGAAGTCCGCGAGCGTGCCGTGCGCATGGTGCAAGAGCACCGGGGCGACTACCCTTCGCTGTGGGCGGCCGTTGAATCGATAGCACCCAAGATTGGCTGCGTGCCGCAGACGCTGCTCGAATGGGTCAAGCGCGAGGAAGTCGATACCGGTACCCGCGAGGGTCTGACCAGCAGCGAGCGCGAGCGCCTCAAGCAGCTCGAACGCGAGAACAAGGAGCTGCGCCGGGCCAACGACATCCTCAAGGCGGCCAGCGCGTTTTTCGCCCAGGCGGAGCTCGACCGCCGTTTGAAGAACTGAAGCGCTTTGTCGACCAACACCGTCATCTGTACGGGGTCGAGCCCATCTGCCAGGTGCTGCAGATGGCCCCGTCGTGCTACCGACGCCATGCCGCTCGCCGGCGGCACCCAGAACTGTGTAGCCAGCGCGCCCAGCGTGATGAAGTCCTGATGGCCGACATACTGCGCGTCTGGCACGCCAACTGGCAGGTCTACGGCGCCGACAAGGTCTGGCTGCAAATGAACCGGGAGGGCATCGTGGTGGCGCGCTGCACGGTCGAGCGCCTGATGCGCGCCATGGGCCTGCAGGGAGCTCGCCGGGGCAAGGGCGTGCGCACCACGGTGCCAGACAAGGCGGCGCCGTGTCCGCTAGACCACGTCAACCGGGTGTTCAAGGCCCAACGGCCCAACCAGTTGTGGGTCTCGGACTTCACCTACGTCTCGACCTGGCAGGGCTGGCTGTACGTGGCCTTTGTCATCGACGTCTTTGCCCGGCGCATCGTCGGCTGGCGCGTGAGCAGCACCATGCAGACGGACTTCGTGCTCGATGCGCTGGAGCAGGCTTTGTACGAGCGCAGGCCCGATGCCGATGCATTGGTCCATCACAGCGACAGGGGCTCGCAATACCTCTCCATTCGCTACACCGAGCGGCTGGCCGAAGCCCGCATCCAGCCCTCAGTGGGCAGCCGTGGCGACAGCTACGACAACGCGCTGGCCGAGAGCATCAATGGCCTGTACAAGGCCGAACTGATTCACCGCCGGCGCCCCTGGAAGACCAGGGAAGCCGTGGAACTGGCCACCCTGCAATGGGTGCACTGGTTCAATCACACCCGACTGCTCACGCCGATTGGGGGCATCCCTCCGGCAGAGGCTGAGGCAAACTACTGGCGGCAACTCGCCAGCGAGGCCGCGCAGGTGGCCTCAACTTAAACCAACCAGCCTCCACGATTCCCGGGGCGGTTCAC
>NZ_JBMLSK010000116.1:0-2519 GCF_049240545.1 Roseateles sp. | reverse complement strand
TGTTGAATTGCATCGAAATCTGACCCACCAATTGCATTGAATTTTGACCCACCTGAATTGGTACGAATTTACGCTTCTTCTGTGGATATTTTTGTGGATTTCCTTTCTCGCTTGATGCGTTGAGTGGGTTTTAGTTCGGTATCTCGGTTCTTGAAGCGGTAGGAGTCGTTGCCAGTTTCTACAATGTGGCAATGATGAGTCAACCGATCCAGTAACGCCGTCGTCATCTTGGCATCGCCGAAGACTGATGGCCATTCTCCGAAGCTCAAGTTCGTCGTAATGATGATGCTGGTGTGCTCATAGAGCTTACTAATCAGGTGAAACAACAACGCTCCGCCTGACTGGCTAAACGGCAAATAGCCCAGCTCATCGAGAATGACAAGGTCAGCGTATAGCAGCCTGAATGCCAGATGACCCGCGCGGCCCGCCGCCTTCTCCTGCTCCAGCAAGTTCACCAGCTCAACGGTCGAGAAGTAGCGCACCCGCTTATGTAAATGGGTAATCGCCTGCACGCCAATTGCGCTCGCCAGATGTGTCTTGCCCGTTCCTGGGCCACCCACCAGCACCACGTTATGCGCGCTGTCGATGAAGGCACCGGTGTGCAATTGCCGGATCAAACCTTCATCGACCCGACTCTGACTAAAGTCGAAGCCGGCCAGATCCCGATGGGCGGGGAACTTCGCCACCTTCAGTTGATAGCCCACCGAGCGGACCTCTCGCTCGGCGACTTCTGCCTTCAACAGGTTGCCCAGAATGGGTAAGGCCGCCTGATAGGCGGGCGAGCCTTGCTGGCTTAAGTCGGCAACGGCTTGCGCCATTCCCGTCAACTTCAACGATTTCATCATCATGATCATCGCCTCAGGCTGCATAACGGCCTCCCGATTGGGCCGCCGGCCTGAGCGTGTCGTAGCGGGTCACGTTCGCCTCGGGTTCAACCTTCAATGAGAGCGGCGCGGGGGTGGCGATCGGCTGTGGCGCACTGCCTTCGACCAGTCGACTTAGGATGTTCAGGATGTGCTGTTTTGACGCCGCCCCCGATTCAAGGGCAAGCTCGACCGCGCACAAGACGGCGGACTCGTCGTGGTGCAGCACCAACGCCAAGATATCGACCATTTCGCGGTCGCCCCCTGGGCGCTTCATCAATACCGTCTGCAGTTGCTTGAAACCCTCCGGCAAGGTGGTGAATGGCGCGCCGTTGCGAATGGCGCCGGGTTTGCGTTGCAACACCGCCAAGTAGTGCCGCCAGTCGTAGACGGTGTGGCCAGCATTGTGGTCGCGGTTGATCAGGCGCTGATGCTCGGCGATGATATTGCCCTCAGCGGCCACCACGATCCGGTCGGCATAGAGCCTGACACTAACCGGCCGGTTGGCAAAGCTGGCCGGCACGCTGTAGCGGTTGCGCTCCAAGTGAATCAGGCAGGTTGGTGACACGCGCTTGATATGCTCGATGAAGCCATCGAATGCCGGCGGCAAGGCCATGAGGTGTTTACGTTCCTCTTCCCAGGTCTCGGCAATGGTCCGGTCGATCTCCTCGGGATGCCGGATCTCCGCCCATAGCGTTTGGCAGCGTTGGGTGAGCCAATCATTTAATGCCGCCAAGGATGTAAAGGCTGGGGTATTGCGGTCATTGACCTGATGCCAGATACGATGCCTGGCATCTTGGACATTCTTCTCGACCTGGCCCTTCTCCCAGCCGGAGGCCGGGTTACAGAACTCTGCCTGAAAGACGTAGTGGCTGACCATGGCGGCGAAGCGTGCGTTGACGTCGCGTGCTTTACCGACGCCAATCTTGTCGACGGCAGTCTTCATGTTGTCGTAGATGCCGCGGCGGGCCACGCCGCCTAGTGCGGTCAAGCAATGGTGGTGAGCATCGAAGAGCATTTCATGGGTCTGGAGAAGATAGGCGCGCAGCATGAAGGCGCGACTGTGGGCGAGTTTGAAGTGCGCCACTTGGAGTTTGGTGCGCTCACCGGCGATGACAGCCCAGTCTTCTGACCAGTCAAACTGGAAGGCTTCGCCGGGAGCGAAGGTGAGCGGCACAAAGGTGCCGCGTCCGGTGGTTCTGGCTGTCTCGATTTGCTGCTCGCGCCAGCGTTTGGCAAAGCAAGCGACGCGGTCGTAGGAGCCTTCATATCCCAGGCCCGTCAGCTCGCGGTACATCTGCTTCAAGCTCTTGCGCTGTTTGCGTGATGCCTTGGCAGCAGTCTTGAGCCGGACGATAAGCTGTTCGGCGTAGGGTGCCAGCTTTGACCGGCTTGGGCGCGGTTTATAGCGCGGCACGACCACTTGGCCGACCAAATACTTCTTGATAGTGTTTCGGGAGACTCCCGTGCGTCTTGCAATACCGCGAAGCGAAACACCTTCGCGCATGTGCAGGCGCCGAATTAAGCTCAACATTGCCACGTCAATCACTCCTTCATGCTCCTGCTCAAAAAATAAGCAGGATAGTGGTTAGACGTGGATCAATTTCTAATGCAAATCACTTCCCTAAGTGGGTCAAAATTCAGTGCAATTCAACA
>NZ_JBMLSK010000115.1:0-3192 GCF_049240545.1 Roseateles sp. | reverse complement strand
ATCTGAATTACATGCAAGAAACAGGTACAAACCCTATAAAACGTGCCATTACAAGAATTCCCCCATCTGAGGAGCTAACTTTCATGATGTGGGGCAACGCCCCGGGTCATGGAAGACTTCCACATTAAGTGCCTGAATTGATTGATGGTCTCGCCACTTCTGAGCCTGGTAGCTGTCGAACTCGGGCGTCAGCGGTTCAAAGGTCGATTTCGGTCAGGAGGCCATCACGCTCCCCCGTCAACCTGAGAACAGGCGTTGGGTGGGTGGGTGGGGAAACTCCGTGATCGCTGGACTCACGGCGCGGGTTGGGCAAGCGAGGCAGGTCAGCGCACATCGGCATGGCCTCGCGTGCTCCGATCTAGGCCTTGTCTGGCAGATGCTCTGTGCGTTGGCGCACGCCCCCGGGAGTTTCCATCACGCAGTGCCTGCAGGGGCGAAGCAACAACTTTGGCGCGGCGCCGCGCGAGTCGCAGCAACTCTGATGTTCGCGACGCAATTCTTGCGGCGCGCCCCGCACCAAGTCCTTGTCACGTCTGTGCGTCGGAGTAATTGCTTCGGCGGCCTGCGGCACTCATGGGCAAAGCTTGTTGACGTATTTCAAAAGCTATACATTTCCTTGATGAGTCGTTCCGCCACACTGCCACCCATCCGCGTCGCACCCGAGACGAAGGCCCGCCTCGAGGCTGTGCTTCGGGAGGGCGAGTCGCTGACGCAATTCATCGAGGGCGCGGTCTGCAGAGAGGCCGAGTTTCGCGCCGAGCAGAACGCCGCTATGGCCCGGGCGAAGGTGGCGTTGCGCAGCGCTGCCAAGGGCGTGGGCCTGTTGACCGCCGAGGACTTATTGGCTGGCATGACCCAACGTGCCCATGCAGCACAGCAGCGTATCCGTGAGGCTGCGGCGGCCAAGAGCAAGCGGACCGCTGGGTGAGCGAACGGTTTCGAGTTGTTCCGACGGTCACCTTCCAGGAAGACGTCGAGCGCCTTGAGGAGCACATCGTGCAACGAGAGCTGGCGAGCAATACGCCAGACGACACCTGCCTCTTCAGGTTCCGCGATGCGGTGGAGCGCGCGATGGGAATCCGCGCCTTCGCGCCACACACCTGCCGCCGAGCTGACGCGCACCGGCAGTTCCGGGAGATCATCATCCCCTTCGGCCATGGCGGTTGTGTTGTCTTGTTCGCGATTCGCAGCAACGATGTCGTGTTGCTCGCAGCGAGGGACCAGCATGAGAACGACCACCGCTGACGCACTCGAGAGCTGAACAGCCTCATCTATTCTGAGAACCTACAACCCCAAGCCGGCGAGCGTGGATCTTCAACCCGAGCAGTCAGCCGTACCAACTGGTCGCATATCGCGCGCCTGTTTTTCGGCCTCGATCGACGAGTTTCTTGAGTTCTTGCCCACTCAGATCATCGGGCGGCTCACTGACGCCAGTGAGTTTTCTGTCGACCTGGCGCAGCGCGATGCCTGGAATGATCAGATACGACTGCTCAAGGAATGCTTGCCAGCCTTCCGGAGGCGTGGCCACCTCTTTTTCGAGTTCGTGGTGCCGCGTGTGGGCAAGCGGATCGATGCGGTAGTGGTGGTTGATCACGTCATCTTCGTGATCGAGTTCAAGGTGGGTGAGTCGCACTTCAACCGGTCTGCGATCGATCAGGTCTGGGATTACGCACTTGACCTGAAGAACTTCCACGAATCCAGCCACGCACTCCAGATTGCACCGATCCTGATTGCGACCGGTTCTGTGGCCCAGGAGTCCCTCTTTCGCTACGGCAACCACGATGATGGCGTGCGCGCTCCGTTGTTGATTTCGCCCGACCGTCTGTTCTCAGCGATGGAGGCCGTGGTCGCAGACTCAACGGGAGAGCAGATCGCGGTGGGTGACTGGGAAGCCGGCCGTTACAAGCCAACGCCCACCATCGTCGAGGCTGCGACTGCGCTCTACGGCGGCCACTCGGTGGAGAGCATCGCGCGAAGCGACGCCGGTGCGACCAACCTCGCGAGAACCTCTGCCGCCATCAGCCGGATCATCCAGGGCGCCAGGGATCAAGGCGTGAAAGTGATCTGCCTTGTGACCGGCGTTCCGGGTGCTGGCAAGACCTTGGTGGGTCTCGACATTGCAACGAAGTACATGGACGCGAAAAGCGACCTGCACTCGGTGTACCTCTCCGGCAACGGCCCGCTGGTGGCCATCCTGAGCGAGGCTCTTGCGCGTGACAAGGTTTCCCGGACCAAGGCGCAGGGACAGAGGACGACGAAGGCAAGTGCGCGGCAGGCGGTGAAGGGATTCATCCAGGCCGTTCACCATTTCCGCGACGAATACATCAAGGACCCTGGTCCGCCAGTCGACCGCGTGGCGATCTTTGACGAGGCGCAGCGGGCCTGGAACCAGGAGAAGACAACGGACTTCATGAAGCGGAAGAAGGGCTTGCCGAACTTCAACCGTTCCGAGCCGGAGTTCCTGATCTCCTGCCTGGATCGGCACCCGGACTGGGCAGTGGTTGTCTGCCTCATTGGCGGCGGGCAAGAGATCAACACGGGCGAGGCCGGTATCGCAGAGTGGATCAAGGCGGTGACGACGACGTTTCCCGATTGGCACATCCACGTGTCCCCGCGTCTGCGGGACTCAGAGTACGCCTCAGGCGCCGCCTTGGTGGCCATTGAGGGCCGTGAGAACGTGCACTTCAACGAAGACCTCCACCTGTCGGTTTCGATGCGATCGTTCAGGGCGGAGAGCCTCTCTGCCTTTGTCAAGAAGGTGCTCGACCTGGAGGCTGGCGATGCGGCCCGCCTGTACCGGGAGTTCGGCCATAGATACCCGATCTGCATCACGCGCGATGTCCACAAGGCACGTGGCTGGTTGAAGTCGAAGGCGCGCGGCAGCGAGCGCTACGGCATCGTCGTGTCGTCCCAGGCACAACGCCTCAAGCCCCATGCCATCGACGTCAAGACACCGATGGATCCGGTCAACTGGTTCCTGAACCCACCTGACGATGTGCGCTCCTCCTTCTACCTCGAGGACGTGGCCACCGAGTTCCATGTACAAGGGCTCGAACTCGATTGGGCATGTGTCGTGTGGGACGGCGACTTCCGCTACGCGCCTGACGGGTGGCGGCACCACTCCTTTGTGGGCAACGGTTGGCAGAACATCAAGCAATCCGACCGCAAGACCTACCTGAAGAACGCCTACCG
>NZ_JBMLSK010000114.1:0-1941 GCF_049240545.1 Roseateles sp. | reverse complement strand
CTGCTTCGTCCAAGGCGTCTTCCAGTTCCTTCTGGAGCAACGTCGACAGGCTAACACTACCCTCTTGCTGCGCGACGAACACGCCAACCTCAGCGCCCTCAGGGAGCGCGCCTCGGTTGAGGACGATCTTCCCCTCTACGACGGTGCCCTTGATGACGTGCATGGTGTGATGGTACTCCGGCTTTGGCTGGCAGGAGCGGGGCCGCTCGAGGCGGTGGCCGCTGCCGCGCACAAGTTCGCCCGGCTCATCTACACGATGCTGACCAAGGGCGAGGAGTACACCGACCAAGGCCAGGCCTGCTACGAGGAGCGATACCGCGAACGGGTGCTGCGCCAGCTGTCCCAGCGTGCCAACAAGCTCGGCATGCAACTCGTCGCCGCACCGCAGGCCGCATGAAAAACGCCTTGCGCATCAGTCACTTGAGGGGTTTTTCTTAAAAGAGGCTTTACCGAGCGCGTGCGATGACAGGTTCTTGAGTTTTCCGTCTTCCAGCGCGCCGATGGTCAGTGCCCGAAGAGTGCCTTCGATATGCACGCCAGTACGGTTCAGTTCATCGCAGAGTGCCTTGGCTGCAGAGCGGTCCTTCAGTGTTCCGATCGTGATGTGTGGGACGAACGGTACATCAAGCTTCAAGAATGGCTGAAGCAGGCCGGTGTAAAGACGGTCGTGAAGCAGCGAGATGCCAGAGTACCCTTCATCAGGGACAAGAAAGACATACGCTGTGTCATCGAAATCGTCAGCACCCAGCATTGCGTACTTACAGGAGAAGCGGATAGGTTCTGACTGTCTTGCGACAGCTTCGATGTGCTTGGTGTATTCCGCCAGCTCAATGGTCTTGCAACTGAAGACCATCGTGAAGTGTGCCGCGACAACATCAAGGTAGGGAAGATCGTGCAGTTGACGAAATCGCTCCATGAACGACAAGTCCTCTGGCGCGACTTCAGGGTAGCTGACGGTGTAGAGCGTGGGCATGGCGAGGTAGTTGGTTGTGAAGCCTAACGAATGAAAGGGACTTCCCCAGTCCAGTAACGGTATCGAGGTACCAAGATTGAGTTGCGGAAGTTCAATCTGATCGGAAAGGGGAAGTCATGACGCAGGTTACACGCGGCGCGGCCGCACGGGCAGGGGTGGATTTGTCCAAGCGCGTGTTCCAGGTGCATGCGGTGGATCGGTCGGGCCGCAAGCTGCTGGCCAAGCCGATGGCGCCGGAGCGGTTCTTTGCCTGGTGTGCAGAGTTGCCCGCTGGCTGCCTGGTGGCGATGGAAGCTTGCGGTGGCGCACACCACGCGGCCCGACGCCTGCGTCTGCTGGGCCTGGATGCGCGGCTGATTGCGGGCCACTTCGTCACGCCGTACCGCATGGCCGGCAAGAGCGGGAAGAACGACGCCAACGATGCGGCGGCGATCTGCGAGGCCGCGGGCCGGCCGCACATGCGGTTTGTTGCGGTGAAGACGGCCGAGCAGCAGGGCCAGCTCAGCGTGCACCGGCTGCGCGAGGGCTACAAGGCCGAGCGCACCGCGCTGATCAACCGCATCCGCGGCGTGCTGGCCGAGTTCGGCTTGGTCTTCCCGCAGAGCCCCGAGGCGCTTGGCCGAGTACTGGCCGAAGTGCTGGAAGACGCCAGCAACGAGCCCACCGGCATCGCCCGTCTGGTGCTGCAGCGTGCGCACCTGCACTGGATCGATCTGGACCTGCAGATGAAGTGGTGCGACGAACGCATCGAAGCCCACGCCCGCAGCGACGAGCGCGTCAGCAAGGCCGCCGCGCTGCAGGGCATCGGGCCGATTGGCGCTTCGGCGCTGGTGGCCAGCGTGGGTGACTTCAAGCCATTCGACAACGCCAGGCAGTTCGGCGCTTGGCTCGGCCTGGTGCCCAGTCAGAACTCCCCCCCCGCGTCAGAATACTTGTCGCCTCCATAGAACCCGGCTGTTCCTGACTTC